>JBBRVP010000042.1:0-31480 GCA_038246785.1 Jiangellales bacterium
GAACGGCTCCCCGAACACGCCGAGGCCATGATCAAGTGGTCCATGATCGGACTCATGACCCGCCGACTCGCACCCGCCCCTGGCCGCCGAGCCTGGCAGCCAGCTGCGGCCTCGTAGCCGCTTTCCCAACACGTTCTTAGTCCGACGCCTCAGCGGGGTCGCTCGGATGCGCAACCGGGTAGGCGCCGAGGAGCAGGTCGCGCTGGTCGTTCTGCGCTGGTCACCCGCCGGGCAGATCACCAGCATCACCCGACTACTGGCCTGCCGCCTACGAGCCTCCCCCCGAACGGGCCCACCTCGTCGAGCGATACTGAGGGTCGCTCCCGAGCGCCGGGCAGACCCTGCGCGAAGATGACGGCATGGCCCGCCGCACCTCCGCCCCGCCGCCCGAACCCGTCGAGGAGACGATCGTCGACGTCGACGTCGCGGAGGAGATGCGCGGCTCGTTCCTTGAGTACGCCTACTCCGTCATCTACTCCCGCGCCCTCCCCGACGCCCGCGACGGGCTCAAGCCGGTGCACCGCCGCATCCTCTACTCGATGGACCGGATGGGGCTGCGTCCCGACCGCGGCCACGTCAAGTGCGCCCGCGTCGTCGGCGAGGTCATGGGCCGGCTGCACCCGCACAGCGATGACGCGATCTACGACGCGCTGGTCCGCATGGCGCAGCCGTTCTCGATGCGGGTGCCGCTGGTCGACGGGCACGGCAACTTCGGCTCCCCCGACTCCGGGCCGGCCGCCATGCGCTACACCGAATGCCGCCTGGCCGCGCCGGCGATGCTGCTCACCGCGTCACTCGACGAGGACGTCGTCGACATGGTTCCCAACTACGACGGGCGCGAGCAGCAGCCCGAGGTGCTGCCCGCCGCGTTCCCCAACCTGCTCGTCAACGGCGCGGCGGGGATCGCCGTGGGCATGGCGACCAACATGCCGCCGCACAACCTCGGCGAAGTCGTCGCCGCCGCTCGACACCTCATCGACTCCCCCGACGCCACCCTCGACGATCTCATGCGCTACGTCCCCGGCCCCGACCTGCCGACCGGCGGGCGGATCGTGGGCCTCGACGGGGTGCGGGAGGCGTACGCGTCGGGGCGCGGCACTTTCCGTACCCGCGCCACCGCCAAGGTGGAGTCGCTCACCCCACGCAAGAAGGGTGTCGTCGTCACCGAGCTGCCCTACGGCGTCAACCCCGAGCGGGTGAAGGAGCGGGTCGTCGAGCTCGTCCGCTCACGCAGGCTGCAGGGCATCACCGACGTGGAAGACTACACCGACGGCGAGACCGGGATGCGCCTGGTCGTCGAGGTCAAGAACGGCTTCCACCCCGAGGCGGTCCTCGAGGAGCTCTACCGGCTGACCCCGCTGGAGGACGGCTTCGCGGTCAACAACGTCGCCCTCGTCGACGGGCAGCCGCGCACGCTGGGGCTCAAGGAGCTGCTCGAGGTCTTCCTGGCGCACCGCTTCGAGGTCGTCCGGCGGCGCTCCGCTGACCGGCGGCGCCGGCGGGAGGAGCGGCTGCACCTCGTCGATGGCCTGCTCGTCGCGCTGCTCGACATCGACGAGGTCATCCAGCTCATCCGCGCCAGCGACACCGCGGCGGTGGCCAGGCAGCGGCTGATGGACGTCTTCGACCTCTCCGAGCGCCAGGCGCAGTACATCCTCGACACCCCCCTGCGACGCCTCACCAAGTTCGACCGGCTCGAGCTCGAGCGCGAGGGCGAGCGGCTGCGCGAGGAGATCGCCGAGCTCAGTGCGGTCCTGGGCTCCGACGCGCGACTGCGCGCGCTCGTGTCCGCGGAGCTGGCCGACGTGGCCGCGCGGCACGCCACCCCGCGCCGCACGGTGCTGCTCGAGTCTGCCGGCGTCCCCACGCGGGCGGCCGCGGCCCCGCTCGAGGTGAGCGACGAGCCCTGCCGCGTGCTGCTGTCGTCTTCGGGGCTGCTGGCCCGCAGCATCTCCCCGGCGTCGACCGGCGAGGCGCCGCGGGCGTCCCACGACGCGGTGGTGGCATCGGCGCCGACGACGACCCGCGGGCAGCTCGGTGTCGTGACCAGCCACGGCCGCCTGGTCCGGCTCGAGGTGCTCGACCTGCCCGGGCTGCCGCCCTCTGCCGCGCCGACGCTGGCCGGCGGGGCGCCGGTGGCGGAGTTCGTCGAGCTGCGTCCCGGCGAGCAGGTCGTCGGACTCACCTCGCTCGACCCGACGTCGCGCGGGCTGGCCGTCGGCACCGCGCGCGGGGTGGTCAAGCGGGTGGTCCCCGACCACCCGCTTGGCAGGGACGCTTGGGAGGTGATCCGGCTCGACGAGGGCGACCGGGTCGTGGGGGCCGTGGAGCTGGCCACCGGCGAGGAGGACCTCGTCCTCGTCAGCTCCGACGCCCAGCTGCTGCACTTCCCGGCCTCGGCCGTACGACCGCAGGGTCGCGCCGGCGGCGGGATCGCCGGCCTGAGGCTCGGGCCCGGTGCCCGCGTCGCCTTCTTCGGCGCCGTGGCCGGAGCCGACGCGGTCGTGGTCACCGTGGCGGGCGCCTCTGACGCGCTGCCCGGCACGCAGCCCGGCAGCGCCAAGGTGTCGCCGTACGCCGGCTACCCCGCCAAGGGCCGGGCCACCGGCGGCGTGCGCTGCCACCGCTTCCTCAAGGGCGAGGACGTGCTGCTCCTGGCATGGGTCGGGCCGCCACCCGCGCGAGGCGCCGGGGTCGCCGGCACCCCCGTCGACCTGCCGTCGCCCACCGGGCGGCGCGACGGATCCGGCACGCCGCTGGCGCAGCCGCTGGCCGCCGTCGGGACGCCCGGGTGAGCGGGTTCGGGCTAGCGTGACCGCCATGCCTCCCCCGCCGCAGCCGGAGCCCGACGCCGAGGTCGACCTGCTCATCGTGGGCGCCGGTCCGGTCGGGCTGTTCGGTGCCTTTTACGCCGGCCTGCGTGGCCTCAGCGTCGCGATCGTCGACTCGCTGCCCGAGGTCGGCGGGCAGGTCTCGGCGATGTACCCGGAGAAGGCGATCCTCGACGTCGCCGGCTTCCCGACGGTCAAGGGACGCGAGCTCGTCGACTCGCTGATGGCCCAGGTGGCGCCGTACGCCCCCACCTGGATCCTTGGCGAGCGTGCGGAGAAGCTGTCGTACGAGGAGGAGCAGCCGGTCGTCACGGGGTCGTCGGGCCGCGAGGTGCGCGCCGGGGCGGTCGTGCTCACCGGCGGCATCGGCAGCTTCGCACCACGTACGCTTCCTGCCGCCGACGGTTGGGAGGGCCGCGGGCTGGTGTACTTCGTCCCCCGACCGGCCGATCACACCAGCAAGCACGTCGTCGTCGTGGGCGGCGGCGACTCTGCGGTCGACTGGGCCACCGAGCTGCGCGCAGTGGCGGCGAGCGTGACCCTCGTCCACCGCCGCGACAGGTTCCGTGCGCACGCCTCCGCCATCGCGCGGCTGAAGGATCTCGGCGTGCCCGTTCTCACGCCCTGCCAGATCAGCGCGCTGCACGGCGACCCGGTGCTGGCCGAGGTCGACGTCACGACGGTCGGCGCCGGCACCGAGCGGCGGCCGTGCGAGGTGCTCGTGGCAGCCCTGGGCTTCGTCGCCGACATCGGGCCGCTGGCCAGCTGGGGGCTGGATCTGCACGGCCGCCACGTCGCGGTCGACTCGCGCTGCGCCACCAACCTGCCGCGGGTCTTCGCCGCCGGCGACATGGCCATGTACGACGGCAAGGTCGCCCTCATCGCGACCGGCTTCGGCGAGGTGTGCACCGCGGTCAACAACGCCGCCGTCGCCATCGACCCCGACGCGCACCTGTTCCCGGGGCACTCCTCCGAGCAGTCGGCGTAGCGGGTTCAGGCCGCGGAGCGCGACTCAGCCGGCGTCCCGGCGCTCCCGAGCCGACTCGATACCGGCCTTCACGAGCACGAAGGGCAGCAGCAGCGTCGCCACCATTGTCACGAGCCAGACGATCAACGAGGCCAGCAACCAGGTCGAGGCGCCGTCGATGCTCAACCCGTCGGTCACCAGCGCCGTGATCAGCAGCGACACGAACGTCGTGACCAGGCCGATGCCGCCGAGCAGGGCCGGCGCGTTGCGGGCGGCCGTCTTGGCCAGGAACGGCGCGAGCACCGACTGCAGCACGGCGAACACGACGACGACGAGCAGGAACGAGCCCGCGTCGATCGACATCTTGTCCAGCGTCCACATCGCCACCAGCAGCCCGATCGCGGCGGACACGAGGAAGATGGCGGCCCGAACGACGAAGCGGATCATCTGTTGAGCGTAGGCCGCTGCGCCGGCGAAGGCGACCGACACACCGCCGCCCAGTTCTCGATGGGGCTGGTTTCGAGCCGCTGGGATGCGGTCGCGAGCATCTGCAGCGCACGCTGACCGGCGGGCACGCCGTGCTGAACCGACCTGAGCACCCCCGACGTCGTCGCGGCTACGGTCGACGCGGTGGCCGAGAGCGGCGGGTCGATCCTCCTCGCGCCCGGCGACGTCGGTCCGCTCGGGCGCACGTACGGGCGGATGGCCGCCTCGCCGACCCCGCGGGAGCCGCCTTGTGGGTCGCCCAGACGACCGGGCAGGAGATGCCCGACCGCGCCGACCCGGCCCCGAGTCATGCCCAGCACCGACGACCCGGGCACCCCAGCACCCGCTCCCCCCTGTTGATCAAGGAGAAGACCACCGTCAGCGCGGCCCGAAGGGTGGTCTTCTCCTTGATCAACAGGCCGCCGGCGTCGATGCAAAGGCCGCGGACGGGTCAGGCGTCGATGCGGGCCCGGTCGAGGTCGTCGGCGCCGGCGACGATGAACTCCTTGCGCGGGGCGACGTCGCTGCCCATGAGCAGCTCGAAGACCGACTCGACGGCCTCGGCGTCACGCAGCGTGATGCGGCGCAGTGTGCGCCGCCGCGGGTCCATCGTCGTCTCGGCCAGCTGGGAGGCGTCCATCTCGCCAAGACCCTTGTAGCGCTGGACGGGGTCCTTCCAGGTCAGGCCGCGCTTGTCGAGGTCGCGCAGCACCCGGGTCAGCTCGGCGTCGGAGTAGGTGTAGACGACCTTGTCCGGCGGCTTCCGGCCGCCCTTGGATGCGCCGGCCAGCTCGACTCGGTGCAGCGGGGGTACGGCGGCGAACAGCCGCCCGTGCTCGACCAGTGGCCGCAGGTAGCGGAAGAACAGCGTGATGAGCAGCGTGCGGATGTGCGCACCGTCGACGTCGGCGTCGGTCATGAGCACGATCCGGCCGTAGCGGGCCTGTGCCAGGTCGAACGTGCGTCCGGAGCCGGCGCCGATGACCTGCAGGATCGAGGCGCACTCGGCGTTCTTGAGCATGTCGGCGACGGACGCCTTCTGCACGTTGAGGATCTTGCCGCGGATCGGCAGCAGGGCCTGGTGCGCCGCGCTGCGAGCGAGCTTGGCGGTGCCGAGCGCGCTGTCGCCCTCGACGATGAACAGCTCGGAGCGGTCGACGTCGTCGGAACGGCAGTCGACGAGCTTGGCCGGCAGCGCCGAGGTCTCCAGCGCCGTCTTGCGACGGGCGGTCTCCTTGGAGATGCGCGCCGCGACGCGCGCCTTCGCCGCGGCCACCACCTTGTCGAGCAGCGCGCCGGCCTGCGCCTTGGCGTCGCGGCGCGTCGAACCGAGGAAGGCCTTCAGCTCGGACTCGACGACGCGGGCGACGATGCCACGCACGGCCGCGGTGCCGAGCACCTCCTTGGTCTGTCCCTCGAACTGCGGCTCGGCGAGCCGGACGGCGACGACCGCGGTGAGCCCCTCGAGGACGTCGTCCTTCTCGATCTTCTCGTCGCCGGCCTTGAGCCGGCGGGAGTTTGCCCTGACCGCGTCGCGAACCGCCTTGAGCAGACCCTGCTCGAAGCCGGCGACGTGGGTGCCGCCCTTCGGCGTGGCGATGACGTTGACGAAGGTGCGCACCTCGGTGTCATAGCCGGCACCCCAGCGCAGCGCCACGTCGACGTGGCAGGTGCGCTCGAGCTCGGTGGGCTCGAGATGGCCGCGCGCGTCGAGCACCGGGACGGTCTCGCGGAAGGCGCCCTCGCCGCGCAGCCGCACGACGCCGGTCGCGCCGGCCCCCCCGTCACCCTGGGCGAGGAACTCGACGAACTCCGCGATCCCGCCGTCGTGCCGGAACGACTCCTCGACCGGCTGCGCGCCGCGCCCGTCGCGGACGACCAGTTCGAGCCCCGGCACGAGGTAGGAGGTCTGCCGCGCGCGGGTCACCAGCTCGTCGTAGGAGAACGTCGCGTCGCGCGGGAAGATCTGGCGGTCGGCCCAGTAGCGCACCCGCGTGCCGCTGACGCTCTTGCGTGCCTTGCCGACGACCGCGAGCTCCGAGCCGACGACGAACGGCTCGAACGGGGCGTCCGGGCCGGCTCCCGCCGAGTCGTCGAAGCGTCCCGGCTCGCCGCGGTGGAAGCTCATCGCGTACGTGCGGCCGCCCCGGTCGACCGCGCAGTCGAGCCGGGCGGACAGCGCGTTGACGACACTGGCCCCGACGCCGTGCAGGCCGCCGGTCGCGGCGTACGAGCCGCCGCCGAACTTCCCCCCGGCGTGCAGCTTGGTGAACACCACCTCGACCCCGGACAGCCCGGTCTTGGGCTCGGCGTCGACGGGGATGCCCCGCCCGTCGTCCTGCACCTCCACCGAACCGTCGGGGTGCAGCGTGACGACGACACGCGAGCAGAAGCCGGACAGCGCCTCGTCGACGGCGTTGTCGATGACCTCCCACAGGCAGTGCATGAGGCCGCGGGAGTCGGTGGACCCGACGTACATCCCGGGTCGCTTGCGGACCGCTTCGAGGCCCTCGAGGACCGACAGGTGCCGGGCGGTGTAGGCAGTTGCCGGCGTCGTCACTGGTCGCTCACGGGTGGGCCGCTCCGGTATCTGCGAAGGCTCGACGGGTTCTTCCTCAGCGTAACCACGCGGTCGGTGTGTCCCCCGGAGCGGCCGTGGACGACACGCCCGGGCGAGCAGGCTTGCCGGAGGAGCGGGCGATGAGGAGTGCACGATCCGTGCACGGAACGGCTGCGAGTTCGCCCACAGCGAAGCAGTGCATGGCCCCGGGCGGGGAACGAGCACCGGTGGTTGGATGTTGGAACAGGTGCTGTGACCTCCAAGCCCCGGCCATCGCTCACCGATGCGGAAGGACGTGACGACGTGACCGCAGCCCTGGCGACTGCCGCTCCCCTGACGGCGGCCGACCGCTGCGACCGTTGCGGCGCCCAGGCGTATATCCGCGTGGTGCTCGCCGCCGGAGGCGAGCTCCTGTTCTGCGGCCACCATGGCCGCCGCTATGAGACCGCACTGCGCGAGCGGGCCGCGACCTGGCACGACGAGACCCAGCGACTGACCGCGACCCCGGCCTCGGCAGCGGTGGGAGAGCGCTGATCCAGCGCTGCCCCCCCCGGGGGGCGCGCGGTAGCCGAGCCCCGAAGCGCCACGACCAGCCGTCGATGACCGGGGGTCGTCCCTCCCCCGGTGGCTCCGAGTTGATCACGTTAACGTGATCAACTGGCCCTTCCCGCGTCCTGCAGGAGTCGGCATGGGGGAGTTGATCGCGTTAACGTGATCAACTCCCCGGCGGCCCTAGGGTGGCCAGGTGAGCGGGTTCGAAGTCCTCGTCGGCCTCGGGATCGCGGTGGGCATCGTCGGGATCGTCGTACCCGTGCTGCCCGGCCTGTTGCTGACCTGGGTGGCCGTGCTGGTCTGGGCCACCGAGGTTCAGACCACGACGGCCTGGGCCGTGCTCGCGGTGTCCACCGGCCTGATTGGTGCCTCGCAGGTGGTGAAGTACCTCGTCCCCGGCCGCCGGATGAGGGCTGCTGGCGTCCCCAACCGGACGCTGTGGCTGGCCGCCGCGCTCGGTGTGGTCGGCTTCTTCGTCGTGCCCGTCGTGGGGCTGCCGCTCGGTTTCGTCCTCGGCGTCTACCTCGCCGAGCGAGCCCGGGTGCGCACCCATGCCGCCGCCTGGACGTCCACGGTCCTCGCGCTCAAGGCCGTCGGGGTCTCGGTGGCCATCGAGCTGGCGGCCGGGCTGCTCGTGGCCGCCACCTGGGCGACCACCGTGGTCGCCACGTAAGAGTGGGGTCACCGCCCCGCGGCGCCGCTACCGTGGCAGCGTGCCCAGCTCGTACGCCGTCCCGTCGCGCTCCGCCGACCTCCCTGAACCGCCGCTGCTGGAGCGCATCCGCCGCGGCGTGATCGGCGACGACCAGTGCATGGACGGGCCGTACGGCGTGCGCCGGGTCACCTACGCCGACTACACCGCCTCGGGCCGGGCGCTGGACTTCCTCGAGGACTTCATCCGCACGGAGGTGCTGCCCCGCTACGCCAACACGCACACGGAGTCCTCCGGGACCGGCCTGCAGACGACGCGGCTGCGCGAGGACGCCCGTCAGATCGTCAAGGACGCCG
Organism: Jiangellales bacterium; assembly: GCA_038246785.1. Taxonomy (GTDB): domain Bacteria; phylum Actinomycetota; class Actinomycetes; order Jiangellales; family Jiangellaceae; genus JBBRVP01. The sequence goes on from JBBRVP010000042.1 coordinate 8,405, forward strand.
TCGGCGGCGACGCCTCGACCTGCGTGCTGTTCACCGGCTCCGGCGCGACGGGGGCGGTCGACAAGCTCGTCGGCATCCTCGGACTGCGCATCCCCAGCGCGCTGGAGGACCGCTGGCACCTTTCCGACGCCATCCCGCCCGACCAGCGGCCCGTGGTGCTCACCGGCCCGTTCGAGCACCACTCCAACGAGCTGCCGTGGCGGGAGTCGATCGCCGACGTCGTACGGATCCACGAGGACGCCGACGGGCACATCGACGTGGCCGAGTTGGAGCAGGCGCTGCAGACCTACCGCGAACGACCCCTGGTCATCGGCTCGTTCTCGGCCGCCAGCAACGTCACCGGCATCATCAGCGACACCTGCGCGATCAGCGACCTTCTGCACCGCTACGGCGCGCTGGCGTTCTGGGACTTCGCCGCCGCAGCGCCCTACGTCGACATCGAGATGTCGCCGCACTGCCCGGACCACCCGCTCGCGGCCAAGGACGCCGTCGTCTTCTCCCCGCACAAGTTCGTCGGCGGTCCTGGCACCCCGGGAGTGCTCGTGGTGCGACGAGGGCTCCTGACCAACCGCGTGCCGGTCGTCGTCGGCGGCGGCACGGTCGCCTACGTCAACCCAGACGTCCACCTCTACCTGACCGACCCCGAGCACCGGGAGGAGGCCGGCACCCCCGCGATCGTGGAGTCGATCCGGGCCGGGCTCGTCGTGCAGCTCAAGCAGGCCGTCGGCACCGAGGTGATCCGCGCCCACGAGGCCGACTACGTGCGCCGGGCCGTCACCTCGTGGATGGCCAACCCGGCCATCAGCGTGCTCGGCAACCTCGCCGCCGAACGGCTCTCGATCGTGTCCTTCACCGTACGCCGGCCCGGGGGGCGCTTCCTGCACCACAACGCCGTCGTCGCCCTGCTCAACGACCTGTTCGGCGTGCAGTCCCGCGGCGGGTGCTCGTGCGCCGGCCCCTACGGGCACCGGCTGCTCGGCATCGACGTCGAGCGCTCGCGGGCGTACGAGCGGGAGATCACCTCCGGCTGCGAGGGCATCAAGCCGGGCTGGGTGCGCGTCAACGTCAACTACTTCGTCTCCGAGGCGGTGTTCCGCTACCTCGTCGAGGCGGTGCACCTCGTCGCCGAGCACGGGCACCGGCTGCTGCCGGACTACCACTTCGACCCCACGACCGGGCTGTGGCGGCACCGCGCCGGCCCGGTCGAGCCGCCGGTCCGGCTGCACCAGGTGCACTACGGCCCCGACGGCGAGATGCGCTTCCCGGTCGTGCACCGCACGGCGCCGGAGTCGGCCCTGCCCGGCTACCTCGAGCAGGCGCGAGATCTGCTGCTGTCCCGCGCAGCGGCCGACCACGACGACGCCGCCGCGGACCTGCTCTCGGCTGACTTCGAGCAGCTGCGGTGGTTCGAGCTGCCGCGCGCCTGCCTGGCGACGACCGGATGAACCCGGCCGAGCGGCGGTGCCTCAGCCGCCGCGCGGATCGGCGTCAGCGGGCGACGAGGGAGGCGGCGCGGCCGTACGCCGTGTCGCACCGGGTCAGGACGTCGGGCCAGCCCACGGCCGGCGGCTCGGCCCGGCTCAGCCGCGCCATCCGTGTCCGCTCCGGCTCGTCCGCGGCGAGGCGCCACACCGCGTCGGCGAGGCCGGCGTCGTCGGCCGCGATGAGGCCGTGCCGGCCGTCCCGTACGAACTCGCCGATGCCCGTGCCGGCCTTGGCGACGACGGGCACCCCGGCGCAGCGCGCCTCCAGTGCGGCGATCCCGAACGACTCGAGGTTGGCCGAGGACACGAAGACGTCCGCGCGCCGGTAGAGCTCGCGGATCTCCGCCCGGCCCCGCCGTCCGGCCAGGTGGACCCACCCGGCCATGCCGTGCCGGCGCAGGTACGCCTGCAGCGCGCCCCGCTCGGGGCCGTCACCGACGATGCTCGCCTGCAGCCGCACCGACGGCTCGAGCCGCTCGCGGGCGGCGCGCAGCGCCTGCAGCAGGGCGCGGGGGCGCTTGCGCGGGGCCAGCCGCATGACGGCGACCAGCCGGACGTCAGCCGGGTCGCGCGGCAGCGGGTCGACGGCCCACAGGGACGGGTCGAGCCCGTTGGGGATGGTGTCCACCACCGTGCCCGGCCGTGCCGCGGCACGCACGTCGCGGGCGGCGGCCTCGCTGACCGCCGTCCAGGCGACGGGCCAGCGCGACCACCCGGTCAGCCGGTCGAGCCCCGCGAAGCCCCAGCGCGCGGGTCCCCACAGGCAGTGCTCGGTCACCACCGTCGGCTGCCCGCGCCGCACGGCGACCCGCACCGCCGGCACCGCGAACGGCGACACGACGCCGTGGTGGACGTGCACGACGTCGTACATCCCCCGCGCCAGCACCTCGTCCACGAGACGCCCGGCTCGCGGGTTCACCGGCAGCTCCCAGGGCAGGTCGGCGGTGAGCCGGTGCACGGGGACGCCCTCGACGACCTCGTGCTCGGTGCGGTCGTGCCGGGCGCGCGGCGTGGCGGTGACCACCTCCGCGCCGAGGCCGGCCGCGCGCTGGTGGCGGGCCAGGTCGTGCACCTGCACCTCGATACCGCCCAGCCGGGGCAGGTAGCAGTCGGAGACGTGGGCCACCCGCACCCGGGCGACCCTAGCGGGGCCGCCACACTGGCTCGGTGCCCCGCGACGGCCCGTACACGATCGTCTTCTTCCACGCCCACCCGGACGACGAAGCGCTGCTGACCGCCGGCACGATGGCCCGGCTCGCCGTCGAGGGGCACCGCGTGGTGCTCGTGGTGGCCACGGCGGGCGAGGTGGGCGAGGCGGCAGCGGAGTACGCCGAGGGGCCCGGGCTGGGCGAGCGCCGGCGGGCCGAACTGGCCCGCTCGGCCGAGGTGCTCGGCTGCGCTCGCACGGCTGTGCTCGGCTACGGCGACTCCGGACTGGACGGCGCCGCACCGGGACGCAGCTTCGTTGCTGTCCCGGTCGAGGAGTCCGCGGCGGCGCTGGCCGCTGTGCTGCGCGAGGAGCGGGCCGATGCGGTGACCGTGTACGACCCGCACGGCGGCTACGGGCACCCCGACCACATCCGGGTGCACACGGTCGGCACGACCGCCGCGCGGCTCGCTGGGACGCCGCTCGTCCTGGAGGCGACCGTCGACCGCACGCCGCTGGTGCGTGCGGTGCGGTTGCTCCGGCTGGCCAGGCTCGTGCCCGCGGACGTGGCTCGCTCGTTCGCCGCGGCGTACAGCCCGCGGGGCGCGCTCACCCACGCCGTCGACGTGCGGGCACAGGCCGACGCCAAGCGTGCGGCGATGGCGGCCCACGCCAGCCAAGCAACCTCCGGCGGCGGCGGCGACCGCACGCTTGCCGCGTTCCTGCGCTTGCCCGGGCCGCTGTTCCGGCTCGCTTTCGGACGTGAGTGGTACGTCGAGCACGGCCGACGGCCCGGCGGAGCCCTTCTCGACGACGTCTTCGCTACCGTGCGGGCGTAAGGCCGCGCTCCGGCAGCCTGCACCACGAGCCCCGGACGGAGGACGAGGCCGCCCTGACGATCTCGACGGGGGGACGCTGGCGCGGGGTCCTGCAGGCATCGGTCTCTCTCGCCGTCGCCGTCGTGCTGCTCTGGCTCCTGCTGCCCCGGGTCACCGGGGCGGCGTGGGCCGACATCTGGCACCGGCTGGAGGTTCTGGCACCGCAGGAGATTGCCGGCCTGTTCGGGCTGTGGATCGTCGGCCTCTACGCATACGCCTTCGCCCTCGCCGCCTGCCTGCCCGGCCTCACCCGCGGGCAGGCGATGGTGGTCAACATCGTGGGCAGCGGCGTGTCCAACCTGGCGCCGTTCGGTGGTACGGCGGGGGTCGCGGTCTCCTGGTGGCTGGTGCGGGGCTGGGGCTTCGGCACCGAGGCGTTCGCGCTGGTCACCGCGGTGTCGTGGCTGCTCAACATGGTCGCCAAGGCCGTGCTGCCGGTGGTGTCCGCCGTCGTGCTGCTGGTGTCGGGAATGCACGTCGCCGCCCCGGTGCGGGAGGCGGCCGCCGCCGGAGCGGTCGTGTTCGGCGTGCTCGGCGCCGTTGTCGTCGGCTCCTTGGCCAGCGACACGGTCGCGACGCGCACAGCGAGCTGGGCCGGCGCGGTTGCGCGAGCCGCCCAACGACTCGTCCGCTCGCGCCGCCAGGTCGAGTGGGAACGGTCCGTCCAGCGGCTCCGGGTACACACGCGTGGGCTGTTCGCCGACCACTGGCCCACGATGCTGATGGCGATGCTCGCCTACAACGGCCTGCAGGCGCTGTTGATGGCCGGGTGCTTGTGGGTGGTCGGCGGGCCCACGGGCTTCGCCGAGGTGCTGGCGGCGTTCGCCTGCGGACGGCTGCTCACCTCGGTGGTGGTGACCCCTGGAGGCACCGGCTTCGCCGAGACCGGCGCGGCCGCGGTCCTCGTCGCGCTCGGCGGTGACCCTGCGGCGAGCGTGGCCGGCGTGCTGCTGTTCAGCGTCTTCACGTACGTGCTGGAGATCCCCGGCGCGGGAGTCGGGTGGATCACCTACCTTACGGTGCGCCGCTGGCGTAGACCGCTGGGGACGCGTGGCTAGGGACGGTCCGCGGTGCCCGGCCGGGGCCGAGTGGTGATGTCTGGGCGGCGAGCGAGGCGGGCGATGCACAGGTCGGGCTCGACGAACGGCTCGAGCCGCTCGGTGCCGAGGGGCGCGTCGAGGGCGGCGAGCACGCCTTGCATGAGGCCGAGGTGGATGCCGCAGACAACGTCCTGGTGCTTGGCCGCGACTTCGCGGAACGGGCAGTGGTGCAGCAGGATCTGCCGTCGGCCTCCGGCGGTCTTGGACTCGGGGGCGAAGCCGATGTCCGCCAGGGCCTCGAGCAGGCGCCGGGTGGCGGCGGCGGCGTCCATCCGCTCGAACGGGCCGGGTCGCTCGGCCAGGTAGCGCCCCCACTCGCGCCCTGCCCGTTGAGCGGCCCGCGCTGGTTGCGGGGTCTGGGTGGCGACGAAACTAGCGAGGATCTCGGCGAGCAGCTGGTAACTGCGGGCGCCCACCCGGGCTCCTCCGGGACTGGCCGTGTACAGAGTACGGGGGCGCCCCGGTCGCTTGCGCTCCTCGCGCTTGCGCTGTGCGGCGCCGGCATCGACGAGGCCGTCGAGGTGGAGGCGTGCGCTGTTCGCGTGCAAGCCGACTCGTTCGGCCACCTCGACCACGGTGAGCGGCCGGGCGGCGTCCTGCACCACGGCGAGCACCCGAGAGCGGCTCTCCCCGAACGGGGACAGCGGCACGGGGTCGGTCCACCGCGGCGGCGGCCCCATCATGGGTCCATTTTTCATTGATCTTCGGTGGAAACGCAATCGGGGGGGAGGGTAGGAAGCGCTCACCGCAGTGGCTAGGGTCGGCAGCGCCGGGGTCCACGTGATGCTCAGCCGCGCGAGGTGATCGGATGGTCGAGACAACGAGGAACCGCGGCCTGCTGGCGCCGCTGCTGCCGGCCGGTGAGCCGGTCGAGCAGTTGCTGCGCAAGGCGCAGTTCTTCCAACCCGGCACGCCGACACCCGACTTCCGCGAGCTGCACCGCAGCGGTGGCCGGGATGCCGAGGCCTTCCATCACGAGCGCTGGCGGCACGACAAGGTCGTCCGCTCCACCCACGGCGTCAACTGCACCGGGTCCTGCTCGTGGAAGGTGTACGTCAAGGACGGCATCATCACCTGGGAGACCCAGCAGACCGACTATCCGTCGGTCGGCCCGGACTCCCCCGAGTACGAGCCGCGCGGGTGCCCGCGCGGCGCCTCGTTCTCCTGGTACACCTACTCACCGGCGCGGGTGCGCTACCCGTACGTCCGCGGGCCGCTGCTGGAGATCTGGCGGGAGGCGCGGTCACGGCTGGACGACCCGGTACTCGCGTGGGCCGAGATCACCTCCGATCCCGAGCGCACCGCCCTGTACAAGGGCACCCGGGGCAAGGGTGGGTTCGTCCGCTCGACCTGGCCCGAGGTCAGCGAGCTCATCGCCGCAGCGCACGTGCACACGATCAAGGAGTTCGGCCCGGACCGGGTGGTGGGGTTCTCCCCGATCCCGGCGATGTCGCAGGTGTCCTACTCGGCCGGCACCCGGTTCCTGTCGATGATCGGCGGGACGATCCTGTCGTTCTACGACTGGTACGCCGACATGCCGATCGCCTCCCCCCAGGTGTTCGGCGACCAGACCGACGTACCCGAGTCAGGGGACTGGTGGAACGCCGCGTACCTGATGATCTGGGGCACCAACCTTCCGATCACCCGTACCCCGGACGCCCACTTCATGGTCGAGGCTCGCTACCGCGGCCAGAAGGTCGTCGTGGTGAGCCCGGACTACTCCGACCACACCAAGTTCGCCGACGACTGGCTGGCCTGCGCACCTGGCACGGACGCGGCGCTCGCGATGGCGATGGGCCACGTGGTGCTCAGCGAGTTCTTCCGCGACCGGCAGGTGCCGTACTTCACCGACTACGTCAAGACCTACACCGACCTGCCGTTCCTCGTGACGTTGCGCGAGCGCGGCGACGCCTGGGTGCCGGACCGGTTCCTCACGGCCGCCGAGCTCGGCGGGCCGGCGGCGGGCCGCGAGCACGCGGCCCACGAGACGGTCCTGCTCGACGCGGCCACCGGCGAGCCGTTCGTGCCGAACGGCACGCTGGGAGCGCGCTACGGAGCCGCCGGCGAGGGCCACTGGAACCTCGACCTCGGCGGCGTCGACCCGACCCTCAGCCTGTACGGCACGCACGAGGACGCCGTGCCGGTCGACCTGGCGCGCTTCGACGTCGGTGAGACGGAGGGCGGTGGGGTGGTCCGGCGCGGCGTGCCGGTGCGGCGGATCGGTGGGCAGCTGGTCACGACCGTGTTCGACCTGCTGCTGGCGCAGTACGCGGTACCCCGTGACGGCCTGCCCGGGCAGTGGCCGGCCGGGTACGACGACGCCAGCCAGCCGTACACGCCAGCGTGGCAGGAGGCGATCACGTCGGTACCGGCGCAGGCCGCGACCCGGGTGGCGCGGGAGTTCGCCCGCACCGCCGAGCTGTCCCACGGCCGATCGATGATCGCGATGGGCGCCGGGACGAACCACTGGTTCCACTCCGACCAGATCTACCGCACGTTCTTCACCCTCACCATGCTGTGCGGCTGTCAGGGGGTGAACGGCGGCGGCTGGGCGCACTACGTCGGGCAGGAGAAGGTGCGGCCGCTGACCGGCTTCATGCAGATGGCGTTCGCACTGGACTGGCAGCGCCCCACCCGGCACATGACCGGCACGTCGTTCTTCTACCTGCACACCGACCAGTGGCGCTACGAGAGCTTCGGCGCAAACGAGCTGGCCAGCCCGCTCGGGCGCGGCCTGTTCCGTGGCCGCGCGTTCGTCGACACCTTGGCGCAGGCGTCCCGGATGGGCTGGACCCCGTCGCACCCGACGTTCGACCGCAATCCGCTGGCTCTCGCCGAGCAGGCGGCGGCCGCAGGCAAGAGCGTGAACGACTACGTCGTGGCCGAGCTGCAGGCGGGCCGGCTGCGCTTCGCCGGTGAGGACCCCGACGACCCGGCGAACTTCCCGCGGGTGATGACGGTCTGGCGGGCAAACCTGCTCGGTTCCTCGGGCAAGGGCATGGAGTACTTCATGCGGCACCTGCTCGGCATCGACGACGCCGTGCGGGCCGACGAGTCTCCCGAGCATCTGCGTCCGAGCGAGGTCACCTGGCGCGAGGTGGCCCCGCGGGCCAAGCTCGACCTGGTCACGACCATCGACTTCCGGATGACCAGCACGTGCACCTACTCCGACATCATCCTGCCGGCCGCGACCTGGTACGAGAAGTACGACATCTCCACCACCGACATGCATCCGTTCGTGCACTCGTTCAACCCGGCCATCGCCCCGCCCTGGGAGACCCGCACCGACTTCGACGCCTTCCACACCATCGCCGCCGTCTTCTCCCGGCTGGCCGCCGAGCACCTCGGCGCCCGCACCGATGTGCTCGCCGCACCGCTGGCCCACGACACCGCCGACGAACTGGCCCAGCCCGGTGGTGCCGTACGCGACTGGAAGCGTGGCGACTGCGACCCGGTTCCCGGCGTCACGATGCCGCGGCTGGTCACGATCGAACGCGACTACGCCGCGGTTGCGGAGAAGATGGCCGCCCTCGGCCCGCTCGTCGAGACCCTGGGCACCGCGGTCAAGGGAGTGAGCTGGAAACCGGCCGCAGCGGTCGACCTGCTCGGGCGCACCAACGGCCTGGTGCGCGGCGGTGTCGCCGACGGGCGACCGCAGCTCACCCGGGACATCCACCTCGCCGAGGCGATCCTGGCGCTGTCCGGCACGACCAACGGCCAGGTCGCCGTCCAGGGCTGGAAGGCTCTGGAAGAGCGCACCGGGGTCCACTTGGCCGATCTGGCCGAGGAACGGTCGGGTGAGCGGATCAGCTTCTCCGACACCCAGGTCCAACCGCGGGCGGTGATCACGTCGCCGGAGTGGTCGGGCAGCGAGACCGGTGGCCGCCGCTACTCGCCGTTCGTGGTCAACGTCGAGCGCAAGAAGCCCTGGCACACGCTCACCGGACGGATGCACTTCTTCCTCGACCACGACTGGATCGCCGAGTACGGCGAATGGTTGCCCACCTACCGGCCGCCCCTGGACTACGTGCGGCACTTCGGCGAGCAGGGGCTGCGCGAAGAGGGGCGTCCGGAGATCACCGTGCGCTATCTCACCCCGCACTCGAAATGGTCGATCCACTCGGAGTACCAGGACAACCTGCACATGCTGCGGCTCTTCCGGGGCGGGCCGGTGATCTGGATGAGCCCGGCCGACGCCAGCAAGATCGGCGTCGCCGACAACGACTGGATCGAGGCCTACAACCGCAACGGCGTGGTCGCCTGCCGCGCGGTGGTCACCCACCGGATGCCCGAGGGGACGGTGTTCATGTACCACGCGAAGGACCGGCACCTGATGACGCCGAGGTCGGAGGTCTCCGGCTGGCACGGCGGCGGCGACAACTCGCTGACCCGGCTCGTCGTCAAGCCCACCCACATGATCGGTGGCTACGGCCAGCTCTCCTACGCGTTCAACTACTACGGGCCGACCGGTAACCAGCGGGACGAGATCACCGTGATCCGTCGCCGTGCCCAGGAGGTGGAGTACTGATGCTGCCGAGCGACGCGTGCGGAGCGAGCCGATGAGACCGATGGCCCATGTCGCCATGGTGATGAACCTGGACAAGTGCATCGGCTGCCACACCTGCACGGTGACCTGCAAGCAGGTGTGGACAAACCGGCCGGGCACCGAGTACGTCTACTTCAACAACGTCGAGACCAAGCCCGGCGTCGGCTACCCGAAGCGCTACGAGGACCAGGAGCAGTGGCACGGCGGCTGGACCCTGGATCGCAAGGGGCGGCTGCAGCTCAAGGCGGGTAGCCGGCTGCGCAGGCTGCTGTCGATCTTCTACAACCCCGACCTGCCGACGATCGACGACTACGGGGACCCCTGGACCTACGACTACCAGCGGGTCCTCGACGCACCCCTGGGCACGCCCAACCCGACCGCACACTCGATCTCGGCGCTCACCGGCCGCGACATGACGGTGAGATGGGGCAGCAACTTCGACGACGACCTCGCCGGCGCCCCCGAGATCGCCGTGGCCGACCCCAACCTGGCCGGCCTGGAAGAGCGGGTCCGGATGGAGTTCGAGCAGGTGTTCATGTTCTACCTGCCGCGCATCTGCGAGCACTGCCTCAACCCGTCCTGCGTCGCGTCCTGCCCCTCCGGAGCGATGTACAAGCGCGCGGAGGACGGCATCGTCCTGGTCGACCAGGACCGCTGCCGCGGCTGGCGGTTCTGCGTGTCCGGGTGCCCGTACAAGAAGGTCTACTTCAACCACCGCACCGGCAAGGCCGAGAAGTGCACGTTCTGCTTCCCGCGGATCGAAGCCGGCCAGCCCACGGTGTGCTCGGAGACCTGCGTCGGCCGGCTGCGCTACCTCGGCCTGTTCCTCTACGACGCCGACAAGGTGCTCGACGCCGCCGCCACCCCTGACGAGCAGGGCCTCTACGAGGCCCAGCTCGGCGTCTTCCTCGACCCGCACGATCCTGCTGTGCAGGCCGCCGCCGCGCGCGACGGCATCCCGCACGACTGGATCCAGGCGGCACAGCGCTCCCCGGTCTACGAGCTCGCGGTGCGGCACCGGGTCGCACTGCCACTGCACCCGGAGTACCGCACGCTGCCGATGGTGTGGTACATCCCGCCGCTGTCCCCGGTGTCCGACGTCGTGCACGCCGCCGGCTACGACGCCGACAAGCCGGACAACGTGTTCGCCACGATCGACGCGCTGCGCATCCCCATCGACTACCTGGCCAACCTGTTCACCGCCGGCGACGGCGAGATCGTGCGAACGGTGCTGCGCAAGCTCGCCACGGTCCGCGCCATCCAGCGCGCCGGGCAGCTCGGCCTCGACCTGGACGAGAACCTGCCGGCTTCCGTCGGCGCGACGCCTGCGGACCTGGACGACCTGTACCGGCTGCTGGCAATTGCCAAGTACGAGGACCGCTACGTCGTCCCGCCCGCGCACGCCGAGGAGGCCGGGCGGCTGATGGGCCAGCACGAGCAGCTGTTCTGCAGCCTGGACACCGAGGGCGGACCGGGGATGGGCGGCACCGGCCCGCACGGCATCCAGAGCTTCCGCCCTGCGACGCGACCCGGCGAGGCGGCCACCAGCCAGACGTTCGAGGACGGCGACGGGAAGGTCCGGTTCAACCTGCTCGGCTGGGACGGCAGGGGCAGTGCCGCGAACCTGTTCCCCGAGCGGGGCACGTCGTGAGCGAGCACCGGAGCGACCGGCGGGGCGCCTACAAGCTGGCCTCGGTGCTGCTGCAGTACCCCACACTCGCCCTGTTCGACGGGCTGGACGCCCTCGACGCCGCGGCCGCGGCGTCGCCGCGGCCCGGACGCACCGACTTCACCCGCTTCCTGGGCTGGTTGCGGACCACGCCGCAGATCGAGGTGGCCCAGCATTACGTGGAAACCTTCGACCTGCGCCGGCGCTGCGCCCTGTACCTCACCTATTACCGGTCCGGCGACACGCGGAAGCGCGGGATGTCGTTGCTCGCATTCAAGACGGCCTACCGGGTCGCCGGCCTGGACCCTTGCGAGGAGGAGCTTCCCGACTACCTGCCGCTGGTGCTCGACTTCGCAGCGCTGTCCCCGCGCGGGGAGGAGCTGCTGAGATCGCACCGGGGCGACCTCGAGCTGCTTCGCCGGGCGCTGGCTGACACCGCCAGCCCGTACGCCGCCGTCGTCGGCGCGGTCGCCGCCCAGCTGCCGGGTCTGGGCCGACGCGAGCTCGCCCAGGTGGCGCGGGCCTGGACCGCCGGCCCCCCCAGCGAGGAGGTGGGGCTCGAGCCGTTCGCGCCACCGGAGTACCTCACCGGAGAGGCGGCACGGCGATGAGCGGTGCGTGGGCCTACTTCTGGTGGGTGATCCTGCCGTACGTCGCGATGGCCGTGTTCGTGGTCGGGCACGTCTGGCGGTGGCGCTACGACCAGTACGGCTGGACCAGCTACTCCACCCAGCTGCAGGAGCGAAGGTGGCTGAAGTGGGGGGCACCGCTGTTCCACTACGGTGCGTTCGCCGCGATCGCGGGGCACGTGATCGGCATCCTCATCCCCAAGCAGTGGGTCGACGCGATCGGCGTGAACGAGCACGTGTACCACCTGTTCTCCGCGACTGCCGGCCTGCTCGCCGCGGCACTGGTGATCATCGGGATGGGGATCCTGGCCACGCGGCGGATGCTCGTGCCGCGGGTGAAGGCTACGACCAGCCCGGTCGACTGGGTGGCGCTGGTGCTGTTGGGGATCATGGTCGTCCTGGGTATCGCGGCCACGGCGTCCAACGCGCCGGGCGGGCACGAGTACCGCGAGACCATCTCGGTGTGGTTCCGCAGCCTGTTCACCGGGAGCGCCGATGTGTCAGTCGCCGAACAGGCACCGGTGATCTTCCAAGTGCATGCGATCGCGGCCTGGCTGCTGTTCCTGGTGTGGCCGTTCACCCGGCTGGTCCACGCGTGGAGCTACCCGCTGTGGTACCTGTGGCGCCCCTTCGTCGTCTACCGCGACCGGCAGGCGCACGCGCCCGCCGAGCCGGGGACCGGCGGCCGCAAGTGGCGCAAGATCGGCGCCCCCTACTGAGCGGTGCCGTTGTCTGATGCCGTTGTCCGACCCGTCCGTGACCCACAGACAAGGAGCAGGAGATGGCGATCGCCGAGCGTACCGGATCGACTACCTGGGAGGGCTCGCTGGCGCGCGGCTCCGGCACCACGACGTCGGGCAGCGGCGCGTTGGGCCGGCTGCCGGTGACCTGGGCCTCGCGCACCGAGGAGCCCGGGGGCAAGACCAGCCCGGAGGAGCTGGCGGCGGCCGCCCACTCCGCGTGCTTCGCGCAGGCCCTCTCATTGAAGCTCGCCGAGAACGGCACGCCTCCGGAGCGGCTGAACGTCGATGCGACCCTCACCCTGGACGAGGTCGACGGCAGGCCGACCGTGGTGTCTTCGGCCCTTCAGGTCAGCGCCCGGGTCCCCGGCATGGACACCGCGACGTTCGACCGGTCCATCACCGAGACCACGGAGTTCTGCCCGATCTCTCGACTGTTCGCGGGTGCGCGGATCACCGTCGACGCCACCCTCGAGGACGCCTGACGGTACGCGGTTCCTGAACGCACGTGTCGCGTGTGACCTGCCCTTCCGGGTGGACCATGGACGTCGTCACTGGGCGACGGTTCGTACGACGGGGAGGTTGATCGGTGCCCGCCCCCGAAACGACCAGTCCACCGGGTCAGGTCGGCGTGGCTGTCCGCGAGGCGGTCCGTACGCTGGCCCCCGGCTACTTCGCACTGGTGATGGCCACCGGCATCCTGTCGGTCGGGCTGGAGATCCGGGGCCTGACGGCCGCGTCGGTGGTGATGCTCTGCATTGCCGGCCTGGCCTACGCGACGCTGCTGGTCCTCACGGTGTGGCGGCTGTGGTCATACCCCGATGCGGTGCGAAAGGACCTCACGGACCCGGCACGCGCCTTCGGGTTCTTCACCTTCGTCGCCGGGACCGACGTGGTGGGGACCGCTCTGGTCGCCCATGGGCACCTGACGCCGGCACTGGCCATGCTCACGGTGGGGTGCCTGAGCTGGATCGGGCTGGGCTACCTCGTGCCCTGGACGGCGGTGCTGGGCCGGGCGCAGCGCCCGGTCCTGGCCGGAGCCAACGGCACCTGGTTCATCTGGGTAGTAGCCAGCCAGTCCGTCGCCGTGCTGTCCGCCTCCCTGCAACCACGGGTCGGCGCCGGGCAACGAGAGCTGGCGGTGATCGCCGTGCTGGCCTGGTCGGTCGGAGCATTTCTCTACGGCGCCGTCGGCGTGTTCGTCGCCTTGCGGCTGATGCTCTACGACGTGTCCCCCCGTGACCTCACCCCGCCCTACTTCGTCGCCATGGGTGCGACCGCCATCACGGTCCTGGCCGGCGCGCGGATCGTGGAGATGGCCGAGGCACCGATGGTCGACGTGACCCGAGGGCTGATCGCGGGGACGTCCGTGGCCTTCTGGGCCTTCGGCACCTGGCTCATCCCGGTCCTGCTCGCCGCGGGGTGGTGGCGCCACGTCACCCACCGCCTCCCCCTGAGGTACGAGGCCACGCTGTGGAGCATCATGTTCCCGCTGGGCATGTACGCCGTCGGCAGCCACTACCTCGGCCACGCCGACCACCTGCCGATCGTCAGCGGTGTCGGCGCGACGGAGATCTGGGTCGCACTCGCGGCGTGGACGGTGACGTTCGTGGCCATGCTGCGCCACCTCGACCGCACCCTGCTGCGGCGCTCGGCGGTCCCTGCCGGGCGCTGACGCGCCGGTGTGGCCCGGCCTTACCCAGGCACCGTGGCGCTCGTCGAGCTGGGCCAGCAACGGGATCGGATCACGTGGCACGACGAGCAGGAGGGACCGCCCACCGGTGAGGTCTCGGCGGTTCGGCGTCGCAGTTGGCCGTGGTCAGTCTTGGCCGTGGACCAGTGCGCTGAGTACGTCCTTGTGGTAGCGCGAGATGACGCTGAGCTGGATGCCCTTGGGGCAGACGGCGGTGCACTCCCCGATCTGGGTGCAACCGCCGAAGCCTTCCGCGTCGTGCTGGTCGATCATGGCAAGGGCGCGCGTGTTGCGCTCGGGCTGACCCTGGGGAAGGTCGCCCAGGTGGGTGACCTTCGCGCCAAGGAACAGCGCTGCCGAGCCGTTGGGACACGCGGCGACGCATGCTCCGCAGCCGATGCAGGTCGCTGCTTCGAACGCGTCGTCGGCGCTGGTCTTGGGCACGAGTACGGCGTGGGCGTCGGGCGCCGCTCCCGTTGGCGCGCTGATGAAGCCGCCAGCCTGGATGATCCGGTCGAATGCCGCTCGGTCGACGACGAGGTCCTTGATCACGGGGAACGGCTCGGCCCGCCACGGCTCGACGTCGATCACGTCACCGTCGGTGAAGCTGCGCATGTGCAGCTGGCAGGTCGCGACGAGGGCCTGCGGTCCGTGCGCGACTCCGTTGATGACCAGGCCGCAGGCGCCGCAGATGCCCTCGCGGCAGTCGCTGTCGAACGCGATCGGGTCCGCGCCGTCCAGCGTGAGCTGTTCGTTCAGCATGTCGAGCATCTCCAGGAAGGACATGTCCGCTGAGATGTCCACGACGTGATAGGTGACCATGCGCCCGGGGGTGTGTCGATCCTGTTGGCGCCACACCCGCAACGTGACGTTCACGTGTAGTTCCGCTGCGCCAGCTCGACGTAGTCGTACTCCAGGTGTTCCTTGTGCAGCACCGGGGTGCCGTCCTCGCCGCCGAACTCCCAGGCGGCGACGTACGCGAACCGGGCATCGTCACGCAGTGCCTCGCCGCCCGTCGTCTGGCTCTCGGCTCGGAAGTGGCACCCGCACGACTCGTCCCGGTGTAGCGCGTCGATGCACATCAGCTCACCCAGCTCGAAGAAGTCGGCCACTCGCCCGGCCTGCTCCAGGGCCTGGTTCAGCTCTTCGTTCTCGCCCGTGACTTTGACGTCGCTCCAGAACTCCGCCTTGAGTTCGCGCACCATCTGCAGGGCCTTCGTCAGGCCCTCTTTCGTACGCTCCATGCCGCAGTAGTCCCACAGGATGGCGCCGAGCTCCTTGTGGAAGGAGCCGACCGTGCGCTCACCACCGATCGAGAGCAATGTGTCGATCCGGCCGTGCACCGCCTCAGCCGTCTTTCGGACGGCGGGATGCGACTGGTCGATCTTCTCGAACGGCCCCTCGGCCAGGTACGCGCTGATCGTGCTGGGCAGGACGAAATAGCCGTCGGCCAGCCCCTGCATCAACGCGCTTGCGCCCAGTCGGTTCGCACCGTGGTCGGAGAAGTTGGCCTCGCCGATCACGAACAGCCCCGGAATCGTGCTGTTTAGGTCGTAGTCGACCCACAGGCCGCCCATCGTGTAGTGGACGGCGGGGTAGATCCGCATCGGCACCCCGTACGGGTCCTCGCCGGTGATCTGCTGGTACATGTCGAACAGGTTGCCGTACTTCTCCGCGATCTCGGGACGGCCCATCCGCGCGATCGCGGCCGCGAAGTCGAGGTAGACCCCGAGCCGGCCTGGACCGACGCCGCGGCCCTGGTCGCACACGTTCTTGGCCGCTCGGGAGGCGACGTCACGCGGGACCAGGTTCCCGAACGCGGGATACATCCGCTCGAGGTAGTAGTCGCGGTGCGAGACCGGTATGTCGCGCGGCTTGCGGTCGTCGCCGGCGACCTTGGGCACCCAGATCCGGCCGTCGTTCCGCAAGGACTCGCTCATCAGTGTCAGCTTGGACTGGTGCTCGCCGCTGACCGGGATACAGGTTGGATGGATCTGCGTGAAGCACGGATTCGCGAACAGGGCACCCCTGCGGTGGGCGCGCCACGTGGCAGTGACGTTGCAGCCCTTCGCGTTGGTGGACAGGAAGTAGACGTTCCCGTAGCCACCGGACGCGAGCACGATGGCGTCGGCGAAATGAGTCTCGATCTCGCCGGTCGTCATGTCGCGCACCACCACGCCGCGGGCCCTCCCGCCGACGACGATCAAGTCCAACATCTCGTGGCGTGAATGCACCTGCACCGTGCCGGCGGCAACCTGCCTCTCGAGTGCCTGGTAGGCGCCGAGGAGCAGTTGCTGGCCGGTCTGGCCACGAGCGTAGAACGTGCGCGAGACCTGTACTCCACCGAACGAGCGGGTGTCCAGCAGGCCGCCGTACTCCCGCGCAAACGGCACGCCCTGGGCGACGCACTGGTCGATGATCTGGCCACTCACCTGCGCCAACCGGTAGACGTTGGACTCACGCGAACGGAAGTCGCCACCCTTGACCGTGTCGTAGAACAACCGGTAGACGCTGTCACCGTCGTTGCGGTAGTTCTTCGCCGCGTTGATGCCACCTTGCGCCGCGATGCTGTGCGCACGGCGCGGGCTGTCCTGGTAGCAGAAGTTCGTGACCTGGTAGCCGGCCTCGCCGAGCGTGGCAGCGGCTGAACTTCCGGCCAGACCAGTGCCGATGATGATGACCGAGAGCTTGCGGCGGTTTGCCGGGCTGACCAGTCTGGCGTCGAACTTGCGGGTGTCCCAACGCTCGTTGATCGGCCCCGACGGTGCCTTCTCGTCCCTGATCGGATCTCCCAGCGTGTAGTAGCCCGCGGGCGAGATGGTTTCGGTGTCACTCATGGCTGGCCCACCCATCCGAAGAGCACCCAGAACGGCGGCACCAGGAACCCGATCGTGATCAGGAGCGCGACCACGACGGCGACGATGTTGAGGTGGCGACGGCGCCGGATGCTGGTGTTGGCGCCCAACGTCGCGAACGCGCTCCAGAACCCGTGCCGCAGGTGGAGCCCGACGGCGATCACGGCGATCGTGTAGCTCAGGACGACCCACCAGATCCCGAAACCGTTGACGAGCCGCACGTAGGGGCTCGATGAGGCCCCACCGGGATGGATCACGTTGTCCGCGCTCAAGTGCAGCACGTGATAGATGACGAACAGCGCCACCGTGATCCCACCCCAGCGCATCGTGAACGACGCGTAGGTCCGCTGCACACCACCGCGTGCTCGGGTGCTCTGGTAGCGCCAGCCACCGCGACCCGCGGTCGCCCTGCGGGCCCGCGCCCACAGCGTCGCCGCGGCATAGACGTGGGCCAGGACGCTCGCGATCAGCACCACCCGGATGATCCAGAGAGCACTGCCGCGAGGCAGGAACGGCTCACCCATCGTGCGGAGATGGACGGCGTAGCCGTCGAAGGCCACCGGACCCGAGAAGACCTTGAGATTGCCGTACATGTGAGCCAGCAGGAACAGCACCATGATCAGGCCGGAGATCGCCATGGTCGCCTTGAGCGCCACGGTGGAGCGCAGAGCCGCCGCTCGACGTTGACCAGGTGTCGGCGAACGGGCCGTCGTCACCTGTCGCACACCGCACCGCATTCTGCATCGCGAGACAGCGGGGAGTGCGGGCCGTAGAACCGCAAGACGCGGCGCTCGTCCGCGCTGAGGCCACCCCACACGCCGGCGTCTTGACCGGTCTCCAAGGCGAAGCTCAAGCATGCGGCGACGACCGGGCAGCGCTCGCACACCGCCTTGGCCGCCTCGAGCTGCACCAAGGCGGGGCCGGCGCTACCGATCGGGAAGAACAGCTCCGGATCTTCGCCTACGCACGCAGCGCGCGCCCCCCAGTCCATCACCCTGACCTGTGCAGGCGCCTCAGGGCCGGTGCCAGGGCCTGACCCCGGCAGGTGGGCTGCGGCCGCGGCGACCCCGGTCGCGCCCGCCACCGAGCCGGTGCGGGTGCAGTCGTGAGCGTTTCTCCCGAGCATACCCGTATTTACCAACATGCTGCTGCCAAAAGCAAGTGCGGGCGGACGTTCCGGATGAACGAAGTCGGCGCTGCTCGCCGAGCATCCGTGACGGCAACGTCAACGTCGGCGTCACCTCCCACCTCCCTGCCCTCGACGCAGGCCACGGCCGGCAGGTCACTTCCCAGCAGGCCCGGCCGCTGATGCCCACCCGGACCGTCCTGGCCTCCGACAACCTCGGCCTGAGCAAGGGACATCATGTGGTGTATTGTGATGTCGTGGGACGAACGCAGGTGTACCTCGGTGAAGTCGAGATCGAAATACTCGACCGGGTTGCGCGGGCGACTGGAGCGTCCCGCTCCGAACTGATCCGCCGTGCGGTGCGCCACACCTTCGGCGAGTCGACGGCGGCCGAGAGACGCCGCGCCCTCGCCGCGAGCGCGGGCTCCTGGAGCGGCCGACGCCTCACGGGCGCGGACTACGTCGACGCACTCCGCGGCGATCTGAACGAACGGTTGCGCCGGACCGGCGTCGGGTGAAGTCGCTGGACACGAGCGTCGCGATCGATCATCTGCGTGGCACTCGGCCAGCGGTCGAACTCTTGGCCGCCTTGACAGACGACGGAGAGACCATCGCCGCCAGCGAGGTGGTCCGCTTCGAGCTTCTCGCGGGAGTTCGTGACCGCGAGGCCGAAGCGCTCGAGCAGTTCTTTTCTGCACTGATCTGGGTTCCCGTGGACGAGAACATCACTCGAGCCGCGGGCCATCTGGCGCGTCGGCATGGGCGGGCATACAGCAGGATCGACGACGCCGACTATCTCGTCGCGACAACCGCTGTCCTTCTTGATGCGCCGCTGCTCACCACGAACATGCGCCACTTCCCGATGCTGAAGGATCTGCGACCCGCCTACTGACCTCCTACTGACTGACCGTGGTCGACGCCGCCGCAGCCGAAGCGATGAGCAGCAGCGGCGCAGCGGGGACGCCAACCGGGAGAGGCCGACGAGGACGTTCCCGCGTTCCCGCGGAGACGTTCCCGCGGCCGATCAGCGCTCGCGCGACTGCGCCACCGCAGACTCCAGCAGTCAGCCCTCCACACTCACTGCGCGGCGACGTCGACCCCGCCAAGCCGCGCGGCCAGCGCCATGGCGTCGAAAGGCGCGCGCACCTTGACGTCGTTGTCGAAGTAGGCGAACACGTCCCGGCCGCCGGCGCTCCACTCCCGCACGCGCTCCGCCCAGCGGTCCAGGGCGGTGTCGGTGTAGCCGCTGACGTACAACTCCTCCGCACCGTGCAGCCGAACGTAGGAGAAGTCGGCGGTCTGGTCGGTGAGGAAGGGCCACTTCCCGGCGGTATCGGCCGTGACCAGGGCGACCCCGTGGCGGCCGAGGATCGATGTGAGGTCCGGTGTTGCCCAACTGGGGTGGCGCACCTCCAGCGCGTGACGCAGCGGGCGGTCGGCGTCGGTCGTCGTCCAGTCCCGCCCGTCGAGCCGCTCGTCGTGACCGGTCGCCAGCCCGGCCGCGGCGGCGGTCCTGCGCGGCAGCAGGTCGAGGAAGTCCTCGAGCCGCTCGGCGTCGAAGCCCAGGTTGGGCGGCAGTTGCCACAGCACCGGGCCGAGCTTGTCGGCGAGCGCGAGTACGCCGGAGGCGAAGAAATTGGCCAGCGGAGTCTCCACATCGCGCAGCTTCTTCATGTGGGTGATGAAGCGGCCGCCCTTGACGGCGAAGACGAAGCCTGGCGGCGTGGCGGCGTACCAGGCCCGGTAGCTCTCCGGGCGCTGCAGCGAGTAGAACGAGCCGTTGATCTCCACCGTCGAGAGCCGGGAGGCGGCGTACTCCAGCTCGCGGCGGTGCGGCAGCCCCGGCGGGTAGAACTCCCCGCGCCACGGCGGGTAGGTCCAGCCGCTGATCCCCACCCGCACCGTCACCTGCAGATCACACCACCCCCGCCGTATCGACCTCGCCGACCCCGTGGAGGCTGCCCCGATCCGCCCGGCCGTTGACCCGCGAAACCGAGGGGTGCCAGGGTCGCGGCATGGGACTGGCATCGGGACACGAAGGCGCGTACGAGCAGCTCCGGGCGGCCCGCGACGAGCTGCTGCGACTGCGCGAGGACTGGACGGCGGTGCGGGAGGGCTTCCGCTGGCCCCGCCCGGAGCGCTTCAACTTCGCGCTGGACTGGTTCGACCGGGTAGCGGCAGACCCGGAGCGTCGCGACGCCGCGGCCCTGCGCGTCGTCGGCGAGGACAGCGACGAGGTGCTCAGCTGGGGGCGGCTGTCGGAGCGCTCCGACCAGCTCGCGTCGTGGCTGCGCGCCGAGGGCGTCGACCGCGGCACCCGGCTGCTGCTCATGCTGGGCAACCAGGTCGAGCTGTGGGAGACGCTGCTGGCCTGCATGAAGCTCGGGGTGGTCGTCATCCCGGCCACCACGCTGCTCGGTCCGGCCGACCTCCGCGACCGGGTCGAGCGCGGCCACGTGCGGCACGTGGTGGCGCGCAGCGAGGACGCCGCGAAGTTCGCCGAGGTCGAGGGGTCCTGGACGCGGATCGCCGTCGGCGCACCGGTGCCGGGCTGGTTGGCGTACGAACTGTCGTTCTCCTGGCTGGGCGGCTTCGAGCCGGAGATGCAGACGCGCTCGGACGAGACACTGCTCCTCTACTTCACCTCCGGCACCACGGCCCGGCCCAAGTTGGTCGAGCACACGCACCTCTCGTACCCGGTCGGCCACCTCACGACGATGTACTGGGTCGGGATGCGCCCTGGCGACGTGCACCTGAACATCTCCTCGCCGGGCTGGGCCAAGCACGCCTGGAGCAACCTGTTCGCGCCGTGGCTGGCCGAGGCCACCGTGCTCGTCGTCAACCAGCCGCGCTTCGACGCGGTCTCCCTCATGGAGGCGATGCAGCGCTGCGCCGTGACGACGTTCTGCGCGCCGCCGACCGTGTGGCGGATGCTCGTGCAGGCCGACCTGGGGGCGTTCAAGGGCCGCATCCCGCTGCGCGAGGTGGTCGGCGCGGGAGAGCCGCTCAACCCCGAGGTCATCGAGGAGGTGCGGGCCGCCTGGGGGCTGACCGTGCGCGACGGCTTCGGCCAGACCGAGACGACGCTGCAGGTCGGCAACCCGCCCGGGCAGCCGGTGCGGCTCGGCTCCATGGGCCGGGCGATGCCGGGCTACGACGTGGTGCTCGTCGACTCTGTGTTGGGCACCGAGGCCGACGAGGGGGAGATCTGCCTGCGCCTGGACGGTCCGACCGGACGGCCGGTCGGGCTCATGGTCGGCTACCACGGCGACGACGGCCTCACCGACGAGGCGATGCGCGACGGCCTCTACCACACCGGCGACGTCGCCAGCCGCGACGCCGACGGCTACATCACCTACGTCGGACGCTCCGACGACGTGTTCAAGGCCTCCGACTACCGGATCAGCCCCTTCGAGCTGGAGAGCGTGCTCATCGAGCACCCGGCGGTGGCCGAGGCCGCGGTCGTCCCCTCGCCGGACCCGTTGCGGCTGGCGGTGCCGAAGGCGTACGTCGTGCTGGCGGCCGGTCACGAGCCGTCCGCGGAAACCGCCGAGTCGATCCTGCGCTACGCCCGCGAGCACCTCTCGCCGTTCAAGCGGGTGCGCCGCCTGGAGTTCGGCGAGCTGCCCAAGACGATCTCCGGCAAGATCCGACGGGTGGAGCTGCGCGGGCGGGAGTCCCAGCTGCACGGCACCGCACAGGGGGAACGCCCGAGCGAGCCGACCGGGCGCGAGTTCTCCGAGGACGACTTTCCCTCGCTGAAGGCCTGACCGCCCGGACCCCACACCTGAGGCCCGGGGCATTTGCGAGCGACCGTCACCGCGCGTACCGGTCTGCCCGCATGCCCTCACCCCCCGCAACCCCCGCCGCTCGCCCCGTACACATTTGATGCGCCTGCGGCCAGTGCGGGTCGAGGGACGGCTCTGCTGCCACCTGCGGCTCAGGAACCCCAAATGTGTAGGGGGGATGCGGCGGGCCTTGGCCTTTCAGCGGCGCTGTGCACGCAGGCGTCGAGACGGCCGTACGCGGCGACCACACGCTCCACGAGTGCCTCGACTCCTGGCCCATCGATGACGTCGACCGGGTCCGCGACCGCGCTGCCTGCCCGCCGACGGCACTCAGCAGTCAGCTCCTCGAGCGGCTCGCGCGCCCGGGCCGCCAGTACGAGCCGGGCGCCGCGGTCGGCCAGCGCGCCCGCGGGTGGCTCGCCCGATCCCACCGGAGGCACCGGTGATCAGGATGACGGGTCGCTCGCCGGGCACACCGCCATGCTGGCGGAGCACGCCTGGCCCGGCATCTCGATCGCGCTGCTCGATCGCCTGCACCCGGGCCAGGGCAGGCGGCGCTACGGCCGCAGGTGCCCCACCAGTGGCAGCACTTCGGACGCACCGGCGTCGCGCAGCAGCGCGGCGGCGACGGTCAGCGTCCAGCGGCTGCTGGCCACGTCGTCGACGACCAGCAGCGGTCCCTCCGGCAGTCGAGCGGCGTCGCGCAGCGTCAGCCGGTGCAGCAGCGCGGTGGCGCGCACGCCGGAGGCCACGTCCTGGGGCGGTGCCGGGCCGGCGACCTCGAGCAGGTCGAGCAGCGGCATCCGCCCGACCTCGGCGATGTGGGCGGCCATGCCGTGGACGCGGCGAGGGCGGCGCTGGCTCGGCACGGGCACGACGGCGACCGGCCGGGACTCCCAGACGCCGGACCAGCGGGCGAGGACGTCGACGACTGCGGCGCCCAGCTCGGCGCTGGGCTCGCCGTCGGGCCCGGCCAGCTCGGC
The DNA here is from genome assembly GCA_038246785.1 of Jiangellales bacterium. Classification (GTDB taxonomy): domain Bacteria; phylum Actinomycetota; class Actinomycetes; order Jiangellales; family Jiangellaceae; genus JBBRVP01. The sequence goes on from JBBRVP010000042.1 coordinate 31,043, forward strand.
GACCAGCCCCGCCCACACCGGGTCGTCGCCGAAGGCCACCGCCCGTCCAGCGGCGGCGCCGCGGATCCGCCCGCGCCGGGAGACCCCCGCCGGCCACTGCCGGCGCGACTCCACGACCACGTCCCGGCCGCGCAGCGCCCCCACCGCGTCGGCGACCTGCCGCACGCTCGGACGGGCGCCCGGCTCGGGCAGCTCCCCCGTGCATACGGAGCACCGTCCGCACGGCTCGGCCGCGGGGTCGTCGAGCGCCTCGACGAGCACCTGCATGAGGCAGCGCGTGCCGCCCGCGTACTGCCGCATCAGATCGGCCTCGGCCCGCCGGGCGGCGACGAGGCGGGAGTACTTCGCGGCGTCGTAGGCCCAGCCGCTGCCGGTGCGCACCCACCCGGAGCCGACCCGGGGGGCGGCGGCGGCGGCCCGCAGCACCCAGAGCCGGGC
>JBBRVP010000043.1:0-31116 GCA_038246785.1 Jiangellales bacterium
CCCACGGCCCCATCATCGACCGGCACCACCGGGTGCAGGTCCGTACTGGTCATCGTCAACGTGATCAACCCTGTTCTCGCCCTGTTCTTGAAGGGAGCAGACCCTACCCGGGGTGTCTCACCTCAGCCTGACGCACAGGGCCTGTCCGGCGGGCACGGTCACGCGCCGATCATCTCTCGGCCAGGCACCTCAAGCGACATCCAAGGCATGTGGGAGCGACGGGAACTGCCCAAGAGCCATCGACTCCATCCGCGAAACGGTGCGATGCAGTTGAATCGCACGACAACAAGCTGTCAGTCAATGACGAGGCACACCAGTAGGTCAGACCTCGACGGAGCCGGCGCCGGCCAGGTCGCGCACGGTGGTCCGCTCCGGCGACATCCGGTCGAGCAGGCCGAGGTAGAGCCCGCGTCCCGCCGGCGACAGATGCGCGTCGTGGATCGGGAACGCCATCGAGGACGCGACGGCGCGGGCGAAGTCGACCATCTCGGCCGCCTTCGACCACGGTGCCGCGAGCGGCACGGCCAGCACGTCGACCGCCTCCGGCACCGCGTCGTAGGCGTCGCCGGGATGGAACAGCAACGGTTCGCCGGGCGCGTCGACGAGCAGCCCGACATTGCCGACGCGCGGCACCTCGGGGTGGACGACCGCGTGGTCGCCGCCCACCGCCCGGACCCGTACGGCGCCGACCTGGTGCTCGGCGCCGGCGGGCAGCGTCCCTGCCGACAAGCCGGCCTTGCCGAGCACTGTCACGGTCTGCGGCTCGGCGAGCAGCTCGGTGTCGGCGTCGGTGAGCAGTCCGGGCAGCCGGTCGACGTCGAGGTGGTCGGGGTGCTGATGGGTGATCAGAACGGCGTCGACGTGCCCGATGCCGTCGAAGGACGGGGTGAGCGTGCCGGGATCGAGCAGCAGCCGGGTGCCGGCGACGTCGACGAGCAGGCAGGAGTGGCCGAGGTGGGTGATGCGCATGGCGCCCAGCCTGCCCACGGACAGCCGTCGGTACGCTGAGTGCCGCCCGCTTCCGTACTCCGCCGCCCTCCCGGGAGCCCTCGCCGTGGCCGTCGTCGTCGTCGACGTCATGCTCAAGCCGGAGATCCTCGACCCGCAGGGGCAGGCCGTCCTCGGCGCGCTCGGGCGGCTCGGGGTCGAGGGCGTCCGCGGCGTACGCCAGGGCAAGCGCTTCGAGGTCGAGCTCGCCGGTGCGGCCACGCCGGAGGCCGTCGCGGAGGTGGAGCGGGTGGCGGCGACGCTGCTCGCCAACCCGGTGATCGAGGACTGGTCGCTGCACGTGGAGCCGTCCGGGATCTCGGCGTGAGGGTCGGCGTGGTCAGCTTCCCCGGCTCGCTGGACGACCGCGATGCCGCCCGTGCGCTGCGCCTCGCCGGTGCGGAACCCGTACCGCTCTGGCACGCCGACCACGACCTGCGCGGCGTCGCGGCCGTGGTGCTGCCCGGCGGGTTCTCCTACGGCGACTACCTGCGTTGCGGCGCCATCGCCCGCTTCGCGCCGGTCATGGCCGAGGTGGTGCGCGAGGCCGAGCGAGGGCTGCCGGTGCTCGGCATCTGCAACGGCTTCCAGGTGCTGTGCGAGGCGCATCTGCTCCCTGGAGCCCTGATCCGCAACGACTCGCGGACATTCGTCTGCCGCGACCAGCGGCTGCGCATCGAGCGCGCCGACACTCCGTGGACCTCCGGCTACGCGCCCGGTGAGGAGGTGGTGATCCCGCTGAAGAACGGCGAGGGGGCGTACGTCGCCGACGCGCGCACCCTCGACGAGCTCGAGGGCGAGGGGCGGGTTGCCGTCCGCTACGTCGGCGGCAACCCCAACGGCTCCTACCGCGACATCGCCGGAGTCAGCAACGCGCGCGGCAACGTCGTCGGGCTCATGCCGCACCCCGAACACGCCGTGGAGCCGCTCTACGGTCCCGACCCGCGCAGCGGGACGTCCGGCACGGACGGTCAGCGGTTCTTCATCTCGGTGCTCGCCGCGATGGCAGGCTGACTCCTCGGGTCAGGAGCCGCGGCGGCTACCGCGTCATCTACTCGATCGACGAAGCGGGCCACGCGGTTGAGATCGTCGCCGTCCAGCACCGCGCCGACGTCTACCGACGTCGGAAGTGGCCCCACCGCTGAGTTTCATCACGAGCCAACCCATCCGGCCAAGGACGACACGCGACGGGGCACGGAATCGACCGTGCGAGGGTGCCGACATGAGCGGCGATGACGCGAGCTTTGACGAGGAGACGTTCAGGGACCTGGACTGGTACGGGCGGGACCTGGCCGGCGGGACGTACCGCGGGTGCACGTCCCGCGACGTGGACCTCACCGAGGCGGTCAGCCAGGGCGTCAGCTTCGAGTCCTGCACGTTCGCCGGCTGTCAGCTGAACGCGTCTACCCACACCAGCTCGGCGTTCGTCGCCTGCGAGTTCCGCCGGACGTCGCTGTTCGGCGCGACGTTCGACGGCTGCAAGCTGGCCGGGTCGACCTTCACGGAGTGCACGCTGCGCCCGCTGACCGTGCGCGGCGGGCAGTGGCGTGGGGTGGTCATGAGACATGCCCGGTTGGCGGGGATCGACTTCGTCGGGCTGGGGCTGCAGGAGGCGGACTTCTCCGGGGCTGACCTGACTGGCACGTCGCTGCGGGGATGCGACCTGTCAGGCGCCGACCTGCGCGACAGCCTCCTGCACGGCGCCGACCTGCGTGGCGCGTTCCTGCACGGCGCCGACCTGAGCAGCGCCAGGCTGCGCGGCACGAAGGTGGACCTCGGCGGCGCCATTCTGCTGGCGGAGGCGTGCGGCGCGCTGGTGGAGATCTCCGACGGCTGAAAGGCCCCGACGCGGCAGACCCGATGCGACAGTCAGGCTTCGGACGGCCCCAGCCTCGGCTCGGCCGCCGGACGCGAGGATCGCGACGGCTCCTTCAGCTCGACGAACAGCGTGTGGGTCTCGCTGTCGCCGATGTTCTCGCCGGAGTGCTCCTGGGCGTCGAGCCAGCGCACCTGTCCGGCGACCAGGTCGACCTCCGCCTCCCGTCCGCCCGCGCGCAGCCGCCGGCGGAACGAGGTCAGCGTGATCATGACGCTGTCAGGGTGCCGGTGCGGGTGGGTGCGCTCGCCCGGACGATCGCGGAAGTCCAGCACCCTGACCCGGTCGTTCTCGAAGACGACCGAGTAGAGGTCGGGGTCGGTAGTGCAGGGGTCGTCGCTCATGCTGCGCCTCGCGGCTGTTTGGGGACGGCCTGGCCAGGGGGCGGCGCGCCGCTACCCCAGCCTCTCATGGGACGAGCGTACCATGATGGGTATGGCAGTGCCATATGAAGCGACCGGCCGTCGGGATCAGAAGGCGCGGACCCGGGATGCTCTGGTGGAGGCGACCCGGCGGCTGCTCAGCGCTGGCACCTCGCCGGCTGTGGAGGCGGCCGCCGCGGCGGCGCGGCTGTCGCGTACGACGGCGTACCGCTACTTCCCCAACCAGCGCGCCCTCCTCACCGCCGCCCTCCCGGAGATCGGCCGGCGCTCGCTGCTTCCCGACCCGGCGCCGGCCGACGTCGAGGCCAGGGTCGAGCTCACCGTCCGGGCCGCCATCCGATTCACCCTCGACTGGGAGCCGATGTTGCGCGCTTCGCTCCGGCTCTCCCTCGACCCGGGCGCCGAGCAGCCTCCGCTGCGAGGCGGGCGGGCCATCGGCTGGCTGGAGGAGGCCCTGGAGCCGCTGGAGATGAGCCGTCCCGACGTCGACCGGCATCGGCTGGCGGTGGCGATCCGGTCCGCGACCGGCATCGAGTCCTTGGTCTGGCTCACCGACATCGCCGGGCTCTCCCGTGACGAGGCAGCCGAGCTCATGCTGGAGTCGTCACACGCGCTGCTCGGGGCCGCGCTCGACGAGCGGGCAGGCACCCGTCCAGGTCTGGCCTGAGGCGATGTGGCAAGGGCAGCCTGTGTGAGGACGCAGCGCATCCGTGAGCTGGGCGCCGACCTCACCGTGCATCAGCGGTCCGCGACCGCCAGCTCTCCGAGCTGCGACCAGTCGTCCTGGGGGACCGCGAAGTTGACGATCCGCGGCGTCTCTGCCAGGTGCGGCGGCAGGTCGCCCTGCGCCTGCCTGAAGTGATCCGACTGGACGTGCGCGGCGCCGGCCGCCTCGTCGCGGAACGCCTCCACGAGCACGTACACCGCGGGGTCGTCGACGCTGCGCGACCACTCGAACCACAGGCAGCCAGGCTCGCTGCGGGTCGCGCGGGTGAACCCCTGCGTGATCTCCGGCCAGCGCTCCGCGTCCTGCGGCAGCACCCGGAACCTGGCGGTGATGAAGATCATCGAGTCTCTCCTGCGGTCGAGCGGGCGAGGGCGGTGGCGGCGCCGCCGGCGGCAGGCTAGCGACCACTTCCCAGGTCGTGGCTGGCGTGGCAGGCTCCGTCGTGCCGTCACCGTTCGGGCCCTCGAGGCACTGTGAAGAACGGGACGTTCGTCGTCGACTCCGCCGCTGTGCCGCCACCTGGGAACCGTCACTCTCGCGATGCGCAGCAGCAGCGATCAACGGGGGTAGTAGGCCTCGCGTCGGTGGTCGATGCGGAGAACGACCACCTCATGAAGGGCGTCGTTGATCCGGTAGAGGACTCGGTAGGTCCCTCGCCGGGCTGAGTGGATGCCTGCCACGTCCGCACGCAGCGGCTTGCCGACGCGGCGCAGGTTGTCCACCAACGCCCCGGTCAGGAACTCGATCACCGCCGCCGCCACGGTTTCGGGAAGGCCCCGACCGGATCGCCCGGACCGCCGGCGGGGGTCAGGACCAGCTCATACGGCTCGACCTCACTCACTGCCGCAGTGCACGAACGGCGTCGGCACCGCGGACGGCGTCGCCGGCGGCGAACGCGGCATCCGCCTCGCGGATGTCCGCCAACGCCTCGGGGTCGCTGAGGACGGCAAGGGTCTCCTCGAGCTCGGCCAGGTCCTCCGGGCTGACGATCACCGCCGCGGCTCGCCCATGACGGGTCACCGTGACCCGCTCGTGCTCACGCTCGACCCGGTCGATGACGTCGCTGAAGTGGTCCCGGACCTCCCGAAGCGGCTCAACACTCATGACCACAATTGTGGCGCTTCATCGCGTCCGAGGCGAGGCCGGAAGAACTCGCTGTCATCGGCATGAGGGGTCGACGCGACCGGCGTTGTGTCGGAAGAGAGGCGCCGTGCTGAACCTCGCGCCGCCGCCCGTACGGTTGCCTGCGTGCAGCAGCAGCGAGGCAGCACCGGGACCGCCGCGCCGCCGATCGTCGACACCGTCGAGCACGCCGCGCTGACGCCGGAGGTCGAGCAGCCGTGGCGCGAGCTGGGGTTGAAGGACGACGAGTACGCGCGCATCCGAGACGTGCTCGGCCGCCGCCCGACGTCCGCGGAGCTGGCGATGTATTCGGTGATGTGGAGCGAGCACTGCTCGTACAAGTCGAGCAGGGTGCACCTGCGCCGCTTCGCCGAGCTGCCGCAGGAGACCCCGCTGGGCAAGACGCTGGCCGGCATCGGCGAGAACGCCGGGGTCGTCGACATCGGGCAGGGTTGGGCTGTCACGTTCAAGGTCGAGTCGCACAACCACCCGTCCTACGTCGAGCCCTACCAGGGCGCGGCGACCGGCGTCGGGGGCATCGTGCGTGACGTCATCGCGATGGGCGCGCGCCCGGTCGCGGTGATGGACTCGCTGCGCTTCGGTGCCATCGACCACCCGGACACCGCCCACATCGCGCCCGGCGTGGTGGCCGGCGTCGGCGGCTACGGCAACTGCCTCGGGCTGCCCAACATCGGCGGCGAGGTCGGCTTCGACCCCTGCTACCAGGGCAACCCGCTGGTCAACGCGCTGTGCGTCGGGGCGCTGCGGCACGAGGACCTGCACCTGGCCAGCGCCAGGGGCCTCGGCAACCACGTGGTGCTGTTCGGCGCGCGCACCGGCGGCGACGGGATCGGCGGGGTGTCGGTGCTGGCGTCGGAGACGTTCGAGGAGGGCGGCCCGAGCCGCCGCCCTGCGGTGCAGGTCGGGGACCCGTTCGCGGAGAAGGTGCTCATCGGGTGCTGCCTCGAGCTGTTCGGCGCCGCGCTCGTCGAGGGCATCCAGGACCTCGGCGGCGCCGGGTTGTCCTGCGCGACCTCCGAGCTCGCCTCGGCCGGCGACGGCGGCATGCACGTGTGGCTCGACCGGGTCCCCCTGCGCGATGCCTCGCTGCGCCCCGAGGAGATCCTGATGAGCGAGTCGCAGGAGCGCATGATGGCGGTCGTCACCCCGGCGCGCCTCGCCGCGTTCATGGACGTCTGCCGCCGCTGGGACGTCCTCGCCACGGTTGTCGGCGAGGTCACCGCGACCGGCCGGCTGGTCGTGGAGTGGCACGGCGAGGTGATCGTCGACGTGCCGCCGCGCACGGTGGCGCACGAGGGTCCGGTGTACGAGCGCCCGTACGCCCGTCCGGACTGGCTGGACGCCCGGCAGAGCGACGGCCCGCAGCGGCTGGCCAGACCGCGCACCGGCGAGCAGCTCCGGGACACCGTTCTCCAGCTGGCCGGCTCGCCCAATCTCTCGTCGCGGGCATGGGTCACCGACCAGTACGACCGCTACGTCATGGGCAACACCGCGCTGGCGATGCCCGACGACGCGGGCGTGGTGCGCGTCGACGAGCAGAGCGGGCTCGGCGTGGCGCTGTCGCTGGACTGCCCGAGCCGGTACGGCGCGCTCGATCCCTACGCGGGTGCGCAGCTCGCCCTGGTCGAGGCCTACCGCAACGTCGCCACCGTCGGCGCCCGACCGCTGGCGGTGACCGACTGCCTCAACTTCGGCTCACCGGAGGACCCGGCGGTGATGTGGCAGTTCGCCGAGGCGGTCCGCGGGCTGGCCGACGGGTGCGCGGCGCTCGGCGTCCCGGTGACCGGCGGCAACGTCAGCTTCTACAACTCCACCGGCGTCACCGCGATCCACCCGACCCCGGTCGTCGGGGTGCTCGGCGTGCTCGACGACGTGGGTCGGCGGACGCCGAGCGGATGGCGTACGCCGGGGCAGGTGCTCTACCTGCTCGGCGAGACCCGCGACGAGCTCGGCGGATCGGAGTGGGCCTGGGCCGTCCACGAACACCTCGGCGGACTCCCGCCCAGGGTCGACCTCCCCGCCGAGCGGCAGCTCGCGGACATCCTGGTCAACGCCTCCCGCGACGGCCTCGTCGACGCCGCGCACGACCTGTCCGACGGCGGGCTCGCCCAGGCGCTGGTCGAGGGCTGCCTGCGCTACGGCGTCGGCGCGCGGGTCTGGCTGCCCGACGAGATCGACCCGTTCGTCGCGCTGTTCTCGGAGTCGACTGCCCGCGCCGTGGTCGCCGTGCCGCGTAGCGAGGAGGTGCGCTTCACCGACATGTGCACCGCCCGGCGGTTCCCACACGTCCGTATCGGCGTCGTCGACGACGGTGCTGACGACGAGAGAGGCGCGCTCGACGTGCAGGGGCTGTTCCGCATCCCGCTGGAAGAGCTGCGTTCCGTGCACGAGCGCACGCTCTCAGCGACGTTCGGCGGCTGAACCCGGCCGGTTGCAACCCCGAGGTACGCGCATCCTCGGCCGGTCGCTGCCATCGTTGTAGTTGGCAACAAGTGTCCTCTTGTCCCCGTCCCACCGCTCGGCTGTGATGTGCGAGCCGCGACCGCGGTACTCCTCGACGAAAGGTCCGCATCGATGCGTCCTCGTCACAGCTTCGCCGTGGTGGCGGCGGCCACCGTCCTGGCGACACCCCTCGCCGGGCTAGGTCCCGCGTCGGCCGCTCCGCGCTCGGGCCGGGTAGCCGTACCCAACGCCCAGCCCTCCGCCGTACGCGGCGCCCGTCCGGTGGCCGACGCGCCAGCCGGCCAGCAGGTCGAGGTCAAGGTCTATCTCGCCGACCGCGACACCGCTGCGCTGAGCGCCCAGCTGCGGGCCGTCACCGACCCGCGCAGCGCCTCCTACGGGCACTACCTCACGCCGGCCCAGTTCCGGGCGCGCTACGCCCCGACGACGGCGACAGTCAGCGCCGTCCGCTCGTACCTGCGGACGTACGGGCTGCGGACCAGCGAGGTCCCGGCCAACCACAGCTACGTGGCCGCCACGGGCAGTGTGGACCAGGCCGAGCGAGCCTTTGCCACGTCCCTCAAGGAGTACCGCCTCGAGGGCCGCCGGCTGCGCGCCGCATCGAGCGCGCCGACGCTGCCGAGCGCGCTCGCCGGCCAGGTGATCGCGGTGTCAGGGCTGGCCAGCCACAGCCAGCTGATGGCGCCCCGGCGCGCCGGTGCCGACCGGACCGCGCGCCCGACCCGGACCCGCGCGACGACGCAGGCGCCGCCGCCGGACGCGTTCGTCAACGCGCCGCCGTGCTCGACCTACTACGGCGAGAAGGTCGCGACGACGCTGCCCAGGGCTTACGGCTCCAAGCAGCCCTACGCCCCGTGCGGCTACGTCCCCGCCCAGCTGCAGGGCGCCTACGGCCTGAGCCGCTCGGTGGCCCAGCACTTCGACGGCCGCGGCGTCACCGTGGCGATCACCGACGCCTACGCCGCGCCGACCATCCGCCAGGACGCCAACACCTACGCCCGCCGCCACGGCCAGCCGACATTCGAGCGCAGGCAGCTCCGGCAGGTGCTGCCGAACTCCTACCGCTACGGCTACGACGACACGGTGAACGGCGACCTGTGCGGCGAGCAGGGCTGGTACGGCGAGGAGACCCTCGACGTCGAGGCCGTGCACGCCATGGCGCCCGGCGCCAACGTCACGTACGTCGCCTCCCGCTCCTGCGACAACGCCGACTTCGCCCGCACCCTGAACAAGGTCGTCGACCGGCACCTCGCCGACATCGTCACCAACTCCTGGGGCGGCACCGACGAGAGCAACGGCTCGGCCCAGCTCGACCGGGTCTACCAGCAGGTCTTCTTCCAGGCGGCCCTGCAGGGCATCGGGATGTACTTCTCCTCCGGTGACTCCGGTGACGGCGCCGCGGACAACAACGGCACCCCGACCGTGCAGGCACCGGCCAACAGCCCGCTCGTGACGGCCGTCGGCGGCACCTCGCTGGCCGTCGGTCGCAAGGACCAGCGGCTGTTCGAGACCGGGTGGAGCACCAGCCGGTCCTCGCTCGTCGACGGCGCCTGGACGCCGCCCCCTCCGGGCAACTACCTCTACGGCGGCGGCGGCGGCACCAGCCGGGTCTTCGCCGAGCCCTGGTACCAGCAGGGCGTCGTCCCGGCGTCGCTGGCCAAGCGCTACGGCCCGGCCGGCCGGGTCGTGCCCGACATCTCGATGGTCGGCGACCCCACCACCGGCATGCTCGTCGGGGAGACCCAGACCTTCCCCGACGGCACGGTGAAGTACAGCGAGTACCGCATCGGCGGCACGTCCCTGTCCAGCCCGCTGTTCGCGGGGGTCATGGCGATCGCCGACCAGGTCTACGGGCGTCCGCACGGCTTCGCCAACCCGGCGATCTACCAGCTGTATGACAGCAGGCGCGGCAGCCGTGCGCTGTACGACCCCCGCGGAGTCAACGGCAAGGCGCTCGTCCGCGTCGACTACGTCAACGGCGTGGACGACGCCGACGGCACCGTGACCTCGCTGCGCACGATCGACGCCAAGAACGACACGATCCTGCGCGCCCGGCGGGGCTACGACGACATCACCGGTGTCGGGTCGCCGAAGGGGGAGGCGTTCGTCTCCTCGATCGGATACGACTACTGAGCTCCCGACAACGGCTGCGGGCCCGTCCGGCGACAATGGTCGCCGGGCGGGCCCGCAGCCGTGTGCGGAACACGGCCCCCGTCCCCGGGAGTTGAGCCAACGTGCAGACGCGATTCCGTCCCGACCGGGGCCTGTCCGTGCGGATGGGCACGACGATGGTGCTGCTGTTCCTGCTCTACCTGGGGCTGGCCGCCGTGGTGTGGTGGATCTTCGGCGGGGCCGGCAGCGGGGTGGGCGCGGCGATCATCGCGTTCGTCCTGCCGATCGGATTGCTGTGGGCGCAGTGGTACTTCTCCGACAGCCTCGCGCTGCGCGGGATGCGGGCCCACGAGGTCACCCCGGCGCAGGCGCCACAGCTGCACGCGATCGTCGACCGGCTCTGCGCACTGGCCGACATGCCGAAGCCGCGTGTGGCCGTCTCCGACATAGCCATCCCCAATGCGTTCGCCACCGGGCGCAGCCCCGAGCGGGCGGTGGTCTGCGTGACGACCGGCCTGATGGGCCGGCTCGACGAGCGCGAGCTGGAGGCCGTGCTGTCCCACGAGCTCTCCCACGTCGCCCACCGCGACGTCACTGTCATGACGGTGGCCTCCGCGGTGGGCGTGCTGGCCGGCTTCCTGGCCCGCTCGGCGATGTGGAGCTCGATGGGCCGCCGCGGGCGTGACCAGAACAGCGCGGTGATCTTCCTCGTCGCCACCCTCGTCGGGATCGTGGTCTACGCAGTGAGCTTCCTGCTCACCCGCATCCTGTCCCGCTACCGGGAGCTGGCCGCCGACCGGGCCGGCGCGATCCTGACCGGGCAGCCGGCCGTGCTGGCGAGCGCGCTGACGAAGATCTCCGGGGACATGGCGCGCATCCCCAACCGCGACCTGCGTGCCGCGCAGCCGTACAACGCGTTCTTCTTCTTCCCGGCCGCCACCGGCAAGGCCGACCTGGCCGCGCTGTTCGCCACCCACCCGCCGCTGGAGAAGCGGCTCGCCCAGCTCGCGCGGCTGTCCGCCGAGCTCGGCGGACCCGCCTGATGGGACTGCTCGACACGCTGCTCGGGCGCAGCAAGCCCAAGCGCCCCAACCTCGACGCGCTGTTCGCCGTGCCGTCGGCCGCGCTGACGCTCGAGGTCGGCACCGGGCTGCGCCCGACCGGCGCCGCTGCCGTCTGCTACCGGGGGGCCGAGGGCGGGGCGTTCGACCGGCTCGAGGACACCGTCTCCGCGCTCCTCGAAGGAACGCGGCCGGAGCTGAGCACCGACGAGTACGGCTGGTCCTGGCTGCGCCTCGAGCACGACGCGGGCGACCTGACCGGCCTGGTCACCGACCTGCACGCCGTCAACACCTCGCTGGAGGCCGACGGCTTCGGGCCGGCCCTGCTGTGCTCGGTCGTCGGGTTCCGCGCCGACGACGGGCGCGCGCTCGGGCTGGTCTACCTCTACAAGCAGGGCACGTTCTACCCGTTCGCGCCCGCGGCCGGGTCCGAGCAGCGGCGCGACAACGCCCTCGAGCTGCAGGTGCGCGGGGTGGTGGGTGACGAGCTGCCGTGGGAGGCCGACGTGACTCGCTGGTTCGCCGTCTGGGGCGCGCCCGGGCTGTGACCGTAGCGTGGCGCCGTGCCGCCCCGACGCCGCGTTGACGCCGCCGAGGGACGGGCCGCGCTCGAGGCCTGGCGGGCCGAACCGGGCGGCGTCGACCGAGCCGCGGTGCGGATGGCGGTCCGCTGGAGCCTCGAGGAGCTCGCCGCCCGGGCGCCCGGGCGCAGCGTCGAGGTGCGCGTGCCGCCGTACGGCGTCGTGCAGGCGGTCCAGGGGCCGCGGCACACCCGCGGCACCCCGCCCAACGTCGTGGAGACCGACGCCACGACCTGGCTCGCGCTGGTCACCGGCTGGCTGGGCTGGTCGGACGCGCTGGGCTCGGGGCGGGTGCGCGCGAGCGGGTCGCGGGCCGACCTGTCGGCGCTGCTGCCCCTCGCCTGACCCGAACCACGGCTCAGCCGAGCCGCTCGGCAAGGCGGTCGAGGAAGGGCCGCTGCCCGGCGACCAGCCGCGGGCGCGCCTCGTCGAGGGTGCACCAGGCGGCCCGGTCGATCTCCGGGAAGTGCTGGATGTGCCCGGAGCGCGGCGGCCACTCCATCGGGAACGTGCCCGGGACGATGCGCTGGACGTCGAGGTCGCCCTCGGCCGCCCAGATCGTGACGACCTTGCCGCTGCGCTGCCGCAGCTCGCCCAGCGGGACCAGCTCGCCGTCGGGCGCTGGCAGACCCAGCTCCTCGGCGAACTCCCGCCGCGCCGCGTCGGCCAACTCCTCGGCCGGCTCGGGCTCGCCCTTCGGCACCGACCAGGCGGAGTTCTCCTTGTGCGCCCACAGCGGTCCGCCCATGTGCGCGATGAGCACCTCGAGCCCGCACCCGGCGCGCCGGTAGAGCAGGACGCCCGCGCTGCGTTTGCCGGCCATGCGAGCAGTGTCCTCTGTCGGTGGCACAGCCAGCGTCAGGTCAGCGCGCGCAGCCCCGCCCTCATCACCCTCCGCGCCGCGCGGGCGCGGGCCACCCCTCGCTGAGCGCACCGGCATGTACGTGCTCGGGCTCCGCGCCGCGCGGGCGCGGGCCACCCTCCCGCACGCATCCACGCGGACCGGCTCACCCCGTCGCCGCCGGGCGATCTCGTCGGCGAGCTCGGGCCCCACCCCGAGACTGGGCAGCCGGTCGATCGCCTCCCGTTTGGTGATGAGGCGTCCCGTACGCAGCGTGGCCTCGGCCCGGACGAGCGTGAGCAGCCCGAGGTCGACGTAGACGTCGCGCAACCACAGCCACGGCTTGCGGAGGGCGCCCCGCCAGTAGCCGTCCAGCTCCCCCCGTGCGGCGGCCGCGAGCCCGCCGCGGTCGACGTCGGGCACCAGGACCGCTGGCGGCAGGCCCAACACGGTGATCCCCCCAGCCAGCAGCTCGGCACGCCCGATGGCGCTCCACGGTTCGGCGGAACAGCTCGCCGTGTGCCCAGGTGAGGTGCGCCGCCGCCACGTCCGCCAGCTCTGACCGGGGGACGTAGACGCAGTGCAGCTTCGCCGCCGCCGGCTCGACGGCGATCAGGCGCTCGTGCAGCGCGGTCAGGGACCGCTGGCGCGTGCGGTCGAGCGGACGCTCGACGACGGCGACGAGGTCGAGGTCACTGCGGCCGGGCTGGTAGTCCCCGGTGGCGAGCGACCCGCCGGCGTACACCGCCACCGCCGCGACGATCGGCTGCACCGACTGGGCGAAGGACGCCACGACGGGTACGGCGGTGAGGCGGGCGTCCACGGCGTCCAGCCTCCCCTACGCTGGCGCATACCGACTGGTTGACGGGCGCGTAGGGCCCCCACATGGGGATTTTTTGGCGCTCGGCAACTACAGGTCGAGGTCGAAGGCGTCGCCGATCGCCCGAGCGAGCGTCGGCTCCTGACGTCGTAGAACCACCCGATGAGCTCCGCGACCGCGTCGGTGGGGAGGTGCACCCCATTCCCCAATCGTGGCGGGGGACCCCAACCCCGGTAGGACTGGGGTGGGGGACCCCCACCCCATTCATGGGGGAGGGTGGCCCCCCGCCCGGCCGAGCAGGTCCAGCCCGCACGGGCGCGGCGGCGTAGGGTCCGGCGCCATGCCCGACATCGACGTCCGATCGGCCATCGACCGCGTCCTGCCGGAGACTCGGGCGGACCTCGAGGCCCTGGTGCGCATCCCGTCGATCTCCCCGGCCAACGCCCGACCGGACGACGTGCGGCGGGCGGTCGAGGAGGTGGCGCGCCTCGCGGGGGAGGCCGGGGCGGACGACGTACGAGTGGTGCAGTCGCCAGGCGGCCAGCCGGCGCTCATCGCCCGCTGGCCGGCGCCGACCGGTGCGCCCACCGTGCTGCTCTACGGCCACGCCGACGTGCAGCCGACCGGGCCGGTGGCGGACTGGACGAGCGACCCGTTCGAGCCGGTGGAACGCGAGGGGCGGCTCTACGGGCGTGGTACCGCCGACGACAAGGCCGGCGTCGCCATGCACCTGGCGGTGCTGCGGGCCTTCGCCGGCCGGCCGCCGGTGGGAGTGACCCTGCTCGTGGAGGGCGAGGAGGAGTCCGGGTCGCCGACGCTGGCCGCCCTCCTCGACGAGCACCAGGAGACCCTGGCCGCCGACGTCATCGTCATCGCCGACTCCTCCAACCCCGCCGTGGACGTCCCCGGTCTCACGACCAGCCTGCGCGGCCTCGTCGACTGCTACGTCGAGGTGCGGATGCTCGAGCGGCCGGTGCACTCCGGCATGTACGGCGGCCCGCTCGGCGATGCGCTCACCGCCCTGTGCCGGCTGCTCGCCACGCTGCACGACGAGCGCGGCGACGTCGCGGTGCCCGGCCTGGTCACCGCGGACTCGGACGCGCCCGACGTGGAGCCCGACACGTTCCTCGCCGACGCCGGGGCGCTGCCCGGTGTCGAGCTCATCGGCTCGGGCACCGTGCCGGAGCGGCTCTGGACGCGCCCCGCGCTGTCCGTGCTGGGCATCGACGCGCCGTCGGTGGAGGGCGCGTCCAACGTCCTGCTCGACCGCGCCCGCGCGATGGTGAGCCTGCGGCTCGCACCCGGGCCGGACCCCGCCGCGGCGCAGGAGGCGCTCAGCACGCACCTGGAGGCGCACGCGCCGTGGGGCGCCCAGGTCACGGTGACGCCGCACTCGGCTGGTTCGCCGTTCCGCTTGGAGACGTCCGGGCTGACGTACGACCTGGCGCGCGAGGTGTTCGCAGCGGCGTACGGCAACGAGGTCGTCGAGGCCGGGGTGGGCGGCTCGATCCCGTTCATCGCCGAGTTCGCCCGCCGCTTCCCCGACGCCGCGGTGCTCGTGACCGGCGCCGGAGACCCGGCCAGCCGCTGGCACGGCATCGACGAGAGCCTGCACCTCGGGCTGTGGCGCACCGCGTGCATCGCGGAGGCGCTGCTGCTGCAGCGCCTTGCCGAGCAGCCGTAGCTCAGCGCCAGCCGGCCGGGTCGACGCCGCCGGGGACGTCGGCGGCGGGGTCGTACGGCGTGCGGGTGAGCACGAAGCTGGCGAGGTCGAGGTGGCGGACGGTGCCGTCGGGGTGGCGTACGACGCGCAGCCCCTCGCCCGCGTAGTAGCCGTCGAGGCCCACCCAGGTGCCGTCGCCGCGTGGTCGCAGCCGGGCCGCCCGGTCCCGCCCGTCCAGCGGGCTGAGCTGCAGCAGGCCGTCGGCGCGCAGCCGCACGAGCAGCGGCTGTGGCCCCCAGTACCACGTCTCCACCAGTTCGAGAGCGGCCACGTCGACGTCCGCGGCCGGCCGCCAGGGCTCGGGCGGCACCGGCTCGTGCTTGGCGAGGACCTCGAGCAGGTCCACCGGCAGTCGCACGTCCATGCCGGTGGTGGCGTTGGCGAGCACCGCCACGCCGTCACCGCAGGACCGGTCCACCAGCAGGCCGGCGAGGAAGCCCGGCATCGACCCGCCGTGGCCGACGAGCCGGCGGCCGTCGAGCCACTGCACGGAGACGCCGAGCCCGTAGCCGGAGGTCGGCGGCCCGGACGCCGGCTCGTCCCAGACGATGGCCTCGCACATCTCCGCCACCGTGTCGGCGGACAGCACGTCACCGCTGTCGCCGGTGAGCAGAGCCGCGACGCGCGCCAGGTCGGAGACGGTCGACCACACCTGCCCCGCCGGCGCCATCGCGCCGGCGTCGTGCTCGGGCTCGGGGAGGACGACGTCGGCGAACGGGTGTACCGCCCAGCCCGCCGCGGCCGGCGGCTGCGGACGCAGCGACGTACGCCGCATCCCCAGCGGCCCCAGCACCTCGGCCCCCAGGCACTCGGCCCACGGCCGGCCGCGCAGCCTCGCCACCAGCTCGCCGAGCACGGCGAAGCCGAGGTTGGAGTAGTGGAAGCGCCGCCCCGCACGGTGGGGCAGCGCCGTGTCATCCAGCGACCCGACCAGCGACCCGAAGCCCCCACCCGGCGTCCGCTCCCACCACGGCCCGGCGGTCTCCGCCTGCAGTCCCGCGGTGTGCGAGAGCAGCTGCGCGATGGTGCGCTCGCCGAACGGCGTACCCGGCACGTGCCGTTCCAGGGCGTCGCACAGATCGAGGCGGCCCTCGTCGCGCAGCCGCATCACGAGCAGGGCGGTGAGTGGCTTGGAGATCGATCCGATGCGGTACTGCACGTCGGCGTCCGGCTCGGCGTCGCCGACCGAGCCGCGTCCCGCCGACCAGGCCAGCGCTCCACCGCGCACGACACCGCCGACGACCGAGGGCAGCCGGCCTTCGACCTGGGCGCGGGCCAGCCGGTGCAGCAACCGCTCGGACGTCGTCTCCCGCAGACCGCTCACGACGGACGAGGCTAGGCGGCGTCCCCGTACACTTCGAGAGTGGCCCGCGGCGACGGACGGCTGACGCTCGACCTCGACCCCGCCGAGCGCCGACCGCAGGACGCGTGCGGCGTCTTCGGGGTCTGGGCCCCCGGCGAGGACGTCGCCAAGCTCACGTACTTCGGCCTGTACGCCCTGCAGCACCGCGGTCAGGAGTCTGCCGGCATCGCGGTCGGCAACGGCCGCCAGATCCTCGTCTACAAGGACATGGGCCTGGTCTCGCAGGTGTTCGACGAGACCACGCTGAGCTCACTGCAGGGCCACGTCGCCGTCGGTCACACGCGCTACTCCACGACCGGCGCCAGTCGCTGGGAGAACGCGCAGCCGACGCTCGGCGACACCCCGTCCGGCACGGTCGCGTTGGCCCACAACGGCAACCTCACCAATGCCGCGGACCTGCTCGACCTCGTCGCGGAGCGCGCCGGCTCGACCAGTGTCGGTGAACTGCGCTACGGAAACACCACCGACACAGCGCTCATCACGGCGCTGCTCGGGTCCGGCCCCGACCGCGCGCTCGAGCACACCGCCGCCGAGGTGCTACCCGAGCTGCGCGGGGCGTTCTCGCTGGTCTTCTCCGACGAGTCGACGCTGTATGCCGCCCGCGACCCGCAGGGCATCCGCCCGCTCGTGCTCGGCCGGCTCGAGCGCGGCTGGGTCGTCGCCAGCGAGACCGGTGGCCTGGACATCGTCGGCGCCTCGCACGTCCGCGAGATCGAGCCCGGCGAGCTGGTCGCCATCGACGCCGACGGGCTGCGCTCGCGGCGCTTCGCGCAGCCCGATCCCAAGGGTTGCCTGTTCGAGTTCGTCTACCTCGCGCGCCCTGACACCCAGATCCGCGGCCGCAGCGTGCACGCGACCCGGGTCGAGATCGGGCGGCGGCTGGCCCGCGAGCACCCCGCCGACGCCGACCTCGTCATCCCCGTGCCGGAGTCCGGTACGCCGGCGGCAGTCGGGTACGCCGAGCAGAGCGGCATCCCGTACGGCATCGGCCTGGTCAAGAACGCCTACGTCGGACGCACCTTCATCCAGCCCTCGCAGACCATTCGCCAACTCGGCATCCGGCTCAAGCTCAACCCGTTGCGCGAGATCGTGGCCGGGCGGCGGCTGGTCCTCGTCGACGACACCATCGTGCGCGGCAACACCCAGCGCGCACTCGTGCGCATGCTGCGCGAGGCCGGCGCCCGCGAGGTGCACGTGCGCATCTCCAGCCCGCCGGTGAAGTGGCCGTGCTTCTACGGCATCGACTTCGCCACGCGGGCCGAGCTCATCGCCAACGGGCTCGGGGTGGCGGAGGTCGCTCGCTCGGTGGGTGCCGACTCCCTCGGCTACGTCGCGCTCGAGGAGCTCGTCGCGGCGACGCTGCAACCGATGGGTGAGCTGTGCCGCGCCTGCTTCGACGGCGTCTACCCGGTGCCACTGCCGCCATCGCTGATGATGGGCAAGGACGTCTTCGAGCAGCAGCAGCTCAGCCTCGACGAGATGATCGAGGAGGCGGCACTCGACCCGGCGGACGGTCTGTCGACGCTCGTCGCCGGCGCCGGTGGCGCTGACGCGCTCAGCCGACCGTGACATACATGCCCCGCACGACTTGCGGCATCGCCTGCAGTCGACGCAGGGCACCCACGACCAGTCGTCGTCGGCTTGATCTGCGACTTCCCGGCGGCAGGGGACTATCGCGAGGTCCTCGCGTCCGCTGACGCGGTAGCGGCGCCGGCCCACCTCGACGCCGAGGTGCTGTCGGCGCTGGGTCGTCTTCATCGAGCCGGGCATCTGACGCGAGCAGCCGAACGCGTGGAAGCACTGGCCACGTTCGGTGCGACGCGCTGGCCGTTGCGGCCCCTGCTGCCACCGGCGTGGGCATTGGTCGACCGGATCGCCACGCGCGTCTCCGAGCCGGCGGCCCGCGTCCGGCACGGGGGCTCAGACGTAGTGGCGGCGGCGGAGCCACCCCATGGCGACCGCGCCCCACAGCGGCGGCAGGTAGAACGTCACGAGCCGGAAGGCCAGCGCGGTCGAGATGGCGATGGAGCTCGGCACACCGATCGCCTGCAGGCAGGCGGTGTAGCCGGCCTCGGCGACGCCGACCCCGCCCGGCACCGGCATGAGGCCGGCGAACAGGCTCACCAGCGTGTTGACGAGCACGAGCTGGGCGAAATGGGCGTGCGCGCCGAACGCCAGCAGGCACACGCCGAGCATCGCGGCCTGCACGACCTGGGCGCCGAGGTTGCCCGCCAGCATCGCGGCCACCTTGCCCGGCCGGCGCAGGACCGTCAGGGCGTCGCGTGCGGCGGCTCGCTGGGACGTGAGCACGGCGCGGGCCCGCGGGACCAGGCTGCGGATCCTCCGGCGGGACCACGGGAGCAGCGCAGCGCCGAGCGCGGCGACGATCAGGAGTGCGATCAGGACGAGGAAGAGGCTCGGAGACGTGGCGTCGCTGGAGGCCGATGATGCGCCGCTGCCGGGCAGCTGCGACGTCAGGCCCGGAAGGGCGGTCAGCGCGATGAGCGCGACGAGGAGGACCTGCACGACGAGCCCGCTGACGCTGTCGAGGAGGCCGATGGCCAGCGCGGCGGCCGCGGCCATACCGAAGCGACCGAAGAAGCGCACCTCGAGCGCCAGCCGCGCGGCCGTCGACGGCAGCGCCACCGCGATGAACTGGATGCCGTACTGCAACATCAGCACCGGTCCGTAGGGCAGCGGCCGGCTCGCAGCGCCGAGTGTGGAGAAGGAGTAGGCGACCTGCACGAACGGCGAGAGCAGCAGCGCGACGCTGAGCCACCACCAGTTCGCCGAGGCGAACTCGCCCGCAATGGCGCTGAAGTCGACGCCGGCGATCCAGGTGATGAGGACGTACGCCAGCAGCGTGCCCAGCACGGCGAAGGCGAGCGAGCGCAGGCTCACCCGACGCAGCTGCTGCAGCGGCGGCGGTTGGACGCCACATGCCTCGGCCGCGGCGGTCCGCAGCTGCTCCAGGTCCCACGCCTCGGTTCCCACGGCCCGCCGGGTGGCGCGATCGAGGACGGCCGGCTGCAGGAAGGGCAGCACCTCGATGAGGCCGTCGTCGCCGAGCACGGCCCGCGCCGCAGCGAGCGCACGCTCGCGTCCGACAACGGTCGCCGTGGCGACCAGCAGGCGGGCGCGGTCGGCGGCGAGGGCGTCTGGTGGCGCTGCCAGCTCCGCGTCGGCGAGGTCGGTGATCGCCGCACCGCCGCCGTCGAGGGCCAGCAGCCGCTGCAGGCCGACCCGGCCGTGCGCGATCCCGGCGTCGTGGAGCCGGGTGAGGGCCCGCCACCCGGCGACGACATGGGTGTCGTCGAGCTCGCTCGGCTCGAGCCCGGCGAACGGTCGCCCTCCGGCGCGGGTCACCAGCACGGCGTCGCCGTCGACGCCCTGGCCGACGGCGACGAGCGGCGCAACGGGGACGCCGGCGCGCTCCGCGAGGAGGGTGGCGACCGCCTCGTGCTCGACCTGGCCGCGGCGGGAACGTCCCAAGTGCGGGCGCTCCCCGCGGCGGACCACCGCCGTCCACAGCGAGCCGAGGAACTGGCTGTCCCAGGCGTCGCGGCCGTATACGCGGACCGCCAGTGGCTCGTCGGCGGCCCCGACCGCCCGCAGCAGCACCGTCCCTGGCACCTGCACCCGGCTGGGTCGGACGTCACGTGCATGCACCCCCAGCTCGGCCAGCGTCTGGGCGACCTGCTCGGGCGGGGGGTGGCCGCCCGGCGAGCCGAGCAGCAGGTGCGCAACCGCCCCCGCCACGACCCCGACCGCGAAGCCGCCGGCCGCCCCTATCGGGAACGCGATCCCCAGCGCGACGCCGGAGATCGCCCCCAGCAGCAGGACCACCCGCCCGATCCGGCGGAGCGGCACAGCGAGGTGCGGAGAGCACGCCACGACCACGGCGGTCGCCAAGGCCAGGCGGGCAGCGACGTAGACCTGCGGCGGTCCCGTGGAGGCGACCGCGCCGAGGCTGACCGAGCGGTCGGTGCCGGCCAGCCGTCCGACGACGATGGCCAGCACGAGGGCGACGGCCGCCGCCACCAGGGCGTCGAGCACCACGCCACGGCGGCCTCGAGTGAGGCCGGCGAGCAGCAGGAGCAGCAGCGGCCACAGGGCGACCAGCGCGTAGGAGACCCCCCACAGCCAGTCCCAGACGCCGCCGAGGTCGTGGACGAGCTGGGTCAGGGTGGTGTCGAGGTGGGTCGGGCCCGGGGCGGCCAGGGTGAGTGGCAGCAGAGCGAGGACGGCGACCAGGAGCAGCAGCACGTCGGTCGGACGGCGCGAGCGGCGGGCATCCGCTGCGGAGGAGAACACCCGTACGCCGGGCAGCCGCAAGCCAGGCTTGCCACGCCGTCCCTGCCGGCGCGTCCTCGCTGCCGGTCCGTCGGGCATGCCACCTCGCAGTCGGCGCCCCGGCCCCTCGCCTCCAAGGGATGCGGCGCGGCTCGCATTGTGCCGCCCGCCGGCGCGTACCGGTGGGACCGCCACGGCCGCGGTGCGCTCAGCCGCGACCCCCCCGCCGCCACAGCCAGGTGGCGCCGGCGAGCGCTGCGCCGCCGATGCCCGCACCCACGGCGGTCCTGCGCAGGCAGGACGTGCCCGGCCCCGGCTGGTCGCCGGTGTCCTCGCACGGCCCCATCTCGTAGGGCGTCGGCAGCATGACGTGGGTGAGCGCGGTCGAGACGTACGCCGACGTGGCCGAGGGGTCGATGCCCGCGGCGTTCCACAGCTTGTACCACTGGCCGTTGGGCCGGGTGAGGATGCACGCGACGTTGACGGCGCTGGAGTGGTAGTAGTCGTCAGGCCCGAGGGTGCCGATGACGCGGTGGTGGCCGTCCCACACCTGCACGACCGATTTCGGGTCGTTGATGCGTACGGCGGGGATGCCGGCCTCGAGTCCCACGGCGCGCCTTCCGGGTCGCGGTCACCTGTCCGCGCCGGAGGCTACGCCGCGCCGGGGGGCTTGGCGAGATCTTGGTGCTTCGCCGTTTCGCCCACGACCGCTCAGGCCGCGTAGCGGACACCGGACAGGCTGACCCCACGGTGGGCAGCCAGCCGCTCGGCCTGCGCCTCGACGTCCCGCCGGGTGGCTGCGGGCAGGCGTGCCCACGGGTCGACCAGGACCTCGAGCCGCTTGCCCGACTGCCGCGGCCTCCACGTGCCGACGAGCTCGCTGTCGGCCAGCACGGCGCCAGGGCGGCCGAGCACCGGCCACAGCGCCTTGGATCGGGCCGGGTCGGCCACGAGCAGCGGGCGGTCCCGGGCCTGGAGGAACACGTCGTACGGGCCGAGCAGGCGTACGGCGTCCACCCGGTCGCCGGCGAGCACCCACCGGCGCTCGCCCTCGACGAGGACCTCGGCGGCGTCCGGAGGCCAGTGGGCACGGACCTCGGCGAGCGGGGCGTCGAGGTAGCCGGCGACGAGCTGCGGGGTCGCCGGGCCCAGCAGCCTCAGGTACCCGCGTACGACGTCGAGCCGGTCGGGGACCCGCTCGGCCGGCGCAAATCCGGGGACCGGCTTCAGCACCGGCGGCGAGGTCCCCGGCGCCAGCTCGAGGCCGGCCCGGACGGCAGCCAGCCGGAACGGCATCTCGTGGACATGGCGGGTGCGGCACGGCCGGCAGTCGCGCTGGTAGGGCTCGTCGAGCACGGCGGTGAGGGCTGCGCTGACCTCGCCCTTCACCATCGGCGTCGCGACCGCCTTGCGCATCGCGGCGGCCACCACGTCGAGCGCCTCCAGGGTGGGGATGCCGGCCGCCTTGAGCGGCTTGGCGGCGTCGAAGATCCGCTTGGCGGCGTCGGCGTCCGACCAGGGCGACACGGCGGCGGCGACGCTGGGCAGGTCGGCGCGCCGGTAGAAGTGCGGGGCGCCGCGGATAGTCCACAGCAGCACCAGCTCGTCGGGGTCGAGCGAGTCGACGTCGACGCCGCGGATCGCGAGGGCCCACCGACCGCCGTCGGGGCCGGTGTCCTGCGCGCCGACGTCGAGCAGCCCGGTGTGCGCCACCGTGCCGGTGTCGCGGTCGAGCTGCTGGGCGCGGACGCGGAGGCGCAGCACGCCGACGCGCGACACCTTGCTCGTCACGGTGCGCACCGTAGCGCCGTCGTGGGGAGGGGCACCCCATTCGCCGAATGGGGCGGGAGACCCCAACCCCGGACCTACCGTGCCTGGGGACCCCCACCCCAATCGGCGACAGCGGGCTCGGTGGCGAGCCGGCCGTGCACGTGGTCGTCGTAGCGCACTCCGTCGCCGCCGACCTCGGCCGAGCGCAGCGTCCCCTCCAGCGCGAAGCCGGCGGCGAGCGCGAGGCGGCACGACGCGACATTGGCGACGGCGTGCTCGAGCTGGAGCCGGGCGAGCCCGCGCTCGGCGAACGCCCAGCGCGCCACCGCATCGACCGTCTCGCGGCCGAACCCCCGACCGCGCGCCCACGGCGCCACCCGGTAGCCGATCTTGGCGGTGGCGTTGTCGGCGTCGAAGGCGAACACCGAGCAGTTGGCGAGCAGCCGGCTGGTCTCCGGGTCGACGGCGTGCCAGGTCGCGTGCGTGCCGTCGCTCCAGTCTGCACCGCTGCGGCACCACTCGCGGGCGCTCGTGAGGTCGACGATCTTCGGCGCTGGGTTCCACCGCATCACCTCGGGGTCGCGCAGCATCGCCAGCGCGTCGGCGTCGTCGTCCGCCGTGGGCAGCCGCAGCAGCAGTCGCCCGGTGCGCAACTGCATCGGGACACGGTAGCGGCTCTAGGCTGGCTGCCCGTGAGCGCCGAGCAGGGCACGACGTACGCCGCGGCCGGCGTGGACATCGCCGCCGGTGAGCGCGCCGTCGAGCTCATGAAGGCGTCGATCGCCCGGGCCCAGCGCCCGGAGGTGGTCGGCGGCATCGGCGGCTTCGCCGGGCTGTTCGACGCGACCGGGCTCAAGGGCTACCGCCGCCCGCTGCTGGCGACCTCCACGGACGGGGTCGGAACCAAGGTCGACATCGCCCGGCGGATGGACGTGCACGACACCATCGGCCGCGACCTCGTCGGGATGCTCGTCGACGACCTCGTCGTCTGTGGGGCCGAGCCGCTGTTCGTCACCGACTACATCGCCTGCGGCCGGGTCGTCCCGGATCGCATCGCGGCGATCGTCTCCGGCGTTGCGGAGGGGTGCCGGCTCGCCGGCGCAGCGCTGGTCGGCGGCGAGACGGCCGAGCACCCTGGGCTGCTCGAGCCGGACGAGTACGACGTCGCCGGCGCCACCACGGGGGTCGTGGAGGCCGCCGAGCTGCTCGGGCCGCAGCGTGTCCGCGCCGGCGATGCCCTCGTCGCCATGGCGTCCAGCGGCCTGCACTCCAACGGCTACTCGCTCGTGCGCCAAGTCCTGCTGAGCGATGCCGGCTGGTCGCTCGACCGCGACGTGCCCGAGCTCGGCCGCACGCTCGGGCAGGAGCTGCTCGAGCCGACCCGCATCTACGCCCTGGATTGCCTCGCCCTCGCCGGCGACCCGCACATCGACGTGCACGCCATGAGCCACATCACCGGCGGCGGGCTGGCGGCCAACCTCGGTCGGGTGCTGCCACCGGCGCTCACCGCCACGATCGATCGCGCGACGTGGTCTCCGCAGCCGGTGTTCGGGCTCGTCGCCGAGGTCGGCGCTGTGGAGCGGGCCGACCTGGAGAGCACCCTCAACCAGGGAGTGGGGATGGCGGCCGTCGTCGCCGCGGCGGACGCGGGCGCGGCGGTCGCGCTGCTGCGGAGGCGGGGGGTGCCGGCGTGGGTGGCCGGGGGCGTGGTCGCCGGCGCGGAGCCGGTGAGCCTGCGGGGCGAGCACCCCGGCTGAGCGTCCCTCGGGCGGCTCAGCGGCCTCGCGGGGCGGGCTCGTCGTCCTCGATGTCGTAGCCGCCGGAGCCGGCGTACGGCTCGTCGTCGTCCGGCTCGTCGTCCTCGAGATCCTCCGCGGCCCCGGGTGCGTCCTCGGAGCCGGCGAGTTCCTTCTGGAGGGCGTCGAAGTCCGTACCGAGCGTCTGGTACTTGAGCCGACGAGCGACCTTGGTCTGCTTCGCCTTCGCGCGGCCGCGTCCCATGCGGGTCGACCCCCTCGCACAAAACCGGGGTCGCCAGATGGCTGGACGCCCCCGGACCTGGGTGACATCGGTTCGTGGGAGCAACGGTACAGGCTTCAGGGGTGTTCCGTCTCGCTGGCCGCCCGGAGGGACGAACCGGGACGGGTCGGGCGCCAGGCCGGCGCGGGGGCGGCAAATACTCCGTTTCGGCTATCGACTCCGGCCCTTGTGCGGTGAAATATCGTACGAGGGTCGGAAGGTCCGGCCCTGATCAGAGGGAGGGCGTCATGGTCGCACGCGTGTCCGACGTCGAGGCCCTGCTCACACCCGCCGAGGTCGCAGCGCTGTTCCGGGTCGACCCCAAGACGGTCACCCGGTGGGCGAAGGCCGGCAAGCTCAGCTCCATCCGGACGCTGGGCGGTCACCGTCGCTACCGCGAGACGGAGGTCCGGGCACTGCTCGCCGGGCAGGTTCCCGCACAGCGTGGCGGCGGGGACGGCGCCGAGCAGGGTTGAGGCAATCCCCGTCGTGTCCCCTGCGCGACGGGTCGGGATGGGGCGTCACCGGATACGGTGGCGCCCCGTCGCTGTCGCTGGGAGGGTGCATGGCTCATCCCCGCGCGGGCACCCCGGCCCGCCCCGAGGACCTCGTCGACGTCGACGCGCTGCTCGCGGCGTACGCCGAGCGTGTCCCGGACCCGTCACAGCCAGCGCAACGGGTGGCTTTCGGCACCTCCGGCCACCGCGGCTGCGCCTTCGACGGCGCCTTCAACGAGGCGCACATCCTCGCCATCACCCAGGCCCTGTGCGAGTACCGCGCGGAGCAGGGCGTTGACGGGCCGCTGTTCCTCGGCGGCGACACCCATGCCTTGAGCGCGCCGGCCATCCGTACCGCGCTCGAGGTCTTCGCCGCCAACGACGTCCACGTGCTGCTCGACAGCCGGGACGGCTGGGTGCCGACGCCGGCACTGTCGCACGCGATCCTCACGCACAACCGCGGCCGCAGCGCCCACCTCGCTGACGGTGTCGTCGTGACCCCCTCGCACAACCCGCCCCGCGACGGCGGCTACAAGTACAACCCTCCCTCCGGGGGGCCGGCCGACACCGATGCCACCGGCTGGATCCAGGACCGGGCCAACGCGCTGCTCGAGGCGGGCTGGACCGGGGTGCGACGGGTGCCGTACGAGCGTGCCCTCGCTGCCGACAGGACCGGCCGCTACGACTTCCGGAGCCGGTACGTCGACGACCTCCCCGCCGTCCTCGACCTCGGCGCCATCCGCGCGGCTGGCGTCCACATCGGCGCCGACCCGCTCGGCGGGGCCAGCGTCGACTACTGGTCGGCCATCGCCGAGCGCCACGGCCTCGACCTCACGGTGGTCAACCCCGAGGTCGACCCGACGTGGCGGTTCATGACGCTCGACACCGACGGCAAGATCCGCATGGACTGCTCGTCGCCGAACGCGATGGCCTCGCTGGTGGCGCGGATGACCGGCGGTGACGCCTCCTACGCCGTGGCCACCGGCAACGATGCCGACGCCGACCGGCACGGCGTCGTCACGCCCGACGCTGGACTGCTCAACCCCAACGCCTTCCTCGCGGTGGCGATCTCCTACCTGTGCGCCCACCGGCCCGAGTGGTCGACGGAGGCCGCGGTCGGCAAGACCCTGGTCTCCTCGACGATGATCGACAAAGTGGTGGGGGACCTGGGGCGCGACCTCGTCGAGGTGCCGGTCGGGTTCAAGTGGTTCGTGCCGGGGCTCGCCGACGGGTCGATCGTCTTCGGCGGGGAGGAGAGCGCCGGAGCGTCGTTCCTGCGCCGCGACGGCTCGGTGTGGACGACCGACAAGGACGGCATCCTGCTCGCGCTGCTCGCCTCGGAGATCCTCGCGGTCACCGGGCGCAGTCCCAGCGAGCTCTACCGCGGGCTCACCGGACGCTTCGGCGACCCGGCGTACGCCCGCGTCGACGCGCCGGCGACCCGCGAGCAGAAGGCGGTCCTTGCCAAGCTCACGCCCGAGCAGGTGACGGCGACCGATCTCGCCGGCGAACCGATCACCGCGCGCCTGACGTCCGCACCCGGCAACGGCGAGCCCATCGGTGGGCTGAAGGTGACCACCGAGCACGCGTGGTTCGCCGCCCGGCCGTCCGGCACCGAGGACGTCTACAAGATCTACGCGGAGTCGTTCCGCGGGCCCGAGCACCTGGCGCAGGTGCAGGAGGCGGCCCGCGAGGTGGTGTCGGCGGCGCTGGGCGGGTGAGGGACCGGTGTGCCCGAAGGGTCAGCTCTGCTCGGCGACGTAACGATCGGGATCCTTGTCCTGGGCGTCGATGCCGCCGACGTGCCTGGCCTCGAAGGTGAGGAACGCGACCGCGATGTCGTGGCGGAGCCGCAGGTCCGCATGGTGGCGGAAGTCGGCGAGGTCCTGGCGCTCCTCCTCGGCGATGTGGTCGCTGTTGGCCTCCCGCGCCTCGACCACCGCCTGCCACCAGTCGTCGGTGCCGACCTCGTGCCGGTCGACCTCCCTGGCGGCGTCGCGGATCTCGTTGTGGTCCTTGATGACGTCCTTGGTCTCGCTCGCAGCGCTGTCCTCGCCGCCGCCCCCGGTGCCGATCTTCAGCAGGTGCGGGTAGAACAGCTCCTCCTCGGCGGCGGCGTGGACGTCCAACAAGATCTTGAGTCGAGTCCAGACGGCGCTCAGCGCCTCGGTGTCGGACCTGTCGATGTCGTCGAGGTAGCTGAACAGGCGTCGCTGCTCGTGGTGGTCGTGCAGGATCAGCTCGGTGATGTCCATCGCGGTCGCCTACCCGGCCAGGACCTTTGCCTTCTCCGCGGCGAACTCCTCTTCGGTGAGCACTCCCGCGGTCCTGAGCTCGGCGAGCTCCTTGAGCCTGGCGATGCGGTCGTCGCCGGACGCGGCAGCGGTCGGGGTGGGCTGCGCGCTCACGTTCTGCGCCTGCACCTGCGCGGCCGCTTGGGCCGCCGCCTGGTCCACCATCGCCTGCTGCTGAGCCGCCGCCTGCTGCTCCTGCTGCTGCGCCCCCTGCGCCGAGCGCTGGCTCACTCGGCCGCTCACCGCGGTCGCGGTGCCGGCGACCACCGCCGTACGCGCCATGGTGCCCATCAGCCCGGGCCGTCCCATCCTTCTGCGCATGCCTACTCCTGTTCCAGTGCTTCGAGGGCGTTCACGACCACGTCGCGCGGGATGCGCTCGAGGGCGACCAACTGGCCCTGTGACTCGCGGATCGCCTCGGCGAGGCGCGCCGCCCAGACGTTCTCCCAGACCACGACGAGTGCCGACGTGCCCGGCTCGAGCCCCGCGGCGGCCTGGTCGAGGTCATCGTCGTTGAGCAGGTCGAGCGGATGGTCGTCGACCCGGGCGAACGCCTCGGCCACGTCCGCGTCCTCGACCTCCACCACGGCCGACGAGCCGTCGGCCTCCTTGATCACGAAGGCGAGGTCGATGATCCGGACGGCTCCGCTGTCCTGGAGGTCGATTAGGGCAGGAGCCACGTCGCCGTTGAACCGGTTGCCCTCGAAGCGGATCACCGCCACGTCGACCGGGCCGGTGATCTCGGTCGGGGATGGTGCTGGCATGGCGCCGCCTCGGGTGGTTCGGGGGCGACCCACGTGATGGCACCCCGCGCTGCCGCCACCCTAGCCAGCGGCCATCTCGTCCGCGACAGCGTCCGGGTCGGCGGGGCCGGTCGCGTTGGCCGGGCTGGGCTTGTGGCCAGGGACGGGATCGAACCGTCGACCTTCCGATTTTCAGTCGGACGCTCGTACCAACTGAGCTACCTGGCCGGACGCCGCCCGAGCCCCGGTGGCGAGACCGAGGACCGCGGGCGACGAGCGGTCCCGACGGGACTTGAACCCGCGACCTCCGCCTTGACAGGGCGGCGAGCACTCCAACTGCTCCACGGGACCTGGCGCAGGGACGAACCCTACCCGAGGTCTGACCTCGTGCCCCCAACGGGATTCGAACCCGTGCTACCGCCTTGAAAGGGCGGCGTCCTGGGCCACTAGACGATGAGGGCTCGGGCGCACGGTAGCGCCCGCGGCTCGGCGCCTTCGGGGACCGGGCCAAGGCTACGGGTCGGTCGTCCCCACTCCAAGTCGTCCGCTCGCCACGCCGAGCCGGCCACCCCGGCCGGCACGTCCTGCCGCTCCGACCCACATTCGTGGCGCCAGTGACTCCTGTGGCGCACCAGGCCGTCTCACCGGTCGACTCCCGTAACGAATGTGGGGTGAAGAGCAGCCTCGCGGTCGGCCGTCCGGTCGGCCCGGGCGGGCGCGGGCCACACTGGAGCGGTGTTGGAGATGGCGCCGGACGATTTCGAGGAGCTTGTCGCGGAGGCACTCGACACCCTGCCGCCTGAGCTGACCCGGGTCATGGACAACGTCGTCGTCCTCGTCGCGCCCGAGCCACCGCCCGACGAGCCGCGCTTGCTCGGGCTCTACGAGGGGACGCCGCTGACCCAGCGCGACGGCTGGTACAGCGGCCGCCTCCCCGACGCGATCACGATCTTCCGCGGGCCGCTGCTGCGGCTGGCCCGCAGCCGCGACGAGGCGGTGCACGAGGTGCGGACGACCGTCCTGCACGAAGTCGGGCACCACTTCGGTATCGACGACACTCGACTGCACGAGCTGGGCTGGGGGTGAGCGCGGGCGACGCGGTCACGGTCCGGATCGCCGACCCTGACCGTGACGCCGAGCGGATCGCGGCGATCTACCTCCCGGTCGTCGAGCGGACGGCCGCCTCGTTCGAGGAGGTGGCACCCGACACCGCGCAGACGCGGCGGCGGATGGCCAACACGCTGCGGCGCACGCCGTGGCTCGTCGCCGAGCGCTCCGGCCGCGTGGTCGGCTTCGGGTACGCAGGACCGCACCGCTCGCGGCCGGCGTACCGCTGGTCGGTCGAGGTCTCGGCGTACGTCGGCGCCCCCGAGCGCGGTCGAGGCGTCGGCAGGGCGTTGTACGCGTTCTTGCTTCCACTGCTGCGCGAGCAGGCCTACGTGCACGCGTACGCGGCGGTGACCCTGCCCAATCCGGCCAGCGAAGCTTTGCACGAGCGGGCCGGATTCCGTCGCTTCGCGGTCTTCGATGACGTCGGGCACAAGCTCGGCGCCTGGCACAGCGTGGCGTGGTACGAGGTGAGGCTGGCCGCGCCGGGGCAACCTCCGGCGGAACCGGTGGCCTTCCCCGACCTGCCGGCCGATCGGCTGGCGGCGTGCGGCTTGGCGTGAACGCTCAGACCCGGTCGGCGCCCACACGCCTCCGGACCCCGGCCACGGCCAGCCCGAGGACGACCAGCAGGGCGAGCGTGACGACCACCGGCCAGGCGCCCAGGTCGGACAGCCAGCGCGAGACCGCGCCCTGCACCGCGAGCGCCCGGTCGACGACCGGGTCGGAGGTGGTGGCATCGGTGAGGACGCGCAGCTCGTAGGCGCCGTACCAGGCGACGTAGAAGCCGGCGATGACGAGCAGCCCCCCGCTGATCCGGCCGACGTACGGCAGCACCCGCCGCACCCGGGCCAGGACGCCGTCGCCGGCCAGCGCGACGGCAACGGCCAGCGTGGTCACCACCAGACCCATGCCGAGTGCGTACGCGACGAACACCGCAAGGCCGGAGAGCACGCCGCCGGAGCGGAACGTGCTCGACACCACGGCGAGGAAGACCGGGGCCGTGCAGGACAGGGACGCGATGGCGTACGCCGCCCCGTACAGCAGCATCGACAGCAACGACCCGGTCGGCCCGCGGCCGACGCGCGGGCCGGCTACCAGCAGCTCCCGCCCGGACAGCAGCCAGCCGCCGAGCCCGACCAGCGCCACCCCGATGACGACGGTCACCCACGGCAGGTACCGCTCCACGGACAGCGTCAGCGGCACGACCGCCAGCCCGAACGCACCGAACACGCCCACGAAGCCCGCGGTCATCGCCGCGGACAACCGAAGCGCCCGCCACAGCGGGCTGCCGCCCGCACCCTGGACGACGAGCAGGGACAGGTACGCCGGCAGCAACGCGAAGCCGCACGGGTTGACCGCGGCCAGCGTGCCGGCGGCGAGGGCGAGCCCGAGCGGCGCGTCCATGCGTGCTCAGGAGGCGACGAGCGCGTCGAGCCGGGAGCGCAGGGTGTCCGGGTCGACCGGCCCACGGATGACTTCGACCGCGCCGGAGTCGTCGACGAGGGCGAAGTCGTACTGCGAGGTGACGCCGAACGCCGCCCAGACCTCGCCTGCGGTGTCGGCGGCCTGCGGGAAGCCGTCGGTGCCGGTCTGGGCGACGAAGTCGCGCATGGCGCCGGTGTCCTGCGACAGCCCGCCGAGGCCGAGCACGCTCACCCGGCCGCGGTAGTCGGCGGCGATCTTGGCGATCGCCGGTCCCTCGGCCCGGCAGGTGGGGCACCACGGTGCCCAGAACCACACGAGTACGTCGCGCCCGCCGAGCGTGCTCCCGTCGACGGTGCCGCCGCCGACGCCCGGCAGGGAGAAGTCCAGCTGATCGGCCAGCGCGGCCGAGGAGGTCGGGGAGGGGCGGGGTGCGCTCGATGTTGGCGGAGCGGAAGATCCCGCCGCCGACGGGGCGGCTGTCGACGGCGGCTCCGACGACGGCTCGGCGCTGGTCGCGGCCGGCGCGCTCCCGCAGGCGGCGAGAGCCACGGCGACGGCGATCGCGGCAGCAGAGGGGAGCGGTCGTCGGCGCATCCCCCCATCGTCGCCGATGCACGGCCGGTGGCGCGCCCGCGGACGTGACGGGGGGATTACGGGAAGGACGTCGGGCCGGGAGCGCCTCGCGGCGCGTGGCCGCTCGAAGCGGCTGATGGTGAGGCCCGGGGCTACCCGGCCCGACGCCCGGCGAGGGCCCCGAAAGGCTGTCGCCAGGATGCCCAACGGGCGGGGAGCCGCCCAGATTCCCGCCGTACATGACCGAGTGGAACGCCCGGCCGACACGCCGGCCCGGAGGGTCGGCCTGGCGTTCCACGCGAGGCAGGGGGC
>JBBRVP010000044.1:0-29810 GCA_038246785.1 Jiangellales bacterium
CGACGCCTCGGCCGCGACTACGAACGGCTCCCCGAACACGCCGAGGCCATGATCAAGTGGTCCATGATCGGACTCATGACCCGCCGACTCGCACCCGCCCCTGGCCGCCGAGCCTGGCAGCCAGCTGCGGCCTCGTAGCCACTTTCCCAACACGTTCTCAGTGGAGGGCGCGGCGCAGCCGGGACGGGTCGACACGCCAGAAGTCGTGCTGGGCGCCGTCGACGAACGTGACCGGAACCTGCTCCTTGTAGCGCCGCTCGAGCTCGGGGTCGTCGAGGATCGAGCGCTCATCCCAGCCGATCCCGAGTTCGGCGCAGACCTGCGCCACGACGATGCGGGCGTCGTCGCACAGGTGGCAGCCGGGCTTGCCGAGGAGGAGCACCCGCGCGGTCACACCAGCCCCGCCGCGCGCTTCTCGCGCTCCCGCAGCCGGCCTTTGGCGATCTTCCCGGCACCGGTGTGCGGCAGTGTCTCGACGAACTCGACGATGGCCGGCTGCTTGAAGCGGGCCAGCCGTTCGCGGCAGTGCTCGAGAACGGCCTCGACGCCGACCTGTGCGTCGGGAGCGGCGACGAGGAACGCCTTCACCGCCTCACCGGTGCGTGGGTGCGGCACGGCGATGACAGCGGCCTCCGCGACTCCCGGAACCTCGAGCAGAACGTCCTCGACCTCACGTGGGTAGACGTTGAAACCGCTGACGATGACCAGCTCCTTGACCCGGTCGACCAGCACGAGGTCTCCCTCGTCGTCCCACAGCGCGACGTCACCGGTGGCGTACCAGCCGTCGTCCTTGTCCGGAGCGGCCTCACCGTCGGGCCACCAGCCGCTGAACAGGTTGGGCCCCCGGACGAGGATCTCTCCGGGGTCACCGTCCTCGACCGGCCGCCCGTCGTCGTCGACGAGGCGGACCTCAACGCCCGGCACCGGGCGGCCGACGGTGCCAGCCCGCGGGTGGGGTGAGGCCAGCGTGGTGCTGACCACCGGCGCGGCCTCGGTGAGCCCGTAGCCCTCGTGCACCGGGACCCCGGTGGCCGTCGTGAGCTCCTCGACGACCGAGGCCGGCAGCGCCGCCGCCCCGCAGACCACGAGCCGTACCGAGCGGAAGGCCTCCGGCAGGTCATCGCGACCGGCCCATGAGACCAACACCGGCGGCGCGACCGGAAGGTTCGTCACACCGCGCTCACGGACGAGCTGCAGAGCGTCGGCCGCGTCGAAGCGCGGACACAGCACGAGCGTCGCCCCGGTGCGGACGACGAGCCCGAGCACGGCGTTGAGCCCGTAGACGTGGAACAGCGGGAGCAGGCCGAGCACCACGTCGTCCTCACGCATCGGCGCTGGGTCGAGCCCCATGAGCTGTTCGAGGTTGGCCAACAGTGCCCGGTGGCTCAGCATGGCCCCGCGCGGTCGCCCCGACGTGCCCGAGGTGTAGAGCAGGACCGCGAGGTCCTCACCGCCGGCGGCGTCGTCGTCCGGCTCGGCGCGGGTGGCGAGCAGGTCGGCGTACGTCGACTCGCCCGGCAGCGCCGACGTGCCCTCGACCACCACCTCCGGCACCGCCCGGCCGGCCAGGTCCGGCGGCGGATCGGTGAGCGCGTCAGCGACCCCGGCGACCGCATTGCGCACCTGGGCCACCGCCACCGGGCCGGTCAGCACGGCCCGCGCCCCGGAGTCCGCGAGCACGCGGGCCACCTCTCCGGTGGTGAGGCTGGTGTTGACCGGCACGGCCACCAGCCCGGCGCGGGCAGCGGCGAGATAGGCCTGGACCCCGCCCGTGGTGGTCCCCAGCGCGAGCCCCACGCGGTCGCCCGGCACGAGCCCGCTGGCCCGTAGCCCGCTCGCGACCGCGTCGACCGCCGCGTCGAGCGCCGACCAGGTGGTCGTGGTGTCTCCCTCGACGAGGGCTGGGTGGTCGCCGCGCCGCCGGGCGGTGCCGCGCAGGACGTCGGCCAGCGTGCGGGACTGGGCGGGAGTCGGCGGGCGGCCCACTGAGTGATCCTCGCACAGCCCGAAGGAGTCAGTGGGCGGTCCCGAGCGGCCGGTGCGGCACGGGCTTGCCCGGCGCACGAGGGAGCGGTCCGATGAGTCCGTCGCCGGACAACGCGCAGCAGCGCTTGGTGCGCCAGCTGTGCGCAGAGCTCGACCGGCAGGCGCCGGACGGCTACGAGGCACCGCCCGGTGGGGATGTCCGGCTCGCCGCCGGGCGGATCGACATCCCGGACGTCCTCGGGACGACGATCGGCGACCCGGGTGGTCAACGACCGGTGCTGACTAGGCTCCGTGGCATGGTTCGAGCCCCCTGGCGCGGGGCGGGCGACGCGGCCCGCGCGTTGGCCAGGGTGGCCGGTGAGGCCTCGGCGGCCGCGGCCGAGCAAGCGGAGGCCGCGGTCGCTGCGGCCGAGCACGAGCCGGCGATAGCCACCCGCCCGGACCGGACGGCCGCGGCGTTCTTCGACGTGGACAACACGATCATGCAAGGCGCGTCGATCTTCCACTTCGCGCGCGGGCTCTACCGGCGCCGGCTGTTCCGCACCCGTGACATCGCCCGCTTCGGCTGGCAGCAGATCCTGTTCCGAGTCAAGGGCGCCGAGTCACCGGAGCACATGCAGCAGGCCCGGGCCAGCGTGCTGTCCTTCATCGAGGGCTACCCCGTGGCCGACCTCGTCGCACTGTCGGAGGAGATCTACGACGAGATCATGGCGCGCAAGATCTGGCCGGGGACTCGCGCGCTCGCCCAGCGCCACCTCGACCAGGGTCAGCGGGTCTGGCTGGTCACCGCCACGCCCGTCGAGATGGCGCGCATCATCGCAGCCCGACTCGGACTTACCGGGGCACTCGGCACGGTCGGGGAGTCGCGGGACGGCGTCTACACCGGGCGGCTCGTCGGCGAGCTGCTGCACGGCCCGGCGAAGGCCGAGGCCCTGCGGGCCCTGGCCGAGCGAGAGGGCCTCGACCTGTCTCGCTGCTCCGCCTACAGCGACTCGGCCAACGACATCCCCATGCTGTCCCTCGTCGGCCACCCCTGCGCCGTCAACCCCGACTCGCGACTGCGGGAGCACGCGAAGTCCCACGGCTGGCGGGTGCGCGACTACCGCACCGGGCGCAAGGCCGCGCGCATCGGCCTGGTGGCGGCGGCGGCCGCAGGTGCGGTCGCCGGCGGCATGGCGGCCGCAGTGGCGCTGCGCCGGCGGGGCCGCTGACGCGTGCGCGTCGATGTGGCGATCGTCGGCGGCGGTGGTGCCGGTCTGTCACTGCTGCTCGCCCTGGACCGGGCGGGCCTGCACGGGCTGTCGGTGGCGCTGGTCGACCCTGTCCGTCGCACCGGTTCCGACCGCACATGGTGCTTCTGGGACCGCGGCCGCTGCGACGTCGAGGATGCTGTTTCCCGAGCGTGGCGGAAGGTCGACCTGATCGGCGCCGACGGTCGCCCCCGTCGGCTCGACCTGACGCCACTGCGCTACGTCATGGTGCGCTCGCCGGAGTTCTACGCGCTCGCCGAGGCGGCGGCAGCGCGGCTGGGCGTAACGAGGCACGCCTCGGCGGCGACCGAGGTCGTCGACGGTTCCGCGCTGGCGACGGTCGTGGGCGGAGGAGATCGCCTGCAGGCCCGCTGGGTCTTCGACTCGCGGCCGGCTCCGCCGCGCCGCCGAGCCCGGACGGCGCTGCTGCAGCACTTCCGGGGCTGGACGGTGCGGACGCCAGCCGCCGCCTTCGCCCCTGACCGCGCCGTGCTGATGGACTTCCGCACCCCGCAGCCGCGACACGGGCTCTCGTTCGGGTACGTGCTGCCGCGCGACCACACCACCGCCCTCGTCGAGTACACCGAGTTCTCGCCCGCCCGACTCGCCGACGCGGTCTACACCGACCGGCTGGCCGACTACGTGTCGCTGCTGCTCGGCGACCGGCCCTACGAGGTGCTCGAGGTCGAGGACGGTGCCATCCCGATGACCGACGCGGTGCCCGCCCGCCGCGTCGGCCGCCGCGTCGTGCGGCTCGGGACGGCAGGCGGCGCGACGCGCGCCTCGACGGGTTACACGTTCGCGGCGATGCAGCGCCAGGCGCGAGCGGTCGCCGAGGCGCTGCGGGACGGCCGGGAGCCGGTACCGCCACCGGCGTACCCCGCCCGGCACCGGTGGATGGACGCCGTGCTGCTGCGCGCGCTCGACCGTGGGCTGGTCGACGGGCCGGCGCTGTTCACCGGGCTGTTCGACGCGAACCCGCCCGAGCGGGTGCTGCGCTTCCTCGACGGCGCCACGACCGTTGCCGAGGACGTCGCGATCATGGCCGGCAGCCCGCTGCTGCCGATGGCGCGGGCGGCCGCGGCGGACGGACTCGTCCGGCTGCGCCGCCGGGCGTCCCGATGACTCCGCTAGAGGCCCGGATCGCGTCGCCACCGGCGGGCGACACCGTCCGGCACGTCCGGCGACACAGCGAACAGCACTGGCGCGCGACAATGGCGCGATGAGGCTGCTGCTGCCGCTGGTCCTGCTCGGAGGGCTCCTTGTCGTCGGCATGCTGGTGGTGACGGCGCTGCGCGACACGCTGGCCGGGCGCACTGGCACACCGGCCCTGCCTGCCGCCAGGTGGGTCGCCGCCCACCACTCTGTCGACGGGGTGACCCGCGTGGCGGTACAGCGCGTCGTCGGCGAGCACCCCGCGCGCGTCGTCGAGGAGCGGGTGATCCGGCGCATCGCCGACGACGCGGCCGACTACGACCTACAGATCATGGAGGCCATGGCGCTCGCCCGTGAACGCGCCTCCGTGCTCGACTCCGTTGAGTGAGGCACGTGGTTTTCGGGATCGTGCGGCTCCGCACTCATCGACGCGGAACCGTCGGTAGATCCAGACGCTGCGCGGCGCGGCTGACTGATCGCGGGCCCCGGAGAGCGCCCCCAGCACCGCTGACGTCCACTGAACAGGCTGCTGCGTCAGTGCGGGCGAAGGCACGTCAGAAGAACGTGCGGCGGCGGCTGACGAGCAGCGAGTACAGCGTCTGCTGGATCGTCTCGCGTACCTGGTCGGTGAGGTTGAAGACGAGCATCGGGTCCTCGGCTGCCCCGGCCGGATAGCCGTCCGTGGGGATGGGCTCGCCGAACTCGATGACCCACTTCGACGGCAGCGGGAGCAGCCCCAGCGGGCCCAGCCAGGGGAAGGTCGGCGTCACCGGGACGTAGGGAAGCCCAAGCAGCCGGGCCAATAGCGGCATGTCGCCGATCAACGGGTAGATCTCCTCGGCGCCCACGATGGAGCACGGCACGATCGGGGTACCGGTGCCGAGCGCCGCCGACACGAAGCCGCCGCGGCCGAAGCGCTGCAGCTTGTAGCGCTCGCGGAAGGGCTTGCCGATGCCCTTGAAGCCCTCCGGCCACACCCCGACGAGCTCGCTGGACGAGAGCAGGCGGACGGCGTCGTCGGTACAGGCCAGCGTCGACCCTCCCTTGCGGGCCAGCTCGCCGACGAACGGCATCCGGAAGACCACGTCGGCTCCCAGCATGCGCAGGTGCCGGTGCGCAGGGTGCTCGTCATGGACAGCAAGCTGGGTCATGAGCGAATCGAACGCGATCGTGCCGGAGTGGTTGGCGACGACGAGCGCTCCGCCTTCGCTCGGGATGTTGTGAATCCCGCGCACCTCGACCCGGAACCACGCGGAGTACAGCGGCCGCAGCATCGGCAGGAGGACATGCTCCGTGAGCTCACGGTCGAACCCGAACTCGTCGACCTCGTAGTCACCGCTGAGCCTGCGGCGCAGCAGGGCCAGCGTCTCGGCGACGCGGCGCTGGACGTCCTCGCCGAGCACCTGCTCGGCCGCCTCGCCGATCACGCGAGCCACCTCGACGAGCTGGCTGACGCCGGCCGGCGGCCCGGACGCGGACGGCTCCGCCGACGGCGCCACGGGCGCGACTCGCCGGCCGCTGCCCGGGCCTGCGGCACTGCGGCCGACCCGGCGTCGCGGCTTGCCTGCCGAACTCCAGTGCGGCGACGAGGTCCCCGCCGCGCCGGTCCCCGTCGCGCCGGTCCCCGGCTCACCGGGCACGCCGGGGCGGGGCGCCGCAGCCCGGGCCTGTGCCCGCGTGCGCGGCGCCGCTGGCGGCCGCACGACTCGCGCCGGGTCGCTCGGCGAGGCAGTCTCCGCGCCGGCCTCGTCCGGTCCGGGAGCGGCGTCACCGGATGTCGCGCCGGCGGCGCTGCGTCGACGCGGTGCTGCTCGGGTGCCGGTGCCGCGGCGGCTTCCGGCAGCGAGGGTACGGGAGGCCGAGGACGGCGTGCTACGCCGCGACGAGCCGCGTCCCGGCTGGCCCCCGCCGCCGAGGGGGCTGCCCAATGGGATCACATCGGCGTCAGGCACCGGCCGCCCCTGCCGAGGTCGGAGTGGGGAGCATGCCGTCGAGCCGGGAGAGCAGTGCGCGCTCGAGCAGCCCCCCCTTGCAGCGGGCCTCGACGAAGGTCTGGAAAGCCTCGGCGGTGGTGTGGCGCGGCTCGAAACCGAGTACCGCGCGCATCCGCGTGGTGTCGACGACCCGACCGTAGGTGAGGAACTGGATCTGTTCGGGGGAAAAGTCGGCCAGCCGGGCGCGGCGGAACCAGCCGCCGACCAGCGAGGCGCCCGGGGTGGCAATGGGGAGGGCCGGTCGACCGGCCCGCCGTACCGCCTGGTTGAGCATGAGCACGCCGTCGCCGGCGACGTTGAACACGCCGGGGAGGTCCTCGACCGTGGCCAGCCGCAGGGCGTCCAGGAGGTCGTCCTCGTGGACGAACTGCAGTCGGGCGTCGTGGCCGAGCAACGTCGGCACGATCGGCATGGTGAAGTAGGCGGTCATGGGCGTCGACACGGTGGGCCCGATGACGTTGGCGAAGCGCAACATCGTCACCAGGGCGTCCGGACGACGACGAGCCATCCCCCGGACGTAGCCCTCCACCTCGAGGCAGTCCTTGGCGAAGCCCGAACGTGGCAGCGCCTTGGGTGCCATCTCCTCGGTGAACATCGCCGGGTCGCGGCTCGACGAGCCGTAAACGGTTGCCGAGGACTTGACGACGAGCTTGCGCACCGATGGCGACTGCTGGCAGGCGGCGAGGAGCTGCATCGTGCCGATGACGTTGATGTCCTTCATCGTCGACCGGCCCCCTGCGGTGAGGGGGGTCGCGATGACGTTCATGTGGACGACGGTGTCGACCTGGTGGCGGGCTATGACCTTCGCGATGACCGGGTTGCGGATGTCGGCGCGCACGAACTGCGCGCTACCGAGGTCGTGCGCAGGCGCCAGGACGTCGACGGCGACGACCGTGTCGATAGTGGGGTCGCTCGACAGCAGGCGGGCGCAGCGCCCGCCGAGCTCCCGGGCCACTCCGGTGACGAGGACGACGCGCGGCACGGCCGACTCCAGCCTGCTCAGCCCCGACTACTTGCCCAGGCGGCGGCGCTGGACGCGGGTCTTCCGCAGCAGCTTGCGGTGCTTCTTCTTGGCCATGCGCTTGCGGCGCTTCTTGATGACGGAGCCCACGGGGCGGTCCTCACTGATTCGGGCACAGGTGGAGAGCACGTGCGACTCCAGGGTAGCGCCCGCTGCGATCAGCCCGTCTGGAAGTACGAGTCGCTCAGGTAGTCCTGCACCGCCTGCTCGGGGATGCGGAACGAGCGACCGACCTGCACCGCGGGCAGGGTGCCGGCGTGCACGAGCCTGTAGACGGTCATCTTCGACACGCGCATGGTGGCGGCGACTTCGGCAACGGTCAGGAACGCCATCTGGCCAAGCCCTTGCCGCTGAACCTGCGCCGGCTCACGCTCGCGCTCAGTCATCTCGCACCGGCCTTCCGGCACGTGAACCGGGTCCGGCTTCCCCACCGGACAGCATCCGCGCACGTGCAGCCTCCGCAGAGTAGTGGCACCAGTGACAGGTGGGGAAGCGGCCGACTATGGCGATCGCCGGGAAGGCCCCCCGGCGTCACCAGTGCGGGTCGAGCCCGTGGTAGGGGAAGACCGCCGTACGGGTCGCTATCACTGCCCGGTCGAGAGGGTCGCCGGGGTCGTAGCCGGTCTCCCACGGCACGTACGAGGACTGCCCGCCGTCACCCATCCGCCGCGGTGCGACGGCCCCGTAGATGTGCGCGACCCGCGAGCGCCACCCCTCCGGCACGGGTGCCTCCGGGTCGACGGGACGGCCCGCCGCGATGGCGATGAGGTGGCTCCAGGCCCGCGGGACGACCTCCACGATGGCGTAACCGCCGCCTCCAGTCGCGAGCCAGCGACCGTCGGTCAGCTCGTGGGCGAGCTCGTGCAGGGCGAGGGAGGCCGCGCGCTGCCCGTCGATGGTGAGGGCCAGGTGGGCCAGCGGGTCCTCGACGTGGCTGTCGCAGCCGTGCTGGGTGACGAGGATCTGCGGCCGGAACGCGCGCAGCAGCGGTGGCACCACCGCGTGGAACGCCCGCAGCCACCCGGCGTCGTCGGTGCCGGGGGGCAGGGCGACGTTGACGGCGCTGCCCTCGGCGCCGCGCCCACCCCACTCCTCCGGCAGTCCGGTGCCGGGGAACAGCGTCCGTGGCGACTCATGGAGGCTGATCGTCAGCACCGACGGGTCGTCGTAGAACACCTTCTGCACGCCGTCGCCGTGGTGCACGTCGACATCGACGTAGGCGATGCGCTCGGCACCGGCGTCCTGCAGGGCGCGGATCGCGACCGCGATGTCGTTGTAGACGCAGAACCCGCTGGCGTGGCCCGGCATGGCGTGGTGGAGACCGCCCCCGATGTTGACACCGTGCTCCACCTCGCGGGCCCAGACGGCGCGGGCGAGGCTCGCCGAGCCGCCCACCGCGCGAGCCGTCGCCTCGTGCATGCCGGGGAAGCAGGGGTTGTCGTCGGTGCCGAGCCCGAACGCCAGCTCCTGCCGCCAGGGATCGGCGGCGCAGCGCCGGACGGCAGCCAGGTAGTCAGCGGTGTGCACGCTGAGCAGCTGCTCCTCGGTCGCCACCGGTGGGGAGACCACCTCGACCCCGTCGAGCGCGCCGAGCTCGCGGGCCAGCCGGATCGTGAGGTCGAGCCGGATCGGCGACATCGGGTGGCCGCGGCCGAAGTCGTAGCCGGTCATCGCGTCGTCCCATGCCACGCGCGCCCGCCCGCCCATGGCCCTCGACCTTAGTTGGCGGCCCGGCCGAACTCGCTCAGGTCGTTCTTCTAGGGTCGGCCCGTGGCCAGGGCGACGACAGGGCGGAGACCGGCCCGGATCCTTCCGCTGGCCTTCCTCGCGGCGATCGCCGTAGGCACCGCGCTGCTCTTGCTGCCGGAGGCCCGCAACGGGCCGGGACACGCGTCGTTCGTCGACGCGCTGTTCACCTCGACCTCCGCGGTCTGCGTGACCGGGCTCACCGTCGTCGACACCGCCACCTACTGGTCGGACTTCGGCCAGGCCGTCATCATCGGGCTGATCCAGGTCGGCGGCTTCGGTGTCATGACGCTCGCCTCGCTGCTGGGCCTGCTCGTGTCACGCCGGCTCGGCCTGCGCACGCGCATGGCCGCCGCGGAGGAGACCAAGACGATCGGGCTCGGTGACGTACGCCGGGTGCTGTTCGGCGTCGCGAAGGTGATGTTCGCCAGCGAGGCCGTCGTGGCTGTCGTGCTGACGCTGCGCTTCGCGACCGCGTACGACGAGCCGTTCGGCAACGCGGTCTGGCATGGCTCCTTCAACGCGGTGAGCGCGTTCAACAACGCCGGTTTCTCGCTGTGGAGCGACAACCTCGTCGGCTTCGTCAGCGATGCTTGGGTGTGCCTGCCGATCGCAGCCGCCGTCGTGGTCGGAGGCATCGGGTTCCCGGTGCTCTTCGAACTGCGCCACCAGGTGCGTACGCCCGGCTCCTGGTCGACCCACACCCGGCTGACGGTGTGGACCACCGCCGGACTGCTCGTGGTGGGCTTCGTCGCGGTGGCGGCGTTCGAGTGGACCAACCCCCGCACGCTCGGTGCCCTCGACGTGCCGGGCAAGCTGCTCGCCTCGGCGTTCCAGGCCGTCCAGCCGCGCACGGCCGGCTTCAACACACTCGACTACGGCGCGATGCGGGAGGAGACCTGGACCGTCACCGACGGCCTCATGTTCATCGGTGGCGGCAGCGCCGGCACCGCGGGTGGGATCAAGGTCACCACGTTCGCCCTGCTGGGCTTCGTGATCCTTGCCCAGCTGCGCGGCGACGACGACGTGGTCGTCGCCAACCGGCGCATGGACGTGCAGGTCGTGCGCCAGGCGCTGACGGTTGCGCTGCTCGGCGTCGGGTTGGTGGCGGTGGGCACGCTCAGCCTGCTCATGGTGACGCCGTTCCCGCTGAGCCGCGTCCTTTTCGAGGCGACGTCGGCCTTCGGCACCGTCGGGCTCAGCACCGGCATCACACCCGACCTCCCAGAACCCGCCCGGCTGGTGCTCGTGGCGCTGATGTTCATCGGTCGCGTGGGCACGGTGACGGCGGCCTCGGCGATGGCGCTGCGGCCCACCCGGCGGCTCTACCGGCTGCCGGAGTCGCGGCCGATCGTCGGCTGACCGCTGCCGGGCGGGTCGGGTGAGTACCGTGCCGCCCATGGCGAGGAACGCCGGTCCCACTCCCGAGCACGACAGCGTCCTCGTCGTCGGGCTCGGCCGCTTCGGCATCGCCGTGGCCGAGTCGCTGATCGCCCTCGGTCACGAGGTCATGGCGGTCGACAGCCGCCCGGGCGTGTGTCAGCACATGGCCAACCGGCTCACCCACGTCATCGAGGTCGACTCCACGAACGAGGAGGCGATGCGGCAGGTGGGCGTCCAGGAGTTCCGCCGGGCGGTCGTCGGCATTGGGACAGCGATCGAGGCGAGCGTGCTGACCACCGCCGTGCTCGTCGACCTGGACGTCCCCGAGATCTGGTCGAAGGCCATCACGCGCGAGCACGGGCGGATCCTCGAGCGGATCGGGGCCCACCACGTGGTCTATCCGGAGTACGCCATGGGCGAGCGGGTCGCCCACCTCGTCACCGGCAAGATGATCGACTTCATCGAGTTCGACGACGGTTTCGCGATCGTCAAGACGCGGGCACCGCAGGAGTCGCTCGACCGGACCCTGGGCGAGTCGGCGTTGCGGTCGCACTACGGGGTCACCGTCGTCGGGACGAAAGCGCCCGGCCGCGACTTCACCTACGCGCGGCCAGAGACAGTCGTCCGCAAGGGAGACCTGCTCATCGTCTCCGGGCCAACGGACAAGGTCGAGCGCTTCGCCGGCATCACCTGAGGGCGTATCAGCCCGCCCGCCGCCTGCTCCTCACCGTGAGCCGGCCCCCGGGGGGGAGGGCCGGCCCGAGACTTGCGGAGGGCGACCTTCGCACCCCTCAGACGGGTGGGCGCAGCACCGACGGCACCCCGCAGGCCACGCCTCGTCGACGTGGCCCGCGGCCGGAGTCGGCGCTGGCCTCCCGGATCCGCCAGGTCGTGAAGGCCGGCCTCAGGCACCGGAGGCCAGGTCGCGAGAGCGGTCGCGGGCAGCCTCCATCGCGCTGAGGAACGCCGCGCGGACCTTGTGGTCCTCCAGCTCGCGCAGGGCCGCCGCCGTCGTGCCGCCCGGCGAGGTGACGCGCTCGCGCAGCACCACCGGGTGTTCCTGGGTCTCGCGGAGCAGCTTGGCGGACCCAACGAGGGTCTGGACCACGAGCTCGGTAGCGGTCGAGCGCGGCAGCCCCAGGTGCACCCCCGCCTCGATCATCGCCTCGACGACGAAGAAGACGTACGCCGGCCCCGAACCACTGATCGCCGTCACCGCGTCCTGCTGCTTCTCCGGCACGCGCACCACCTTGCCCGTGGCGCGCAGCAGCTCCTCGGCCACACCCAGATGCGCCTCGTCGCAGTGCGACCCCGGCGAGATGGCCGCCATGCCCTCGTCGACGAGGGCTGGAGTGTTGGGCATGACGCGCACGACGGGGACACCGGTCGACAGCCGCTGCTCGAGGAAGCCGGTGGTGATGCCGGCGGCCAGCGACACGACGAGCGTGCCGGGGCCGGTCGCCGGTGCGATCTCGGCGAGCAGGCTGTCCATGTCCTGCGGCTTGACGACGAGCACGAGGGTCTCGGCCTTGGCGGCTGCCTCGGCGTTGCCGAGCACGTCGACTCCGTAGCGCTCGCGCAGCTCG
Source organism: Jiangellales bacterium (assembly GCA_038246785.1). GTDB lineage: Bacteria > Actinomycetota > Actinomycetes > Jiangellales > Jiangellaceae > JBBRVP01. The sequence goes on from JBBRVP010000044.1 coordinate 12,122, forward strand.
GCGGCCCGCTCCTCGCGGCGCTCGGTGAGCACGATCTCGTCGGCCCGCCGGCCCGCCCGCAGCAGTCCTGACAGCAGCGTCTCGCCCATGACGCCGGCGCCAAGGATCGCGATGGTCACCGGCTCAGCCCTTGGTGGCGAGCGCGCGCATGAAGAACGCGACGTTGGCGGGCCGCTCGGCGAGACGGCGCATGAAGTAGCCGTACCAGTCGTCGCCGTAGGGCAGGTAGACCCGGACGGTCTCGCCGAGTCCGGCCAGCCGGCGCTGCTCGTCGGGCCGGATGCCCAGCAGCATCTGGTATTCGTAGCTGCCCTTCTCGCGGCCGTTGCGGGTCGCCAGCGCTCCGGCGATCTCGACCAGCCGGGGATCGTGGCTGGCGACCATGGGGTAGCCCTCGCCGGCCATCAGCACCTTGAGACAGCGCACGTAGGAGCGGTCGACGTCACGCTTGTCCTGGTAGGCGACCGTCGCCGGTTCGTTGTAGGCGCCCTTGCACAGGCGGACCCGCGAGCCGGCGTGGGCCAGGTCACGGCAGTCGCCCTCGGTTCGGTGCAGATAGGCCTGCAGCACCGCGCCTGCATCCGGGAAGTCCTGCCGCAGCTCGCTCAGGATCGCCAGCGTCGAGTCGGTGGTGGTGTGGTCCTCCATGTCGAGGGTGACCGTCGTGCCGGCGTTGCGCGCCGCCTCCGCGATGTGTCGGGCATGGTCGAGCGCGATCTTCTCGCTGTCGCCGGGCAGTACCTGGCCGACCGCCGACAGCTTGACCGAGACCTCGGCCCAGCCACTGAGCCCATGTCCGGACAGCGCACGGAGGACGGCGATGTAGGCCTCGGCGACGGCCGTGGCCTGATCCTGGTCGGTGGTGTCCTCGCCGAGGTGGTCGATGCTCACCCGACGCCCGGAGTCGACCAGCTGCTGGGTCACCCGCACGGCGTCCTCGGTCGTCGCGCCGGCCACGAAGCGCTCGACGACGCCGCGGGTCAGCGGGAAGCCCTCAATCCCGGCACGGACAGCAGTACTCCTGGACGCGGACAGCAGCACGTCGCGCAGCACGGCGACCTCCTCCCGGTCCGGCCCCGCCGCGGACGCCACAGTGGCGCCGTGGCCGCCGGCCCGGCCCAGGCTACGGCGTAGCGCAGCACGGGGTCACCGCAGACGGGGGCCGCGAGCAGGCGGTCACGACGGTGCGTGCCGGGGCACCAGCTCGGCCGAGCCGCCGTACGGCCCGACGGCGTAGAGCGTGTCGCGCTCCGCAGCCAGGTCGCCACGCGAGGCGAGGTGCAGGCGGGTGAACGCCAGCGCCTCGGCCAAGTCGGTCTCCCGCTGCTCGCGGTCCTTGGTCCGGCGCGTGCTCACCTCGAGGACGACCGAGCCGGCCCAGTCGGCGGCCGCGAGCCGGCCAAGCAGCTCGGCGCAGGGCTGCGTGCCACGCCCCGGTACGAGGTGCTCGTCACGAGGGGACCCGGTGCCGTCGGCCAGGTGGAGGTGGGCCATCCGGTCGCCGAGGTCCTCGGCCATAGCCAGCGCGTCGGAGCCGGAGACCGCGGTGTGGGACAGGTCGAGCGTGCAGTGCTCGTAGTCGTGCTCGCAGGGGTCCCACCCCGGGGCGTACGCCGGGATCTCGCGGCTGCGGGCCCGCCAGGGATACATGTTCTCGACGGCGACGACGACCCCGTGTTCCTCGAACAGGCTGCGTACGCCGGCGACGAACCCGCGGGCGTAGTCACGCTGCCAGCGGAAGGGCGGATGCACCACCACGACGCCGGCCCCGAGCTCGGCTGCCGCCGCGACGGCCCGCCGCAGGCGCTCCCAGGGATCGGAGGACCACACCCGCTGGGTCACGAGAAGACACGGCGAGTGGACGGACACGACGGGCACCTGGTGCAGGTCGGAGAGGGCGCGGACCGCGTCCACCGACTGCGAGACCGGGTCGGTCCACACCATGAGCTCGACCCCGTCGTAGCCAAGCCGGGCTGCCGCCTCGAAGGCGTCGGCAGTGGACTCGGGATAGCTCGAGGCCGTGGAGAGGGCGACCCGCGCCGGTGGCACCCGCACTCCACCGTCCATGCGGCCAGGGTACGTGGCTGCGTGCGGCGTCCCGGGACGTCAGCGAGCCGGCAGGTCAGGTCAAGGACAGCCGCTCGGTCGGCTGTCCAGTGATGTGGGCGATGAGGTCGACGCCCCTATCCAGGTGCAGGACGGTGAGCCCGGACAACTCGGCGGTGGCCGCGACAAGGAGATCCGCCACCGACGGTGCGCGGTGGCTTCCGCGGTCCGCGAGCAGCATCTGGACCTCGACGGCGCGGTCCTCGATGGCGGGGGTCTGGATGTGTCGATGAGCCTGTCGCTCACTCCCAGGCACCGTCCATGACCTGGGCATCGGTGAGGTCGACGAGGGTCTCGGCGAACTCGCTGAGGTCGGCGACGCTGACCGGATGCGCGGCGGTCACGGCTTCCTGCGCCAGCCGACGACGCAGGCATTCACTCCTGAAAAGGCCCAGTAGAGCTGCGCCGGCGTTCAGTGCCGCGATCACCAGCGGGAACACGCCCTGATCGCGCAGGGCGTCCTCACCCGGACGCGAGCTGGTCGAGCCGGCGCAGGATCATGCCCTCGCGCAGCGCCCAGGGGCAGACGTCGGCGACGTCGACCTCGAACAGGTCCATCGCGGCGTCGGCCACGATCGCCCCGGCGAGCACCTGCTCTGCGCGCCCGGAGGAGATGCCCGGCAGCTGGGCCCGCTTGGCCGCCGACGCTTTGGCCAGCCGCGGGATGAGCTCGGCGAGGTCGCCGGCCCGCAGGGTGCGCGCGACGTACGGCCCGTCGAGCTGCGGTGCAGCGCCACAGGCCCGGGCGAGCTGCTTGAAGGTCTTGCTGGACACCACGCAGCGGTCCGGGCTCCCGGCGCGCACGACGTCGCCCACCACCGACGCCACCTGCGCGCGCACGTGCCGGCGTAGCGCGCGCAGCTCGTCGGGCGACGGCGGGTCGGCGGGGAGCCACTGGCGGGTCAGCCGACCGGCGCCGAGCGGCCGGGAGACCGCCACATTCGGCGTCTCGTCGATGCCGTTGGCGATCTCCAGTGAGCCGCCACCGATGTCGATGCACAGGAGCCGGCCGGCCGACCAGCCGAACCACCGGCGTACGGCGAGAAAAGTCAGCCGCGCCTCGTCCTCCCCGGGGAGGACGACGAGGTCGACCCCGGTCTCGGCCCGCACGCGGGCGAGTACCTGCTCAACGTTGGTCGCCTCGCGCAGGGCAGACGTCGCGAAGGCCAGCAGCGACTCGGCGCCCTTGTCCTCGGCGACCTGCAACGCCTCGGAGATGAAGGCGATCAACCGCTTGACGCCTTCGGCGCGGATCGCGCCGCCGGCGAGCAGCTCGGCGAGCCGCAGCTCCGTCTTGTGCTTGTAGGCCGGCGTCGGGTGGCCGCCGGGATGGGCGTCGACGAGCATGAGGTGGACGGTGTTGGACCCCACGTCCAGCACGCCGAGCCGCATGGCGGGAACGTACCGTCCCTCGCGCAGCGTTGGGCCTAGGGTCGCCGGTATGGCCGAGGTGCCCCTGGACTTCCCGCGGGCCTGGGTGGAGTTCGTCGACCCCGCCGACGAGGTGCAGGTCGTGCGCGCCGACCTCAGCTGGCTCACCTCGCGCTGGAGGTGCATCTTCGGAGTCGGTTGCCACGGGATCTACGCCGACCGCCCCGACGACGGCTGCTGCACGCTGGGGGCCCACTTCGCCGACAAGGCCGACGAGAAGCGAGTGCGCAAGCACGTCAAACGGCTCGACGACCGGCTGTGGCAGCACCGCCGGGAGGGCCGTCGAGATGGTTGGACCGAGCGCGACGACGAAGGCGCGCTCAAGACCCGGGTCGTCGACGGCGCGTGCATCCTGCTCAACCGGCCCGGGTTCCCCGGCGGCAGCGGGTGCGCGCTGCACGCCCTGGCGCTGGCCGAGGGGGTCGAGCCGCTGCGCACCAAGCCGGACGTGTGCTGGCAGCTGCCGATCCGGCGTACCTACCGCACCGTGGAGCAGCCCGACGGCAGCAGCCGGCTCGAGATCAGCATCGGCGAGTACGACCGGCGCGGCTGGGGCCCGGGCGGTCATGACCTCGACTGGTACTGCAGCGGCAGCACCGAGGCGCACGTGGCCCGGGAGCCGGTGTTCGTGAGCTGCCGGGCGGAGCTGGTCGAGCTGATCGGGCCGCTCGCCTACGCCGAGCTCGCCCGGCTCTGCGAGCAGCACCTGGCCGCGAGGCGTCCGCTCGCCCCGCACCCGGCGTCGCGGCAGCGGCGGCAGCGGCGGGCGTGAGGATCCCGCCGGGGACGCTGCCCAGCCCCGGCGCCTGGCAGCACCCCGCGACCTACTCCGTGCTGGAGCACGCCGCCGACCCCGACGGCCTCGTCGACGCAGCGCTGCGCCGGGTGGCGCCGTGGGCCGGCGGCACGGTCGTCGACGTCGGGTGCGGCACCGGTCCGCACCTGCCGGCGTACGCCGCTGCGGCCGCCTCGGTCGTGGGCGTCGAGCCGCACCCGAGGCTCGCCGCCGCCGCCCGCCGTAGGGTCGCGGAGCTCCCCGGCGTACGAGTGGTCGAGGCGACGTCGCAGCGGCTGCCGCTGGCCGACCGCAGCGCCGACACCGTGCACGCGCGATGGGCGTACTTCTTCGGGCCGGGCTGCGAGCCGGGGCTGCGCGAGGCGTTCCGGGTGCTTCGTCGCGGCGGCACGCTCGCGGTGGTCGACGTCGACGCGACCGGGGACGGGTACGCCCGCTGGTTCCGCGAGTCCTGGCCACGGCGCGACCCGGCGGCGGCCGACGCCTTCTTCGCCCGGTTGGGCTTCGCGCGAGCGGCGCTGCCGGTGCGCTGGGTCTTCTCCGGACGGGCCGACCTCGAGTCCGTGCTGCGAATCGAGTTCCCAAGCCCGGTGGCCGAGCGAGCGTCTCGACAGACGGCCGGGCTCGAGCTGTCCGTGCCGACGGTCCTGCGCTGGCGGCGCGCCGAGCTGTGAGGCTGCGGCTCACGGCTGCTGTCCGGCCCCTCCCGTACGGTGCGACGCATGGCCAAGGCAGCGATCCGCGAGCGTCCGGCGTTCCGCTGCGCCGAGTGCGGCTGGACGACCGGCAAGTGGGTGGGCCGCTGCGGGCAGTGCCAGGCCTGGGGCAGCGTCGAGGACGCCACCGCGCCGCGGGTGCGCACCACGACGGCGGGGGCGGTCTCCAGCCCGGCGCTGCCGATCGGGCACGTCGACGTCGCGACGGCGAGGGCGCGGCCGACCGGCGTCGGGGAGCTCGACCGGGTGCTCGGTGGCGGGCTCGTCGACGGGGCGGTGGCGCTGCTGGCCGGCGAGCCGGGAGTCGGCAAGTCGACGCTGCTCCTGGAGGTGGCCGCGCGCTGGGCCCGGTCCGGGGGGCCGGTGCTCTACGTCTCCGGCGAGGAGTCGGCTGCCCAGGTGCGGCTGCGCGCGGAGCGGGTGGGCGCGCTCGACGAGCGGCTCCTGCTCGCGTCCGAGACCGACCTCGGCGCGGTCCTCGCCCACCTGGACGCGGTCCGGCCCTCGCTGGTCGTGCTCGACTCCGTGCAGACCGTCGCGTCGGCGGAGGTCGATGGGGCGGCCGGCGGCGTGACCCAGGTGCGCGAGGTGGCGGCCTCGCTGATCCGCGTCGCCAAGGACCGCGGCACGGCCGTCGTGCTGGTCGGCCACGTCACCAAGGACGGCTCCATCGCCGGGCCCCGCGTGCTCGAGCACCTCGTCGACGTGGTCCTGCACTTCGAGGGCGACCGGCACTCGCGGCTGCGCCTGGTGCGGGCGGTGAAGAACCGCTACGGCCCGGCCGACGAGGTCGGCTGCTTCGACCTGTCCGAGCGTGGCATCGAGGAGCTGCCCGACCCGTCCGGGCTGTTCCTGTCCCGCCACGCCGAGCCGGTGCCGGGCACCTGCGTCACGGTGACCGTCGAGGGCCGTCGCTCGTTGCTGGCCGAGGTCCAGGCACTGGTCGCCGGATCTCCGCTGGCATCGCCCCGCCGGGCCACCAGCGGGCTGGACTCCAGCCGGGTCGCCATGGTGCTCGCGGTCCTCGAGCGCCGGGGCGGACTTCAGCTGGCCCAGCGCGACGTCTACGCCGCCACCGTCGGCGGGGTGCGGCTGGCCGAGCCAGCCTCCGACCTGGCCGTCGCCCTCGCGGTCGCCAGCGCCGGGCGCGACCTCGCGCTGCCTCCTGCCCTCGTCGCGATCGGTGAGGTTGGGCTGGCCGGGGAGGTGCGGCCCGTCAGCGGCGTACGCCGGCGGCTGGCGGAAGCGGTCCGGCTGGGTTTCACCACAGCCCTGGTGCCGCTGGACAGCGGTCCGGCGCCCGAGGGGATGCGGGCCGTCGAGGTCGCGCACGTCGGCGACGCATTGCGGCGACTGCTGACCGTCGTGCCGCGGGCTGCACCGGGAGGCGATGCCTAGACTGCAGCCAGGAGTTCCGCGCATCCCACGGGGGCCACGTGCCAGATCGAGACCGCGCCAGGTTCGAGGCGCGGCTACGGCAGACCCTCGCCGCCGTCGCCCCGGGCACCCCGCTCCGCGAGGCGCTGGAGCGCATCCTGCGCGGGCGCACCGGCGCGCTGATCGTCCTGGGGCACGACAAGTCCGTCGAGGCGTTGTGCAGCGGTGGCTTCAGCCTCGACGTCGAGTTCACTGCCACGGGCCTGCGCGAGCTGGCCAAGATGGACGGCGCGATCGTCGTCGACCGCGACTGCACGCGGATCCTGCGCGCTGCCACTCAGCTCGTCCCCGACCCGTCGATCTCGACCACCGAGTCCGGCACCCGCCACCGCACGGCCGAGCGAGTCGCCAAGCAGACCGGCCTGCCGATCATCTCGGTGAGCCAGTCGATGCGCATCGTCGCGATCTACGTCGGGTACCTGCGCTACGTCCTGGAGGACTCCAGCGCAATCCTCGCCCGGGCCAACCAGGCGCTGGCCACACTCGAGCGATACAAGCTGCGCCTCGACGAGGTCGCCGGCACCTTGTCGGCCCTCGAGATCGAGGACCTCGTCACCGTGCGCGACGTGGCGGCGGTCGCCCAGCGGCTGGAGATGGTTCGCCGGATCGCCGGTGAGATCGAGGACTACGTCGTCGAGCTCGGCTCCGACGGTCGCCTGCTCGGGCTCCAGCTCGACGAGCTCGTGTCCGGGGTCGAGACCGACCGTGAGCTGGTGGCCCGCGACTACCTCCCTTCGGGGCGCAGGTCGCGCAGCGCCGCCGACGTCCTCGCCGACCTGGACACCCTCTCTGCCGCGGAGCTGCTCGACCTGCCCACGGTCGCCCGAGCGTTCGGCTACGGCAGCGCCGTCGGCACCGCAGCGGTCACCGGCACCGAGGCGGTCGACGGCGCGGTGAGCCCGCGCGGCTACCGTTTGCTTGCCCGCGTACCGCGGCTTCCCGGTGCGGTCGTCGAGCGGCTCGTCGACCACTTCGGCAGCCTGCAGAAGCTGCTCGCGGCCACCGTCGACGACCTGCAGACCGTCGAGGGCGTCGGCGAGACGCGGGCCCGCACCGTGCGGGAGGGGCTGTCCCGGCTCGCCGAGTCGAGCATCCTCGAGCGTTACGTCTGAGCGGGCGCCCGTGCCGTCCTCGCCGCTGCACGGGCCAGTGCTCGACTGGTACGCCACACACGCGCGGCCGCTGCCGTGGCGGCGCCCAGGCACGACACCGTGGGGCGTGCTCGTCAGCGAGGTGATGCTGCAGCAGACGCCTGTCTCGCGCGTGGAACCGGTCTGGCAGTCATGGCTGACGCGCTGGCCCGCTCCGGCCGAGCTGGCCGCCGCTTCACCGGGGGAGGCGGTGCGCGCGTGGGGCCGGCTGGGCTATCCGCGCCGGGCCTTGCGCCTGCACGCGGCGGCTGCCGCGATCCGCGACGAGCACGACGGGCGGGTGCCGGCGACGTACGAAGCACTGCTGGCGCTGCCCGGGGTGGGCCGCTACACGGCCGCTGCCGTCGCCAGCTTCGCGTTCGGGGGACGGCACGCCGTGCTCGACACCAACGTCCGCCGCGTCCACGTCCGCGCGCTCGGGGGCCGCGAACACCCCGCACCGGCGCTGGGCGCCGAGGAGCAGCGGCTGGCAACGGAGCTGCTGCCCGACGAGCCGGGTGTGGCGGCGCGGTGGGCGGCGGCCGTCATGGAGCTCGGTGCCCTCGTGTGCACCGCCCGCTCGCCGCGCTGCGCGGACTGCCCGCTCGCCCGGCGCTGCGCGTGGCGGGCCGCCGGCCGGCCGCCCCACGACGGGCCGCCGCGGCGCACGCAGGCCTGGGCCGGCACCGATCGGATGGTGCGTGGACGGCTGCTGTCGGTGCTGCGCGACGCCACCGGACCGGTGCCGGCAGCGGCGCTGGGGGCGGCGTGGCCCGACGACCCCGTGCAGCGCGCCCGATGCCTCGACGGTCTGGTCGCCGACGGCCTCGTCGAGCCGCTCGCGGACCTGCGCTACGCGCTGCCGGACGTGGCCGGGCCCTGCCCCGGCGGCACGCGGAATCGCCGGCCGGTCACCGACGACGGCAGCACGCGCACGTAGTCGTCCTTGGGCCCGGCGCTCCACGGCTGCACCGGCAGCCGCTGTGCGGCGTAGATGTCGGTGAAGTGCTTGAGGATCTCGGCGGAGCCCTTGGCCACGACGCTCCAGGCCCTGCGTGTCTGCTCGTCGTACCCATCGGCCTCGACCGCGACGCGGTGGGCGACTGCGACGGCGGCGAGCTTCGTGCCCGGCGCCGTGCGGAACACGATCGACTCGCCGTCCACGACGGCGTTGACGGGGAAGATCTCCACTTGGTCACCCACGGCGACCGCCACCCGCATGAGGTCGGCGGTGCCGAGCAGCCGCCAGCACTCCGTGTCGTCCAGGCGCTCGAACGGGTCCTCGTCGGCCATGCTCGCACCGTGTCGCAGGCCCCCCCGGCAGTCCACGGTACAAGGTCCTGAGCTCCGCCGGTGCCCGCGAGCAGCCGCCCGGTGCGGCCCCGTTCCGGCCAACCACGTTTGCCCCTGCCCGACAATACGCAGACTGTCCCTTATGGCCTCCGGATCGAGCACGCCGACCGCCGGCCAGGGCGTTGTCGGGGTGCCCGGGGGCGCAGCCGACAAGCCGAGCGAGATCCCCCGGCGCGGCTGGTGGCAGATCGTGCGCCGGGCCTGGAAGGAGACCAAGGACGACCAGGTGCCGCTGCTGTCGGCCGGCGTCGCGTTCTACGCCTTTTTGGCGATCTTCCCGGCGCTCATCGCCGCAGTCATGATCTACGGTCTGTTCGCCGACCCGACCGATGTCACCCGGCAGATCAAGTCGCTGAGCAGCGGCCTACCGAAGGGCGCGGACCAGCTCATCGGCGACCAGCTGACCAACATCGCGTCGACGTCGAACCGGGCGCTGGGCGTCGGGCTGGTCATCTCCGTGGCGCTGGCGCTGTTTAGTGCCTCCGGCGGCGTCGGCAACCTCATGACCGCGATCAACACCTGCTACGACGAGGAGGAGACCCGCGGCTTCGCCAAGCGCAAGGGCCTCTCGCTGCTGCTGACCCTCGGCGCCATCCTCTTCATGGTGGTGGCGGTCTTCGCCATCGCCGTGGTGCCCGTGATCCTCAACGCCGTCGGGCTGGGCTCGTTAGGCCGGGTGCTCGTCGAGGTGGTGCGCTGGGGCGGACTGGTCGTCGCGGTCATCGTGGGCCTGGGCGTGCTCTACCGCGTGGCCGCCGACCGCAACTCCCCCAAGTTTCGCTGGGCCTCGATCGGCGCTGTGGTGGGCACCGCCATCTGGGTGCTCGCCTCGGTCGGCTTCTCGCTGTACGTCTCCAACTTCGGCTCCTACGGCAAGACCTACGGCAGCCTCGCCGGCGTCGTGGTCCTGCTCCTGTGGCTGTGGATCAGCGCGCTCGCCGTGCTGTTCGGCGCCGAGGTCAATGCCGTGGCCGAGCAGCAGACCATCAAGGACACCACGCGCGGCGACCCGAAGCCGCTGGGTCAGCGCGGCGCCGTCGCCGCGGACAGCACACCGGGCTCGACCGCCTGAACCGGTGGAGCAGCCGCTCGGCGAGGGAGTCGACCGGACGGGCTCGGAGTAGGGTCCTGCGCTCGTGCGTGCGCTGCTCGCCTGCTTCCGCGGCGGCTTCCGGCGCTGGTCGGCCTACCGGACCGCCGCGGCCGCCGGGGCGTTCACCAACACCGTCTTCGGGCTGGTCAAGGCGAGCATCTCGGTGGCCGCGGTCGCGTCCGCGGGAGGGACCCTCGCCGGCTACGACGCCGGGTCGGTCGCGACGTACGCCTGGCTCACCCAGGCGCTGATTGGACCGGTGCACGTCTTCGGCTGGAGCGAGCTGGCCGAGCGGGTGCGCACCGGAGACGTGGTCGTCGACCTGGGCCGCCCCGTCGACCTGCAGCTGTCGTGGCTGGCTGCCGACCTGGGCCGCGCGGCGTTCGTGCTCGTGCCCCGCGGCTTGCCGCCGCTGCTCGTCGGCGCCGTCACCTTCGGCCTGGTGCTCCCCGCGGCCGGCTGGCCGTACGCCCTCGGCGCCGTCAGTGTCGTGCTCGCCGTCGCCATCTCCTTCGCCTGCCGCTTCGCGGTCAACCTCAGCGCGTTCTGGCTGCTCGACGTGCGCGGCGCCGTGACGCTCTACGTCGTCGCGTCCAACGTGCTGTCCGGGCTCGTCGTGCCTGTCCACTGGTTCCCGCCCTGGATGGGGGCCCTGGCGGCGGCGACGCCCTTTCCGTCGATGCTGCAGTCGCCGGTCGACGTCATCACCGCCCGGGTCAGCGGTGCCGCCGCGCTCGGCGTGCTCGCTACCCAGGCCGCGTGGCTGGCCGCAACGCTGCTGACCGGCCGGCTGCTCATGGCCCGGGCCACGCACGCTGGTGGTGCAGGGTGGCTAGCGCCTACGCGGTCCTGCTGCGTTCGCGCGTGCGCGCGCAAGTGTCCTACCGCGCCAGCTTCTCCCTCGACGTGGTGCGCAACGTCGGCATCGGCGTCCTCGACTTCAGCGAGCTGTACGTGATCTTCCACAACGTCGACGTCCTGGGTGGACTCGACGTCGCCGGGGCGCTGCTGGTGTTCGCGCTCGCCAACCTGGCGTTCTCGCTCGCCGACATGGCCGTGGGCCACCTCGACACGCTGCCGGCCTACGTGCGGGCCGGCACGCTCGACGCCTTCCTGCTGCGCCCGCTGCCCGTCCTGAGCCAGCTCGCCACCAGCGACGTGTCGCTGCGGCGGCTCGGTCGCTCCGCCGTCGCCCTCGCACTCCTGGTCGTGGCGGCACCGCTGGCCGTCGAGGACTGGACGGCGCCCAAGCTCGGGCTACTGCTGCTCACCCCCGTGGCCGGCTGCGCGGTATTCGCGGCGCTGTTCGTCGCCGCCGCCGCTGTGCAGTTCTGGCTCGTCGAGGGCGGTGAGTTTGCCAACGCCTTCACCTACGGCGGGTCCTACACCGCGGCGTACCCGGCCAGCGTCCTGCACATCGCCCTGCGCACGTTCTTCGCCTTCGTCGTGCCGGCCGCGTTCACCGCCTACCTGCCGGCGCTGGTGCTGCTCGGCCTGCCCGGGCCGCCCGGACTGCCGTCGTGGCTGGGCTGGGCGACGCCGGTGATGGCCGCTGTCGCCTGGGCCTGGGCGCTGCTGCTGTGGCGGGCCGGGCTGCGGCACTACACCGGCGCCGGGGGCTGAGCGTGGCGAGCACGCCGGCGGTGGCGGTGCACGACCTTCGTCGCGAGTTCGTCGTACGCCGGTCGCGCGGGCGGCTGCGGCGGGTCCGCGCGAGCATCGCCGCGGTCGACGGCGTGACGTTCGACATCGCCGCCGGGGAGTCCGTGGGCTACATCGGCGCCAACGGCGCCGGCAAGTCCACGACGATCAAGATGCTGACCGGGATCCTCGTGCCGGCCTCGGGCAGCGTCCGCACCTGCGGCCTCGAGCCGGTCGCTCGCCGGCGCGAGCTGGCCCGCCTCGTGGGGGCGGTCTTCGGCCAGCGCTCGCAGCTGTGGTGGGACCTGCCGCTCGCCGAGTCCTACCGCATCCTGGCGGCGATCCACGGCATGGAGGCGGCCGCCGCGGCCGAGCGCAAGGCCGAGCTCGCCGAGCGGCTCGAGCTCGGCGACTTCCTCGCCACCCCGGTGCGCCAGCTCTCCCTCGGCGAGCGGATGCGGGGCGAAGTGGCTGCGGCCCTGCTGCACCGCCCGACGCTGCTCGTCCTGGACGAGCCGACGATCGGCCTGGACCTGCTGAGCAAGGAGCGGCTGCGAGTCTTCCTGCGCGAGGAACGCGTCCGGCACGGCACCACCTTGTTACTGACGACCCACGACATGAGCGATGTCGAGCGGCTCTGCGACCGGGTGCTGGTCGTCGACCACGGGCGGCTGGCCTACGACGGGACACTGCGTGGGCTGGTGACGACCGTTGGCGCTGAGCGCGTCCATGGTCGTCGACCTCACCGAGCCGGGCCCGCCGCTGGTCGGCATCCCCGGGACCAAGCTCGTCGGGATCGAGGGCGACGGGCTGCGCCAGCGGCTCGCCTTCGCCCCGGACGCGACGACGGCCGCTGCCGTGCTCGGCGCGGTCAGCGCCCGCGCCGAGGTGCGCGACCTCGCCGTGGAGGAGCCGGACATCGAGGAGGTGGTCCGCCGGCTCTACCTGGCCGGTGGGCGTTGAGCAGATCAGGCCCCGCCGCTGGCCCGGGCGAGAGCGGCGACGTAGTCCGCCCGCGGGTCGAGCGCGACCGCCACCCGGAAGTGTCCGACCGCCTCGTCGCGGCGGCCTTGCCGTTGGGCGCAGCGGCCGAGCACGAACCGCGCGTAGGCGTCGGCCGGATCGCGCTCGACGAGGCTGCGGAAGGCGGACTCGGCCTTGACGAGCTGGGCGGAGGCGAACCAGGCGCGGCCGGCCAGCTCGAGCACGGCACGGCTGTCCGGCTCCTGCTCCAGCACGGGCTCCAAGGCGCGCAGCGCACCGCGCGGATCGCCGTCGGCCAGCATCTGCTCGGCGAAGCGGAAGGCCGCGACGGCATCGGACATGGTCGGCTCAACGCCGCGGGCCGGGCGCGGATTCCGGGCCCTATGGTCGGGCGGCATGAGCACAACGGCATCGCGGGGCGTCCTCGTCACCGGCGCCTCCCGCGGGATCGGTGCCGCCACCGCCCGCGCCTTCGCGGCCGTCGGGGACCGAGTCGCGCTGCACTGCCGTACGTCTCGGGACCTCGCCGAACGGGTTCGCGGCGATCTGCCCGGGGACGGGCACCTCGTCGTGACCGGTGACCTCGCCGACCCGGCCGCGGTGCGGGGCTTCGTCGACGCGGCGGTCGGCGGGCTCGGCCGGGTCGACGTGCTCGTCAACAACGCGGCGCTCTACGTCGACGCGCCGGGCGCGCGTCGACTCGACCACCGGGTTGACGACGTGGACTTCGAGCAGTGGCAGGCGGCGTGGCGGCGCACGGTCGAGGTCAACCTGCTTGGCACCGCCGACGTCACCTACCTCGTCGCCCGGCAGATGATGGCCACCGGCGGCGGCGGGTCCGTGGTCAACGTAGGCTCGCGCGGCGCCTATCGCGGGGAGCCGGACGCCCCGGCCTACGGCGCCACCAAGGCCGGCGTGCACGCCATGGGCCAGTCCCTTGCGCTCGCGCTCGCGCCGTACGGCATTGCCGTGACCACCGTGGCGCCGGGCTTCGTCGACACCGACATGGCCGCCCAGGCACTGTTCGGTGAGCGTGGCGCGGCGGTCCGGGCGCAGAGCCCGTTCGGGCGGGTGGCCCGACCCGAGGAGGTGGCCGCCGCGGTGCTCTGGCTGGCCTCGCCCGAGGCGCGGTGGGCCTCCGGCGCCGTGCTCGACCTCAACGGCGCGTCGTACCTGCGCTGACCGCGGCTCGCGGTGGCTCCGCGCGTCGTGTACGCAACCGCGGCCTCGGCACTCCTCCCAGCGCTACGTTCTGACGCGCGCCGCCACCCGGGCGGGGCGCCCGACCATCGGGGGTATCCCTTGCCTCGTCCCTGGTACCGCACCTGCGCCGCGCTGGGAGCCGCTGGTGCCCTCGCCGTCGCCGGCCTGAGCGTCGTGCCCGCGCACGCCGCGATCCTGCCCACACCGGTCGACTGCCCCACCCTGCTCGCGACCGACCAGGCCGTCGCCGGCCTCACCGGCACCGGCTGGACGGTGGAGAAGGGCACGACCCCCGACCCGTTCTCGGCCACCGTCCTCGGCCGCATCGACAACGGCATCGCCCCGGGCGTCGACATGATCATGGCCCGGCTCGACTCCCCGGCCCTCGAGGCGGCCGGTGGGGTGTGGGCCGGCATGTCGGGCTCGCCGGTCTACACCGCCGACGGCAAGCTGATCGGCTCGGTCTCCTACGGGCTGGCCGCCGCCTCCCCGATCGCCGGCATCACGCCGGCCGCCTCGCTTGCCGACCTGCTCGACAACGACCCGGACGCCGCGGGGCTGCGGACCCGCAGCAAGGTCGCCGTACCACGCGCCGCCGCACAGACGCTGGCGGCCACCGGTGAGGTGAGCACCGCGGAGGCCGTACAAGGCTTCCGAGCGCTGCCCATGCCGCTCAACGTTTCGGGCGTCTCCGGTGCGGGCGCCGACCGGCTGGCCCAGCGCCTGGCGAGGCGGGCCGGCGTGCGGGTCACCACCGGAGGGGCCGCCGCGTCGGCCGCGCCCGCCCCCGCCGACTCGCTTTTCGGCGGCAGCAACTTCGCGGCCGCGGTCTCCTACGGCTACGTCACCCTCTCCGCCGTGGGTACCACCACCTACACCTGTGCCGGCAAGGCGGTCGCGTTCGGTCACCCCTTCCTCGACGCCGGTGTCGTCAGCTACTCCGCCCACCCGGCGACCGCGGTCTACATCCAGGAAGACCCGGTCTTCGGGCCGTTCAAGGTCGCCAACCCGGGCGGCGTCGCCGGGACTGTCGACCGCGACCGCACGCTGGGCATCCGCGCCCAGCTCGGCCAGCTGCCGACCAGCACCACCATCTACTCGACGATCGGGCGGACCGAGACCCGTGCCCGGACCGGCGGGGTCACGCACGCCGTCTTCCGCGACTACACCGCCGACGCCGCGGCCTACCAGGCGCTCTACAACGTCGACAAGGTGATGGGCTCGGCCAACGCCAAGGGCTCGTTCACAGGGACGCTGACGGTGTCCGGCACCCGGGCGAACGGCTCGGCCTTCAGCGTGCTGCTGGGCAACTCCTTCGCGGCGCCGACGACGACCGGGAACCCGCTGGACTTCCAGGTCGCCGACTGGGTCTACGGCAGCGTCTCGGCGCTGGTGGACCAGCCGTTTGACACGGTGACCCTGACGCGGATCAAACTCAACGGCATGGCCAGCTCCGACGGCGCGAACTGGCGGGCCCCGACGTTGACCGTGCAGCAGAACGGCCGGCAGGTCAACCCGGCGAACCGGACCATCCAGGCGCCGGCCGGATTCCGGCTGTGGTGGAAGGGGGTGACGCAGCTCTACCAGCGTCCGACCACGACCCAGCAGCGGGCCACCTGGGTGGTGCCTCCACGCTCCGCGAGCGGACGCTCCGGCTACCTGCTCGTCGGCTCCGGCGAAGGGTTCGAGGCGCCGTCCACCGAGCCGTCCTCGTTCGCAGGCCTGCTCGCTGCCCTGGCGGCAGCCCCCCGCAACGACGAGGTGCGCATCGAGCTTCGCCAGGAGAGCAACGACCGGCTGCTGTCGGTCGGGAGGATGCGGTTCAGCCGCGCCATGGATCCGTTCGGCGACTACTACCAGGCCGAGATCGGCTGACATCGGGAGGCACGGCCGTCGGCATTGCCGTCGAGGGCCCGGTCACCGAGCGGTGACCGGGCCCTCGATCCGTGCGGAGGCCGGCTTGCCCTCACTCCGTGCCGGCGGTCTCCACCGGGGCGACGTCGGGCAGCTCGGACTTGGCCGTGCCGCGGAAGGTGAACGCCTCCTGCGGCCCCTCGCCCTCCACGTCGACGACGACGATCTGCCCCGAGCGCAGCTCGCCGAACAGGATCTTCTCGGAGAGCACGTCCTCGAGCTCGCGCTGGATCGTGCGGCGCAACGGCCGCGCCCCCAGCACCGGGTCGAATCCGTGCCGGGCCAGCAAGCGCTTGGCCGGGGCGGTGAGCTCGACGCCCATGTCCTTGTCGCGCAGCCGCTCGTCGACCTTGGTGATCATCATGTCGACCATGAGGACGATGTCGTCCTCGGTGAGCTGATGGAACACGATCACGTCGTCGACCCGGTTGAGGAACTCCGGCCGGAAGTGCTGCTTGAGCTCGTCGATGACCTTGCCCTTCATCCGGTCGTAGGTGCCGCTGACGTCCTCGGTGCGCGCGAAGCCGAGGTTCTGGCCCTTGGAGATGTCGCGGGTGCCGAGGTTGGTCGTCATGATGATGACGGTGTTCTTGAAGTCGACCACCCGGCCCTGGGCGTCAGTGAGCCGACCGTCCTCGAGCACCTGCAGCAGCGAGTTGAAGATGTCCGGGTGGGCCTTCTCCACCTCGTCGAAGAGCACGACGGAGAACGGCTTGCGGCGAACCTTCTCGGTGAGCTGGCCGCCCTCCTCGTAGCCGACGTAACCGGGCGGCGAGCCGAACAGCCGAGACACCGTGTGCTTCTCGGAGAACTCGCTCATGTCGAGGTGGATGAGCGTGTCCTCGTCGCCGAAGAGGAACTCCGCCAACGCCTTGGACAGCTCAGTCTTCCCGACACCGGAGGGACCGGCGAAGATGAACGAGCCGCCGGGCCGCTTCGGGTCCTTGAGACCGGCTCGGGTGCGGCGGATCGACTTGGACAGCGCCTTGATCGCGTCGTCCTGGCTGATGATCCGCTTGTGCAGCTCGTCCTCCATGCGGAGCAGCCGGCTGGTCTCCTCCTCGGTGAGCTTGAAGACCGGGATGCCCGTGGCGATCGCCAGGACCTCGGCGATGAGCTCCTCGTCGACCTCGGCGACGACGTCGAGGTCGCCGGCCTTCCACTGCTTCTCGCGCTCGGCCTTCTGCCCGATCAGCTGCTTCTCGCGGTCGCGCAGGCCTGCCGCCTTCTCGAAGTCCTGCGCGTCGATCGCGGACTCCTTCTCACGCCGGACCGTGGCGATCCGCTCGTCGAACTCCCGCAGGTCCGGCGGCGCGGTCATCCGGCGGATGCGCAGCCGCGAGCCGGCCTCGTCGATGAGGTCGATCGCCTTGTCCGGGAGGAACCGGTCAGAGACATAACGGTCAGCCAACGTGGCCGCCGCTACCAGCGCGGCATCGGTGATCGAGACCCGGTGGTGCGCCTCATACCTGTCGCGCAGTCCCTTGAGGATCTCGATCGTGTGGGCGACCGTCGGCTCGGCCACCTGGATCGGCTGGAAGCGCCGCTCGAGGGCGGCGTCCTTCTCGAGGTACTTGCGGTACTCGTCGAGCGTCGTCGCGCCGATCGTCTGGAGCTCGCCGCGGGCGAGCATCGGCTTGAGGATGCTGGCGGCGTCGATCGCGCCCTCGGCGGCACCGGCCCCGACGAGTGTGTGCAACTCGTCGATGAACAGCACGATGTCGCCGCGGGTGCGGATCTCCTTGAGCACCTTCTTCAGTCGCTCCTCGAAGTCGCCGCGGTAACGGCTGCCGGCGACGAGCGCACCGAGGTCGAGCGTGTAGAGCTGCTTGTTGGTGAGGGTCTCGGGCACCGTGTCGTTGGCGATGGCCTGGGCCAGGCCCTC
>JBBRVP010000045.1:0-29465 GCA_038246785.1 Jiangellales bacterium
CGAGGCGCCTGTGACCCGAGGCGCCTGTGACCCGAGGCGCCTGTGACCCGAGGCGCCTGTGACCCGAGGCGCCTGTGACCCGAGGCGCCTGTGACCCGAGGCGCCTGTGACCCGAGGCGCCTGTGACCCGAGCCGCCTGCCGTGCCGCTTCGCCCCGGGTTCATCGGCGCAGCCGGCAAGGCCTACCGCCTCTCGGCGACGGACCAGCGTGGGGCTCTGTCGAGGTGCGCGTTGACTGCGACGGAGTCCGGGCGTTCGCACGTGCTTGGCCCCTTCCCACCAGGCGATCTTGAGACGGTGTAGGGCCCATCGCCGCACCCCAGCCTCAAGATCCTCCAGGCGGATGGATCTTGAGGCGTTGTCGGGCTCATCGGGCCAGGAACGTCTCAAGATCCCGGGGGCGACGGCCTGGCGCTGAGCGTCCATGCCTGCCGAGGGTGGATCGAGATCGGGGCTGGGCGCCGGCCCGGCTGCGGCGTACGTTCCGATCAACGAGCCGCACTGGAGGATGGCCATGGACCAGACCCCGACCTTCGACGACCACTGGGCCGCGGTGGGAGCCCAGCTGCTGATGAGCGAGTTCGACTCGGGCGCCGAGCGCGCGCATCAGCTGAGCGCAGCCACGGCCCGGCTGCTGCCGGAGGTGGTGCGCGAGGAGGAGTCGGGGGCCGCGGAGCGCGTACAGGAGCACCACCGGGCGCTGGACGAGCTCGCCGCCGTCTCCGCGGGAGCGGGCGGCCGGGTCATGACACACCGCTCCCCATGGTCACAGGAGCTGTCCGCGATCAAGGACCGGCTCGACCTGACGCCGTACCTGCACTGGCCACGGCTCTACCTCAAGGGCACGTCGGACTACCGGTGGGGCTGGACGTGGCGTACGTCGCTGGAGCTGCAGCCGACGACCGACCTGCTGCAGAACGTCCTCCAGCAGTCGGCTTCCTACGACGTGGCCACCGGCAAGGTCTTCGTCGAGCACCGGCTCAGCGACCACGAGTCGGAGGTCAAGGCGTTCGTCGGCTTCCCGTTCGTGCCCAGCGTCAGCGTCGGTTACATCAATGTGCGGCCCTACTACCAGTTCGGTGTCGACGGGTACGTCGACGTGGACGGCAGCGGCGCCTGGTCGAGCAGCGCAGACCGGGCCCGGTCCTACACCTATGCGCAGATCTACGTGACCAGCACCGACGCCTCCGGCGGCGACGCCCGCTTCGAGGGCCCGGTGTGGAGCCGGTCGAGCTACGACCACGCGGGGCCTGGCGTGGGGTCGTCGTTCTCCCACAGCGGCGTGCTCACGGTCGGCGACGGTCTCGTCATCGACGCACTGGTCATCAGCGCGCGCCGGTACGTCGTCTGGGTCGGCTGCTACGCCTGGGCCTGGAGCAAGATCATCCCACGGGTGGCGACGTCGCAGGTGCAGGCCAAGATCGACGGCTCGGTGCCGTTCGTCGTGGTGGAGGAGCGCCCGCTGTAAAATTGCGCTGACGACGGTGAGACAGACCGAGACGGTGGACGAGAGCGATCTGACGGATCTGCTCCGTCGGCACGCTCAGCGCCATTCGGTGCCTGGCGCAGCGATCGGGATCCTCCGCGAAGGGATGGCCACGACCGCCTGTTACGGAGTGGCGGACGCGGGCTCTGGCGAGCCGGTCACACCCGGGACGCTCTTCGGTGTCGGATCCATGACGAAGTCGATGGTCGCGACCGTGATCGCACGGCTCGCGAACGCGGGGCGGTTGTCGCTGGATGATCCGGTCGCCGCGCGCGTGCCGGAGCTGCGCCGCAGCGGCTGGGCCCGAGCCGCGACCCTGCGAGACCTGTTGGCGAATCGCTCCGGTCTCCCGCTGCGCGCCGGGCTGGAGTTCGACTTCGCCAGCCGCCAGGACGGGGACGTTGGCGCGCTCTCGCGCCTCGCGGCGGAGATCGCCGTCGGCCCACCCGCGGCGACGTTCTGGTCGTACACGAACATTGGCTGGTGCCTGCTCGGGCGCGTGATCGAGACCACGACGGGGGCCACCTGGGACGAGGCGATGCACCTCCACTTCGCAGTCGCCGGCTTGCGCGAGACGAGCTTTGCCACCGGTGCCTCGAGGAAGCGGCGCGCCTCCGGCCACGAGATCACGGCCGATGGCCCGGTGCCGGTCGAGCCGGTGGTGTCTCGCGCGTACGGCCCGGCCGGCACGACTCCCGTCTCGACGGTCACGGATCTTCTCCGGTTCGCTGCGTTGCACCTGGAGGACTCCTCACTCGCCGCACTGCGTGTCGTGCACGCCGAGGTCTCGATCCACTCCTGGCTGGACTCCTGGTGTCTCGGATGGGCCCGGTTCGACTGGGAAGGTGGCCGGGTTTGGGGATGGGACGGTGTCCTCAACGGCGAACGGTCAGTCCTCCGGATCGTCCCGGAACATCGGGCCGCCGTCGTCTTGATGACCAACGGCAGCACGGGGCGTGCGATGTACCGCTCGCTCTTCACCGAGCTCATGGGGCCGCTGTTCGGGATCGACGTCCCGCCGCTGCGCCTCGACGCGTCACCCGGTGCAGCCGGCGACCTCTCGCGCTTCGCCGGCGTCTACGCATGGCCCGACCGGCGGGTGGAGGTCACGGATTCGGGGGGTTGTCTCCTCATCACGAGCGAGCAGGGTGAAGCCGAGGCCCTCCCGCTCGACGAGCGGACCTTCCTCGTCGACGCCGTGGATCCGGACAATCCGACGGTGACGTTCGACGCGTTCGACGCGGCCGGCCGCCCGCGGGTGCTGTACCTCATGCTGTGGGGACTTCCACGTCTCGACGAGTAGAGCGCTACGGGCGACGGGATCGGCGGCCAGGCGATGCAGCGGCCCGTCCGCGCGAGCGTTCCACGCAGGGTCCGGCCAGGAGAGCCGCGATCGCCACGGCGACCACCACGAGCACGGTGACCAGCCAGCCGTTCCCGCCCCATGTTCATCAGCGGACCCATCGGGACATCCGAGCCGTCCTCCGGCTGCCGTGCGGCGCCACCGATCGGGGCGGAAGGCGCGCAGGTCCCGACTCCTCGAAGACCCGACGACCACGCGAGCACGGCACGATGGGGCCATGGAAGCTGCGGAGTGGGACGCCCGCTACGGCGCCGCCGACCGGGTCTGGTCGGAGGGGCCCAACGCCCTGGTCGAGGAGCTCGTGGCGCCGCTGCTGCCGGGTACGGCCGTCGACCTCGCCGCTGGTGAGGGGCGACACGCCGTCTGGCTGGCCTCGCGCGGGTGGACCGTCACCGCCGTCGACTTCTCGCCGGTCGGGCTCGAGCGCGGCCGGGCGGCGGCTGCTGCGCGCGGGGTTCCAGTGCGCTGGGTGGTGGCCGACGTCCGTATCTGGACGCCGCCGGCACCGGTGGACCTCGTCCTCGTCGCGTACCTCCAGCTGCCCGGCCACGAGCTCGAGCCGCTCCTGCGCGCCCTCCCCGGATGGGTGGCACCGGGAGGGACGCTGCTCGTGCTCGGGCACGACCTGGCCAACATCGAGCACGGCCACGGCGGACCGGCCGACCCTGACGTGCTCTACACCTGCGAGTTGCTCGGACCGGTCGCTGCGGGCCTGGAGATCCAACGCTTGGAGACCGTCGAGCGATCGGTGCCGGAATCCCCGGGTCGCCCGGCGCTCGACACACTGCTGGTGGCGCGGCGGCCCCGCCGGTCGCCGGCAGCACGTGGGGGGTGACTTCCGGCCAGCGGGTCCCACCCGTCCGGCCCGTCCAGGAATCGACCACCAGCTCATGTGAGGTCAGGCGCGTGACGCCGCTGCGCCTCGGCACACGAGCCGTCAGGGTGTCATCGCCGACGGGTCGTCGCCGGCCCAGTCGACGAGGATTGTCGTCGCGTCGTCCTGGAGGAACCCCTCCTGGTGCGCCAGGATGCCCAGAACGAGCCGCCGCAGCGTCTCGGCAGCCGGGCGCCCGGCGGCCGCCTCCCGAGACACGTAGTCGACGAGCCGCTCGATGCCGAAGAAGACGCCGGCCGAGTCGCGCGCCTCGATGACCCCGTCGGTGTGCAGCAGCAGGCGGTCGCCACGCTGCAGGCGCTCCTCGCCCACCGTCGGCGCGCCGACCAAGACCCCGAGCGGCGGGTCGACGGGGGAGTCGAGCACCTTGACGACGTGACCGTCACGGACGACGAGCCCCGGTGGGTGTCCGGCGGTCACCCACCCCCAGATCCCGGAGTGGGTGTCGAGCTCGCCGACGATCGCGGTGACGAAGCCGAAGTCGCCGAACTGGGCCGACAGGTGCTTGTCCATCGAGCGGACCGTGTCCTGCAGGTCCAGCCCCGATCGCCGGCCGTTGCGCAGCGCCCCGACGGCCACCGCCGACATGAGCGTGGCGTCCAGCCCGTGTCCCATGGCGTCGATGATCGCTAAGTGGGCGACGTGGTCGTTGACCGCGTAGTCGAAGGAGTCCCCGGCCACCTCGTTGGCAGGCACGAGGACGCCGGAGATGGAGACCTGCGGGGCGACGAAGCTGAGCGGGGGAAGCAGGCTCCACTGCAACTCGGCCTCCAGCGAGAGCGGGAGACGGCGGCGGGTGCGTTCGACGAGGTCGCCGACGTGTGACCGGCTCATGACGAGGTCGGCCACGACTGAGGCGAGGCCGGCGGTGAGGTGGCGCAGTGCGCTGTCGACGGCGTGTCGATCGGGGAAGGTCAGCTCGAGCACGCCGAGGCGGTGGCTGCCGTCGAGCACGGGGGCCCAGGCGGTCGCTCCGTCGGCGGGGTTGGCGGCCGAGCCGGTCACCTGGACGTCGACCTCGGTGAACGCCCGTCCCGCCAGCGTTCCCGCCAGCGGCAGCGTCGGCCGCGGGGCGAGCGCGGGGTCGCCCACACCCACCCCGGCCAGCAGCGGGACGAGCATCACCTGGTCGTAGTCGACGACGTAGACGACCGCGTCGTCGGCTCCGAGCAGCGCGGCGGCTTCGCGGACGCGGGCCGGGATGTCGTCGGGGCGGGCGACGTGGGACGAGCGCAGCAACACCTCGAAGGCCCGCAGGGCGCGCTCTGCGGGGTCGTGCGGCATGACGCCTCCTCGACCGCCGAGGCGAGGGGACCAGAGCGGGTCCGTCGACAGTAGCGACCTGAGGCTTCAGCGGTGCCCGGACGCCGCCGCCGCACGAGCCCGGCGTCGTTGTCCTGCCGGCCGGGCTGCGCCTGCTTCATGAGGGAGACTGGGGTCGTGCTTCCCCCCGACGAGATCTACGAGCTCCACGACACCGACCTCGCGCCGGGCAGCGTCTTGCTGCACGCGATGTCGGGCTTCGTGGACGCCGGCTCCGGAGCGACGCTCGCGGCGGGAGCGCTGCTGGAGTCCCTCGAGCACCGGCCGGTCGCCACGTTCGACCTCGACGCGGTCTTCGACTACCGCGCGCGGCGGCCGAGGATGACCTTCCTCAACGACCACTTCGCCAGCGTGGACCTGCCCGAGCTGGTGCTCCACGAGGTGACCGACACGGCCGGGACACCGTTCCTCCTGCTCGCCGGACCCGAGCCCGACCTGCAGTGGCGACGCTTCGTGGCCGCGACCGTCGGCCTGGTCGAGCGGCTCGGCGTACGTCGCACCGTCGGGCTCTCGGCCGTCCCGTGGCCGGTCCCGCACACCCGTCCCACGGGCATCTCGCCGCACGCCACCGATCCCGCGCTCATCGCCGGCCGCCCCCGCTGGGTGGGGGCGATCGAGGTGCCGGGACACGCCGAGGCGCTGCTGGAGCTGCAGCTCGGCGACGCCGGGCACGAAGCGTTGGGCTTCACCGCCCACGTGCCGCATTACCTGTCGGCCATCGAGTACCCGCCGGTCGCCATCGCGCTGCTCGAGGCGTCGGCCGAGGTCAGCGGCCTCACCCTGCCGACCGACGCGCTGCGGGCAGCCGCCGAGCGCACGGTGGCCGAGGTCGACGACCAGCTGGCCCGGTCGGAGGAGAACCTCGCCGTCGTGCGCACGCTCGAGGCGCAGTACGACGCTGCTGTCGCGGCCCGCGAGGCGGCCGGCACGTCGCCGGGGGAACCGCTGCCGAGCGCCGACGAGATCGGAGCCCAGGTGGAGCGCTTCCTCGCCGACATGGACGAGCGCCGGCCGCCGGAGGCCTGAGCCCGAGCGGCCGCGCCGGTCAGGCGCCCGGCACCACCAGGTCCGCGCGCTCGCGGGTGGCCGCCACCAGCAGGGCATTCGCCTCGTCGCTGCGCTGCACCCAGGCGCGAGCCTGCTCGGGTGTCTTGCCGTGGGCGACATGCCGGGCGACGAGCCGTGGCACACGCACGACGGCCGGCAGGTCGACGTACCAGCATTCGTCCAGCAACCCACGCACCCGCGCCCATGGACCGTCGTCGAGCAGCAGGTAGTTGCCTTCGGTGACGACGAGCGGCGTTTCGGCTCGCACCCGCAGCCCGTCGGGCACCGTCCGCTCTCGGGCACGGTCGAAGACCGGCGCCGACGCGGCTGCGCCCGCACGCAGGCGCTCGAGCAGGGCGAGATAGCCCTCGGCGTCGAACGTCGACGGCGCCCCCTTGACCTCCGAGAGCCCGAGCGCGGCCAGCTCCTCGTCGCTGCGGTGGAAGCCGTCCATCGGCACGAGCACGGCGCGGTCTCCCAGGCACCGGACGACCGCGGCCGCGAGCGTCGACTTGCCCGACCCTGGCGGCCCGGTGACGCCGAGCAGCCGCCGGCCGCCGCCGGCCAGGGCCTCGGCCCGCCGGCGGAGGGCGGCGGGTGGCAACTCGGTACGCATTTGGGGCTCCTGGTGCAGAAGGTGACCCGGTGTCGCGGCCGCAGCCTCTCAGGTGTCAGCAGCCCCAATTGTGTAGCCAGGGAGGGGGCGGCTGGGCCGCTGCGCGGGTGCTGGCGGCTGCCTCACGTACCGTTTCCCCGTGACCGCGAGCGACGGCAGCCTGGGCGCCTACCGGCTCCAGCACCAGCTGGGCGAGGGCGGCATGGGCGTGGTCTACCTGGCGACCGCCCCCGACGGCCGGCTCGTCGCCGTCAAGGTGCTGCGCGCAGGGGTGGTCGCCGGTGCACAGGGACGCGAGCGGCTGGCGCGCGAGGTGCAGTCGCTGCGCCGCGTCCGTGGTGCGCGGGTGGCAGAGGTGCTCGACGCGGACGTGGCGGGAGACCCGCCGTACGTGGTCACCCGCTTCGTCCCCGGACACTCGCTCGACCGTGTCGTCGACGAGCACGGCCCGCTGGCCGGTGCCGCGCTGCACCGGCTCGCGGGCGGCCTGGCCGATGCGCTGGCCAGCGTGCACGAGGCCGGGATCGTCCACCGCGACGTCAAGCCGGGCAACATCATGCTCGACGGCGGCTCGGTCGTGCTCATCGACTTCGGGCTCGCCCGGGCCGTCGACGAGACGCGGTTGACCACGACCGGCCAGCTGGTGGGAACGCCGGGCTATCTCGCACCGGAGACCGTCGCCGGCCACGAGCCGACAACGGCCACCGACGTGCATGGATGGGCGGCGACGTTGGCGTACGCCGGGACCGGGAGGGCGCCGTACGGCGAGGGGCCGACCGTTGCCGTCCTCGACCGCATCCGCCGCGGCGATGCCGACCTGGAACGGCTGGACCCGTCGCTCCAGCCGCTCGTCCGGTCCGCGCTCGCGCTTGACGCCTCGGTCCGGCCGACCCTCGCCGAGGTCCGGTCGGCGCTGCGAGCGACCGCCGCTCCCGCCGGCTGGGCCGGTGACCCGGTCACGGCGCTGCTGCGCCCGACGCCGACCCGCGTCGACCTCGCGCCCCGGCAGCCGGCACCCGCGCACCCACCGGCGCATCTCCCACCGGCGCATCTCCCACCGGAGTGGCCGCCGCCTCCCGGTCGGCCAACCGGTGCGCCGCCGCCGGCCCCGTCCGGCCCGGCAACCGGCGCCGTGCTGCCTCGCTGGCCACTCGACCTCGTCGCGCCGCCAGCGGCCAGCGGCCCTGCGGCGCTGGCGCTGCTCGCGGTCGGCGGGCTCGTCGTGGCCGGCGAGCTGGCCGCGCCGTACCTCACGCTCGTTCTGCTCGCCGCCGGCCTGCTCGTCGCCCGCAC
Source organism: Jiangellales bacterium (assembly GCA_038246785.1). Classification (GTDB taxonomy): domain Bacteria; phylum Actinomycetota; class Actinomycetes; order Jiangellales; family Jiangellaceae; genus JBBRVP01. The sequence continues at coordinate 8,024 of JBBRVP010000045.1, forward strand.
CGCGGACCGGCTGCGGCTGCGGCTGCTGCGCCGCCGCCTGGCCCGCGGCCCCCGGCCGTCCGACCTGTCCGTCGTCGCGGCGCAGGCCCCGCTCCGAGCGCTGCTCGGCGCGCCGCTGGCCGCGCTGCAGGGCCTCGTCGCCGCCGCTGCTGCCGGGATCGCGGCGGCGCTGACCTGGGGCTTGAGCATCGGTCCATGGGCGCCGTACGTCGCGGCCGGGGTGGCGGCTGTCGGCACGGCCTGGTGGGGGCCCGGCGGGTCTGCCGTCCGCCGCGGTGCCCGCACCTTGGTGTCGCCGCTGGCGCGCCACGGCGCGGCGGGCTGGGTCGTCGCGGGCGCCGTCGTCCTGCTGGCCTGGGCAGTGGTGCTCGTCGCCGAGGAGTACGCCGTGCTGTGGTGGCCCGCAGCGGGGCCGCCGCAGCTCTGGCTCTGACCGGCGGCCGTCCGTCGCGACCAGGGTCGGCATCGCTACCGGCGGGCACTACCCGAAACGGCCGGAGATGTAGTCCTCGGTCGCCTTCTCGTGCGGGTTGCCGAAGATGGTGCCGGTGTCGTCGAGCTCGATGAGCCGCCCCGGCTTCCCGGTCGCGGCAAGGTTGAAGAACGCCGTCCGGTCGCTGACCCGCGCCGCCTGCTGCATGTTGTGGGTGACGATGACGATCGTGTAGTCGTTCTTGAGCTCGCCGATCAGGTCCTCGATGGCCAGCGTCGAGATCGGGTCGAGGGCCGAGCACGGCTCGTCCATGAGCAGGACCTGCGGCTCGACGGCGATCGCCCGGGCGATGCACAGCCGTTGCTGCTGTCCGCCGGACAACCCGGCGCCGGGCCGGTTGAGCCGGTCGCGCACCTCGTCCCAGAGGTTGGCGTGGCGCAGTGAGCGCTCCACGGTGTCCTCGAGGAGTGACTTCTTCTTCACGCCGTTGAGCTTGAGCCCGGCCGCGACGTTGTCGAAGATCGACATGGTCGGGAACGGGTTGGGCCGCTGGAAGACCATCCCAACGACGCGGCGCACGGCGACCGGGTCGACGGCGGCGCCGTACAGGTCGTGGCCGTCCATCTCCACCGTGCCCCGTACGTGACCGCCCGGGATCAGCTCGTGCATCCGGTTGAGCGTGCGCAGGAACGTGGACTTCCCGCATCCGGACGGCCCGATGAGGGACGTGACGGAGCGGGGCTCGACACTCATCGACACGTCCTCGACGGCCTTGAACTCTCCGTAGTAGACGTCGAGGTCCTCGACGACGATGCGCTTGGACATCTGCTTCTTCCTCTGGGCGATCGGGACGGGCTCAGCCGCGGACGGCGCTGAAACGGGACAGCCAGCGGGCTGCGAGGGTGAGGGCGAGCACGAGCAGGATCAGCGTGAGGGCCGCTCCCCACGTCCGCTCGACGGCGAGCGACAGGCTCTCGGTCCGGTTCTGGTTGATCATGGTGGGCAGGGCGGCCATGTTGCCCCGGAACGGGTTCATGTTGATCGAGGAGGTGTAGGGGCCGAGGATCAGCAGCGGGGCGGTCTCGCCCATAACCCTTGCCACGCCGAGCATGACGCCGGTGATGATGCCGCTCCACGCGGTGGGGATGACCACGCGCAGGATCGTCTTCCACTTCGGCACGCCGAGCGCGTACGACGCCTCGCGCAGCTCCGACGGCACGATCCGCAGCATCTCCTCGGTCGACCGGGTGACCACCGGGATCATCAGCAGCACCAGGGCGAACGAGACGGACAGTCCGGTGCGCCCGAAACCCGCGGTGGTGACCCACAGGGCGTAGATGAACAGCGCAGCCACGATCGAGGGGATGCCGGTGAGGATGTCGACCATGAAGCTGATGGCCTTGGCGAACCGCCCGCCGCGGCCGTACTCCACGAGGTAGACCGCGGTGAGCAGCGCGATCGGGACCGAGATGAGGGTGGTGATGGCGGCCTGGATGAGCGTGCCGGCCATGGCGTGGTAGGCGCCGCCACCGGGTGTCCGGATCGTGATGCCGCGCTGGGAGTTGGTCCACCACTGCGCGTCCACGATGGCCGAGAAGCCCTTGGACAGGACGGAGAACAGGATCCAGGCCAGCGGGACGACGGCAAGGGCGAAGGCCGCGTACATCGCCACGGCGGCCACGCGGTTGCGGACGGCCCGACCGCGGCCGAGGTGCTGGCTCAGCGGGTCGGCGACGGCGGTGTCGAGGGCGGTCACTCCACGAACTCCTTGCGCCGGTTGATGATGATGCGAGCGATCGCGTTGACGGCGAACGTCAGCACGAACAGGACGAGCCCCGCGGCGATGTAGGCCCCCGTCTTGCTCGGGCTGTCGAACTCGGAGGCGTTGTTGGCGATCTTGGAGGCGAACGTCTCGCCACCGAAGAACACCGAGAGGTCGAACGGGTCGGTGGAGTTGGGCTTGGACAAGATGATGGTGATGGCGATCGTCTCGCCGAGGGCCCGGCCCAACCCGAGCATCGAGGCACTGATGACACCCGGCCGCCCGAACGGCAGCACCGCGGTCCTGATCATCTCCCAGCGGGTCGCCCCCAGCGCGTAGGCGCCCTCCTTGTGCGCGACCGGTGTCTTGTCGAACACCTCCCGCGAGATCGCCGCGACGATCGGCAAGATCATGATCGCGAGTACGACCCCGCCGACGAAGACGTTGCCGGCGGAGATCCCGGTCGCGGAGAAGAGGGGAATCCAGCCCAGCGTGCTCTCGATGGTGTTCCGGACCCAGGAGTCCGGTGCGCCGAGGATCGGCGCGAGGACCGCGATGCCCCACAGCCCGTAGATGATGGACGGGACGGCGGCGAGCAGGTCGACGGTGGCGGCGACCGTGCGGGCCAGCCGGCGCGGCGCGTACTGGGTGGTGAACAACGCGATCCCGATCGCCACCGGCACGGCGAGCGCCATCGCCAGCACGGAGGCCAGCACCGTCGTGTAGAGCAGGTCCGGGATGCCGAAGGCGGGAGTGTTGCCTCCCGGGCTCCACACCCGGTCGAAGAAGAAGTGGGCGTTGTTGCCGGCGAGCGCGGGGACCGCCTTCCACAGCAGGAACCCCCCGACCAGCGTCACGAGCACGATGACGAACCAGCCCGCGCCGCTGGACAGGCCGGAGAAGATCCGGTCGCCCCAGCGGCCCGCGCCGGAGCTGAGGTCGAGCGGCCGGCGGGCGTCCGGACCGTCGCCCCGGCCGGTGGGTGGCCTACTGCGCTGCCCGGATGCGTCGGGCGCCAGGCGCGGGACGGGTCGGGGAGGTGCCTGACGAGCAGGCACCTGACGGGCGGGCGTATCCATCGCGGTCACGCCGTCCGGTACGACCACGTCCGTGCCGTCGCCGGCCGCGCCGTCAGCCGCATCGGGACGCCCCGGTGGGGGAGGACTCATCTGGGTCATCTCAATCTGCTCGCTCACAGGTGCGGCCCCGGTCGGGCACGGCCGGCCGGGGCAGCACCATCATGAGGCCACGGGCCAGGGCCGCGGGCACCCAGTCAGGAGATGGCCTGGATGGCCGTGTTGACCTCCGACTCGAGCGGGGACGGCAGTGGCGCGTAACCAATGTCCTCGAGCTTCTGCTGCTGCTCCGGGCTGGCGAAGAAGGTGAGGAAGCTCTTGAGCAGCTTGGTCGTGTCCGCGTCGATGCCGCCCTTCGAGCAGACGATCTCGTAGGTAACGAGGAGGACCGGATAGGCGCCCTTCGCCTGCGTGGCGTAGTCGAGATCGAGCTTGAGGTCGTTGCCCTTGCCAGCCTTCTTCGCCGCCTCGACGGCCTTGCCGACGCTCTCGCCGGTGAGCTCGACGGCGCCGGCGCCGTTGTTGACCTTGGCGACGCCGAGCCCGTTGTCCTTGGCGTAGGACCACTCGACGTAGGTGATGCCGCCCTCGGTGCCTTTGACGCCTTCGGAGACCCCGGCCGACTTCTCCCGGCCCTCACCGGTGCCGGGCCAGGTCTTCGACGGCTCGTCGGTCCACACCGAGCCGGCGGCCGCGTTGAGGTACTTAGTGAAGTTCTCCGTGGTCCCGGACTCGTCCGAGCGGAAGAAGACCTTGATCGGCGTGGACGGCAGCTGGACGCCCTTGTTGACGGCGGCGATCGCCGGGTCGTCCCAGGTCGCGATCTGGCCCTTGAAGATCTTGGCAGCGACCTCGGGGGTCAACGTGAGCGAGTCGACCCCGGGCAGGTTGTAGGCGATCGCGATCGGTCCGACGACCATCGGGATGTTCCAGGCCGGGTTGTTGTCACAGCGCTTGGCGGCGGCCTGCGTCTCGACGACGCCGTCCTTCGGCTCGTCCTTCAGGGCGGAGTCCGACCCGGCCCAGTCGACCTGCCCGGCGATGAACTGCGAGATGCCGGCACCGGACCCGGTGGGGTTGTAGTTGACCGTCGTGCCGGCGCAGCCCGCGATGTAGTCGGCGATGACCTGGTCGATGGCGTTCTTCTGGGCGGACGAGCCCTCGCCGTTGAGCGTTCCGCTCACGCACGCAGAGGAGCCGCTGGCCTGGGCGCCGTTGTCCGAGCCGGCGGCCGAGGCGTTGTTGTCCGAGCCGCAGCCGGCGAGCAGCATGGCGGCGGAGGCCAGGCCGGCGACGCGGGAGCGCCGGCGCAGCATGCTGGAGTTCACCGGGTGGTGTCCTTCCTGATCATGGGCGAGCTCACGTCGATGACGCGACGGAGGCTAGGGACGGCAGATGGCCGGACGGCTCGCAGGCGGTGAACGAGAGGTGAACGGGCCCTGCACGCCGGGTGCGCGAGCCGCGATCCCGCTCACCTGACGCCCCGCGCCGCGGGTCTGGCCGGTCAGGGCACCTGAAGGCCGTGCAGCTCGACCGACACGACCACGCCGCGGGTGTGGTGAGCCGCCAGCAGCTCGCTGGTGCGCAGCGGGGCAGCCGGGACCTCGGTACCCCCCCAAGCGAGCCGCTCGAGGCTGGAGCGCAGCGCCGGCAGGACCGGTCGGTGGCTGCACAGCACGGTGGGTAAGCCGTCGGCGACGAGGGCGGCCACGACCTGGCCGGCCGCCTCCGGCCGACGCTCGTGCACCTCCTCGGACACCTCCGGCGCGAGCTCGACGTCGAGGCCGGCCTTGCCGGCGTACGGCGCGACGGTATCGACGCACCGGGCGGCGTCGCTCGTGACCACCCGCTGAATGCCGACTGCGCCCAGCAGGTCGGCGAGCCGGGTCGCGGAGGCATCCCCCTCGGCCGACAGCGGGCGCTCGCCGTCTGGCCGTCGCCACGTCTTGCGCGGAAGCGCCTCGGCGTGGCGCAGCACGACGAGGGGCACCGTGGCCGGAGGTCCGTCGGTGAGGACGCGGACGATCTCCGCGTCACGGGGATGGGTGAGCACGCCCGGCGCCTGCCATGTCGGCACCCAGCGGTGGCGGTCGATCTCGGGGGTGCCGGCCCACTCGCCGGCCTCGTCGTCCGCGCGAGCCGCCCAGTACTGCACGACCTTGGCGCGTCCCTCCACGAGGTAGCGCTGCAGCGGGAGCGGACGGCCCAGCACCACCCGATGACCGGTCTCCTCCGCCACCTCACGGACCGCGCAGACCAGCGGGTGCTCGCCCGGGTCGAGCTTGCCCTTGGGCAGCGACCAGTCGTCGTAGCGGGGCCGGTGCACGAGCAGCACCTCGACCTCGCCCTCGCTCGGCGATGGTCGCCAGACACAGGCCCCGGCGGCCCGCACCGCGTCGTCGAAGTGATGGCCTTGCGGCTCGCTCGTCACCGGGTCACCCCAGCCACCTCCGGTAGCGGCGGCGCCGCACCTGCGGCCACAGTTCGGCCATCCGGGCCCGGTCGGCGCGGACGTGAGCGCGCTCCACCTCGTGCAGGATGCCGAGCGCGAAGCCGAGCGGCCCGCCCACCCGTGGGGTGCGTGCGGTCAGCGCCAGCTCGTGGGCGGCGACGACGCCATCCTGGTGCTCGCCGAGCACGTCGGTCACCCGGGACAGCTGCTCGCCCAGCCCGGCGGCCTGCTCACCGAGCACCGGAGCGCAGGCATCGGCGGCGTAGCGCGCCTTCTTGGCCGCCTTGCGGGTCTCGTGCCACTCCTCGTGGGGCGCCTCGCCTGGCGTGCTCGCCTCGTCGGCGAGAACCCGTCGCACGGCCTTGGCGAGGCGCTTCCAGGCGTGGGCGACCAGAGGCGGCAGCACCTCCGCCGACGGGGACTCGGCCCTCGGCAGCGTCAGCGGGTCCCGGGCCGCCACGACGAGCGCGTCGTGCAACCGCAGATAGCGCCCGGAGCGCAGCGTCGTCAGGGCCTCGGCCCGGGCCTGGGCCATCGTGCGCTCGAGGCGGCGCCGCAGCAGCGCCCGTACCTGGTCCACCGGCTGGTCGGCGGGAAGCTCTCCGGCATGCTCCTCCAGCCGGGCCAGCAGCACCTCGGCGTCGCGGTAGGCGCCGAGCGCTCCGGCGGTCCAGGCCAGCTCCGCACGCAGCGCGTCCGCCCACTCCCGGTCCAGCAGCGGGCGGAACACACGCAGGCCGCTGCGCAGGCGCCGGCAGGACACCCGCATCTGGTGCACCGCGTCGGGCAGGTCGCGCCGGACGTCGACGTCGGCCGCCCGCAGGGCGCGGGTGTGCCGGGCGAGGTGCGCGGCGATCGCGAGCCGGGCCGGGTCGGCGGGCCGGACCTGCGCCGGCTCTGGGACCTCGGCGGGGGCGGCGGCCGCCGGACCGAGAGCCCGTACCGCCTTGGGCACCTGCTGGCCGGCGGTCGCGCCGGATGTGGTCAGCCGGTCGACGAGGCCGTGCAGGGCGTCCGGAGCCACTGTCTCGGCGAGCTCGAGCTCGAGCTCGCGGAAGCGGGCGACGACGCGGCTGCCGGCCCCGCCGTCGGCGCCGGCATCCTCCGCGGTCGCGTCCAGCACCGACACCGTGTCGTCGACGAGCTCACCGAGCAGCTCGCCGTCGGCGTCGCGCAAGAGCCGGGTCGTGCGCTCGGTGCGCAAGGTCGCGACCGGGCCGACAGGACTGTCGCGGACGATTGCCTGCACCAGGTCGAGCAGCCCGTCGGGCGGTGAGCCGCCCGGACCGTCCGACAGCGGCAGGCGCAGCTCGTCGCGTACGCCGGCGGTCGCGGCGGCCTTCCCGCGCGGCAGCTTCAGGTGCCAGCCGTCGTCGTGGCCACCCTCGCGCCGGCGCAGCGTCACGCCCTCGCGGGCGAGCCGCAGATCTTCGGTGTCGTGGTAGACGGCCGTCAGGCCGATCGTGCCGGCCTCCTCCACCACCACCCCGTCGGACCCGTCGAGGTCGGGCAGCCGGTAGAGCCCGTGCACACGGAACTTCAGCTCCTGCTCGCGGAACGTGCGAGGGCCACCGGCGGGGACTGCCTCGCTCACCGGCGACCCACTCGAGGGGTGACTCGGTTGCTCATCCGGTCGCCCCTGGGCCACTGACCCGGGCGGTCACTCGACAGTGGCGGTCTTGCGCCGCCGCCGGCGTTCGATGAGCGTCTCCTGCACGTCGCGCAGCGGCCGTCCGTCCGGGTCGTGGGAGTGCCGGGTCCAGGTGCCGGCGCTGTCGAGGTGCCACGACGCCGTCCGCTCGTCGAAGCCGAGGTCCATGAGCCATCCGAGCTCCTCGACGTGTTGGCGGCTCCCGAGCCGGACGAGCGCCTCGACCCGGCGGTCGAGGTTGCGGTGCATCATGTCGGCCGAGCCGATCCACACCTCCGGCTCACCCCCGGCCTCGAAGGCGAAGACGCGCGAGTGCTCCAGGAAGCGGCCGAGCACGCTGCGGACGCGGATGTTGTCGGACAGGCCCGGTACCCCGGGGCGCAGGGCGCAGATGCCGCGCACCCACAGGTCGACCGGAACCCCGGACTGGGAGGCCCGGTAGAGCGCGTCGGTGACGCCCTCGTCGACGAGGCTGTTGAGCTTGAAGCGCACGCGGGCGGGGCGCCCGGCTCGGTGGTGCTCCACTTCGCGCTCGATGCGTTCGACGATGCCGTGACGCAGCGAGTGAGGGGCCACCAGGAGCCGCCGGTAGTGCTCGCGCCGACTCCAGCCGGACAGGTGGTTGAACAGGTTGGTGGCGTCCTCGCCGACCTCGGGGTCGGCGGTGAGCAGGCCGAGGTCCTCGTAGAGCCGCGCCGTCTTCGAGTGGTAGTTGCCGGTGCCGACGTGGCAGTAGCGGCGCAGCCCGTCGGCCTCCTCCCGTACCACGAGCGAGAACTTGCAGTGCGTCTTGAGCCCCACCAGGCCGTAGACCACGTGGCAGCCGGCCTGCTCGAGCTTGCGCGCCCAGCTGATGTTGGCCTGCTCGTCGAAGCGTGCCTTGATCTCGACCAGCGCCAGCACCTGCTTGCCCGAGTCGGCCGCCTCGACCAGCGCGTCGACGATGGGTGAGTCGCCGCTGGTGCGGTAGAGCGTTTGCTTGATCGCCAGCACTTTGGGGTCGGCGGCCGCCTGCTCGACGAAGCGCTGAACGCTCGTGGAGAAGGAGTCATAGGGGTGGTGCACGAGCACGTCGGCATGGCGGATAGCCGCGAACATGTCGGCCGGCGAAGCTGACTCGACCGGCAGGTCGCGGTGCGTGGCCGGCAGGAAGGGCGGGTACTTCAGCTCGGCGAGGTCGATGTCGGCGATCGCGTGCAGCCCGGTGAGGTCGAGCGGGCCCTGCACGTGCACGACCTCCTGCCGCGCCACGCCGAGCTCGCGCACCAGCAGATCGAGCACATGCGGGTCGATGGACTGCTCGACCTCGAGCCGTACGGGAGGTCCGAAGCGGCGGCGGGTGAGTTCGCGCTCCATGGCCTGCAGGAGGTTCTCGGCGTCGTCCTCCTCGACCTCGACGTCCTCGTTGCGGGTGACCCGGAAGTTGTGGTGCTGCAACACCTCCATCCCGGGAAAGAGCTGGGTGAGGTGTGCCGCGATCACGTCCTCGAGCGGCACGAAGCGCTGCTCGGCAAGCGGCAGGAAGCGGGGCAGCAGCGGGGGGACCTTGACCCGGGCGAAGTGCTCCGAGGCGGTGCGCGGGTTGCGGACCACGACGGCGAGGTTGAGGGAGAGCCCGGAGATGTAGGGGAACGGGTGCGCCGGGTCGACAGCGAGCGGGGTCAGCACGGGGAACACCCGCTCCCGGAACAGCCCGTGCATACGCTTCTGCTCGTCGGCCTCGAGCTCGTCCCAGCGGAGCAGCTCGATGCCCTCCGCGACCAGCTGCGGCAGCACCGACTCGTGGAACGCGGTCGCGTGCCGCGCGGCCAGGTCGCGGCTCTTGGCCCAGACGCCTTCAAGGACCTCCCGCGGCATGTAGCCACTCGCCGCGCGAACGGCCACGCCGGCAGCCATCCGGCGCTTGAGACCGGCCACTCTGACCATGAAGAACTCGTCGAGGTTGCTGGCGAAGATGGCCAGGAATCGGGTGCGTTCCAGCAGCGGCAGCTCCTCGTCCTCGGCCAGCTCGAGCACGCGGGCGTTGAAGGCGAGCCAGGACAGCTCGCGGTCGAGGAACCGGTCCTCGGGCAGCGGGGCTCCGGCGTCGGCGTCGACCGGACGCTGCACCGCCTCGCTCTCCGGAGCCAGCTGCTCGGCGGTCATGGCGCTCATGCTGCCACGCTTGACTAGGAGGGTCCCGGTGCGGCTGCGCCGCCTCGTCCGGCGTACATGACGTCGGTGTCCCAGCGGGTGAATCCCAGCGCCTCGTAGAGGCGGATGGCCGGGGCGTTGTCCCCATCGACGTAGAGCATCGCCTGCGGCAGCCCGCGGGCTCGCAGGTGGCGCAGCCCGAGCAGGGTGAGGGCGCGGCCGAGGCCGCTGCCCTGCTCGTCGGGGCGGACCCCGACGACGTACACCTCACCGATCGGTTCGTGGCCGTGCGTCTGATCGAGGAGCCCGCCGCCGTGGATCTTCGTCCAGTGGAAGCCGACGAGGTACGCGGAGTCCCTGCCGCCGCGCTCGGCCAGGAAGAACCCAGCCGGGTCGAACCACGGCTCGGCCATCCGGCGGTGCAGGTCGTCGACGCTCCAGCGGCCCTGCTCGGGATGGGAGGCGAAGGCCGTCGCGTTGAGCTCGACCCACGCCTCGTCGTCGCGGCCCGCCTCGAACGTCCGCACCGTGACGCCGGCCGGCAGGCTCGGCTCCGGCAGCGGTGAGTACAGCGAGCGGCGAAGCTGCCACAGCGAGCGCGCGCGCGTGAAGCCGAGGGAGGCCGCCAGGCCGGCGGCGTCCGGGTGCTCGCCGTGCGCCCACAGGCGAAGCCGCCCGTCGGGACTGAGCTGCACGAGCCGCTGGGCGAGCCGGCGGCCCAGCCCCTCGCGGCGATGCTCGGGGTCGACGACCAGCTGCGCGCTCGCACCCTCGACCGCGTCGGTGACGTCGAGATGGGCGTAGGCCAGCACGGTGCCCGCAGCGTCGGCGACGAGCAGGTTGCGGGTCGGCTCGTCGCCGCCTTGCCGCAGGTGCAGCAGCACGTGCTCGTCCAGCGGGGTGGTTCCGTCGACGTCGGTGGCGGCCTGCACGAGCCGGGTGACCGCGGCCACCTGCCGCGCGTCGAGTCGGCCGAGCTCGGAGACGGGCAGCACGTCGACGGCCGGCACGTCGCGGAGCCTATCCGGGTGACATCCCGGCGAACCCCTGGCGACGGCTCTTCCGCCCGCGCTCGACGCGCGGTTAGGTTGCCCCAGTCGTCCGCCTCTTCGACGAGGGAGTCCCATGCCCCGCACGCCTCGCTCCTGGCAGCGCTACGCCGGTGCCGCCGCCGCGGCAACGGTGGTCGTCGCCGGAGCCGCCGCCCTGCCCAGCGTCGCCGGCCATGACGCCAAGCCTGCGAAGAGCAAGACCTCGGCCATCCAGATCCTGTCGTTCAACGACTTCCACGGGAACCTCGAGCCGCCGTCGGGCTCGAGCGGTCGCATCGTCGTCGGGCACACCCTGTCGACGACCGGCGCGGTGCAGGACGTCACCGTCGACGCCGGGGGTGCGGCGTACCTGGCGACGAAGCTGCGCACCCTGCGGCAGGGACACCGCGACACCGTGACCGTCGCCGCCGGCGACATCGTCGGGGCCTCGCCGCTGCTGTCGGCGGCCTTCCACGACGAGCCATCCATCGAGGCGATGAACGAGATGGGCCTCGAGGTGACCTCCGTCGGCAACCACGAGTTCGACGAGGGCTGGAAGGAGGTCCGCCGGCTCGCGCACGGCGGCTGCCTCGATGACGGCGACGGCAAGGACAACCAGGACAGCTGTCCCGGCGGCAAGTCCTTCGCCGGTGCCGACTTCCCGATCCTCGCGGCCAACGTCTACAACAACCGCACCGGGCGGACGATCCTCCCGGCGTTCTGGGTCAAGCACTTCCGCGACGGCGCGAAGGTCGGCTTCATCGGCATGACCCTGAAGGGCACGCCGGACATCGTGACCAAGTCCGGTGTCGAGGGCCTGACGTTCACCGACGAGGTGCGCACGGCGAACCGGCTCGTCCCCTTGCTGCGCCGGCAGGGGGTCAAGGCGATCGTCGTGCTGATCCACCAGGGCGGGGTGCCGGTCGCTGCGACCTACCAGGGCATGACCGCCACGCCGACCTACGACTACACCTGCGCCGGTGGCGGCTCGCTGACCGACGACAGTGCCATCCTGCCGATCGCGCGCGGGCTCAGCCCGCAGATCGACCTCATCGTGTCTGGGCACACTCATCAGCCGTACGTCTGCGACGTGCCCGACCCCGCCGGGCACTCGCGGCTGGTGACCAGCGCCTCGTCGTTCGGCCGGCTCGTCACCGAGACGACGCTCGTCTACGACCACCGCAGCGACGACGTGATCCGCAGCTCGGTGCGCGGGGTCAACATGGTCGTCGACCGCGCCACGGCAGCCCCCGACCTGACCACGCTGATCGGGCAGTACAAGACGCTGGTCGCGCCGATCGAGTCGCGCGTCATCGGCACCGTCGCCACCGACGTGACCCGCGCGCAGAGCCCGGCGGGCGAGTCCCAGCTCGGCGACCTCATCGCCGACGCCCAGCTCGCCGACGGGTCCGTCGTCACCCCCGGCAAGACCCCGCAGATCGCGTTCATGAACCCCGGCGGCATCCGCACCGACCTGCAGGCCGGTGAGGTGACCTATGGCGAGGCGTTCGCGGTGCAGCCGTTCAACAACTACGTCGTGTCGATGGACATGACGGGTGCCCAGATCCACGCGCTGCTGGAGCAGCAGTGGTCGGGGAACAACACCGGGTCGGCGCGCAAGATCCTTCAGGTGAGTGCAGGCTTCGCGTACCGCTGGGACCCGGCGACCGCGACGCTCGACCACGCCTCGGTCACGCTCGGCGGCGAGCCGGTGCCCAACGACGCGTCGAAGACCTACCGGGTCGTCGCCAACAGCTTCCTCTCGGACGGGGGTGACGGCTTCGCGGCCTTCGCCGAGGCGACGGACAAGTACATCGGCGGGCTCGACATCGACGCCTTCGCCGACTACCTGCTCGCCCACTCGCCCTACACGCCGCCGCCGCTCACCCGGATCGGGCTCTCCTAGCCGTCCGGGGGCGCGCTCAGCCGCCGGTGGGTGCCTGATCGAGTACTCCGGCCGTCGGTGCGGCCGGCACGAACCGGTAGCCGACGTTGCGAACCGTACCGATGAGGTGTTCGTGCTCCGGGCCGAGCTTGGCGCGTAGCCGGCGCACGTGGACGTCCACGGTGCGGGTGCCGCCGAAGTAGTCGTAGCCCCACACCTCCTGCAGCAGCTGCGCCCGGGTGAAGACTCGCCCGGGGTGCTGGGCGAGGTACTTGACGAGCTCGAACTCCTTGAACGTCAGGTCCAAGGTGCGCTGCCCGACATGGGCGGAGTACGCCGCCTCGTCGATGGTGAGGTCGCCGGCCTGGATCTCCGCGCTGGAGCCGTCCCCGCCGCGGAGCAGCGCCAACCGCCCGGAGACCAGGCGCAGCCGCGCCTCGACCTCGGCGGGACCCGCGCTGTCGAGCAGTACGTCGTCGAGACCCCACTCGACGGTGACCGCGGCGAGGCCGCCCTCCGTCGTGACCAACAACAGCGGGACGTCGATCCCGGTGGTGCGAATCAGCCGGGTGAGGCTGCGGGCGTGGCTGAGCTCGCGCCGGCCGTCGACGATCACGGCGTCGCACGGTGGGGCATCGAGCAGTGCCGCCGCCTCTGCGGGGGCCACCTTCACCTGGTGCAGCAGCAGCCCGAGTGCGGGCAGCACCTCGGCGGAGGGCTGCAGCGCGTTGGTCAGCAGCAGGAGCGTGGCCATGGCACCTCTCGGCTGGCGTGCTGGTGGTGGCGAGCGTGGCGGGGCAGCGCACCGGCCCCGGAACGAGCATGGGCCCGCGGCGTCGTCGCCGGGGCCCGAACTGGCGGGAAGGATAGCCGACTGTGCAGGAGCGCCGCGTGCTGATGACCAGCGACGGGGTGCGGGTGTCCGCCTGGCACCTGCCCCCGCAGACCGCCGTGCGCGGCGCAGTCGACGACGTCGCCGTCGTGCTCGTTCACGGCTTCACGCTCTCCGGCGAGCACCCCGCGGTCCGCGCGCTGGCCGGCCGCCTCCGGGCACTCTCCGGGGTCGTCGGTGTCGACCTGCGCGGCCACGGCGCGTCGGGGGGCCGTTCGACGGTGGGGGCGCTCGAGGTGCACGACCTGGCCGCCGCCGTGGGCTGGGCGCGCGAGCTCGGCTACGCGCACATCGCGACCCTCGGCTGCTCGGTCGGAGCGGCCGTGGTGCTGCGCCATGCGGCGGAGCAGCACGACCCGCCCGGGGGGGCCGTCGACGCCGTCGCCGCCGTGAGCGGGCCGGCGCACTGGTACTACCGGGGGACGCCGCCGATGCGCCTGGCGCACCGCGGGTTCGAGACCGGGATCGGCCGGCTGGCGCTGCGGGTGGGCTGGCGCACCCGGGTCGACGCCGGCTCGTGGGACCCGCTGGCTCCCGAGTCGTGGCCGCGCAGCCCCGAGCAGGCGGCCGCCCTCATCCCGCCGACCCCGCTGCTCGTCGTGCACGGCGACGCCGATGCCTGGTTCCCGGTCGAGCACGCCCAGCGCATCGCCCGGGCGGCCGGCGACGGTGCCGAGCTGTGGATCGTGCCGGGCATGGGTCACGCCGAGAGCGGCCTGGCCGCCGCCGGACCGGCCCTCGTCGACCGGCTGGGCCACTGGCTCGTGGACGCGGCGGTACGACCGTCCGGGTGAAGCGCACCGGCCGCCGCACCCCTTGACCCCGCGATCAAGGAGAAGACCACGTTCTGAGTCGCGGAAAACGTGGTCTTCTCCTTGATCGTCGGGCTTGGGGCGGAGGGAGACGTGGGGTGGGGGGCGGTGGGCGGGGGTGGGCCGGGGCGGTGGTCCACGAGCGGCTGGGAGGATGGGACTGTGGGTGGCGACGGCGTACGGGCGGAGGTCGGCCCCCCGGTCACCGTGCGCTACTGGGCGGCGGCCCGGGCCGCGGCGGGCGTCGCCGACGACGCCGTGCCCGCGGGGGTGCTGTCCGAGGTGCTCGCCGCGGTCCGCGCGCGCCATCCGCAGCCGCGTTTCGCCCAGGTGCTGGGTGTGTGCAGCCTGCTTGTCGACGGCCGCCCCGTGGGCGGTCGCGATCCCGCCGAGGTGCCCATACCCCCCGGCGCCGTGATCGAGGCGCTGCCGCCGTTCGCCGGTGGCTGAGCACCACGTCGGGAGATCAACTGGAGAGCCGGGTACGGCGCGCCGAGCGGCGCGTCGTACCGGACTCCCCACTCGATCTTGGGGGCGGGGTCGGGCCGGGGCTCTGACAGGATGCGCGGGTGCCCGCGCTGCTCGGCGCCGCCCTCGCCGGCGTGCTCCTCGTCGCGTCGAGTGCCGGCCCCGGCCTCCTGGCGGCGGCGGTGGTGCTGATGGTGGCGGTGCTGGCCTTCGGGGGGTTGGCCCAGGTCCCGGTGGCCGCCGCCCGCCCCTCGGCGCTGCTCGCCCTCGTCGCCGGCGCGACGGGAGCCCTCGGCACCTGGGGTGCGGACGCCGGCGACTGGGCCGTCGACTCCGAGCTGGTGGTCTCTGCCGTTGCGACCGGGCTGGCCTTCGTCGCCGCTTTCGTGCTGCAGCTCGCCCGTCGACACGGCCGGGCACACCTTGTCACCTCGCTGAGCCTCGCCGCCTCCGGTGTGGCGGCCGCCGGACTCGGAGCCTGGTGGGTCGGCGCCCGCATCCAGCCCGAGGGTGCCGCCGTCGTTGCGCTCGGGCTGGCGGGTGTCGGGCTGCTGCTGCTGGTTGCCGGCCTCCCGCTGCCCGGGCCGCCGGCCGTGTGGCGCGCGGTCGCCAGCGTGGCCGGCGCCGGTGCGGGCGCCGTGTTGTCGCTGGCCGGATGGCCGGCGGACGTCGAGCTCGGCAAAGCAGTCGGCGTTGCAGCCGCAAGTGCCCTGGCCGGGCTAGCGGCGCTGGCCGCGGTGGAACGAGGTGTCGCGGAGGCGGCCCTGCCGGAAGCCGCCGTCGGGCCCGCGGAGCCTCCGCTGACCGAGGTGCCACCCGCAACGCTCGCGACGACGCTGGACCCCCGCAGCGGCGCCCGGCTTGCCGCATGGTCGCTGGCGGCGACGCTGCCACTGTGCCTGGCCGCCCCCGCGACGTACCTCGTCGGGCGACTGCTGCTCGGCTGAGCCCGAACCGCGAAGCGATGCCGTCCGTTCCTGTCGTCGTGGGCGCCGACGAGGAGTTCGCCCGTGCTCTCTACGCCGAGCATGCGGCAGCGCTGCTCGGCTACGTCATGCGCCTCACGGGCGACCGGCACCAGGCGGAGGACGTCGTGCAGGAGACGCTGCTGCGTGCCTGGCGCCACCCAGAGGCGCTGTCCGGTGAACGCGGCTCACCCGGCGCCTGGCTGCGCACGGTCGCTCGCCATCTCGTCGTCGACGCGGCCCGGGCCCGCCGGGCGCGTCCGCACGAGGTCGGCGACGCCCCGCTGGCCGCGGTCACCGTCGACGACGGCACCGACCGCGCCGTGCTCGCCTGGGAGGTCACCGAGGCCCTGCAGACGCTCAGCGAACCTCATCGCGCGGTCCTGCTGGAGACCTACGTACGCGGGCACAGCGTGGCCGGCGCGGCGCGGGCCCTCGGCATCCCGAGCGGCACGGTGAAGTCGCGCACCCACTACGCCCTGCGCGCCCTGCGGCTCGCGCTCGAGGAGCGGGGGGTCACGCCGTGACGTGCGAGGAGGTCCGGCCCCTGCTGGCGGCCTACGTCCTGGGTGCACTGGACGCGGTGGAGGCGGACGGCGTCCGCGCCCACCTGGCGGGCTGCCCGGGCTGCGCCGAGGAGGGCGCGCGCTCGGGAGCCACGGCCGCGCTGCTGGAGCTGGCACCGCTGGAGGGCTACGGGCCCACGCCGGGCGCCGCGGCCGCCCTGGACCGCCTGCTCGGACGCGTCGCGGCGGAACGCCGAGCCCTGCGCCGCCGGAGGACGACCCTTGCCGTGGCCGCCGCGGCCGCCGTCGCTGTGCTTGCCGGTGTCGTGGGGGGTGTCGTCGGCGCGGCGGTCGACGGAGGCGGCAAGGGGGGGGCGGCCGGAGGGTCGGGGGGCTCTCCGGCCGCAGCCGCCGCGTCCCCGCCGGCGAGCGCGTCGCCTTCCGGGCCGGCGGCCGCGGTGCTGCACGGCCACGACGACGGCACCGGCGTCACCGCCACCGTCGCGGTGTCGGTGCGGGCCTGGGGAACCGGCCTGCACCTGGATCTGGCCGGCGTCCCCGAAGGGTTGCAGTGCTCCCTGGTGGCGGTCGCCCGTGACGGGCGCCGGCAGGTCGCGGCGACCTGGTCGGTGCCCTCCGGTGGCTACGACCGGGCAGGGCTCTCGATCGACGGGGCCGTCGGGCTCCCGGCATCGGCCATCACCAGCTACGTCGTGCAGACACTCGACGGCACCCCGCTCGTCCGGGTGCACGCCTGAGGGAATGCGCTGCGCTGGGGGATAGGTTGCGGTGCCCATGAGCACTGGCAGCGAGCTCCTGGGCGGCGTCCTCGTCCTGTGCATGGCGTTCGGCGCCTGGCGCGCCACCCACGACGGCCGGGTCCGGGCGAGTGGACCCGTACCAGGCCCATCGTCGGTCCGCCCGGCCGTCGCGCCGCACGAGGTCCACGGCCTGCTCGGCGAGCGGGCGACCCTGCTGCAGTTCTCCTCGGCCTTCTGCGCCCCTTGCCGCACCGCCCGAGCCGTGCTGTCCCGGGTGGCCGACGAGCTGCCGGGGGTCGCCCACGTCGAGGTCGACGCCGAGAGCAGGCTCGACCTGGTCAGACGACTCGGGATCACCCGCACACCGACGACCCTCGTGCTCGACGCCGCCGGTCGCGAGGTCGGCCGGGCTGCCGGAGCACCGCGCGCGGAGGACGTCCGTCGGGGACTCGTGCCCGTGCTCGCATCGACGCAGGCGCCATGAGCGCCGCTGCCTCGGTCGACCCGCGAGGTCAGCGGCTCGCCGCTGCGATCACTGCCGCGGTCCTCTCCGCCGTCATGCTGACCGGAAGCGGCTGGCTGTTGGTGGTGCAGGCGGTCGTCTTCGCCGTCGGCGCCGTCGCCGGCCCGGCCAGCACCCCGTACGCCGTCCTCTTCCGCCGCTTCGTCCGGCCGCGCATCGGCCCGCCGGCAGCCACCGAGGACGCCGCCCCGCCCCGGTTCGCGCAGGGGGTGGGGCTCGGGTTCGCGGTGCTCGGCCTGCTCGGTGCGGTCCTCGGTGCCCAGTGGCTGCTGCTCGCCGCGACCGCGGCCGCGCTGGCCGCCGCCTTCCTCAACGCCGCCTTCGGGCTCTGCCTCGGCTGCGAGCTGTACCTGATCATCCGTCGAACGTTCCCGCGCGCCGACCGGGGCGCGCCGTCCGTGGAGGTCCGCCCGTGACCGAGTCCCGTCGCGACACCGTTCTCGTCTCCGCCGACTGGGTGGAGCAGCACCTCGACGACCCGGATGTGGTGCTCGTGGAGGTCGACGAGGACGTCAGCGCCTACGACGCCGGCCACATCCGTGGCGCCGTCCGGGTCGACTGGAAGCAGGACCTGCAGGACCCGGTCCGCCGTGACTTCGTGGACCAGCCGCGCTTCGAGGCGCTGCTGTCCGCGCGCGGCATCGGCAGCGGCGACACGGTGGTCATCTACGGCGGCAACAACAACTGGTTCGCCGCGTACGCCTACTGGTACTTCAAGCTGTACGGCCACGAGGACGTGCGGCTGCTCGACGGGGGCCGCAAGCGCTGGGAGCTCGACGACCGCGAACTGGTGACCGACGTGCCGGCGCGCCCGCCGTCGGCGTACTCCGCCAAGCCCCAGGACCGCTCGATCCGCGCGTTCCGCGACGACGTCGCAGACGCGATCGGCTCGCTCAACCTCGTCGACGTGCGCTCGCCCGACGAGTACGCCGGCCGCTTGCTGGCACCCGCCCACCTGCCGCAGGAGCAGTCGCAGCGCGCCGGCCACATCCCCACCGCGCGCAACATCCCGTGGAGCAAGGCGGCCAACGACGACGGCACGTTCCGCAGCGACGCCGAGCTCGCTGAGCTCTACGCGCAGGCCGGGATCGACCTCGGGCGGGACACCATCGCCTACTGCCGCATCGGCGAGCGCAGCGCGCACACCTGGTTCGTGCTGCACGAGCTGCTGGGACGGGACAACGTCCGCAACTACGACGGCTCGTGGACCGAGTGGGGCTCGCTGGTCGGCGTCCCGATCGCGCTCGGCGACGAGCCCGGGGAGGGTTGAGCCATGTGCGGAGCCACCGCCGGGGGCCACGGCCTGGACGGCATCGACCTCAGCAAGGAGGCCGTGGTGCAGGGTCAGGTGCTGCGCGACGGCGAGCCGGTCGCCGGAGCGTACGTCCGCCTGCTCGACGCGAGCGGCGAGTTCACCGCGGAGGTGCCGACGTCCGCGACCGGGCAGTTCCGCTTCTTCGCCGGGCCGGGCCGCTGGACGGTGCGGACGCTGGCTCCGCGCTCAGGGCCGGTCGACCGCCTCGTCGTGGCCCAGCAGGGCGTCGTCGCCGACGTCGAGGTCGACGTCGGCTGACGAGCCCGGTCACCGGATCGGCTGAGTCTGCCTGCCGGTCCCCTCCCCCTCCCTTCCCCAGTATCGGCCCCCCTTCTCCCCTACACATTTGGGGTTCACGGTGTTGGTGGGAGCAGAGGTGCGCCCCTCGAGCCCCGCCTGACGCTGGAGCCCCAAATGTGTACGGAAGGCGAGGGAGAACCGGATGGCGACCGTGGGTGAGTACCCGCTGCCGACCAATCTCGTCGCGGGACTGGAGCTCGACCCCACCCCGGAGCGCAAGGCGTGGGTGGCGGCACTGCCCCGCCTCGTGCCGGAGTACGCGGCGCGGTGGGGCCTGACGCTCGGCGAGCCGTTCCAGCCGGGCGGACAGTGCTCGTGGGTGGCACCGGCCCGGGACCCCGCGGGGGATGACCTCGTGCTCAAGCTCGGCTGGTGGCACTGGGAGGGGGAGCACGAGGCCACGGCCCTCCGGCTCTGGGACGGCGACGGCGCGGTCCGAGTCGTCGCAGAGCAACACGACCGCCCCACGAGCGCCCTGCTGCTCGAGCGCTGCCGGCCGGGGACGCCGCTCGCCGAGCTCGCCGCGGAGCCCGAGCAGGACCTCGTCGTCGCCGGGTTGCTGCGGCGGCTCTGGCGGCACCCGCCGGCCGGCGGCCCGTTGCGGCCGTTGTCGGTCATGGCCGACGCCTGGGCCGACGAGGCGGCGCGCGAGCACGCCGCCCGCCCCGGTCTGCTGGACCCGGGTCTCGTGCGGTCCGGGCTCGACCTCATGCGCGAGCTGCCCAGCACAGGCCCCGACCCGCGCGTGCTGTGCACCGACCTGCACGCCGAGAACATCCTCGCCGCGCAGCGCGAGCAGTGGCTCGTCATCGACCCCAAGCCCTTCGTCGGCGACCCGGCGTACGACCTCACCCAGCACCTGCTCAACTGCCCGGCCCGGATCAGTGCCGACCCGGCCGGAACGGCCGCTCGGATGGCGTCCCTGACCGGGCTTGACGCTGACCGAGCACGGCTGTGGCTGTTCGCCCGGGCGGTGCAGGAGGCCTGGCTCATGCCGTGGACCGCCGACGTCGCGCGCGGGCTCGCCCCGGCGTGAGCGCCGGTCGGGCTCCGGCCGCCCACTCGCTCAGGCAGCGCGGTCCAGCCGGCTCCGCGTCACCGACGGGTCGATGCCCAGCCGGTCCAGTAGTCCGGCCACCGGGTCGGGGTGCCGGCAGTCGAGCAGCGCGAGCGCGACGTGCACCGGCTCGAGCCGACGGTCATGGCGCCGCACCGCCTCCGCCAGCGTCCGGCGCAGGACGTCCTTGGCGCCTGCGGAGAAGGGCACCTGGCCGACCCCGCGCGGCGCCTCCCCGACGGCGACGGGGCCGGTGATGCCGACGGCGGACAGGGCCTCCAGGTCCATGGCGTCCAGGGCCGACTGCGCCGCGGTGGCGTCGGCGCCGAACGCCTCCGTGAACGAGGTCGGCGCGGTGGTCAGTAGGCCGAGCAGCAGGTGCTCCGTCCCGACGTGCCGGTCGCCGCGCCGCTGGGCCTGCTCCACGGCCGCCGTGACAGCGGTCCGCGCCGCTGCGCTGAATCGGTTGAACACGTACGTCACCTCTCGTGCTTCTTGTGCGCCGCCTGGCGCGAGACACCGAGCGCGTCGCCGATCTGCTCCCACGACCACCCGCTCCGCCTGGCGGCGGCGACCTGCTGCGTCTCCACCCGCTCGGCGAGCCGGCGCAGCGCCAGCACGGCGCGCAGCCCCACCGCCGGGTCGTCGGACCCAAGGTCGCCCGACAGCGTTCGCTGGTCCATGCCGTCAACTTACGTTGACACACATTGGTGTGTCAACTCCGGTTGACGGGAGGATCCCCTCGATCGACCGCGCGGATCGGCGGCGCCCACGTCGGCCGGCGAACGAGGCAGAAGGGGTGGCCCGCTGGATCGGCGAAGACGTGGTCGCCGCTCGACAGGCGCCGCGCTCCCAGCGCCAGGACCCGGGCGGCGGCCTCCTCGAGGTCGTCGACCATGACATCGAGGTGCATCTGCTGCGGGCGGCTGGGGTCGGGCCACTGGGGCGGCTGGTGGTCGGAGGCGAGCTGGAAGGCGTAGCCGGACGTGGTGTCGTCGTCGGCGACGACGAAGAAGTCCGCGGATCGGTACGTCACGGGCAGTCCGAGCAGCTCGGAGTAGAAGGCGGCCAGCGCCGCTGGATCCGGGCAGTCGATCACGAGGTGGTGGGGGCGGCCGATCACGAGGCCATCATGGCGCGCCGCCCGGGCGCGAGATCAGGCTGTCGCCGCGCCGAGTCACGATGCGACCAGGCGCTGCATCGAGACGTTCAGGCCAGTCCCGGCTGTGCGCGGAACCACGCGATCGTACGGCGCAGCCCCTCCTCGATGTCGACCGTTGGCTCCCAGCCGAGCCGCTCGCGGGCCAGCGTGATGTCCGGGCGCCGAACGCTCGGGTCGTCCTCGGGTCGTGGGACGAAGACGATCTCGCTGTCCGAGCCGGTCAGCCGCACGATCCACTTCGCGAGCTCGAGCATCGAC
>JBBRVP010000046.1:0-27905 GCA_038246785.1 Jiangellales bacterium
CCCGGCGACCAACCGCGACTCGACCCGCACCTGATCCGCCTCTACCGTGACCACGATGCCTCCGCGCATCCAGCACGGCCCTCCCGCAGCGTCTTCCACGACATACGGCGGGAGGGCCGTGATCGTTTTCTCCGGGGGACGCATTGTCACAGGCTCGGCACAGTGACGACGCCGACCAGCAAGATCAACCACACCGGTGTGATCTCAGACGCCGTCGGCAACCTCAACGACGAACCACCGGTCTCTTGTCGTCATCCAGAACGACGCTCAACACCTGGAGCACCGCGGCGCCCAGGCCGCCTTCGGGGTAGTGGTCCTCGGCCACCACCAGCCGGCTGCCGGTCACGCGGCAGGCATCGATGAGGGCATCGCGGTCGATGGGTTTGATCGAGTAGGCGTCGATGACGCGCGCGAGGATGCCCTCGGCGGCGAGTTCGTCTGCGGCGGCCAGGCATTCGTGCAGGGTGACGCCGGCGCCGATGAGCGCGACCTGAGCGTCCGGTCCGGCGCGGTGGAGTTTGCACCCGCCGATCGGGAACCGCTCGCCGGGCGGATACCGCACCGGGTAGGCGCCGCGGGTGGTGCGCAGGTAGACGATGCCGGGGGTGTCGGCCATGGCCGCGACCAGCGCGGCCGTGGCGGTGGCGTCGGCGGGGTAGAGCACGATTGAGCCGTGCACCGCGCGCAGCGCGGCCAGGTCCTCCAGCGCCATCTGTGATGGCCCGTTTTGGCCGATCTCCACCCCGGCGTGCGAGCCGACGAGGCGGATGTCGACCTGCGAGATGCCGGCCATCCGGATGAAGTCGTAGGCGCGGGAGAAGAACACCGCGAACGTGGCGGCGAACGGCACGTAGCCGCGCACGGCGAGCCCGGTGGCGGTGGCCACCAGTTGCTGCTCGGCGATGAACATCTGGAAGTACCGCTCGGGACAAACCTTGCCGAATTCGTCGGCGTGGGTGGAGTTGCCGACCTCCCCGTCGATGACGACGACCTCGGGACGGGCGGCCAGCGCGGCGATGGTGGACCCGAACGCGACCCGGGTGGCCACCTTCTCGCCGAGCTCGAAGGTGGGCAGGGTGATCGCCGCGGCCGGGTCTGCGGTGATGGCCGGGGTTCCGGCGACCGGCGGCTGCGTGCTGATCCGAAGTTCGCTGGGTCCCCCGAGCGCGGCGATGGCCCGCTCGGCCATGTCGGGAGGCAGGGCCTTGCCGTGCCAGCCGTTCTTGTCTTCGATCTCCGGGACACCCTTGGCCTTGATGGTGCGGGCCAGGATGACGGTGGGCTGGCCTTGGTCCTGGCCGGCGCGTGCGGTGCTCATTGCGCGGTCGATGTCGGCCGGGTCGTGGCCGTCGATGACCAGCGCCCGGCAGCCGAACGCCTGTACCCGGGCGGCGTAGCGGTCGGTGTCCCATTCCAGCTCGGTGGGTCCGCGCTGGCCCAGGCGGTTGATGTCGATGATGGCGGTGAGGTTTCCCAGCTGGTAGTGGGCGGCCTTATCCAGGGCCTCCCAGATGGAGCCTTCGGCGGTTTCGCTGTCCCCACACAGCACCCACACGTGGTATGGGAGCTTGTCCAGGTACCTGCCGGCCAGGCCGACGCCAACCGCGTCCGGTAGTCCCTGGCCCAGCGAGCCGGTGGCCACGTCCACCCACGGCAGCACCGGGGTGGGGTGGCCCTGGAGCCGGGCGCAGAGCCGCCGGTAGGTGTTGATCAGCTCGTTCTCGTCGATGACTCCGACCGCCCGGAACATCGAATACAGCAGCGGGGAGGCGTGGCCCTTGGAGAAGATCAGGTGATCGTTGACCGGCAGGTCCGGCCGGTCCCAGTTGTAGCGCAGATGCCCCAGCAGCAGCACGGCCATCAGGTCGGCCGCTGACAGCGAGGAGGTCGGGTGCCCGGAGGCGGCCTTGGTGCTACAGCGGATGGAATCCACCCGCAGCTGGGTCGCCAACCGGCGCGCCAGGTCCAGTTGCTCAGCGTTCATCGTCTCATCCCTCTAGCCCCAATCGGTGGTCATGATCGTGTTGGCGCGCTGTCGCAGTCGACGAGGTCGCCCAGCGGCACGTCCAGATCCGCGAGTCTGGCCCGGTCGACCGGCCCGGCGGCGCGATCAGCGCGCCGATCGTGTCGGTCACGAGTCGCTCACCGCTGCCGGTGTGCACGCGGTGGCCGACGGTGTCGATCGCGGTCACTCGGGTGTCCAGGCGCAGGTCCACCTCGTGCTTGGCATACCAGGTCGGGGGGTGCACGAAGATCTTGTCCAGCTCGGACCTGTCCTGCAGGTAGTCCTGGGATAGCGGCGGGCGGGTGTAGGGCCGTTCGGCCTCCTCGCCCAGCAGCACCACAGCCCCGGTGAAGCCCTGCGCGCGCAACGCCTCCGCCGCAGTGGCGCCGGCCAGACCGCCGCTCACGATCACAAGTGTTTGCGCCTGGCTGGTCGTGTGCTGATCCTTGCCCGCGGCAAACGGGAGGCAGTGCCGGTGTTGCGGCAGCCTGGCGGCGCGGGGGTGCACCGCCAGGTGGCGGGGCGTGTTCATGTCAGCACTCCTTCGGGGAAGCCGTTGCCTAGGGGGTCGATGACCCAGTCTGCTCCGCCCTGGCGTAGCTGCGCGGCGGTGAAGTTGTGGCTGGCGACGCCGACGCAGGCGATACCGGCGTCGTGGGCGGCGTCGGCGTCGTGGGGGGTGTCGCCCACGACCATGCACCGTTCGGGGCTGAGGTCCTGACCGTAGACCAGTGCGCCGCGGCGGACGGCGACCCTGGTCACCTCGCCGCGGTCGTTGCAGTCCCACAGGAAACAGCGAGGAGCCCTTGATCGCTCATCCCCTCCGGCCCCTGGCGCAGCGGCCAGCCGTCCCCTACGGTCGGACGGTCGCACCGCCCGGTGCGGCCGGCTCCCGCTCCGCCGAACGCCCACCCGGCGGGATCCGAACCGCGCTCCAGCAGGGGTGGGCGGCGGGGGAACCACCACGGGCCGCAGCGCGGTCCTCGGGGTGAAGCCGGCAAGCCGGCGGGGGCATCTCCCGCTCCCAACCCGACAGCTCACCTCGCAGGCGTCGCCGGGAGTCGCCATGCAGCGATACGTCCCGCGGCACCGCCGCGCCCGCACACCCGTCAAGCCGACGTCCGCGTCCAACGCCCGGCCGTGGCTGGCCCGCGCCGCCGTCGTCGGGCTGGCCGGGACCATCCCCGTCGTCGGCCTCGCCGCGCCGGCGCAGTCAGCCAGCGACAGCACCTGGAACCGACTCGCCCAGTGCGAGTCCGGCGGCCGCTGGAACATCAACACCGGTAACGGTTACTACGGGGGGGTGCAGTTCTCCCGCTCGACCTGGCGGGCGTTCGGTGGGACCCGCTACGCCTCGCGCGCCGACCTCGCCAGCCGCGCGGAGCAGGTGGCCATCGCCGAGCGGACGCTGCACGCCCAGGGCTGGGGGGCCTGGCCGGCTTGCTCGCGGCGGCTCGGCCTGTCGCGGGCCGACGCGCGCGGTACGCCGGCCTCGGTCGCCCGCCTGCTCGGGGGGACCACGGCCACGCCTCCACAGGTGCGCATCGGCGGCGCCTCGGTGACCGAGGGAGCGGCCGGGACGCTGCGCTCGGCGCGGGTGGTCGTCAGCCTGTCCAAGCCGAGCTCGCGTCCGGTGTCGGTGCGCTTGCGCGCGGTGTCCGGTACGGCCCGGGCCGGCATCGACTTCCGCGCGACGGTTCCCTACGTCGTCGTCCCGGCCGGGGCACGCTCGGTCGGCGTCGGAGTTCCCGTACGCGGCGACGCCCGTGACGAGCCGACCGAGCGCTTCACTGTCGCGATCAGCTCGCCGCGCAACGCCACGCTCGGCACCAGGACAGGGACGGTCACCGTCCTCGACGACGACCTCCCCCCGACAGTCGGCATGAGCAACGTGACCTTCAACGAGCCCGCCGCCGGCAGCAAGGTCGTGACCATCCCGCTGCGGCTGTCGAGGCCGAGCGGGCGCGCCACGTCAGTTCGGGTGAAGAGCTGGCCGCGGACGGCGAGCGCCGCGGACTTCACCGGCGTCGACACGGTCTACCGCTTCGCCGCCGGGTCGACGCTCCGCAACGTCCGGGTGAGCCTGCGCAGTGACCGGGTGACCGAGCCGGCGGAGACCTTCCGGATGTCGATGAACCGGCCCGTGTACGTCACGATCCCGCGCCCGCTCGCCACCATGACGATTCGCGACCGGTAGGGAGCCGGACGCGGCGAAGCCGTCACGGTGGAGCCACGTCTCGTGCGCGCGCCGGCCGACCCCGGTGGATGACCCCGCCAAGCGGGGCCATCCACCACCGTGCCGCGAAGGCAGTCCGCCGCCTGCTCGCGGATCTTGAGGCTGTGCTGCTGCAATGGCCGCACCTCAGCCCCATGATCGACGATGTGGCAGCGATCATGAGACGGCTCCGCGCTCATCGGCGCGGAAACGTCGGTAGATCCTGAAGCCGCCCCGGACTGGGGACCGGCGTCGCGCTCCGCGGCGAACGCCCCAACCCCCTAAGCCGGAATCGCCCACACCGACGGGCGGCACCGCGGCGAACGCCCCAAGCATCCAACGGCGCCGCTCGGGAGACGGCCACCGCCGTCACCCACGGTGTGCCGCCGCGGCCGATCACGTGATGTCCCCGCCGGCCTGCGGCTCGGCGCCCTACGGTCCTCAGCAAGGGCAGCGGGGACCTGCCGTGGATCGTCTGGGGGGACCCGCATGCTACGTACTCGGACAATGCTGCTCACGCTGGCCCTCGTGGCGGCGGCACTGGCAACCACCCCGGCGCTCGCCGCCGGAGCGCCTCGCCCAGCCTGCAGCAGGGGAACGGTGGCCCTCACCTTCGACGACGGTCCACGCGCCCGCACCACCACCGCGATGCTGGACGTCCTGCGCGGCCGACACGTGCGCGCCACGTTCTTCGCGGTCGGGCAGCAGGTCGCCCGCTACCCGTCGCTCGCGCGCCGGGAGCGCGCCGAGGGACACCGGGTGGAGAATCACAGCTATCGTCACGAGAACCTCAGCAGGCTCTCGACCGCCGCGGTGCAGAGCACCCTGCGCCGGACGACCGCCGCGGGGCTCGCGGCCGGCCTATCTCGGATGCGCCTGTACCGACCGCCCTACGGCGCCACGAGCCCGCGGATCCGCTCGGCGGCCGCAACGCTGGGGCTGCGCGAGGTGCTCTGGACCGTCGACCCGCAGGACTGGCGCACCGGACGCAGCGCCGCATCGATCAGGGACCGGGTCCTCACCCACCTGGCGCCGAATGCGGTCATCCTCCTCCACGACGGGGTCGCCAACTCCTCGGCCACCGTCGCCGCGCTGCCCGGCATCATCGACGGCGCTCGCGCGCGCGGCTACTGCCTCGGGACGCTGTCCGACAGCGGCGGGATCCAGCGTCCGGCACCGAAGGTCTCCCTCGCCGGAGCGACGGTCACCGAGGGAGCGTTCGGCACGGTGCGCTCGGCCAAGGTCGCCCTCCAGTTGTCCGCCCGGACCTCGCACACGGTGTCGGTCCGCCTGCGTACGGCGTCGGGCACGGCCCGCTCGGGCAGCGACTTCCGCGCCGTGGACAGGAGGGTGTCCGTGCCGGCCGGGTGGCGAGGCGTCACCGTCACCATCCCGGTCGTCGGGGACAACCGGGACGAGCCGACCGAGATGTTCAGCGCGTCCATCAGTGCGCCTCGGTACGCCTCGCTCGGGACGAGCCGGGCTACTGTCGTCGTGCTCGACGACGACCCGCCCTCGGCGGTGGGCATGAACGACGCGACGTTCACCGAGCCGGCAACCGGCACGAAGGTCGTGACCATCCCGCTGCGGCTGTCCAGGCCCAGCGGCCGCGCCACGTCGGTCCGGGTCAAGACCTGGCCGATGACGGCCAGGGCTGCCGACTTCACCGGCGTCGACGCGGTCTACAGCTTCGCCGCCGGGTCGACCCTGCGCTACGTGCGGGTGACTGTGAAAAGCGACACCGTGGCCGAGCCCCCCGAGACCTTCCGGGTTTCGATCAGCCGGCCCGCCCATCTCACGATCCCGCGCCCGCTGGTCACCATGACGATCCGCAACTCCCCCTGACGCGGACCGGCGGAAGTCAGTCCAGGTAGTCGCGCAGGACCTGCGAGCGAGAGGGGTGGCGCAGCTTGGACATCGTCTTCGACTCGATCTGGCGGATACGTTCGCGCGTCACGCCGTAGACCTTGCCGATCTCGTCGAGGGTCTTGGGCTGGCCGTCGGTGAGGCCGAACCGCATCGACACCACGCCCGCCTCGCGCTCGGACAGCGTGTCGAGGACGGCGTGCAGCTGCTCCTGAAGCAGCGTGAACGACACGGCGTCGGCGGGCACGATCGCCTCGGAGTCCTCGATGAGGTCCCCGAACTCGCTGTCCCCGTCCTCACCCAGCGGGGTGTGCAGGGAGATCGGCTCGCGGCCGTACTTCTGCACCTCGACGACCTTCTCCGGCGTCATGTCGAGCTCGATGGCCAGCTCTTCCGGCGTCGGCTCACGGCCGAGGTCCTGCAGCATCTGCCGTTGCACCCGGGCCAGCTTGTTGATGACCTCGACCATGTGCACCGGGATCCGGATCGTGCGTGCCTGGTCGGCCATCGCGCGGGTGATCGCCTGCCGGATCCACCACGTGGCGTACGTGGAGAACTTGTAGCCCTTGGTGTAGTCGAACTTCTCCACGGCCCGGATCAGGCCGAGATTGCCCTCCTGGATGAGGTCGAGGAAGAGCATGCCCCGGCCGGTGTAACGCTTGGCCAGCGAGACCACGAGCCGGAGGTTGGCCTCGAGCAGGTGGTTCTTGGCGCGCCGGCCGTCCTCGGCGATCCACTCGAGCTCGCGGCGCATGGGCCCGGCGAACGTGGCGTCGGAACCCAGCCGCTCCTCGGCGAACAGGCCGGCCTCGATGCGCTTGGCGAGCTCGACCTCCTGCTCGGCGTTGAGCAGCGGCACCTTGCCGATCTGCTTGAGGTAGTCCTTGACCGGGTCCGCGGTGGCGCCGGCGACGGCGACCTGCTGCTCGGGCTCGTCGGTCTCGTCACCCTCGGAGAGGGTGTAGGCCTCGGACTCGGCCGGCTCGACGTCCGCAACGTCCGGCGGAGGTTCGGACGCGTCGCCCGCTGCCACCTCGCCGTCGACCACTCCAGCGTCGGGGAGGATCGCCTCGAGCGCCGGCTCCGCGACGCCGACCGGGGGACGGCCGGCGTCCGCGCCGGGCAGAGCCGGCGACGCGGCGGCAGCCTTGGCCTTGCCGCCGGCCTTGCCGTCGGTGCTGACGTCGGTCCTGCGGGCGGTCTTGCCCGCGGTCTTGCCCGCGGTCTTGCCCGCGGTCTTGCCGTCGGCCGTGCTGCCGGTCTTGCCGGCTGGGGTCGCGCTGGCCGGCACAGATCGGGTGGCTCCCGCGCCGGACGACCCGTTGGGCCGCGGAGTCTTCCGCGGCCGGGACGCGCCGGCGGCGGTCTTGCTCACCGCCGGCTCGGACGCGGCTTCGACGACGCGCTTGGCCGCGGGCTTCTTGGCCGGCGCCTTGGCCGAGGGCGCCCTCTTCGTGCTCTTCGCTGCGGATCCCCCGGACGCGGTCGGTTCCGGGCCCGCTGCCGGTGTCTTGGCGGATCGCTTCCTGGCCGGGGCGGTGGCGACCGCACGAGCCGCGGCGCTGGGTGCGACCCGTGGGCGCACAGCGTCCGCTCGCCGCGGGCGAGCCTTGATCTCGAGATCGTCGACGTCATTGACCGTGCTGGGCGGGGCGACCTGCGGGCCACGGGGGCGGGACGGGCTCGACGACACCGAGGACCTCTCCACGAGGGGACGGACGGACTGCTCGCGTGGCGCGCCCCGACGCCGTGGGACGGACTGAGGCGGGAGTCGCCGACCAGGCGCAGATGTCATTGTACGCGGCGGGCAGTGGGCGTCAGCCCGTGACGGAGCGGGCGGCCGCCTGGGCCGCCTTCGCCGTCTTCGCTGCCTGCTTCGTCTCGCGGACCTTCGCGAGGCTGTCTGGACCCCTGACGTCGGCTACCGAGCGGTGGCAACCGTCCTCGCCGAATGCCCCCGCCGCCTCGCGCCAGCCCGGAGGGCGGACCCCGAGCTGCTTGCCGAGCAGAGCCAGGAAGATGCCGGCCTTCTGCTCGCCGAACCCGGGGAGGGCGCCGAGCCGCCGGCGCAACTCCTCGCCGCTCGTCGCATCGGCCCACACGGCGGCGGCGTCCCCGCCGTACTCGTCCACGACGGTCCCGGCGAGCGCCTGCACGCGGGCCGCCATCGCCTTCGGGAAGCGGTGCACCGCTGGCCGCCGCGCCAACAGGCCGGCGAACCGCTCGGGATCGGCGGCCGCGACCTCGCGGGGGTCGAGCCGGCCAGCGGTGCCGAGCCGCTCGGCGATGACCTGCGGACCGCAGAACGCCTTCTCCATCGGGACCTGCTGGTCGAGCAGCATCCCGACGAGCAGGGCGAACGGATCGGTGGAGAGCAGCGCGTCGGCCGCCGGATCCTGCGCGAGCTGCAGGGTGGGCACGGCGCTCAAGACTCGTGCTCGCCGGCCTTGACGGCCAGCACCGGGCACGGCGCGTCGAGCAGGACGCGCTGAGCGTTGCTGCCGAGCAGGAGCTTGCCGACCGGCGACCGCCGGCGCAGGCCGATGATGATCATGTCGGCCTTGGTCTCCTCGGCCACCGCGATCAGGTCCTCGGCGACCTCGTTGCCGCGCACCAGCTGGCGTACCTCGGACTCGACGCCGGCCGTCGCGAGCTCGGAGCGCACGGCCTCCAGCTCCTCCTCCGTGCGCACGCTGTCGTCGCTGTCGAAGGAGACCCCGCCCCGGGCTGAGTTGATGACCACCAGCCGGGCCTGCCGCAGGCGCGCCTCCTCGGCTGCCCGGCGCAGGGCCGCGCGGCCCTCGGCCTTGGGGACGTACCCGACGACGATGCTCCCGTTCACGTGGCAACCTCTCTGTCGCTCGGCCTCCCCGGCCCGCCGCCGTGGGCGCAGGTCAGGGTACGCGTCCGGGTACCGGAAGTCCCGGCTCGCCGCTCAGGCGGCGCGCTCGCGCCGGCGCCGCTCGGCTCGTTCGGCCTCGTTGACGCCGCCCCAGACGCCGTACGCCTCCGGCAACGCCAGCGCGTGCTCGAGGCAGCTGTCGCGGACGGGGCAACGCGCACAGATCGCCAGGGCCTGGCGCTCGCGCTCGCGGCGCGCCGTCGGACGTTCGCCCTCGGGGCCGAAGAAGACCCCCAGCGGCACACCTTCGCAGGCCGCCCGGTCCTGCCATCCGTAGCGCGGCGCGGCAGGCCGGCCGGGCTTCGCCCGATGCGGCTCGGCCTCGCGCTGCCCAGGTGAGCCCTGCACAACAGAGCCCTGCACAACAGAGCCCCGCACAGCTGAGCCCCGCGCAGCCGGGTCCCGCACCGCCTGGTCCTGCACCGTCGCCGCCACCTCCCCGCCGCCTCCTCGCTGCGCCTCGGGTCGCGTCTGTCGTCACGCATGGTGCGCGTGACATCTGTTCGAACGTGTGCTCGTGCGCGGCGGTTCCGCCGGCTGACGTGCCACGATGCGGCCCGTGCGCTCGCGCCACGCCCCGGGGGCGTGCTCGCAGCGCTGGCGACGGCGCCCGATGCCGACGTCCTGCTGGTCGCGCACACCGGGCTGGAGCACCTGTCGACCGTGCGCGACCTGTGGGACAGGCTGCCGATGGACACCGTGGTGCGGATGCGGACCTGGCGGGTGCCCGCCGCGGAGGTCCCGCGACACCCCGACGCTGCGGTCGAGTGGCTCTACGGATGGTGGGGGATCGTCGACGCCTGGGTCGCCGAGCACCAGCCCGCGGCGCCGCCGCCCAGCGAATGAGTCAGGCCCGCGGCCACGAGTGCACCGGCGCGTTGGAGTGCATGTGCTCGGAGTAGCGCGCCAGCATCTCGCGCAGGGCCCGATCCCGCGGGACGCCTTCCCCCTCCAGCCGGTGCACGGTGCCGGCCTGCCACGAAGCGCCGTTGGTGAGGGTGAGGCAGCGCTGCTCGACGATTCCGAGCAGCCGGTCGCGGGAGGACTGCTCGACGCCCCACTCGGACAGCCCCTCGTCGGCCAGCTGCAGCAGCTGGCGCAGCACGAGCTCGGTGGCCGGCACGTCGCCGTAGCGCGGCCAGTAGAGCCGGGCGGTGATGCCGTCGCGCGCGGCTGCGTGGAAGTTGTCCTCCGCCGCCCCGAACGACATCTGCGTCCAGATCGGCCGCTCGGCCTCGGCCAGCTTGCGGACGGCGCCGTAGTAGAACGCCGCGTTGGCCAGGCAGTCGACGACAGTGGGGCCTGCGGGCAGGACGCGGTTCTCCACCCGCAGGTGCGGCACGCCGCCCGGGGTGTCGTAGACCGGGCGGTTCCACCGCCAGATCGTCCCGTTGTGCAGCCGCAGCTCGGAGAGCGAGGGGGCGTGCCCAGACTCGTACGTGGCTAGCGGGTCCTCGTCGTCGAGGATCGGCAGCAGTGCCGGGAAGTAGCGGGCGTTCTCCTCGAACAGGTCGAAGATCGAGGTGATCCACCCCTCGCCGAACCACACCCGCGGCCGGACGCCCTGGGCCCTCAGTTCGTCGGGGCGGGTGTCGGTGGCCTGCTCGAACAGCGCGATCCGCGTCTCCCGCCACAGCTCGCGGGAGAAGAAGTACGGCGAGTTGGCGCCGAGTGCCACCTGCACCGCGGCGACCACCTGTGCGGCGTTCCAGTAGGGCGCAAAGTCCTGCGGACTGACCTGCAGGTGCAGCTGCGCGCTGGTGCAGGCTGCCTCCGGCAGGATGGTCTCGGAGTAGGTGTCGAGCTGCTCCGGACCGTCGATGGACAGCTTGAGGTCCTCACCGCGCTGGGCAAAGACCTGCTCGTTCATCAGGGCGTAGCGCGGGTTGGCCGACAGCGACTCGATGCCGGTGTGCTGCGGTCCCAGTGTCGGCAGGATGCCGATCATCACCATGTGCGCGCCGACGCTGCGCGCCTTGTCCTCGGCGGCGTTGAGGCTGCGGCGCACCTGCGCCTCGAACTCCTCCAGCCCGCGCTCCAGCAGCCGCTTCGGTGCCACGTTGATCTCGAGGTTGAACCGGCCGAGCTCGGTGACGAAGTCCGAGTCGGCGATGGCCTCGAGCACCACCGAGTTCTTCAGCGCCGGCTCGAAGTCGTCGTCGACGAGGTTGAGCTCGATCTCCAGGCCCACCTGCGGCCGCTCGAAGTCGAACTGCGACTCGGCCAGCATCCGGGCAAAGACGTCGAGGCAGCTGTGCACCTTCTCCCGGTAGCGCTGGCGGTCCTCGCGCGTGAAGGTGCGCAGCTCGACGTCCTGGCCCATGGCCGGACGCTACTCGTGCGTGAGCAGGGACCGCGAGGATGGACCCCGTGCGCCAGCGGCCGAGCGTCTGCCACGTGGACCTCGACGCATTCTTCGCAGCCGTCGAGCAGCGCGACAAGCCGTCGCTGCGCGGCAAGCCGGTGGTCGTGGGTGGCACCGGACCGCGGGGGGTGGTCGCGACCGCGTCATACGAGGCGCGCCGCTATGGCGTCCACTCGGCCATGTCGACCGCCGAGGCGCGGGCCCGCTGCCCGCACGCGGCCTTCCTGTCCGGGCGGTTCGGTTCCTACCGCGCGGTGAGCGCCGTGGTCATGACGGCGCTGAGCGAGCTGACGCCTGTCGTCGAACCGCTCTCACTCGACGAGGCGTTCCTGGACCTGGATGCCCGTGCGGCGCCCGAGGAGCTGACGTACGAGTCGGTGCGCGCGCTGGGCCACGACCTCAAGACGACCGTTCGTGAGCGGACCGGCCTGACCGCCAGTTTCGGTGCTGCCACGTCGAAACTGGTGGCCAAGATCGCCTCCGACCTCGAGAAGCCCGACGGTCTGGTCGTGGTGGAGCCGGGTACGGAGCAGGAGCTGTTGGCACCGATGCCGGTCCGGGCGCTGCCGGGGGTCGGCCCCGCCACGGCGGAACGCCTGCTGCGGCTCGGCGTCCGGGCCGTCGGCGACCTCGACCAACTGACCGACGACGAGCTCGTAGATCTGCTCGGCACCGCGCACGGCAGCGGGCTGCGCCGGTTGGCGCGCGGGCTCGACGACCGGCGCGTCGTGCCCGAACGGGAGTCCAAGTCGGTCAGCGTGGAGGAGACCTTCGACCGCGACATCGTCGACGGTGCGGTGCTCGTGGCGCTCGTCGAACGGATGGCGGCGCGGGTCTGCGGACGGCTGGCCGCCGAGTCGCTGTCCGGGCGCACGGTGACGGTGAAGGTGCGACTGCCCGACTTCTCCACCCACACCCGCTCCGCGACGCTGCCCGGGCCGACCGACGACGGGCGTGTGGTGGCGCGGGTTGGCCGGCGGCTGCTCGCGGACGTCGAGACCGGTGCCGGCGTCCGCCTGCTCGGGGTGGGCGTCTCAGGGCTCGCCGACTGGGTGCAGGAGGACCTGTTCAGCTCCACCGAACCGGTCGCTGCCGGGCTCGACCAGGCGCCGCTCCCTCGCCCCGAGCGGCGATGGGCTCCGGGCGCCGACGTCGTGCACGCCGCGCAGGGGCCCGGCTGGGTGTGGGGATCCGGGCTCGGGCGGGTCACCGTCCGCTTCGAGACCCGCGAGACGGCGCCCGGCCCGGTGCGCACCTTCGCCGAGGACGACCCAGACCTCGCGCCCGCCCCCGTCGACGCTTGATCGGCAGGCACCCCCACGGTGCGGGCTCGCGAGCTGGTGGCTGGCGGCGGCCATCGCTCGCCGCCGGCGTACCGGCTGCTCGCCGGTCGGGGATAGCGGGGCCGGGTGCCGATCTCCACAGGGTCGGCGGATACGGCTGCGTCCTCCACAGCTCCTCCGCCAGGGGTGGGGCGAGGCTGCGCCGGCGATGACGCTGACGGCGTGGATCCGGTCGACGCGCTGCACGGCCTGGGAGGTGCCGCCACCTGGCAGTCCCTGCACCGAGCTGGCGTCACCCGCCACGCCTTGTGGAGACGACGGGTCGACGGTTCGGTGCAGCATGTCCGCAGGGGCGTGTACGCGCTGCCGGGAGCACCCGCCGATCTGGTGCGAGCGCTCCGATTGGGTGGGCTGCTCGCCGGGGCCAGCGCCGCCCTCCACCACGGCTTCCCCCTGCTCGAGGCGCCCGCGCAGCCGGTGGTCGCGGTACCCCGGGCCTGGTCGCACTGCACCGGACCGGGGGTACTCCGCGTCGACCTGCCTCCCGCAGATCGAGGCGAGGCAGCCACCACGCCGCTGCGCACCGTCCTCGACTGCGCGCGCCGCCTGCCTGTGCGTGAGGGGCTCGTCGTCGCCGACGCAGCCGTCCGCGGTGGAGTCGAGCTCGCCGCGCTGCTCGGTGCCGCTGCGGCCTCTCGCGGACCGGGTGCCGACCGGATCCGTGTGGTGGCCAGGCACGTGGACCCCCGCGCCGAGTCGCCGGTCGAGACGTGCATCCGCTGGGAGCTGATCGAGCTGGGGCTGCCTTTCGACTGCCAGGTCCAGGTGCCATGGGTCGGCAGCGTCAACCTGGTCGTCGACGGCTGGCTGGTGCTGGAGGGTGACGGCTTCGCCTACCACAGCGACCGTGACAGCTATCGGCGCGACCGCCGACGCTGGAGCCTGCTCACGGCGCAGGGGTACGGCTCGCTGGTCCTCGCCTACGAGGACGTCGTACACCGGCCCGAGTGGGTTCAGCAGCTGGTCTCCGCCAGCCTGTCCACCGCATCGCGGCGTCCCCCGCAGCCCCGGCGGGCGGCGTGATCGACTGCAGCCCCCACATTGTTCGATCCCGAGGCAGTTGCGGCCGCCACTGCCCTCGTACGGCGCCGGCCGGCGCGGCCGGGCCACCGCGTTCTGTGGGGGCGGCTGCCGATCAGCCGGTCTGGAGGCCGGCCGGATGCCGTCGCGGTGAGGGGACGACCGAGACGGCGGGCCCAGCGGCCGACCAAGGCGGGTGCAGGTCACCGCTCGAGGTGCAGATCACAGCTCGACGGTGGCTCCACCGCGGCGTGGGTCGGCGGCCGCGCCGCCGCGTCCCACCATGCTGACCCCACCGAAGTACGCCGCCCGCTCCTGCCAGCGCTGGACGTGCCAGCCCTCGGCGTGCAACGCCGCGAGGGCCTCCTCGGGTACGCCGGGCTCGGCGTGGACGAGCTGCGGCACCGGGTTGACCCGCGGCCGGTCGACCGCCGCGCGGGGCGAGAGCCCCTCCGCCAGGACGCCGGTGAGCGTCTGCACCAGCCCCGACCTGATCCGCGACCCGCCGGCGGCGCCGGCCGCGAGCGCCAGCGAGCGGGCCTCGTCCACGGCGACGAGCGGGCACATCATGGAGTCGACCCGGCTCCCGGGAGGGTGCGCGCCGAGCATGAGCTCACCCTCGCCCAGCATCGAGTTCAGGTGCATGCCGCCGACCCAGTCCCCCGAGCCGAGGCCGAGGCTGGTCGTCACCACACAGGCGTCGCCGTCGGGGGCGACCACAGCCACGTTGGTGGTGCCGCCGCGGACGTCCTCGCCCAGCAGGACGCGCACCCAGGCGAGCACCCGCTCCGGCACCGACATCTTCCCGACGAGCGCCGGCAGCCGGGCCAGCGTCCCGAGCAGGTCGAGCAGGTCGGTTCGCCCCAGCACGTGGTGTCCCGCGAAGCCCACCGAGCGCGCCGGCGCGACCCGGGCGGCGTACGCGTCGAGGTCGGCACGCGTGAGCCGGCCACCCCGCTCGGCGACGAGCGCGGCGAGCGCGCACCCGACCTCACCGCCGTAGAACGCGGTCGGCCCCTCCTCCTGCAGCGCGCCGAACGTGTCGCCGAGCCCGGCGTGGTGCAGCGGCTCGCCGCCCTCGATGAGCCGACCGTGCGGGGCGTACGCCTGCTGTCCCTCCGGTCCGAGCAGCATCGCGGCGGACACGTCGCGCAGCACGAAGGCCTGCTCAGCCGAGATGGAGGCCCCCTCGGCGGCCAGCCGGCGGCCAGGTTCGACCACCTCGCGCCACGGCAGCCGTCCCCACCGCCGGTGCACCTCGGCCATCCCCGCGGGCAGGCCGGGTACGGCCACGGTGGCAGCGCCCGCCCAGTACTCCATCCGCTGGCTGCCACCGAATACGACCTCCACCTCGGTCATCGGCGCGACCGGCCGGTGCAGCCCGATGCCCGGCACCGCGACGAAGAAGTCGACGGTGGTCGCGGTGCGGTCCGCCGCGTCCCAGTAGGTCGCGAAGCCGCCTCCGGACAGCCCCGTCATGACCGTCTCCGCCGCGCAGGCCGCGAGCATGGCCGTCACCGCGGCGTCGGCCGCCGATCCGCCCGCGCGCAGCGCGTCGGCGCCGGCCGCCGCGGTCGTGACGTCCCCGGCGGCGACGGCGGCCCCTACGGAGGGCCCGCGGGAGGGCCCGCGGGAGGATCGGCGGGAGGGTCTGCCGGCGGCTCCCATGGCGGCGGTCACGGCCGCGAGCGTAGAGCGCGTCTCAGGCTGCTCTCAGCCCCCGGCGGCAGACTGGCGGTGTGCGTGTCCTCGTGGTCGACGACGACCCCGGTGTGCGGGAGTCGTTGCGCCGCTCGCTGACCTTCAACGGGTACGAGGTGGAGCTCGTCTCCAACGGCGAGCAGGCGCTGCAGGCGGTGGCGTCCCGGCGGCCCGACGTCGTCGTCCTCGACGTGATGATGCCGCGCCTGGACGGGCTGGCGACCGCGCGTGCGCTGCGGGCCGCCGGCGAGGACGTCCCGGTGCTCGTGCTCACCGCCCGCGACGCGGTCGCCGACCGCGTCGCCGGTCTGGACGCCGGGGCCGACGACTACCTGCCCAAGCCGTTCGCGCTCGAGGAGCTGCTGGCGCGGCTGCGGGCCCTGCTGCGCCGGGTGCCCCGGCCCGGCGAGGAGTCCGCCGACTGCTTGCGGATGGGCGACCTCACGATGGACCCCGCGACCCGGGAGGTCTTCCGCAGCGAACGGTCGATCCGGCTCACCCGTACCGAGTTCTCACTGCTCGAGCTGCTCCTGCGCCACCCCCGAAGGGTGCTGACCCGCGAGCGGATCCTCGACGAGGTGTGGGGCTTCGACTTCCCCACGACGGCCAACTCGCTCGAGGTCTACATCGGCTACCTGCGGCGCAAGACCGAGGAGCACGGCGAGCCGAGGCTCATCCACACGGTGCGCGGGGTGGGGTACGTCGCCCGGGAGACCCCACCGTGAGTGCACCGCGGTGGTGGAGCGGGCTCAACCTCCAGCGCCGGGTCGCCCTGCTCACCGCGGTGGCGGTCGGGCTGGCCGTCGCGCTCACCTCGCTCGCCGCGTTCCTGACCGTCCGCAGCCAGCTGCTCGACCAGGTCGACGCGTCGCTGCTGGAGCGCGCCCGCGGCGTCGTCGACACCCCGCTGATCCAGCCGGACTCGCTGGCCCGGGTCCCCGCCGAGGCGCTCGGAGCCGCCGACATCCGCATCCTGCTGCTCGACGCCAACGGCGGGGTGACGACCGCCGGCGGCGAGCGCAACCTGCTCCTACTCGGACGCCCGGAGCTCGCCGTGGCCCGCGGGGACGCCGCACAGTCGCTGCGGACCACCCGGATCGGCGACGAGCGCTTCCGCGTCGTGGCGGTCCCGGTGCAGCGCGGGCGCGCGCTGGTGCTTGCCCAGTCGATGCACCCGACCGAGGAGGTCCTGCGCCGCCTGGGCTGGGTGTCCCTCGCCGTCGGCGTCGTCGGCGTGCTGCTCGCGGCCTGGGCCGGTACGGCTGTGGCGCGGGCCGGGCTGCGTCCGGTGGAGCGGGTCCGGGCGGCGGCCGAGCGGGTCGCCGAGACCGAGCGGCTCGACCCCATCGAGGTGCCCGAGGGCGGCGAGCTCGGCCGGCTCGCGGCAGCCTTCAACGCGATGCTGGCGGCGCTGGGCGCGTCGCGGGAGCGCCAGCGCCGGCTCGTCGCCGACGCCGGACACGAGCTGCGGACACCGCTCACCAGCGTTCGCACCAACCTTGATCTGCTGGCCCAGGCCGACCGCGCGGGTGGCCTGGACCCTGCGGATCGGCAGGCGATCGTGGCCGACGTCCGCGCGCAGATCGAGGAGCTGTCCACCCTCGTCACCGACCTCGTCGAGCTCGCCCGCGACGACACCCCGCAGCCGCCCCAGGAGTCCCTCGACCTCGCCGAGGTCACCCGTTCGGCACTCGAGCGTGCGCGGCGGCGGGCGCCCGGCGTGGCCTTCTCCGCCGAGCTGCATCCCTGGCTGACCACCGGAGACCGCCAGCAGCTCGAGCGCGCCGTGCTCAACCTGCTCGACAACGCGGCCAAGTGGAGCCCGGACGGCGGCGTCGTCACCGTCCGCCTCGTGGCGGGGGAGCTCAGCGTCGCCGACGAGGGTCCCGGCATCGCCGCGGAGGACCTGACGCATGTTTTCGAGCGGTTCTGGCGGGCACCCGAGGCGCGCGGCCGGCCGGGCTCCGGGCTCGGGCTGGCGATCGTCCTGCAGGCCGCCGCTCGGCACGGCGGTTCGGTGCAGGCCGAGCGCGGACCGGCCGGCGGTGCCCTGCTGCGCCTGCGGCTGCCGGCGGAGATGCCGGCCACAGCGCCGCCCCGATCCCTCGAACCGCATCTGTCAGGCTCAGCCGAGGCCGGGGCAACGTAACGGCCTGACACATTGTACGGTGGGCGGGCCCGCCCCCGAACATCCTTCCCGCCCGCTCAGCCCCCTCTCAGGGTGCTCTCAGGCGCGGCGGGCACAGTGGCCGCATGAGCCCGAACGACACCCAGCCGATCCCCCAGTCCGGCGAGCCCTGGCGCACGCCCGGTCAGTCCGGCCCAGCCGGATGGTCGAGCGCCTCGCCAGCCGGCAGCGCGGCCGAGCCGCCCCCGCTGGGCGACGCGGGTGCCGCGTTCCGGTCCGAGCAGACAGGCACGTACGGGGCCGGGCCCGTCCCCGCGCCGGCCCGCGGCACTTCGCGGCCCCGGCGCTCGCTGGTCACGCTGGCCCTGGTGGCAGTGACCTCCGGCCTGATCGGCGGGGGCGCCGGCGCAGCGACGTACTCCCTCGTCCACGACGACTCGACGGCGACCACCGGCACCTCGTCGACCAACAGCCTCGACACCGCAAGCACGACGAGCACCACCCCGGCGCGGGCCTACTCCGACGTCGAGCAGGTGGCCGCGGCCCTGCTGCCGAGCGTGGTGTCGATCCAGGTGGTCACCGGCCAGGGAGCCGGCACCGGCACCGGGGTCATCCTGTCCGCTGACGGGCTCATCCTCACCAACAACCACGTGGTCGAGTCGGCCGCGCAGGGCGGCCAGCTGACCGTCCACTTCAACGACGGCTCGACCGCCTCGGCCAGCATCGTCGGCCACGACCCGGTGACCGACCTGGCGCTGATCAAGGCCAAGGGCGTGAGCGGGCTCAAGCCCGCCCAGTTGGGCAGCTCGGGCGACCTCAAGGTCGGCGAGCAGGTAGTGGCGATCGGCTCGCCGCTGGGGCTGCAGGGCACCGTGACCACCGGCATCGTCAGCGCGCTGCAGCGGCCGGTGAGCACCTCCGGCAGCGGCGGGCAGGGCACGGTCATCGACGCCATCCAGACCGACGCGGCGATCAACCCGGGCAACTCCGGCGGCCCGCTCGTCGACATGAGCGGGCGCGTCGTCGGCATCAACTCGGCCATCGCGACGCTGGGCTCCAGCAGCGGCGAGTCCGGATCGATCGGCCTGGGCTTCTCCATCCCGATCGACCAGGCGAAGCGGATCGCCCAGGAGCTCGAGAACGGCGGGACCGCCGTGCACGCGCAACTCGGCGTGAGCGTCGGCGACTCCTCCAAGCCAAGCGGCGCGGTCGTCGGCCAGGTCACCACCGGCTCCGCGGCCGAGGCGGCCGGCCTGCGCGACGGCGACGTCATCACCGCCATCGGCGACCGTCGCCTCGACGGCGCGGACTCCCTGGTGGCGGCCATCCGCTCGGAGGCGCCCGGCGACAAGGTCAAGATCAGCTTCGTCCGCGGCGGTGAGACCAAGACGGTCACCGTCACGCTCGGCAGCGACCAGGCCGGCACCTGACCCTGCCGATGCCGGCCTGTGAAGCGGCCCGGTCCGACCCCACGCCCTGGGGGACGGACCGGGCCGTCCGCACGACCGGCCGGAGCCTGTCGGGGTGCCCGGGCAGCATGAGGACGTGCTGCTGCACGAGCTCGCCACCGCCTCCGCCGATGTCGCGGCGACGACGTCGCGCACGGCCAAGACCGAGCGGCTGGCCCGCGCCCTGGCGGCCGCGCAGGCCGGCGAGGAGGCCTCGCTCGCCGCGCGTTACCTGTCCGGCGACCTGCGCCAGCGACGTACCGGCCTCGGCTACGCAGCGCTGCGGGAGCGGCCGCCGCCTGCCGCCGAGCCGACACTGACCGTCCGTGAGGTCGACGCCGCCTTCGAGCGGATCGCGGGGCTGTCCGGTTCAGGGTCCACCCGGGCTCGCCGGCAGGCGCTCGCCGAGCTGCTCCGGGCCGCCACCCCGGTCGAGCAGCAGCTGCTGGTGGGGCTCGTCGGGGGTGAGCTCCGGCAGGGTGCACTGGACGGGGTGATGGCCGAGGCCGTGGCGCGGGCTGCCGGCCTGCCGGGGGCCGCCGTGCGGTCTGCGGTGACGGTGGCGGGGTCGCTGCCGGACGTGGCCGCCGCGGTGCTGGCCGAGGGCCGGTCCGGGCTCGACCATTTCCGGCTGGTGGTGGGGCGCCCGCTGCGGCCGATGCTCGCCTCCAGCGCGCCTGACGTCGAGTCCGCGCTCCAGCGGCTCGGCGCAGCCGGGGTGGAGTGGAAGCTCGACGGCATCCGGGTGCAGGTCCACAGATGCGGCAGCGACATCAGCGTCTTCACCCGCTCGCTCGACGACGTCACCGGGCGGGTTCCCGAGGTGGTGGAGGCGGCGCTGGCCCTGTCGGCGGACTCGTTCGTGCTCGACGGCGAGGCGATCGCCTTGGCGCGCGACGGACGGCCGCGCCCCTTCCAGGAGACAGGGTCGCGCGTCGGTCGGCGCGCCGACGTCGCGGTAGCCCGCCGCGAGGTGCCGCTGACGTTCTACGGGTTCGACCTGCTCCACCTCGACGGTGGCGACCTGCTGGGCGAACCGCTGCGGGCAAGGGTCGCGGCGCTGGCCGAGCTCGTCCCGGAGCCGCTGCGGGTGCCGCGGGTGGAGACCGCCGAGCCGGCCGTCGCCGCCCGCGTGCTCGCCGAGGCGCTCGGCCAGGGACACGAGGGGGTCGTGGCCAAGGCGCTGGAGGCGCCGTACGCGGCGGGGCGACGGGGTGCGGCGTGGGTGAAAGTCAAGCCGGTGCACACCCTCGACCTCGTCGTGCTCGCCGTCGAGTGGGGCTCCGGGAGGCGCACCGGGCTGCTGTCCAACCTGCACCTGGGGGCGGGCGACCCCGACGGCCGCTACGGCCCGCCGGGCGGGTTCGTCATGCTCGGCAAGACGTTCAAGGGCCTCACCGACGAGGTCCTCGGCTGGCAGACCGAGCGGCTGCTCGCGCTCGCCGACGGTCCGACAGACGGCTGGGTCGTGCGGGTGCGGCCCGAGCTCGTCGTCGAGATCGCCTTCGACGGCGTCCAGACCTCGAGCCGCTACCCCGCCGGGCTGGCGCTGCGCTTCGCCCGGGTGAAGGGCTACCGGCCGGACAAGTCCGCGAGCGAGGCCGACACCATCGACGCCGTGCGGGCGACCAGACCGCGGTAGCGACGTTTCGACTCATCGCGAGGTCTCAGGAAGGCTGCACCGCCCGCGCGCGACCCGCCGGCGCATCCAGCGCCGTGGCGACGACCCCATCCCTGGATCAGACCGGCCGGCTGTCCAGCACCTCGCCGGGGACGACCGGCGGGCGCCGCCGGCGAGCGGACGCGGTCGCCGCGGCCCCGGCGAGCTCCCAGCCGAGGAAGCGGTCGGTCTCGACGAGCAGCACGCTCGCCAGCCACGCTGCGACGGCGACGTCGTCGACGAGCCCGAGCACGAGGAAGAAGCTCTCCGGGACGAGGTCGACGGGCGAGACGATGTAGACCAGCGCGGCTGCCATGACGGCCAGCCGGCTGCGGCTCAGGCCCGGGTAGGCACCGGTGATCCCAGCCCGCAGGAGCCGGGGAGTCGCCCGCAACCGTTCGACGAGGCCAGGGTCGCCCGGGCGGCGCGACGAGGCGAGCACCCGCCAGAACGCCGTCAGCGTTGCGGCGCGGCGAGCCTTCGACACGGCCATCGGGGTCCTCCAGGTCACGCGGGCCGCCCGGCAGCGTCCCAGCTGCCCCCTCAACGCTGCGCCGGATTCCGCTGTTCCGGCGGCCTCACCCGGCATCGGCTGCCCCGCTCGGCGGCAGCCGCGAGCCCAACCAGCGCGCGGTCTCGGCGTACACCTGCTCGCGCACCTGCCGCGCCGACAGCACGAGGTCGTGCATGCCGCCGGCGAAGCGCAGCACGGCGACGTCGGGACCGAGCCGGCGGGCCAGCGCCGCGATCCGATCGGCGTCGAGCACTGCGTCGGCCGCCAGCAGGTCCTCGGTCCACTCACGCGGCCGCACGCTGCGGGCGGCGCAGAGCACCAGCACCGGCACGCCGACGTCGAGCCCGCGCCGGACTGCCCGGTGCCCCGACCGCACCGCTCCCAGCCAACCCAGCCGGGTCGGCAGCCCCGACGGCTGCTTGAGGTCCAGGTCGAACTCCCACTCGCCGGCATGTTCGTGGTGCAGGCTGCGCGCGTAGTAGTCGGCCGCCTCCCGGGGCAGCACGGCGTACGGCCGCCAACCGCCCAGCAGCCCCGCGGCGGTCGCCACCCGCCGCTCCCACCATGGACCCGGCAGATCGAGGAACGGGCTGTTGAGGACGAGCGCCTGCACATCACCGCGGCCGCGCCGGT
Source organism: Jiangellales bacterium (assembly GCA_038246785.1). Lineage (GTDB taxonomy): Bacteria > Actinomycetota > Actinomycetes > Jiangellales > Jiangellaceae > JBBRVP01. The sequence goes on from JBBRVP010000046.1 coordinate 21,801, forward strand.
GGTGCAGCCACAGCGCGGCGACCAGACCGCCGGTGGAGTGGCCGCTCACGACCACCGTGCGGGCGCCGCCCGCCCGCACCCGGCGCAGCGCCTCGTCGAGCTCGGGCGCGTAGTCCGACAGCCGCCGGACGAACGACGGCGTCTGGTGCGGCCGCAGGGAGCGGCCGGCCTTGCGCATGTCGAGCGCGTGGAACGCGAAGCCGGCGCCGTCCCAGGCGTCGGCGAGCTCGCGGTGGAAGAAGTAGTCGTTGTAGCCGGGCAGGTGGAGCACGGCCCTCCCGGTGTGCCGGGAACGGTCGGTCGGCTCGCGCCGGACCAGCGTCGCCACCACATCGCCCTCGTCGTCGGGCGGCAGCGGGATCGTCTCGGCGGTGAAGCCGTCGCCGAGCAGGTCTGGGGCAGGGTCGGCGGGCACCGGCACAACCTAGAGTGGCGGTGCGCCCTGTTCATGAGAAGTGGCCGAGGAGAGACACCGTGCCCGTCCCCGCCGACACCTCCCCCGAGCTGGCCGACTACGCACACCCCGAGCGCCTGGTCAGCACGGCCTGGCTCGCCGAGCACCTCGACGACCCCGGGCTGGCGGTCGTCGAGTCCGACGAGGACGTGCTGCTCTACGACACCGGGCACATCCCCGGCGCGGTGAAGGTCGACTGGCACCTCGACCTCAACGACCCGGTCACCCGCGACTACGTCGACGGCGAGGGTTTCGCCGCCATGATGGGCGCCAAGGGCATCGGCCGGGACGACACCGTCGTCGTCTACGGCGACAAGAACAACTGGTGGGCGGCGTACGCCCTCTGGGTGATGACCCTGTTCGGGCACGCCGACGTTCGCCTGCTCGACGGCGGCCGCGCCGCCTGGCTCGCCGAGGGCCGGCCGACGACCCGAGAGGTGCCGCAGCGCCCGGTGACGGACTACCCCGTCGTCGAGCGCGACGACTCGCGCATCCGGGCCTTCAAGGACGACGTGCTCGCCCACCTCGGCGGTCCGCTCGTCGACGTCCGTTCCCCCGGCGAGTACACCGGTGAGCTGCTGCACATGCCCGACTACCCGCAGGAGGGGGCGATGCGGGGCGGCCACATCCCCGGCGCGGTGAGCGTGCCGTGGGCCCGCGCGGCGGCCGAGGACGCCAGGTTCAAGCGGCGCGCCGACCTCGAGGCCATCTACCGCGACGAAGTCGGGCTGTCCCCCGACGACGACGTCGTCGCCTACTGCCGCATCGGCGAGCGCTCGAGCCACACCTGGTTCGTGCTCACCCACCTGCTCGGCTTCGCGCACGTGCGCAACTACGACGGCTCGTGGACGGAGTGGGGCAACGCCGTCCGCGTCCCGGTGGCGCAGGGCAGCGAGCCCGGTGCCGCGCCCGAGGCGTCCTCGCCACGATGACTGTCCGCACGGACGACCTTCCCGACTCGCTCGCCGAGGTGGTCGAGGAGTTCGCCGAGATGTCGCCCCGGGAGCGGCTGCAGCTGCTGCTCGAGTACGCCGACGAGCTGCCCGACCTCCCTGAGCACCTCGCCGGGCAGCACGCCGCGATGGAGCAGGTGCACGAGTGCCAGACGCCGCTGTTCCTCACCGTCGAGCTCGATCCCGACGCCGCCGTCCACCTGTACTTCGACGCCCCGCGGGAGGCTCCGACCACGCGCGGCTTCGCTGGCGTGCTGCGCGCCGGCCTCGACGGGCTGCCGGCCGACGCCGTCGCCGCCGTACCGGACGACGCCCCGATGCGCCTCGGGCTGGCCGAGGCGGTGAGCCCGCTGCGGCTGCGGGGCATGGTCGCCATGCTGGCGCGGATCAAGCGCCAGGTGCGCGAGCGGCGCAGCTGAGCCGGGGCGAGGAGGGGGCCGGGTGGCCGACGTCGTCGTCGAGGTGGAGGGCCGCCGGCTCGGGCTGTCCAACCTGGACAAGGTGCTCTACCCCGACGTCGGCACCACCAAGGGGGAGGTCATCGACTACTACACGCGGATCGCCCCGGTGCTGCTCCCACTCGTGCGCGAACGCGCGCTGACCCGCAAGCGCTGGCCGGACGGCGTGACGGCGCAACCGTTCTTCGAGAAGAACGCCCCGCGTGGCACGCCAAACTGGGTCCGCACGGTGACCTTGCCGAGCCCCGGCTCGACGAAGGACCGCGAGCTGGTGACGTACGTCGTCTGCGACGACCTGGCCGCCCTCGTGTGGTGCGCCAACCTGGCCGCGCTCGAGCTGCACGTGCCGCAGTGGCGGGTCGGCCCGCGTGGCGCGGTCAGGAAGCCGGACCGGCTCGTCGTCGACCTCGACCCCGGGCCGCCGGCCGGTCTGCCGGAGTGCTTCGAGGTCGCGCTGGCGGTGCGCGAGGCGCTGGCCGCCGACGGTCTGGCCGCCTACCCGACGACGAGCGGGTCCAAGGGCCTGCAGCTCTACGCGTCGCTGGACGGGCGGCGGGACTCCGACGCGGTGTCGGCGTACGCCAAGTCGCTCGCCGAGCGGCTCGAGGGCGAGCGGCCCGACCTCGTGGTCTCCCGGATGGCCAAGACGCTGCGGCCGGGCAAGGTGTTCGTCGACTGGAGCCAGAACAACGGCGCCAAGACCACCGTGGCGCCGTACTCGCTGCGCGGCCTTCCCGGCGCCCCCGTCGCCACCCCGCTCACCTGGGACGAGGTCGCCGCCGGCCGGGCGCTGACGTTCCGCCCCGAGGACGTGCTCGACCGGGTGGCTCGGCTCGGCGACGTCATGGGGGGTCTGCACTCGGGCGCACCCGCGTAGGCGACACGGAGTCAGCAGCGCGTCACGAAATGTTGGCCCATGCAGTGATCGGTGCCAGACTGGCGCGTCGCTTCGCGGGAGGCGTCGGTTCCTCACTGGAGGGGGCACGATGCGCAGGTCCCAGCGCGGCCGCGTCGCTGCGCGAGCACGTGCGCTCACCCAGGTCGTCGTCGCCGGGCTGCTCGTTGTCGGTGCACCGGCGGCCGCCGGAGCCGCTCCCGGGGCCGACCCCTCGCCGACGCCGGTCGCTGTGGCGAGCACCGCCGAGCCCTCGCCCACTCCATCGGCCGAGCCCTCCGCGAGCGACCTGCCGACGCCCGCCGCTGCGACGGTCGGCTCCACGTCCCCCTCGCCCGTCGCGGCAGCCACACCGTCCGGGACGCCGTCGCCGAGGTCGTCCGCGACGCCATCCGCGGCGACGTCCCCGAACGCCCCGACGCCTTCCCCGACCCCCACGCGAGCCCGGGAAGCGGTGCCGTTCGTCGTGCCGCCCCCCACCGGCAACAACGCCGTGATCACCGTCAAGACCGGCGGTGCGCGTACGTCGCTGACCGCGGTCGGCGACCTCGCCGGTGTGCAGCTGGGCCTGTTCACGAACGCCGGCGACCCGAGCCCCGTCAACACCACGTGGGCGCGTTGCACCTCGGACACCGACGGTGACTGCTCCTTCGTCGTCCCGGACACTCAGGAGGGAGGGGTCAACCGCGACAAGCGGTTCTGGGTGAAGCAGATCGGTCCGGCGTTGGGCACCTACGAGAACACCAGCCTCGGCACCGGAACCACCGTCGCACCAGACCCCTACCGGTTCCAGACCGGCCCGCAGCTGCGCAACGGCCAGACCTACAGCTCGGCTACCGACTTCATGATCGCGACGGGGGACAACAACAACGAGGCGTCCGGCGGGATCTGGCAGAGCTCGTTGAACAACCCGACCATCCCGGCGAAGTGCGGTGTCAACGTCGGGCTCGTCCTCGACCTCTCCAACTCGCTCAGCCCGACGGACCTGGCGAACCTCAAGGCGGCGAGCAACACCTTCGTCGACGCCCTGACCGGGACGCCGTCTGCGGTCGGCACCTTCACCTTCGCCACCGCGGCCCCCGCAGCCGGCGCGCCGAACACGACCCTGCCGCTGACCCCGGTGTCGACGCCGGCCGGTGCCACGACCGTCAAGAACAAGATCAACGGCCTGGTACTGCCCGGTGGCGGCGACGGTGGCACCAACTGGGACCGCGGCATCTACCAGGTGGCCCAGTCGACGGCCGCCTTCGACGTCGCCGTCGTCATCACCGACGGCAACCCCACGTTCTACGGCAACGGCCAGGGACCGGGCGGCCGGACCCGCTTCCGCGAGGTCGAGAACGGGATCTTCTCGGCGAACGCGGTGAAGGCCGAGGGGACCCGCGTCATCGCGTTCGGTGTCGGCACGGGCGTCAACAGCGCGGGCAGTGGGCTCAACCTGCGGTCCATCTCCGGACAGACGCAGGGGTCCGACTTCTACCAGACGACCGACTACGCAGCCGCGGGAGCGGCGCTGCGTGCGCTCGCGCTGGGCAGCTGCCAGGGGTCGATCTCGGTCGTCAAGCAGGTTGTCCCGCCCACCGCACCGCCCGGGTCCACCGTGGGCGCCACCCCGGCATCGGGCTGGGACTTCACGGCGACGACCAGCGCCACGGGGGTGTCCGTCAACCCTCCGGCCACCCGGACAACCGACGTGACCGGCGCCGTGAACTTCCCGCTCACCTTCGCCGGTGGGACGACCACCGGGGCCGTCACCGTGGCCGAGACGCAGCAGGCGGGCTACACGCTGCAGCCGGTCGACGGTGCGAACGCCACGTGTACCCGTGTCGACAACGGCGCTCCCGTCAGCGTGACGAACAGCGGAGCGCTGGGCTTCTCGGTGACGGCGGCGAGCAGCTACCCGGTCAGCTGCATGGTCTACAACCGAGCGCCGTCACCGGCGGCGTCGGTGCGGCTGGACAAGGCGTGGGTCGTCAACGGCACGTCGTACGCGGACGGCGACCAGCCGGCCGGCTTGATCGCCGCCGCCACGCTGGACGGCGTCCCCATCGCCTGGGGCGCCGAGCGCGCCGGGTTCCAACAGGGCGATTCGGTCGACATCAACGAGGCGGTGGATGTCACCGGCCTCCCCCAGTGCGTGCTGGTGTCGAATCGGCTGACCGACGCCAACGGGACACCCGTCGACCTGCCGCTGCCTTCGACGCAGACGCTGGCCGCAGGCCTGAACACCTACACCGTCACCAACACCGTGACCTGCGAGACCAAGCTGACATTGACGAAGACCGTTCGGGGGACCGCCGATCCGACGCTGTGGACGCTGGACGCCGTCGCTCCCAGCGGCGCGTTGCCGGGCCCGAACGGCGTCACCGGGTCGCCGGGCGCCACCGGGGTGGCGGTCAGCCCCGGCGTGACGTATCCGCTCGCCGAAACCGGTGGCGACCTGAACTACGTGCAGCTCACGGATCCGAACGCGATCATCATCCCCGGTGCCACCGGATCCTGGTTCTGCGTCGAGGTCGCGGCCGACGGCACGACGGTCATCCCCGGCTTCGCCGACGGCCTCAACGGCGGGGTGACGGTGCCGTTCGGCACCTGGGTGCGCTGCACGGCGATCAACGCGAACGCGACCATCCAGATGCGCAAGTTTGTCCAGAACACCCATGGCGGCACGGCCGTCCCGGCGGACTGGCAGCTGACCGCGACGCCGACCGGACAGTTCCCGCCCGGCCTGCAGCCGGTGACCGTGACCGGCCAGAGCATCTACGTCCCCTTCGACGTCCGGCCCAATGTCACCTACGCACTCTCGGAGTCCGGCGGGTCCTCGGGTTACGAGCTGGCAGACCTCACCTGCATCATCTCGGCGGGACAGCCGCGCTCGACGACGACCGTCCTGCTGGCACCGGGAGAGGTCGCGAGCTGCACCTACGTCAACGCTGACCTGCCAGCCACGCTGACCCTGGTCAAGGCGGTCACCAACGACAACGGCGGCACCGCCGACCCCACCGACTGGACACTGGCCGCCGCCGGGCCCACCCCGATCAGCGGCACCACCGGCTCACCCGCGGTCACCGCCATCACCGTCGACGCCGGCGCCTACGCCCTGTCCGAGGCCGACGGGCCGCCCGGCTACACCGCCGCCTCCTGGACCTGCACCGGGGGCACCCTCACCGCCGGCACCGTGACCGTGCCACTCGGCGGCGACGTCACCTGCACCATCACCAACGACGACCAGCCGGCCACCCTGACCCTGGTCAAGGCGGTCACCAACGACAACGGCGGCACCGCCGACCCCACCGACTGGACACTGGCCGCCGCCGGGCCCACCCCGATCAGCGGCACCATCGG
>JBBRVP010000047.1:0-27543 GCA_038246785.1 Jiangellales bacterium
GGAACGCCAGGCCGACACGCCGGCCCGGAGTGTCGGCCTGGCGTTCCACTCGAGGCAGGGGGCGGGGGGCAGGGTGCAGGGGCGGGGGAGGGGGGCAGGGGGAGGGGGCTACTCCAGGCGGCCGGCCCGCCAGAGCCGGGCGGCCCGCTCGAGGCGCTCGGCGAGGCGCAGGTTGCCCATGCCGAGCCGGTGCTGGGCGGGGTCCTCCTCGTGCGCCCGGCCGGCGGCGACGACCCGCGCGAAGGCAGCCGCCCGCTCCAGCGCGTCGCCCAGCTCGCCGTCGAAGACGCAGGTCAGGACCGCGTCGCCGAGGGCGGCTACCTCGGCCGGCCCGGGCGGCTCGGCCACCCCGGCGACGACGCTGGCCACCTCGGCACCGGACCGGCCCGCCGCGAACAGCCGCGCCGCCTCGGCACCGTCCTGGCGGACCCAGGTGCGCAGCAGGTACAGACCCCACAGCGACGCCGGCAGCGAGTCCTCGGGGCTGTCCCGCCACAACTCGGCTAGGTCGTCGACCCCGACGTGTCCGACCAGGTCGAGCATGCGCTGGCGCTGCGGGCCGCCGCGCGACGCTCGCCCGGCCGCGAGCACGGCGTGCGCGGTGCGCTGCGCCACCGCCGAGGGTGGGTCGGGAGCCGGGCCTGCCACCTCCTCGAGGTCGGGGAGGTACGTCGGGCGCCGGGGCCGGTGGACGTCGCTCACGGCCCTATCGTGGCGCAGCCGGGTTGATGCGCGCGGCAGGCGGGCATGCCGGCTCCATGCACACCCGCCGCATCGGTGACGTCGAGGTGTCCGCGATCGGCCTCGGCGGCATGCCCATGTCCATCGAGGGCCGCCCCGACGAGGAGCGCTCGGTCCGCACCGTTCACGCCGCGCTCGACGCCGGCGTCACGCTCATCGACACAGCCGACGCCTACCACCTCCATGCCGACGACGTCGGCCACAACGAGTCGCTGATCGCGGGGGCGCTCGCCTCCTACGGCGGCGACACCAGCAGCGTGCTCGTCGCCACCAAGGGTGGCCACCTGCGCCCGGGCGACGGCTCGTGGACGATCGACTCCTCACCCGAGCACCTGCGCGCGGCCTGTGAAGCGAGCCTGAAGCGGCTCGGCGTCGACGCGATCGGGCTCTACCAGCTGCACCGGCCCGACCGGCAGGTGCCCTACGCGGAGTCGGTCGGCGCGATCCGCGACCTGCTCGACGAGGGCAAGATCCGCATGGCGGGCATCTCCAACGCCGACGTCGACCAGATCAGGACGGCGCAGGAGGTCCTCGGCGGCCGACTGGTCAGCGTGCAGAACCAGTACTCCCCCGCCTACCGCTCCTCCGACCCCGAGCTGCGGCTCTGCCACGAGATGGGCATGGCCTTCCTGCCCTGGAGCCCGCTCGGCGGCATCGGCAAGGCGGGGGACCTCGGCTCGGCGTACGCGCCCTTCCAGGAGATCGCGGACGCCCACGGGGTCAGCCCGCAGCAGGTGTGCCTGGCCTGGGAGCTCGCGCAGTCGCCGTACGTCGTGCCGATCCCCGGGTCCTCGCGTCCGGAGACGATCCAGGACTCGGTACGCGCCGCCGACCTCGAACTCGACGAGGAGGAGTTGGCCGGCCTGGACGCCGCCGGCTGACGGGACCATCCACGGGCGGCCTAGTCTCCGCGCGTGCGCCGTCCCGAGCGCCGTTCCGAACGCCTGCTGCCGGGCGTGGCCCGGCTGCGCGGCTACGACCGGACGTGGCTGCGGCCCGACGTGGTCGCCGGGGTCACCGTCGCGGCATACCTGGTGCCGCAGGTGATGGCGTACGCCGAGGTGGCCCGGCTCCCTCCGGTCACCGGCCTGTGGGCGGCGGTGGCTGCCCTCGTCGTGTACGCGGTGCTCGGCTCGTCGCCCCAGCTCTCGGTCGGACCGGAGTCGACGACCGCGCTGATGACCGCCACCGCGGTGGTCCCGCTCGCCGCCGGGGACCCGAGCCGGCGGCCGGCGCTCGCGGCCGGCCTCGCCCTGTGCGTCGGCGGAGTCTGCCTGCTCGCCTGGCTGGCCCGGCTCGGCTTCCTCGCCGACCTGCTGTCCCGGCCGGTCCTGGTCGGCTACCTGGGCGGCGTCGCCCTCATCATGATCATCAGCCAGCTCGGGACCGTCACCGGCCTGCGTCTGACGGGCACGACAGCGGTGGCCGAGCTGCGGTCGTTCCTCGGCCGGCTCGGGGAGATCAACGCCGTCACCCTGGCGCTGGCGAGCGGCGTACTGGCGTTCCTGCTCATCGTCTCGCACCGCTTCCCGCACGCACCGGTCCCGCTGCTCGGTGTGCTCGCAGCAGCCGCGGTGACGACGCTGCTCGACCTCGGCGCCGACGGCGTCGCCCTCGTCGGGCCGGTGCCCGCGGGACTGCCCACGCCGCGGCTGCCTGCCGTCGACGCGGCCGACCTGCGCGCGCTGGCCGTTGCCGCGCTGGGTGTCACCGTGGTCGGCTACACCGACAACGTGCTGACCGCCCGCGCGTTCGCCCACCGCGGCGACTACCGGGTCGACGGCGAGCAGGAGCTGCTGGCACTCGGCGCCGCCAACGTCGGCGCCGGGTTGGTCGGCGGCTTCCCGGTGAGCAGCAGCGGGAGCCGGACCGTCATCGGTGACGCCATGGGCAGCCGCAGCCAGCTGTACTCGCTGGTCGCCGTCACAGTCGTGCTGCTCACCCTGCTGCTCGGTCGCGGCCTGCTGGCCGCCTTCCCCCGCGCGGCCCTCGGGGCGCTGGTCATCTACGCCGCGCTGCGCCTCGTCGAGGTGGCGGAGTTCCGCCGGCTGGCGCGTTTCCGGCGCAGCGAGCTCGTGCTGGCGGTGGCCACCACCATCGGCGTCCTGCTCGTTGACATCCTCTACGGCGTCCTCGTCGCCGTCGCGCTGTCGATCCTGGACCTGCTGCGCCGAGTCGCCCGGCCCCACGACGGCGTCCTGGGCTACGTCCCGGGGGTGGCCGGCATGCACGACATCGACGACTACCCGGGGGCGCGGCAGGTGCCGGGGCTCGTCGTCTACCGCTACGACTCCCCGTTGTTCTTCGCCAACGCGGAGAACTTCAGCCGCCGCGCCCTCCAGGCGGTCGACGAGGGCGTCGGGCCCACGCACTGGTTCGTCCTCAACATGGAGGCCAACGTCCAGGTCGACCTGACCTCCGTCGACGCGCTGTCCGAGCTGCACCGGCAGCTGGTGCAGCGCGACGTCGTCCTGGCGCTGGCGCGGGTCAAGCGTGAGCTCGGCGAGGACCTCGAGCGGGCCGGCCTCATCGCCGAGGTCGCGGCCGACCGCGTCTTCCCGACGCTGCCAACCGCTGTCGCCGCGTACGGCCGCTGGTACACCGAGCGCTTCGGAAAGCCGCCACCCGGCTTCCCGCCGGATCCCGACGGCTCCAGCGCGTCCCCCCCGGGCGGCCACCCGGATGTATCAGGCAGCTAGCCGGCCGCTCGTCCGAGCAGGGACCGAGGAGGAGCGCATGAGCACGACGAGGTACTGGTCGGTGCTGTCCTGCCGCTGGGTGGAGTGGGACCCCGTCGAGGAACGCGAGCGCCCGCTGCTCGACACCGAGGGCAGCCTCGTGCCACGCCCGGTGCCTGCCCCCCGTGCGCCGCTGGACACCGAGCGCCGGCCCAGTGTCGCCAACGCCGCCAATGTCGCCGGCGTCGCCAGTGGCCTCAGCGTCTCGGGAGCTTGACGACCGAGACGAAGAAGTCGTCGATCTGCTGCACCACGGCGACGAAGCGGTCGAAGTCGACCGGCTTGGTGACGTAGGCGTTGGCGTGCAGCGAATAGCTGCGTACGACGTCCTCCTCGGCCTCCGAGGTGGTCAGGACCACGACGGGGATGCTGCGTAGCTGCGGGTCCCCCTTCACGGCGGCCAGCACCTCGCGCCCGTCCATGCGCGGAAGGTTGAGGTCGAGGAGGATCAGGTCGGGACGCGGGACGTCGGCGAAGCCGTCCGCACGGCGCAGGAACGCCATCGCGTCGGCGCCGTTGGTGACGACGTGCAGCCGGTTGCCCACCTTGTAGTCCGCGAACGCCTCCCGGGTCATGAGGAGGTCGCCGGGGTCGTCCTCGACGAGCAGGACGTCGATCGAGCTGACCGGCTCAGACATGCAGTGCGCCTTCCGACGGGGTGCTGGCGGTGGCGGCGGCGCGGTCCAGGTCCGGCAGGGTCCACCGGAAGGTCGTGCCCCTGCCGCCTGTGCTGTCGAGCCAGATCCGGCCGCCGTGGTGCTCGACGATCTTCTTGGCCATGGCCAGGCCGATGCCGGTGCCCTCATAGTCCTCGCGCGCGTGCAGCCGCTGGAAGATGACGAAGATGCGGTCGGCGTACTGCGCCTCGATGCCGATGCCGTTGTCGGAGCACTGCAGCTCCCACTCCGGTGCGCCCTCTTGGCCGCCCCGGCGAGCGCCGATGTGGATGTGGGGCGGCTCGGCGGAGCGGAACTTGATGCCGTTGCCGATGAGGTTCTGCAGCAAGGCCGTCAGCAGCGGCGCCTCACCCCACACGGTCGGCAGCGGCTCGTGGGTGACGACGGCGCCGCTCTCCTCGATGCTCACGGCGAGGTTGCGCTGCGCCTGCTCGACACAGTCCTCGAGGGCGACCTCGCTGCGCTCGCCTCCGAGCCGGCCGACTCGGGAGAACGCGAGAAGGTCGTTGATGAGGGCCTGCATCCGTTTGGCGCCGTCGACTGCAAAGGCGATGTACTGGTCGGCGCGCTCGTCCAGCTGCCCGGAGTAGCGGTGCTGGAGCAGCTGGCAGAAGCTGGCCACCTTGCGCAGCGGCTCCTGCAGGTCGTGCGAGGCGACGTAGGCGAACTGCTCGAGGTCGCGGTTGGAGCGCCGCAGGTCCTCGGCCTGCGCGGCCAGCGCCTCGTGGGAGGCCTCGACCTCCTGGCGCGCCGCATCGACCTCGTACAGCTGCTCCACCAGGCCGAGCCGCATGAGGTCGATGTCGCGGGCGAGCGCGCTGAGCTCCGGCGGCCCGTCGACGCGCACCGCGTGGTCGAGGTCGCCCAGCCGCACGACGCGGGCCTCCTCGCCGAGCCGGGCGATCGGCGTCGTGACCCAGCGGCGCAGCGTGACAGCCACCACGACGAGCGCCAGCCCGGCCAGGGCGAGCCCGCTGACCAGGACGGCGAGCACGACCCTGGTGCTGGCCTCGAGCCGGTCGGCGGAGGCGGCACGCTCCGTGAGAAGGAGGGAGTTGTACGCCTGGTCGGCCGTGCGGACCTCGTCGAAGAGCCGCTTGCCCGCGTCGCTAGGCGGCAGCGTGCCGGCGCCCGACCCGGCAGCCGCGATCAGCGGCTCGGCGTACTCCTGGCGCCACGTCGCGGCGGCCGCGTCGACCCGGTGCGAGGCGGCGAGCAGAGCAGGCTGGCCGGCGAGGAGGCCGTCGATGGCCCGGGAACTCGCCCGCTGGTCCGCGACGCCCGCCCGGAAGGGCGCCAGCGGACCTTTCGTCGGGCTGAGCGCGTATCCACGGGCGCCCGTCTCCTGGTCGAGCACCGCCTGAAAGCGCATCGTCGAGTGGCGTACGGCGTCGAACATGGTTCCGGTGACGAAGGCCTGCTCCTGCGCCGCCCGGACCCCGGCCACCAGGAACACGGCGACGAGCAGGGCGACGACGCCGGCCACGGCACCGAAGCCGAGCGCCAGCCGACGGGTGAGCGGCTGTCGGTGCAGCCAGCCCGGCTTGCTCATGGGCGCCCGCACGACAGGAGCACCACCGCCACGTCGTCGGTGAGTGCGCCGCCGTTGAGCCGCTCCGCCTCGGCGACGAGGTGCGACACGAGGCAGGTGTCGTCGGCGTAGGCGTCGCTGGCCGCCGCCAGCCGCAGCAGCGTGTCGACGCCCAGCCGGTCGGCGCTGTCCGGGACGCGTCCCTCGACGAGCCCGTCGCTGAACAGCATGACCCTCCAGGGCAGGTCCAGCCGCACCAGCCGGCTGCCCCAGACCACGCCCGGCAGCACGCCGAGAGCAGGCCCGACGGTGTCGTCGGGCAGCTGGGCGGGCTCACGGCCGAGCAGGATCGGCGCCGGGTGACCGGCCAGGAAGACCCGCAGCTCGCGTCGGTCCGCCGCCACGACGAGCATGCACAGGGTGGCGAAGACCTCCTCCGACCGGCGCTCCCGGACGAGCACCTGCTCCAGGACGGGCAGCAGGCCGGTCGGGTCGAGGCCGCTCAGCACGAGCGCGCGCCAGGCGATCCGCAGGCAGACGCCCAGCGCAGCCTCGTCCGGGCCGTGGCCGGCGACGTCACCGATGAGCACGTGCAGCCGCCCGTCTTCGCTCTCCACGACATCGTAGAAGTCGCCGCCGAGCACGGCGTCCCGACCGGGCTGGTAGCTCGTCGTCACGTGCAGACGGGGGTCTCTCACCTCGGGGTGAGGAAGCAGTCCCCGCTCGAGGCGGGCGTTCTCGGCGGCCCGCAGCTCGGTGGCGTAGAGCCGGCGCAGCTGCAGGTCGGCGCGCTTGCGCTCGACGGCGTACCGGATCGAGCGGGCCAGCAGCGTCCCGTCGACCTGCCCCTTCACCAGGTAGTCCTGGGCCCCGGCCGCGACGGCGGACACTCCGCGGTGCTCGTCGTCGAGTCCGGTGAGGACCAGGACGGCCGCCTGCGGGGCGGCGTCGACGATGCGATGCAGCGCGTCCATGCCGATGGAGTCGGGCAGCCCGAGGTCGAGCAGCACGCAGTCGGCGAGCAGGTGCGCCCCGGACAGGGCCTCCCCGAGGGTGTGCGCCTCCTGGATCTCGACCGGCGCCGCGACCTCGAGCAGCAGCTCGCGGACGAGGAAGGCGTCGGCGACGTCGTCCTCGACGAGCAGCACGCGGGTGGTGTCCACGTCGGCGCGGGTCGTCACGGGGCTGCTCACGGCGCCCTTCGCGGCTGCACCCGGTCGATGCTAGGCGACGTACGGGGCGGCTCCTGCCCTTGCGGGCGCACGGACTCCAGGTGCCACTGCGGCGGGCGCGCAGCCACGGTCGCGGCGCAGGTCAGCCGGCCTGCTTCGGGACCCGGGAGTACGGCGACCACCGCGGTGGCGGGCCCGGTCGGCGTCGTCACTGGGACCGTCCACCGGCCCCCGCCGAGCGGACGGGCTGGGCCGGGGGCGTACGCGTCGATCTCGGTGTTGGCGCTGGTCGCGCGCACGAGGTGCTGGGCGGCCTGCTGGGCAGGGGAGTACGTGGAGCGGCCGCGCAGCAGCTCGGGCACGACCTCCCCGGCCCGCGACGCGGACATCAACCGTGGCACGTCCCGAGGTCGGACCCGTCCGTAGTAGAGCCCCCACGGCAGCACCAGCACGTTGGCCGCGAAGCGGTCCCCGCCCAGGTGTGAGCACTCCCACGTGTCACCCGGAGCCGCTGCGGCCAGCGTGGAGGCCACCGGGCGGCCCTCCTGCGCGCAGCACCGGTCGTGGCGGCCGTGCGCGCAGACCAGCCACAGCGGCCCGGAAACCGGGTCACCGGTGCTGCCGTCGAGCGGCAGGCCGAGCAGGTCTGCGGCGTCGTCGAGGCGTCCCTGGACAAGCGGCACGCTGCCCGGACGGCGATCTGAGTCGGTACGGGAGTCGGCCCACAGCCAACGCAGTCCTTTTGGTCCGGGCCGTCCGGCCTCTGATGTGCGGCCGGGGCGGCGGACGAGCAGGGCGCGCCCGCCGGAGGCGCGTACCCGAGCCTCCACGGCGGCGCCGACCTGCGGCTCGAGTCGCGACTCGCGGAAGGCATCGGGCCCCCACGGCCCCGGCTGCTCGACGAGCAGCCAGAAGCGGGCAGGTGCGGCCGTGCCGGGCAGCGGGTCGACCCGCCCACGGGATGCGACCGCGCAGCGGTCTGCGCCGGCCGGAGGGCGCTCGTTCACGGCGCCGACCCTTTCACCTCGTGGGGTCGCGCGCTCGTCGTCCCGGGGCTCGGAAGCCGGGCTCACCCGCCGTCGGTGGCCGGGATGAGGACGCCCTCCCGCAGCAGCCGCCGGACGAGGACGACGCCGTCGTCGGGGTCTGGCAGCGGCAGGTCGCCCACCAGCACCGGCTCGCCGTGCAGCAGCAACTCGAGCGCCGGCGTCGTCGCGGACGGCAGCCGGAGCGAACGGTCGGGCAGCCGCAGGACGACGGGGTCGCCACGCACGACCTCCGCCCACAGCAGCGGTCGCCAGCGGACGCGGTCACCCCTGGTGGTCGCCGCCGCCGCGGCCGCCTGCGCCAACGGCGCCAGCGACGGGGGTCGCGTGCCGCGCAGCACGGCGGCGCGCACGGCGGGGGTGACGTCGGCCGCGGTGGCCGCCGCGAGCCGACGCGACAGCGCGCCCACGACCGCGGCGAGGTCGTGCTCGAGCTGCTGCGGGTCGTCGCCGAGGCCGAGCGGTAGCGACGTCCGCAGCTCCTCGTCGTCGGCAGCCGCGGCCGTCAGCGCCTCGAGGAGGGCGTAGCGCGTGATCGTGTGGATGCCGAGGGTCAGGTGCGCGCTGACCCCGCCGAGCGCCTGCGCCGCGTGCAGCCAGCCGCGCGGGAGGTAGAGCGCGTCGCCGGGTGCCAGGCAGACGTCGATGTGCGGCTCCTCCGCCGCGCGGGCCTCGACTGCTGCGCGGTGCTGCTCCCACGGCTGCGAGCGCAGTGGAGCCGGGTGCACGGGCTCATGCACCATCCAGCGCTTGCGCCCGGCCAGCTGCAGGACGAAGACGTCGTGGACGTCGTAGTGCGCGGAGAAGCCCCGCGACTGCGCGGGAGTCACGTAGGCGTTGGCCTGCACCGGGTGGCCGAGCTCGGCCGCCAGTCGTGCGACCAGGTCGGCGACCGGCGGCCAGGTGCGGTGCACCCCCTGCAGCACGAGCGTGGCGCCGTCGGCGAACAGGCCCAGCACGCGGTCGGCGTCGATCTGGTCCGCGATCTCGGCGCCGGCGCCGCCGCCACGGGTGTAGCGGCCGGGCGGGAGCACGGTGCCGTCCTTGGCCATCCGCAGGAACGGGGTGCGCAGGCCGCGCCGGGACAGCAGCTCGTCGACGTCATCGAGGCTGAGCACGTCCTCGTAGGGTCCGGCCGACGGCGACAGCAGCGGGCGGCAGCCCCAGTGCGACGCCGCGAACGACTCGCGGTCGATGCCGATGCAGCGCGTCAGCGCGGAGTCCGGCGAGCCGGAGCCGGGCGGCTGGTCACCCTGCACCGGACCCCGCCGGCTGCTGCTCGTGACGGTCACGCCGGAAATGCGCCGCGCGCTCAGAAGCCGGTGGCGCCGGTCTCCTGGTCGCCCGCACCGACGCCCGGGTCGCTGTCACCGCCGGCAGCGCCGCCGTCGGCCCCGCCGTCGTGCATGCCGGGCACGCCGCGCGCGCCGCCGTCGGCCACACCTTCGGCGCCGCTGTCGGCGCCACTGTCAGCCCCGCCGTCGGCGCCACCGTCGGCGCCACCGTCGGCCCCGCCGTCCTGCTCGCCGGGTACGCCACCGGCCCCACCGTCGGCCGGCCCCTCCGCCTGGCTGCCGAGGCCCGTGGTGACCCCGCTGTCGACGCTGCTGCCGGCACCACTGTCGGCGCCACCATCGGCGCCGCCGTCAGCCCCGCCGTCGCCGGGCACCGCGGTCATGTCGTCGTCGTTGAGGCTCATCGAGCGACCTCCAGGGAGGGAGAATCCCGGTCGCTGCCGGGGTCGCCACCGCCATTCCCCGCCCTGACCGAGGCCAACCGTCGGCGCCGGGACGACACTCTGCGTGAGCGTTGCGGTCGTACCACCGCCCGGGATGGGGGACACTGGGGGGTCGGTCCATCGGCGGACCGGCACTGTCGAGGCGATCCAGGCGGCATGAGCCGCCCGATGAGAGCGGGCCCGAGCGGCCCGCCGAGAGGGACTCAACGGATGGGACACAGGGCAGGAGCGACCAGCCGACGCGCTCGTGGCACCGCCGCCGTCGTGGCCACGGCGGCGGCGATGCTCGCGCTGGCCGCATGCACGAGCTCGACCGGGAGCACGGCTGCCGTCGGCTCTGCGGCCCGCGGCTCCGCGGCGGCGCCGACGACGAGCGACGCCGGGTCGGCGGCGCCGACCTCGACGCCGACTCCGGTGCCGGAGCCGACGCTGGACGTGCCCGACACGGTGCCCTTCGACCACACGGTGCGGCTGGCCGTCTCCGACGGCACGCTGGTCTCGGCGAAGGTCACGACGCAGGGCGGCTCGCGGCTGGCCGGAGCGCCCGCCTCCGACGGCTCCGGCTGGGTGAGCGCCAAACGCCCCGTACCCGGCGAGTCCTACCGCATCTCCGCCACGCTGGCCGACGCAGACGGCGCCCGGTCCACCGTCACCGCCGGCTTCACAGTCGCGAAGGTCCCCGACTCCCGCCGACTGACCCTCGCGACGGTGCCGACCGACGGCATGACGGTGGGCATCGGCGCCCCCGTCGTCGTTCGGTTCGACCAGCGAGTCACCGAGCGGGCGGCTGTCGAGCGCGGCATGCACATAGCCTCCTCCCCGCGCGTGCCCGGCACCTGGCACTGGCTCGGCTCGCGCGAGGTCCACTTCCGGCCCAAGCAGCCGTGGCCGGCCGGCACCAAGGTGGCGGTTCATCTCGACCTCAACGGCGTCAAGGCCGGCTCCGACCTGTGGGGCGGACGGTCCTACGACGTCGCCTTCAACGTGGGCCGGGCGCGCACGAGCGTCGTCGACGCCAGGGCACACACGATGACGGTGCGCGAGGGCGGCAGTGTGGTCGGCGTCTGGCCGACCAGCCTCGGCAGGCCCGAGTTCGCCACCCGCAACGGCACCTACGTGGTCCTCGGCAAGGACTCGCTGATCAACATGACGTCGTGCAGCGTGGGCATCACGTGCGACAAGAAGGACCCCAACTACTACGACCTGCCGGTGAAATGGGACGTCCGGCTCACCAACAGCGGCACCTTCGTGCACGCCGCCCCCTGGTCGCTGGGCTCGCAGGGCAACTCCAACGTCTCGCACGGGTGCATCAACCTGAGCGAATCGCACGGGCGCGCCTTCTACGACATGTCGAGCTACGGAGACCTGGTCACCGTGCGCGGGTCCACCCGGGCGGCAGCCGACCTGGTCAACAGCGGTGACCCGGGCATGGCGGACTGGAACATCTCCTGGTCGGCGTACGCCGCCGGCTCGGCGCTGGGCGGCCCGATCCGCACCGAGTCGCTCGGGGCCTCGACCACCTAGCCCGGCCGGCGCCGCGTCAGCCATGGACCTGCAGGCCCTCCAACAGGTCGGGCTGCAGCACGCCGCCGTACGCCACGTGCTGGACGTCCAGCGCAACACCGCCCCCAACCCGCAGCGGCTGGTGGCCATCGAGGGGCTGTGGGCGCACAAGCTGGCGCTCTCGGCCGGGACGGCGATCGAGACGTTCTTCTGGTGCCCGGAGGCCGCGTACGCCACCGAGACGCCGGCCCGCGCAGACGAGATATCCGGGCGGGCCGCCCGCACCCTGCGGGTGTCGACCAAGGTGGCCGCACGGCTGTCCGAGCGCGACCGGCCCGACGGACTGGTCTCGCTGGTCCGGCTCCCGCACTGGACGCCGGCGGGCGTACGCCTCGGCGCCACCGGTCTCGTGCTGGTTGCCGACGGACTGGAGATCCCGGGCAACGTCGGCACGCTGCTGCGCGTGCTGGACGCTTGCGCCGCCGACGCGCTGGTGCTCACCAACCGGCGGGTGCGGCTGACCCATCCCAAGCTCTTCCGCGCCAGCCAGGGCAGCGTGCTCACCGTGCCGGTGCTGGAGTTCGCTTCCGTGGAGGAAGCCTCGTCCTGGCTCGCCTCGAACGGCGTGGACGTGTGGCTGGCCGACACCGCCGACAGCGAGGTCTACCGCTCGGTCGGCTACGGCCGCCGGATCGCGTTCGTCGTCGGCAGCGAGCGATACGGCATCAGCGCGCAGTGGTATGCCCACGCCACGAGCCGGGTCCGCGTCCCGATGCTCGGGCGCGCAGATTCGCTCAACGTCGCGGTGTCGGCGGCGGTCCTGCTCTACGAGGCGCGGGCGCAACAGGCCGGCTGGTGAGTCCGCGTCCGCTGCTGGACTCGGCGAGCCCGGCTGGTCAGGCCTGGGTGGCCTCGTCGTCGGCGTAGGACCGCTCGATGTCGGCGTCGATGCTCGAGCGCTCCGGCTCGTACTCCTCGTCGAGCAGCTGCCGGGAGCCGGCCGCGCGGTCGGCCTCGATGCTGGATCGGCTCTCCTCGACCTCCGAACCGTCGTCGCCGACGGGCGGGACGGGCGGCGTACTGGTCATGGTGCTCCTTCCGTCGTCGGTGTCCTTCCCTCATCGGGCGTCGCCACGCGCGACAATCCGCACCGTGAAGCGAGATCTCGTGCTGGCGGCCCTGGCCCTACGCTTCGCGCTGGAGCTCGGTGCTCTCGCGGCGATGGGGTGGTGGGGCTGGCGCATGGGCGGCCCCTTGCTCGCCGTGGCGCTGGTCGTCGCGGTGGCGGCCGCGTGGGGGGCCTTGCTGTCGCCGCGGGCGGCGTGGCCACTGCCCTGGCCGGTGCGCGCCCTGCTCGAGGCGGCCGTCTGGGTGGCGGCGGTCGGAGCCCTCGTCGGGCTCGGAGCCGCCGGCCTGGCGGCCGCGTTCTCCGGCGTGCTGGCCGTCGATCTCGTTGTGCTGGTCGGCGCCGGGGAGTGGCAGCGCCCGGGCAGCTCGCTGGTCCTGCGGTGAGCCACAGGGACGTGGGTCCAGCCGGGCACCTCTGGTCACCGCCCGGTCAGCCCGCCATCGCGGCCAGCTCCGCCCGGAGCGGGCACGCCGCGGCGGTCACGCGCCGTGCGATCCTGCGCGGGTGGCCCGCTCGCCCCTTCGCACCGCGGTCGGTGTGCTGGGCGAGGTCCTCGTCACGCTCGGGGTCGTGGTCCTGCTCTTCGTCGGCTACCTGCTGGTGTGGACCAACGTCAGCGCCGGGCAGGCCCAAGCCGCCGTCCTCGACCAGATCGAGCGGGACTGGGCCCGCGGGCCGGTCAGCGGCTCGAACCGTGCCGGAGCCGGCTCGGCGGCGGCCGGCCGGCCGGCTCGTGGCGAGGGGTTCGCCCGCATGTACGTGCCGCGGCTGCGCGACTCGGTGTGGGGTACGCCCGTGGTGGAGGGGGTCACGCTGCCCGACCTGGCGCGGGGGATCGGTCACTACCCGCAGACCGCGTTGCCGGGCCGGGTCGGCAACTTCGCCGTCGCCGCGCACCGGGCCACCCACGGGGAGCCGTTCCGCGACATCGACCGGCTGCGCGTCGGGGATCTCGTCGTGGTGGAGACCGTCCAGGACTGGTACACCTACCGGCTGACCGAGGACGCCATCGTCAACCCGACCGACGTCGCCGTCATCGCCGCGGTGCCGGGCAAGCCGGGAGCCGAACCGACCCGGAGGCTGATCACCCTGACGACCTGCGACCCGCGGTGGGGGTCCACCCACCGGTGGATCTGGTGGGGGATGCTGGCTGGGACGGCGCCGAAGCCCGGTCCGCCGCCGGCGGCCTTGCGCTGAGGACGGGCGATGTACGCAGCGTTGTGGCGCGTCCTGCCCGGTCCCACCGCGCTCAAGGTGCTCCAGCTCGTGCTGCTCGCCGCCGTCGTAATGGCCGCACTGTTCGGCTGGGTGTTCCCGTGGGCCGAGCGCAGCCTGCCGTTCCTGAATGTGACCGTCGACCAGGGGTGAGTTCCTGTCACAGCAACCAGTGGCGGGGCGCCTCGGGGGTGTAGGTGCAGGTCGTGCCGGTATGGACGCAGGCGTGGAGGTGCCTGGCCAGGCCCGGCTCCACCAGCTCGATCCGGCGCATCGCGTCGTGGACGCGCGCGGTCACGGTCTTGCGGGCACGCTCGGTCTCGTCGCCCAGTCGGCGGGCGCGCCCGCCCAGCCCGGTCGCGGCCCGCAGCTCCGACATCACCGCGTCTCGCTCGACCCGGGCGCGCGCGGCGCGGTCCGGGTCGTTCCAGCTCTCCGCCTCGTCGACCTCGGCGTCCAGCTGCGCCACTCGGGCGCGGAACTCGGCGACAGCCCGGCGGTCGAGCACGGGGTCGGCGCCGGTGGCCGGGGCGTCCCGGCCCAGCAGGGTGAAGACGTGCACCGGGCGGTTCGGGGCCGCGAGCAGTGTTGCGATGTCGCGCAGCCCTTTGGCATCGGGCAGGTGCACCTCGCGTCCGTCGAAGGCGAGCTGCCAGGCGCCGCCCACGAGCCGGAAGGCGTCGTGACCGCCGGTGGATCGCACTCGGTCGAGCTCGGCCTGGCTCCGCTGGGCCCATGCCGCGGCGCCCAGCCGCTCGTACAGCGCTACGGCGGCCGCCAGGTGCTCGATCGCGTCCGTGGCGCGCCCGAGCGCGGCAGCGAGGATGCCGAGGTAGTGGTCGACGACGCCGTGATAGGCCGCGCATCCACCGACCAGCGCGTGGAGGCCGGCGTACGGCCCGAACCTGCGGTACGTCCACTCGCGCTGGGCGGCCGAGCCGACGGCCGCGAAGACCGTGGCCGTGACCGCCACCAGCTCCAGGTCGTTCTTGTCCGGCACGCGGCGCACTGAGAAGCCGCGCATCGACGCAGCCGCACCGTCGAGGTCGCCGGCGTTCACCTGCCCCCAGGCCCGCAGCAGCGGCCGGATCGGCCACATCGGGTCGGCGGCGGGGATGAGCTCACCCAAGTCGATCACCGGGCCACCGATCGTTGCCAGCGATCCACGCAGGGTCCCGAACACCCCCGCGGCGTCGGGGAGCCCGATCGCCCGGCCCAGTTCCAGCGCCGCCGCAGACGACGACAGCGACTCCTCGATCTGCCCGGTCAGCGCGGCGAGGGTCGCGCGCCGGCTCAACGCTGCCCAGCGGCCCCGCGGATGTCCGAGCTGGTCGACGAGGCGGATGTAGCGTGCGAGCTCGGCGGGCCCTGCGGGATCTCCCTGCTCGATCAGCGCAGCCGCCCGAAGCACGAGGGCCTCGGCGACCAGGTCGCGATCCCCGGCATGACCCGCGGCGGCCGCCATCTCGGCGAGCACCGGCAGTCGAAGCTGCGCCGCACCGGGCACCCAGACCACATCGTGGCGCGCGAGCAACGCGTGGGCGATCGCCGATGCGTCCCCCGCGGCCTTGGCCAGCGACACCGCCTCGTCCGCCGTCGCCACCGCGACTGGGTCGGGGCTCGCCAGAGCGCCGTGCCGTAGCGCGCGGGCCAGTGCGGCGAGCACGCGAGAGCGCGGCGCGTCGTGTCCGCCGGTCGCGGTCAGCCCGGCGCTCTCCTGGAGCAGGCCGACACCGACCGGGTCCTCGGTGCCCGAGCGGGCTCCCAGCGCTGCGATGCCCAACGCGGCCCCGGCCAATGCCGTGGGGTCCGGGGCCTGGCGGGCCAGGGCCGCGGCGCGCAGGTAGGTCTCCCGGGCGCCGGACGGGTCGCCGGACCGCTCAAGAGCAGCAGCCAAGTCCAGCAGCAGCTCGGTCCGGCCAACCGGGCCGTCCCCCTCACGCAGCAGGTCCAGCGCAGTGCTGTAGTGGCGGGCGGCGTCCTCGTGGCTCAGCCGCGACGTTGCCTCCCGGGCCGCCTGCACCGACCAGTGCAGCGCATCTGCGGCGGTGGGCGGGCCGGCGGCCACGAAGTGGGCAGCCAGCCGGGCCGCTCCGCCGACGGCGGCCGGGTCGGTGCCGCCTGCCGACAGAGCGACCAGGGCGCGCCCGACCGCCGCGTGCAGCTCCGCGCGCCGCGCAGGCGTTACGCCGGCCAGCAATGTCTCCCGGTAGAGGTCGTGCGCGAACCGCCACCCGTAGGACTCCGCGATCAACACCCGTGCGCGGCCGGCCTCTTCGAGCAGCTCCGCGATGGAGAGGCTGTCGTCGGCAGCCGCCTCGGCCAACACGACCGGCGCCACGTCGGAGGCGATGGCGGCGAGTTCGAGGAGGTCGACGCATGGGCGGGACAGCCGCGCCAGACGCATCCGCAAGGTGTCACGCACTCCCGCCGGCACCGCGTCGGGAGTCCGCAGCGCACCCGGGGACCAGTCGCCGCGCGCCACCATCAGCTGGGTCAGCTCGCGCACGAACAACGGGTTGCCACCGCATCGGCGTTGCACCGCAGCCGCCAGCTCCGGGTCGGGCCACACGTCGGCCACGAGCGCCATCAGCGCCGACACACCGTTCACGTCCAGTCCGGTGAGCGGCACCACGGAGGCGGAGCCGACCAGGGCGCGCAGCTGCGGGCCCGCGTCATCGTCTCGGAACGCGCCCAACAGGAGCACCCGCTCGGCTGCCAGCCCGCGATGCAGGCGCTGCAGCAGGCGCAGGGACTCGGGGTCGGCCCACTGCAGGTCGTCGAGCACCACCAGCAACGGCGCCGCGTCCGTGAGCGCACCGCACACGGCTTCGAAGATGCGGAACCGGGCCTCTGCCGCCGCGGCCCCTTCACGCCCGGCCATCTGGTCGAGCAGTCCGGACGCAGTCCCCACGTACGCGGTCTCGAGGCCACTCAGAACCTGGGTCCACAGCCAGTACGGCGGGGCGCCCGCACCCTGCCAGCCGATGCCCCGCAGCACCCCCACGTCGGCGTCCGACGCTCGCCGGGCCTGCTCCGCGAGCACGGCGGACTTGCCGATGCCCGGCTCGCCTGCCACCAACAGCAGTCCGCCGGCGGCGTCCGACGCATGGGCGAGGGCGGCCCCGGTCACTGCCAGGACGGCATCCCGGCCGACCAATCGGCCCGCGGGTTCCGTGCTGCTCATCGGTCGACCATCATCGACCCGTCATGGTCGAAGCTCCAACGCCAGGTTCAGCGGCGCGTCGGCGGGGACCCGGCGGACGCGCGTGAAGCCGGCCGCCACCGCCGTGTCGCGCAGCCGTGCCTCGCCGGCCTGCGTGCCCAGGGGGAAGGTCCCGCCGGCCGCCTCGGACGCCTGCGATACCGCGTTCGGGGTGCAGACCAGTGTGGAGACCCCGTACTGCATCCGGCCGATCGGGGTGAGGTTGTCCTCGACGTGGTCGGCCGCGGACGGCTCGACCAGCAGCACCGCGCCATCGGACGCCAGCGCGTGCCGGACCCGGGCCAACGCTCCGACGGGGTCGCCGAGGTCGTGCAGCGAGTCGAAGAACGTGGCCAGCGCATACCCGGAGCCGGGCAGTTCGGTGGCCGAGGCAACCTCGAAGCGCACCCGGTCCGCGAGTCCAGCCTCGGCGGCAGCCTGCCGCGCGTACGCCACCGAGGCGTCATTGGAATCCACACCGAGCACACGCGAGGCCGGGAAGTGGCGGGCCACGGCCAGCGTCGGCGTGCCGTAGCCGCATCCGACGTCGACCGCGGAGCCGCCCGCGGACAGCGCCACGGTCGTCGGGCCGAGCTGGTCGAGCATCGCGCCGATCAGCTCGGCCGGCAGCGCGACTTTGGTCAATGCGTCGCTGCCGTGCCAGAACATGGCGCCGTGGCGGTGCCAGCCGAAGCCGTCGCCCGCGCCGAACGCCGCGGCGATGTCGTCGAAGTCCGCGCAGAGCGAGCGCAGCATGTCCGTGCAGGCGTCCACCATCGGAAGGCCCGGACCGCGCAGCAGCGCGTCCGCCACCACGTCGGGCAGCGCGAACGTCTCGCCGTCCGGGAGGTAGGTCAGGTACCCGCCCGCCGCCTGGGCGCGGCACCACTCTCGCACCAGCGGCTCGGCGACGCCGGTGCGGCCGGCGAGTTCGGCCGGAGCCAGCGGCCCGGCACCTGCCAGCGCCGTCCACAGTCCGGTCCGGGTGCCCAGGGCAACCAGCAACGTCCCCAGCGAGCCCGCCAAGTCGTCCACGAGCTCGCCGATCACGGCCTCCGGCGAGCGTGCCACGAGCGTGGCAGCGTCCATCGTGAACCTCCGGTCGGGGTGTCGGGGCCGGTCGGCTCCGGCCTCCACCATCCCGGCGCGAGTTCCGCCCTCGCGACCTGCGAGGTCGGAACTCGCGCCGATGAGGCAGGACCACGAACCCGTCAAAGGAGACTGCGGCCATGTTCCTGGGTGCCTACCAATTCGACGGCGACCCGGCTCGCCTCGTCCCCGCCTACGACGCGCTGCGGCGGGGCCTGCCAGCAGAGCAGTTCGAGCTCCACGTGTGCGTCGTGACCACCGTCGGAATCACGGTCTACGACGCCTGCCCGGACCGTGAGGTCTTCGACGGCTTCAGCGTGGGCCCGGAGTTCGGCGCCGCGGTTGCCGCCGCCGGGCTTCCGGCCCCGCGGATAGAGCCGCTGGGTGAGGTGCATGACGCCGTCGTGGCGAAGTCGGTGATCCGATGAGTCGCCCTGAGCCGCCCCCTTCCACGACATGCCGCCACGTCACCCGCACGGGGGCAGCGCCGTCGTGACGGCCAGCGAGCTGCTCGCCCTGGACGCCACCGGCCAGGCCGACCTGGTGCGGCGGGGCGACGTCTCGGCGACCGAGCTGGTGGAGGAGGCGATCGAACGGGTCCAGCTGCTCAACCCGCAGCTGAACGCGGTCATCACGCCGCTGTTCGACGCCGCCCGCCACGCCGCCAGGGCCACCGAGCGGGACCGGCCCTTCGCCGGTGTGCCGTACCTGCTCAAGGACCTCGTCGTCGAGATCGGGGGCACCCCCTTCAGCGAGGGCTCGGTGTTCCTGCGGGACAACACGTCCACCTACACCTCCGAGCTGGTCACCCGGCTGTGCCGGGCCGGGTTGGTGATCCTGGGCCGCACGAACACCCCGGAGTTCGGGCTGGCCCCCGCCTGCGAGCCGGTGCTGCACGGCCCCACCCGCAACCCCTGGAACCCGGCCTACTCGACGAGCGGGTCCAGCGGCGGTTCGGCCGCCGCAACCGCGTCGGGGATGGTGCCGATGGCGCATGGCAACGACCTGGGTGGGTCGCTGCGCTTTCCCGCCTCGGCGTGCGGATTGTTCGCGCTCAAGCCGACGCGGGCCCGTAACCCGCTCGGGCCCGAATATGGGGACGCGATCGGAGGCTGGGCCGTCGAGCACGCACTGACGGTGTCCGTACGCGACAGCGCGCGGCTGCTCGACGCCACCGCCGGCCCCGCCGCCGGCGACCCCTACCCGGCCCCTCCGCAGACCCGACCCTTCGCCACCGAGGTCGGGGCGGATCCCGGTCGCCTGCGCATCGCGTACACCCCCCGCACACCGGGCGGCGGGCTCGGTCACCCGGACTGCCTCGATGCGCTCGGCGACGCGGTGGCGCTCTGCGACTCACTGGGCCACGAGATGGTCGAAGCAGACCTCCCCGGCCTCGATGACGGGGTCGGCGCCGCGATCGGAACGGTGTTCGACGCGGCCACCGCGTGGATCGTCGGCTACTGGACCCGTCACCGCGGCCGCGAGCCGGGCCCGGGCGAGCTGGACCCGCTCACCCGTGCTTACTGGGAGGCTGGCCGGAGGGTCGGCGCTGCGGACTACCTGCACGCCGTGGAAGTGCTGCAGAGGTTCTCCCGCACCGTCGCCGGATTCTTGACCGGCGTCGACGCCTGGCTCACGCCGACCATGTCCGAGCCGCCCGCCCTCATCGGCGAGATCACCTCCACGCCGGAGGAACCGTTGAGGGCGTTGCAGCGGGGCGCGCGCACGGTTGCCTACCCGCTCGTGGTCGCCAACCTCACCGGCAACCCGGCGATGTCGGTGCCGCTCTGGTGGAACGGGGACGGCCTGCCGATCGGCGTGCACGTCCTTGGCCGCTTCGGCGACGAGGCCACGCTGTTCCGACTGGCTGGACAGCTCGAGGCCGCCCGGCCGTGGGCCCACCGGCGTCCCCCGATCCACGCCGGAGGCGGCGCCTGAGCACACCCGAATCCGCCAGCCCACTGCCCGCCGAGCTAGCGCAGGGGCCGCAGGTGAACCGACGCGCGGAGGCGGAGGAACTCCCCGTACGTCTCGGCGTTGGCCGTCAAGGCGGCTCGCTCCGCGCGGCTGAACGACCGCAGCGGAAGCACGTCCACGTCGACGCGCTTGGCCGTCGCGACACGTCGCCAGTGCCCGGCGAGCTGGCCGTCGACCGTCACGACCCCGATCGGGGTGCCGGACCGTTCGGCCCACAGCCCCGCATGGTCCAGCCACCGCTTGCCGGCCGCGCTGAGGCCGCTGACGTACTCGTCGTAGGTGTTGAGCAACTCCACCTGCGGCGCGGCCCACGGGGCGTCGGACGGCTCGCCGAGCCAGAGCCAGTCGGCATCGCCGACCCGTTCGGACTGCATCGGAAGCGCCGCGAGCGCCTGCCGTGCTGCCGTCTTGGTCAGGCTCGACCAGGCGGTGAAGTCGTCGAGCGTCGCCGGGCCGTGCGAGGAGAAGTAGCGTTCCGCCAGTCGGACGGTCGCCTCCTCCCGGTCGGGCAGTGACCGGTCCGGGAAGGCGACGTAGGTCTGCTGCCTGCCCTCCGGCGGCCCGCTCACCACCAGGCACTGGAGCTCGGCCCACATCAGGAGGATGCCGAGCCGGAACCCCGTGGTGGGGATCCCGGCGGTGTCTAGCCGCTGGCGGATGCGGGCTCGTGTCTGGGGGCCGTCGCCGACGGCGTCCGTCACGACCCGCGCTGCCTTGGACAGCGTCGGGCCTTCCAGGCCCTCGCGCCGGTACTGCGCGAGGTTGGACCGGTGGACGCGGTGCGCGGTGGCAGCCTGCGCCGTGGTCAGGTCGTCGCGGTGGACGAAGTGCCAGGTCTGCCGCAGGGCGTGCGTCCGGACGAACTCGCCCTGCGAGAACTGCGCGAGCACTTCGGCTCGGGACTCCCCCGTTCGCCGGCCCAGGGACCACAAGGTCGTCTCGAACTCCTGCGCCTGCACCGCCCCGAGGCGGCGCACTCCGCGGCCGCGGTCGGCGCGGCGGCCCCGGGAGCCGACGTCGGCAGCCCGGTTGCCCGCCAACGGGTGCGCATCAGCTCGTCAACCCGCACGGCGACGATTCTCGGGTCTCCGGCCGACAGCCGCGGCCGGGCCTCCGTCACAGCGTCGGGTACGTCGTCCCGGTGGCCTCACCCGCCTCGTACACCTGGCTCGGTGGACCGACGATGAGCGGGTCGGGCTGGCCGACGACCTCGGCGTCCTTGTCGGGGTAGTCCAGCAGGTTCAGCACGTGGCGCATCGCCTGGACCCGGCCGCGCTTCTTGTCGTTGCTGCGCACGACGGTCCAGGGCGCGGTCTCCGTGTCGGTGTAGTTGAACATCGCCTCCTTGGCGCGGGTGTAGTCGTCCCAGCGGTCGAGGGAGGCCAGGTCGGTGGGGCTGAGCTTCCACTGCCGTACGGGGTCGATGCGGCGGATCGTGAACCGGGTGAGCTGCTCGCGCCGCGACACCGAGAACCAGAACTTGACGAGGCGGAGTCCGGTGCGCACAAGCATCGACTCCAGGGCTGGGGCCTGGCGCATGAACTCGTCGTACTCCTGCTGCGTGGCGTAGCCCATGACGCGTTCGACGACGGCGCGGTTGTACCACGACCGGTCGAAGAGCACGAGTTCGCCGCCGGTGGGCAGGTGCTCGACGTAACGCTGGAAGTACCACTGCATGCTCTCCCGGTCGGTCGGTTTCTCCAGCGCGACGACGTAGGCACCCCGCGGGTTGAGGTGCTCCATGAACCGCTTGATCGTGCCGCCCTTGCCGGCGGCGTCGCGGCCCTCGAAGACGATGAGCATCCGCTGGTGGGTCTCCTTGATCCAGTTCTGGACCTTCAGGAGCTCGATCTGCAGCAGGCGTTTCTGGACGTCGTACTCCTCACGGGTCATCCGCTGCGCATAGGGGTAGCCCTCGCGCCAGGTGTCGACCGGTACGCCGTCGGAGCCGATGAGCACCGGGTCGTCGACCTCGTCCCAGGTGCCCCCCACGGTCCACTGCTGCTCCGTGAGTGTCTCGAGGCTGTCCTCCTGCAGCGAGTCGATGAGGGTCTCGATCTCCACAGGCGCGCGGTCGTCGCTCATGGCGGAGGTCTACCGCATGGAGCAGAGCGGGGCGCATCGTCCCCACCCGCCGGTGGGGCGCCTGAGCGCGCGGGTCACTGGGCGACGCGGAGGCTGCGCTTCGGAGCCGCCAGCCGACGTGGCAGTGCGCCGGTGCCGCTCGCCAGTAGTGTCCTCGGGGTCGCGGGCCTCTAGCTCAACTGGCAGAGCAGCGGACTTTTAATCCGCGGGTTGTGGGTTCGAGCCCCACGGGGCCCACCGGCTGTGACCTGCGGGAACGCATTCGGAGGGGCTCTTGGTCGTGTTGTGGCGACCTCGTGCGCGCACCAGACGCGCACAGCGCTGCTCATGGCGCGGATCCCGACCGCCCGGAGCGCGGCACGACCGCGGCGATGGCCTCGGCGGCTTGCCTGGCCACGGTCGGGATGACGTGGGTGTAGAGATCGGCGGTGACGGCGGTCGTACTGTGGCCCAGCCGGCTGCTCACGACCTTCAGTTCCACGCCCGCCGACAGGGCGAGGCTGGCGTGGGTGTGCCGCAGGTCGTGGAGGCGGATGCGCGGCGCGCCTGCATCGCGGACACAGGCCAGGAAAGTGTGGGTCACGAAGTCCGGTCTGAGCATCCCGCCGTCCTCGCGAGCAAAGACCAGACCGGTGTCCCGCCACGCCGGTCCCAATATGCTCGCGCTCACGCGCCTCGCGGTCTGCATGCTGTCGCAGGGCCGCAACGGTCCACGGGTCGATCGGGACGATCCGCTCGCCGTGTCGGGTCTTGGGCGGCCCGAGTTGCGGGCCATGCGGTCCGTCAACGATCTGCGCTGCCACTGTGAGGAAGCCGGAGTCCAGGTCGACATCCCGCCAATGCAGACCGAGCGCCTCCCCGCGCCGCATACCGGTGAACGCGATGAGGTGGAACAGCGCGGACAGGCGGTGTCCGGCAACGTGGTCGAGGAAGCGCCCGAGTTCGTCAGGTGTCCAGACCGCGGAGTGGTACCCGGGTTGCTCGGGCAGCTCGACGTGCAGCGCTGGGTTCCACGGGATGAGCCGGCGTTTGACGGCGGCGTTGAGCGCCGAGCGGAGGACTGCGTGGATGTGGCGAATCACGGCAGCGGTGGCCGAGTAGGGCTCGGCGAGCAGGTCGCCGCAGAGCTGGTCGATGTGGTGGGGCCGGAGCTCTGAGAGCCGATGGCCGCCGAGGCCGGGAATGAGGTAGCGGCGCAGCTGGAGCTCATAGCTGCGCCTGGTCGTCGCGCGCAGCCGGCGCTTCGCCTCGAGCCAGCCATTGAGGTAGTCGGCGACGGTCATCCGGCGGATGTCGGCCAGCCCCGCGCTGCGCCGGGCGAGTTCCTCCCGCAGCGCCGCTTCGGCGTCGCGCTTCGTGCTGAAGCCCGACTTGGACTTCTGCCGTCGCTTGCCTTGCGGCGTGCGGCCGGCGTCAAGCACGTACTCCCACGGACCCCGACAGCGGTGAGGGGCAAACCCGCCCTCAGGGGTTCGTGGGCACTGTCGGCTGTGCCGTTGACGTACCCCGCCTTCCCTCAACGTTCCACTCCGACGAGCTGCAACAGCGGGGCCGTGGGGACGCGGATCAGCTTCCCGAGGCGAAGGGTGGGCGTCGGCCAGGCATCGGTGCGGATGAGTTCGTACGCGGCCGAGCGACCGACGCCGAGGACGGCCGCCGCGGTCGGCACGTCGACCACCGGCGGGAGCGCTCGCAGCTGGTCCTCTGTCATCAGCAGGCTGGCGTGTGTCATCGCGAGCATTCCCCTGTCGTTTCAGGTGCCCGATCGTGAGTGGCCCTGCTGGCTCCGTCCTCGACCGTGAGCGGATGACTGAAGCGCTCGACGAGCACGCACGCAGCAGCGCCTTGTAGGCAGCGTCCGAGTGCGCCGCGCTGACGTCCTCGCCGGTCGCGTCCCGCTCCCCTGCGCCGGGCCACCGGGGGAGGTGTGCCTCGTGTTGGACCGCTTCGGTGGTCCTGGGCCGCATGACCTGGCTCCATCCACGACAGTTGGTAGTACTTGCTTCACTGTAAGCTCAACGGTCTGGTCAGTGTCAAGAGGCCGGGGCGTGTCCCATAATCCGGTCCGCTTGATCGCTCCGTCAGAGGCGGCCAACCCCGGCGCCGTGCTGTCAGGATGGCCCAGCACCGGCGATCATCGCCTCCGTACGGTCCGTGCGGACAGCGATGTGGTTGCCGGCGGACGCCTTGCGCCGAGGACGAGGAGTCGGGCATGGGTGACGGCGGGCGGCCACGGGGCCTGACGCTGGCCGACAAGCTGGACCACCTGTTCGCCACGGTGCGCCCCGCCAAGGGCGAGTACACCCATCAGGAGGTCGCCACCGCGATCCGCGACGCCGGCGGCCCCACGATCTCCGCGACCTACGTATGGCAGCTGCGCAAGGGGCTGCGCGACAACCCCACCAAGCACCACATGGAAGCCCTCGCCGGCTTCTTCGGCGTGCCGCCTGCGTACTTCTTCGACGACGACGCGACCGGCCAGATCGACACCGAGCTCGCCGTCCTAGCCGCCCTTCGCGACGGTTCCGTGCGCCGGCTCGCTCAACGTGCCGCTGGTCTTTCGGCCGAGAGCCTCCACGTCCTTGCAGACCTGGTCGAGCGGCTGCGCAGGCTTGAGGGACTCCCACAGGAACGCGAGCCCAACCGACGGCGCCCGCGCTGACGAGTGTGCAGCGCTCGTCGGGCAGATCCCCCGGCTCTGCCGACGGGCGGATGCGCCCTCTCGTGGCTCCCCTCTGTGTCAAGGGGGTGGTTGTTCCCGCCTGTCGATGGTGCGCCGGTCCTCGCCGGCGTCAAGCAGATTGCGCTTGACCCCGGCTGCGGGCCGGCGCGGTGACAGGGCGTCGGGAACGGGTCGAAGAACGGTCTGGGAGGGTTGCCGTGGCGGGCGTAGTCTGGGGGCTGGCGGGTCTGGGAAGTGACTTCTCCGAAGTGTCGACGTTGGGGTTGGAGTCGGCCGCGCTGGAGCCAGCAGCCGCCCCCGCTTGTCCTCCCGGGCCCGTCACCTGCACCGTCTGCGGCGGCCGTTTCTGGTCGTTCACGAGCTGGCGGTGGACGACGTCTGACAGCCGGCGTTTGAGCGCCCGCATCGCCTCCATCGGCGTCTTGCCGGCGGCGAGCTTGCGCCGGTAGTAGGCACGGCCCTCGGTGTCGTTGCGCAGCTGCACGATCGCCATGATGTGCAGGACGCGGTTGATCCGCCGGTCCCGGCCCGGGACAGCCGGTGCCGGTTCTGCTCGCCCGACGACGCGTCGATCGGCGCGGTGCCGTTCCAGGACGCGAAGTGCCCGCGGGTGGGGAACCGGGCCACGTCCCCGATGTCGCCGAGCAGGCGGGCCGCGCCGGACGGGCCGATCCCGTGCAGCTCGAGCAGCGCGCTCCCGGTCGCCTCGACCAGCCCGTGCAGCTCCTTGCTCGCCGCCTTGATCTTCCGGTCGATCCGGTCGAGCTCGACGATGAGCTCGGCGGCCAGCTTGCGGCGCGTCCTGCCCACGACGTCACGCGGGCGCACGGTCGCGAGCAGCGCCTTGGCCTGGTCGCCGACAGGAACGTCTTCGCCCCACCCGGGATCAGCTCGACCAGCAGCCGGTGCAGCCGGTTCACCGTCAACGTGCGCGCCGCGCCGAGCTCGTCGCGGCGGTCGGCCAGCAGCCGCAGCGCCACCGTCGCGTCATCGACCTGCACGGCCCGCAGACCCGGTGTGCGCTGCGCCACCACCGCGACCGAGTGGGCGTCGGTGGCGTCGGTCTTGCGGCCCTGCCCGGTAGAGAACACCCGTGCCCGCGCGGACAGCCTCGCGGGCACGTCCACGACCGGTTCGCCGTGGCGACCAGCCGCTGCGCCAGGTGCCGGCCCACGCCCTCACATCCCTCAACAGCCCAGACCCGGTCCGGCCACTGCCGGCCCGCGGCAAGCAGCCGCCGGTAGCCGTCGCGGTCGGTGCCGAACCGCCCGGTCGTGAGGACCGTCTCCCCCTCGTCGAGAACCTCGATCGTCGCCGACCGCTTGTGCGGGTCCATCCCGATCACCACACGCGCCATGACCTCCGCCTCTCCTCTACTCCAGGGACCCTTGTCGACGAGGAGGGCAGCGCTACTTCGAGCTGGGCAGACCCCTCTTGAGCCTCACCTCGTCACGGTGCCCGGCGGGTGCGCACGCCACGAGAGAGCCACGCCAACCAGCCGCGGGCAGCCGATGAGAGAGCGACCCGCCGGACACCTCGACCCAAGCCTGGCCAGGCCCGAGCCGTGGGTCCATAGAACAAGTAGCCGATGAGCGTGCGTCGCATGGGCGTCCGCCGCAGTCCCGCATGGGGCTCCGGTGCGGCTCCGGGGAGCCGGACGACCGTGGTCGCGCCGCCCTCGGTGGTGCGCCTTGCTTGGTTGATAGTCGTGCTGTCTCACGACGCATGGCCCGCGCTACCGGGTGGGGGCGGATGCGTCGTACCAGCGCAGCACCCGCAGCGCCCTCAAGGTGTTCCACCGGCTCGGCGTGCCGTCGGGTTCCTCGAACCGGAAGTGGACCGCGCCGGCGTGGGTGTTCTCGAGGAGCCAATGCCCCTCGGGTCGGCGCTTGTCGCGGATCCGTTCGATCGCTTCGGCCAGCCGCGGATCCGGAGTGCCACCACGCAGGGCGAAGTACTCGGTGGCTTTGAGCAGGTCGTATTGCCAGCGTGGGGGGTAGGAGAACAATGCCCACTCAGGTTTGACCTCCTCGCCCGTGCGTAACGACCGGAAGAGGTTGCGCCGGAGCAAGTACTCCTCTCCGTTTCGGCGAGCCCGGAGAACCTCCTCAGATCCGCCGGTATGGCGCTCCCACCTCAGCAGGGCGTCGATCACGTCGAGGGTGCTTGCGAAAGATGACGGCGCCGGGCGCGTCTCAGCCCAGCAGTTCCAGCCACCATCCGGCATCTGGTCGGCCAGAAGCCGCTGCACCACCGGGTCGACGTCGACGCCCAGGTAGGTACCGATCAGGATCGTGCCGGCGTTGATGCAGCAGTCCTCCTCGCCAGCGAAGAACGGCAGCCCGTCGCACTCCCAGCGGCAGTTACGGGCCACCAGGTGTGCGGTCTCTTGCATCACCGGACTGTCCGGGGGCACGCCCAGGTGGGACAGGTCCAGCAGGACCCGGTACGTCGCGGTCCACGGCTGGCCCGGCTCGCCACCCGACCCGTCGGTCGGCGCCTCGGCCGATCCAGCCTCCGCCGACGGCCAGACCGGCGGTGGCTCACCGGCAGCCAGAGCCCGCGCAGTGTCCGCTGCGAACGCCGCGGTATCCGGAAAGCAGGCCCCGTTCGCCCACAGGCCATCAGGAGCCCGCAGCGCCAGCAGCCGAGCACCCCAGCCCTCGTGCTCCACCCGCGCCCGCTCGGTCGCCACCTCGGTCACCGAGGCGTTGACGAGGTCGCTCAGCACCTGCCAGCGGATCGCCGGATCGCCCTGCAGGAGCCACTGCACAACCGGATCACCCTCGGCCATCGGCGCCGTTCGTGGCTGGTAGGGGCCCTGATGCTCCGTCGACTCCATCCCTGAACATTAATCGGGGGAAGCGCACGCATCTGCCGCCGTGCGGGCTGCGCCCGACCATGCCGCCGTGCGGGCTGCGCCCGACCATGCCGCCGTGCGGGCTGCGCCCGACCATGCCGCCGTGCGGGCTGCGCCCGACCATGCCGCCGTGCGGGCTGCGCCCGACCATGCC
>JBBRVP010000048.1:0-25488 GCA_038246785.1 Jiangellales bacterium
CGGCGACAGCGATCAGCACCCAGGGTCATCAAACGCAAGTACGTCAAGTGGCACGTCAAACGGGCGCATCACGCCCACTGGCCGCAGCCCGCGCACTCACCGACCTACCGCGTCCGTCAGCTCTAACTGAACGGTATTGGCGCTAGACCCGAGGTCTCGACGTCCGGACCGACGATCGTCGGTGCCGGCAGCGACGACCGGTGGGTGGCCCCCGGGTGACGCTCGGGACGGTCGATGACGACCACCGGCCGCGGCCCCGTGCCTAGGCGGGCCGTCGTGGCGACGCGCTGGTCGAGGGTGGCGGAGTCCAGCCGGCTCTTCGACCTGCTGGCCGTCGCTCTGATCTTCGTGGTCATGGTCGCGGCCGCGACCGACCCCTCGGTTCCGGGACCCACCTGGCTCAGCGTCGGAGCGGCGGTCCTCGCCAGCGTTGCGCTCGTGTGGCGCCGCGAGCACCCCGAGGTGGTGCTCGCCATCGCCATCGCCGCTGGGCTCGTCATCGGAAACGCCCTGGCAGCGATGCTGGCCTTCGCCACCGTGGTCACACACATGGGCGCGACGCGGCGCACCGCGATCTGGACCGTGGCGATGACCGTCGCGCTGCTGGGGCGCGAGGTCGCGGACGACACACAGGTGCTCGTTCAGGTCTATGCCTGGGGCCTCACGGTGGCCCTGCCGGGCTTCCTGGGCCTCTACGTGCGCTCACACCGAGAGTTCCTGGCCGCGGCGATGGCGCGCAACGAGCAGTTGAGCAAGGCGCAGTCGGCACAGACGGAACGCGCCCGGGCGGAGGAGCGCGCGCGCATCGCTCGCGAGATGCACGACGTCGTCGCCCACCGGGTCAGCCTGATCGCCCTGCACGCCGGCGCACTGGAGTTCTCCGAATCCGGCACACCGGCCGCGGACGCCGCAGCCGTGATCCGTGAGACGGCGCACCGGGCGCTCGACGAGCTGCGACAGGCTGTGGGCGTCCTGCGCAGCGACGGTGCGCCGCCGACTCCCGCCGACCGGACGCCCCAGCCGACGCTCGACGCGGTTCCCGCGCTCGTGGCCGAGTGGGTCGCCGCCGGCGCCGACGTGGCACTGACCGACGAGATCGCCGGCGCGACACCCGGCGTGTCCGCGACGGCGGGGAGGACCGTGTACCGCGTCGTCCAGGAGGCGCTCACCAACGCGAGCAAGCACGCCGCCGGTGCACCGGTCCGGGTGACCCTGCGCAACTCCGGGCCATGGCTGGAGGTCCGCGTGGCCAACGGCGCGGCTCGTCGCGACTCCTCGCGGTCGGGGTCGGGGGCGGGCGTCGGGCTGTTCGGCCTGCGGGAACGGCTGGATCTCGTGGGCGGGCGGCTCGATGCCGGACCGGACGAGGGTGGCGGGTACGTGCTTCGAGCCGCCGTACCCGTGGAGCAACCAGCGTGACGACTGACGCGGACGAGGCGCGCCGGGTGCTGCTCGTCGACGACGAGGCGCTGGTTCGGGCGGGACTGCGCATGCTGCTGGGAGCCGCGCCGGGGCTCGAGGTGGTGGGTGAGGCAGCCGATGGTGTCGAGGCGGTGGAGCGGGTCAAGGCGCTCGCCCCGGATGTCGTGCTCATGGACATCCGGATGCCGCGGATGGACGGGCTGCGTGCCCTGGAGCTCGTGCGGGCGCTGTCCGAACCTCCGTCGGTCATCGTCCTGACGACGTTCGACGCGGATGAGCACGTCTTCGCCGCGTTGCAGTCCGGTGCTGCGGGCTTCCTGCTCAAGGACACCCCGCCGCAGGCGCTGGTGCAGGCCGTACGGACGGCTGCGTCCGGCAGCGCGATCCTCTCCCCCGAGATCACGCGACGGCTGACCCAGACGTTCGCCCCCTCCGTGCCCGAGGACCTGGCCAGGCAGGTTGCCACGCTGTCCGCGCGCGAGCGATCCATCCTCCCGCTCGTCGCGCGTGGCGCCTCCAACGCCGAGATCGGCCGGGAGCTGTTCCTCAGCGAGGCCACCGTGAAGGCCCACCTGACGCACATCCTCGCCAAGCTGCGCTGCGGCAACCGGGTGCAGGTCGCCATCGCCGCCTACCGAGTGGGGCTCGTCGAGTCCTGAGCCGGGACGGCCAACTGGCCATCGGGCCGACAGCCGACCGGTGGACGCGGTCCGTGCTAGCCGCGCCCGTCGCCTGCACCCGCACCGGGGCCCGGCCCGGCACGGAAGCCCTCGGCGCCCTCCGCCACGGCCAGCACCTCGAACGGCTCGACCGCCTGCGGCGCAGCGCCGACCAGCAGCGAACCCGGAGCATCGGCCATCGTGGCCCGGAACCGCTCGGCGAACTCGTCACGGGCCGCCGCGCTGGCGAAGACGTAGCAGCCCTCGAACTCCTCCCCCGGGCGCATCCGCCAGATCTTGACATGCAACCCCGGCAGGCCCATGAAGCGCTCCAGGGAGGTGCCGACGACGTAGTCGCGGAGACGTTGGGCGATGTCCTCCGGCGCGTCCGCGAGCGACCAGCGCACCGACAGTCCGTACATGGCTCAGCCCTTTCCGTCGGGGGTGAGGGGGTCGGCACGCTCCAGCCAGCGCAGCAGAGTGCGGGCTCCCCAGCCGGTGGCCCCGCGGACCACCTCGGCGGCCTCGCCATCGGACTTCGCGGCGCCGGAGATGTCGAGGTGCGCCCAGCGGACCTGGCCGGCGAAACGCTGGAGGAACAGCCCGGCCATCACCGTGCCGGCCTGCACGCCCTTGCGGGTGGCGATGTTGGCGACATCGGCGACCGGCGAGTCCAGCGCGTCGCGATAGTCCTCGACGAGCGGCAGCCACCACAGCGGCTCACCCGCGGCTTCGCCCGCGGACCGCAGCAGCGCCACCAGGTCGTCGTCCGGCGACAGCACCGCCGCCGTGCGCCGCCCGAGCGCGACCGAGACCGCGCCGGTCAGCGTGGCGACGTCGACGAGGACGTCCGGTGACAGCCGGCGTACGGCGTAGCCCATGGCGTCGGCCAGCACCACCCGGCCCTCGGCGTCGGGGTTGAGCACCTCGACGGTGGTTCCGTCGTACTGGCGGATGACGTCGCCCGGGCGAGCGGCCGAGCCGCTCGGCATGTTCTCGGCCAGAGCCAGGAGCGCCGTGACGCGCACCGCGACGCCCAGATCGCGCAGCCCGGTCATCGCCGCGAGGACCGCCGCCGCGCCGCCCATGTCCATCTTCATCGGGGCCATCGCCTCGCGCGGCTTGATCGTGATCCCGCCGCTGTCGAAGGTGATCCCCTTGCCGACCAGTACCACGTGCGGGACTGCACGCCGGCGCCGTCCCGGCGGGTCGTAGCTCAGCTCGACCAGCCGCGGCGGGCTGGCCGACCCGGCGCCCACGGCCAGCAACCCGCCGAATCCCTGCTCGCGGAGCGCCCGCTCGTCGAGCGCGCGGACCCGCAGACCGGCGGCCTCACCAGCCTCGGCCGCCCGGGCGGCCAGCCACGCCGGGTCCTTCGTCGACGACGGCTCGTTGCCGAGGTCGCGGGCGAGCCAGGTCGCCCGTGCGCCCACGAGCGCCCGTTCGAGCGCGCTCTGCCGGTCGGGGCCCACGCCGGTCAGCAGCACGTGCCCGGCCGGCCGCTTGGCCGCGGCGAGCGGCTCGGACCGCCGCGCGAACGCGTAGCCGCCGAGCACGATGCCCTCGACGAGCGCCGTGAGCCCTTCGTCGTCGATGCCGCCGCCGGCGTCGAGCACCACCTGGCCGCGTCCACGCACACGCCGGGCCAGCGCCGCGCCCGCGGTCCGCAGTGCCGCAGCCGACCCGTCGCCGACCCCGACCAGCAGGACGCTCAAGCCGGCGCGCCCACCCGCGGCGACCAGCTCGCCGGCGCGTCCGGTGGCCCGCTCCCGCCTCAGCGCGTCGGACGCGGCGACCCCCCAGTGCCGCTCGACCTCCGCCGCGGCGTCCGCTGCCGCCACCGGTTCGTCGTCGCCGCCGGGGCGGACGCCGAGGGCGACGACGTCGGCCTCGGCGCCGAGCGCCGCGAGTGGCCGGCCACCGGCCAGCTCCACCACGGTGGGCGTGACCACGCCGTGGGGCTCAAGAACAGCGCGACGCGAGCGGGCCATGGACCGACCCTAGGGTCACGTGGCCGCCGCGGCGCACCGGGCGGAGCGGGCCGGGCCTGTCCTTTCCTTGCACAAATGGGGCCAGTGGGGGCACTGGGGCCCAAGCGTCGCCACATGACGCGCCCGAGGCACAGGAACCCCAATGTGTATCGAGAGGCACCTGGTACGGGGAGGGCGGAGCGCGGGCCGGTTCGGTCCTGGTCGACCGCGACCGATGAGGAACCCCGGCCACCTCCGAGAGGAGGTGACCGGGGCCGGTGTGATCCAGAGTCGGGCTCAGCCCACAGCGCTCTTCAGGGCGTCGCCGAGGGCGCCGGCCTCGTCGGCCGACAGCTCGACGACGAGGCGTCCGCCGCCTTCCAGCGGCACGCGCATGACGATGCCGCGCCCCTCCTTGGTCACCTCGAGCGGGCCGTCGCCCGTCCGCGGCTTCATGGCCGCCATGCGCGGTCTCCTTCCGTCACCTCAGGGGCATGCGCACTCAGCCCCGGACCACGGGACCTCGCGTGCGGACAGGTCATTATCGCGCACAGCGCGACGCCGCGTGCCCGGCCTCCGCACGCGGTGGGCAGCCGGGCCAGACTGTGCGCTGATGGACGCACGATCTGCGCTGTTCGACCTCTACGGCGACCACCTGCGCCCGCGCGGCGGGCGGGCACCGGTGGCCGCCCTCGTCCGCCTGCTCGCGCCGCTCGACGTGGCCGGGCCGGCGGTGCGAACCGCGGTCTCCCGCATGGTCCGGCAGGGTTGGCTCGAGCCGGCCCGGGTCGACGGCGCCCCTGGCTACGCCCTCACGACCAAGGGGCGTCGGCGGCTGGACGCCTCGGCCGCTCGGATCTATCGGACCGAGCACGCGGCCTGGGACGGCAGCTGGCACCTGCTCGTGCTGCGCGCCCGGCTGACCGCGGCTGTCCGGGAGCGGCTGGGCAAGGCGCTGCGCTTCCTCGGCTACGCCCCGGTGGGCGACCGCGCGTGGGTCGCCGTACGCCACTCACCCGAGGTCGACGCGGTGCTCGCTGCGGAGCAGGCAGCCGCCGAGAGCTTCACTGCCCGCCACGACGGCGACCCGCTCGGGCTGGCGCGCCGGGCCTGGGATCTCGACGCGCTGGCCCGCGCCTACCGGGCGTGGTGTGAGGACGCCGGCGAGCTGCTTGACACGCTGCCGGCAGCGGCCACCGACGACGCCGCGTTCGCCGTGCGGAGCCGGCTCGTGCACGAGTGGCGCAAGTTCCTCTTCACCGACCCGGGCCTGCCCGTCGAGCTGCTGCCGGCTCCCTGGCCGGGCGACACGGCGGCCGCCCTGTTCGACCGCCAGGCGGAGCGGCTCGCGCCGGCCGCCGTCCGATTCGTCGACACCTGCCTCGACACCGCCCCGAGCCCGACGCCCGAAGGAGCCCGCCCATGACCGAGCTGGACAACGCACCGGTCCGCTACGCCGTCGACGGCGGCGTCGCGACGATCACGTTCAACCGTCCCGAAGCCATGAACGCGCTCGACACCTCCGCCAAGTCCGCGTTGCGCGAGGCGGTAGCCGACGCTGCGGACGACCCCGAAGTTCGCTGCGTCGTCCTGGGCGGTCGGGGCCGGTCGTTCTGTGTCGGGCAGGACCTGCGCGAGCACCTGAGCCTGCTCGACGAGGACGTCGAGCGCGTCTGGCGGACGGTCCCCGACCACTACAACCCGGTGACCTTCGCGCTGGCGACGATGCCGAAGCCCGTAGTGGCAGCGGTCAACGGGGTAGCGGCAGGCGCCGGGGCGGCGTTCGCATTCGCCTGCGACTTCCGCATCGTCGCGGACACCGCCCGGTTCAACCTGGCTTTCGCCGGGATCGGGCTGTCCTGCGACTCCGGCTCGTCATGGACGCTGCCGCGCCTCGTGGGATGGGCCAAGGCCAAGGAGCTGCTGCTGCGCCCGCGGACGGTGGGTGCCGAGGAGGCGCTGCGGCTGGGGCTGGCGACCGAGGTGGTCCCCGCCAGCGAGGTCGCCACCCGCGCGCTGGAGATGGCGCGCGAGCTCGCGGCCGGGCCGACCGTCGCGTACGGGGCCATCCGGCGCGCCATCGCCTACTCGGCCACCCAGGACCTCGCCGACTCGCTGGCCAACGAGGCGGACATGATGCGGCTGACCGGGACGACGCAGGACCACCGGGCCGCCGTCGCCGCCTTCGTCGGCAAGCAAGATCCGGTGTTCGAGGGGCGCTGAGCCCGCTCAGCGCTTTTCAGCCCTGACTGGGGTCGGGGTCCCCAGGCCCGGTCCTACAGGGGTGGGGGTCCCCCGCCCCGGAAGGCGAATGGGGGGCAGCGCCCCACGCCGCGCACCTGGCCAGGGCCAGGCTGGAGGGGAGCCCGTCACCGCCGGACGTGGCAGCCGGCCAGGTGGTCGTCGACCACGCCGCAGGCCTGCATCGTGGCGTACGCCGTCGTCGGCCCGACGAAGCCGAACCCGCGCCGCTTGAGCGCCGCAGCCAGCGCGCGTGACTCAGGGGTGGTCGACGGTACGTCGCGCAGCGTCGACGGCGCCGGACGCGGCGCTGGCGCATGTGCCCACACGAGCCGGTCGAGCGCGCCGTCCCCGTCCGCCTCCCGCAGCCGCACGAGCGCCCGCGCGTTCGCCAGCGCCGCGGCGACCTTGGCCCGGTTGCGCACGATGCGCGTGTCGGCCAGCAGCCTCCCCAGGTCGGCGGAGTCGAAGTTCGCGACCAGGTCGGGGTCGAAGCCGGCGAACGCCGCGCGGAAGCCGTCCCGCTTACGCAGGATCGTCAGCCACGACAGCCCCGACTGGAACGCCTCGAGCGTCAGGCGCTCGTAGAGCGCCCGGTCGCCGTGCACCGGGCGCCCCCACTCCTCGTCGTGGTAGGCGCGGTAGTCGGCCGTGGGGTCGGCCCAGGCGCAGCGGGCGAGGCCGTCGTCGCCGACGAGGAGCCCGCCGGCGGGCCCAGTCGCGCTCAGCGGCCCGCGTCGGCGGCGGCCAGCCGGGCGAAGCGGGCCAGCGACTCCTCGAGTCCGGCCGCCATCACCGGACGGAGGGCGACCCAGCCGAGCCAGCCGACGATGCCCAGCGGCAGCTCGACGTCCTCCGACCAGACCAGCCGCGAGCGACCGCGAGGCAGCGGCTCGACGATGAAGCTGCCGGAGCCGCGAACGACCCGCCCGGTGTGCTCGACGAGGCAGCGGTAGGGCGGCTCCCACCCGGTCACCCGCATCGTGTCGGTGAAGCCGACCGGCCCGACGCCGGTGAATGCCTCCACGTCCGCTCCGACGCCCTGCCCCCCGTAGACGCGGGTCAACAGCATCCAGTCGCCCTGCCGCTCCCAGTCGACGAGCAGGTCCCAGACGGTCTGCGCGGGGGCGTCGACCTCGACGGCCCGTTCGAGCCGGACGCTCACGTGTCCTCCTCAGGGCCGCTGTCGGCCCGCTCGTGCAGCCGGGCGAGCTCCTCGTCGCGGGCCGCGATCTCCGTGGCGAGCCGGTCGAGCACGGCATCGACCTGGTCCATGCGGTAGCCACGCAGCCCCAGTGCGAACCGCAGGTCGTGCACGTCGGCGGCACCCACCGGTCCCTCGGGCAGCACCGGGTGCGCGACGTCCTCCGCCGCCGCGTCCAGGCCGTCGATCCGGCCGGTCGCCACGACGGCCACGCCGAACGCCACGAGCGCCGCTGCCGCGACGAAGAGCGCG
This sequence comes from Jiangellales bacterium, assembly GCA_038246785.1. Lineage (GTDB taxonomy): Bacteria > Actinomycetota > Actinomycetes > Jiangellales > Jiangellaceae > JBBRVP01. The sequence goes on from JBBRVP010000048.1 coordinate 7,749, forward strand.
TAGGCCATCGGCGCTCCTCTCCTCGACCGGCCGCGGGGGCTCCCGGCGACGCCTGGCCCGATCGTGCCACGCTGGGACCGTCCCGCGACCGAGGAGGCTGCCATCGTCGCCGCCCCGGCGCCGCTGCGCCTGGGCGGACGGACGTTCACCGAGCGCGAGCCGGTCGTCATGGCCATCGTCAACCGCACCCCCGACAGCTTCTACGACCAGGGCGCCACCTGGGCCCTCGACGCCGCGCTGCGACTGGTCGACGAGGCGGTGGCCGAAGGCGCCGCCATCGTCGACATCGGCGGTGTGCCCGCCGGGATGGCCAGCGCCGTGGACGAGGCGGAGGAGGTACGGCGCACCGCGCCCGTGGTCGCCGCCGTGCGCGCCCGCCACCCGGACCTGGTCATCAGCATCGACACCTGGCGGGCGCGCGTCGCCCGCGTGCTCTGCGCCGAGGGCGCCGACCTCGTCAACGACACCTGGGCCGGCTACGACCCGGAGCTGGCCGAGGTGGCCGCCGCAGCCGGAGCCGGCCTGGTGTGCAGCCACACCGGTGGTCTGCGGCCGGGCGCCGGCCCGCGCCCCCTCGCGTACGCCGACGTCGTGGCCGAGGTCGTGGGCGAGACCACCCGGCTCGCCGAGCGGGCGGTCGCCCTCGGCGTACGCCGTGACGGCGTCCTCGTCGATCCCACCCACGACTTCGGCAAGACCACCCGGCACTCGCTCGAGCTCATCCGCCGCCTCGACGAGCTCGTCACCACCGGGTGGCCGGTGCTCGTGGCGCTCTCCCGCAAGGACTTCGTCGGGGAGACCCTCGACCTGCCGGTCGAGGAGCGGCTGCCGGGGACGCTGGCCGCCACCGCCCTCGCCGCCTGGCACGGCGCGCGGGTCTTCCGCGCCCACGACGTACGGGCGACCCGCCAGGTGCTCGAGCTGGTCGCCGCGGTCAAGGGCGACCGGCCGCCGGCCGCGGCGCGCCGCGGTCTGCCCTGAGGCGAGCATCAGGTGCCGTTGACACGGTCGCCCGCGGCGGCCCGGTCGGCGTGCGCCTTCGCCTCCGCCGAGCGGCGCTCGAGCTCGCGTTGCGCGGCCGTCGCGGTGAGGGCGCGCATCACCTCGTCGACGTCGTCGGTGAGCGTGATCAGGTCGAGGTCGACCGCGGCGATCTTGCCCTCGCCGGCCACGCGTTCGCGCAGCCAGCTCAACAGCCCGCCCCAGTAGGCGGAGCCGACGAGCACGACCGGGAACCGGGTCACCTTGTGGGTCTGCACGAGGGTGAGCGCCTCGAACGTCTCGTCGAGGGTGCCGAAGCCGCCGGGGAAGACGACGAAGCCCTCGGAGGACTTGAGGAACATCGTCTTGCGGGCGAAGAAGTAGCGGAACTGGATGCCGATGTCGACCCAGTCGTTGAGCGCCTGCTCGAACGGCAGCTCGATGCCCAGCCCGACGCTGACACCGCCGGCCTCGCAGCACCCCTTGTTGGCCGCCTCCATGATGCCGGGACCGCCGCCGGTGACGACGGCGTACCCCGCGGCGGCCAGCGCCGCGCCGAGGCGTTCGGCGCTGGCGTACACCGGGTCGTCGCGGGTCATGCGCGCGGAGCCGAACACGCTGACCGCCCGCGGCAGCTCGGCCAGCATCTCGAAGCCCGTGACGAACTCGGCCTGGATGCGCAGCACCCGCCACGGATCGGTGTGCAGCCAGTCGGTGGGCCCCCGTGAGTCGAGCAGCCGCTGGTCGGTGGTGGTGCGCTGCACCTGGCGGCGGCGCAGCGTCACCGGGCCCCGATGCCGCTCGGGCGGGTCGTGGAGGCCGGTCTGGTCGCCAGTCAACGGATCGGTCCCCGGATCAGGCAGCAGATCGCTCACCTGATCAGGGTAGGGAGCCGCCCGGCCGCGTGTGCGGTGAACGCCCGGCTCATCTGGCGCCGAGCCAGGCGGCCATCCGCCGTTCGCACGAGCGGACCTGCTCGAGGTCGACGCGCTCGTCGTCGGCGTGCGCGAGCAGCGGGTCGCCGGGACCGAAGTTGACCGCCGGCACGCCGAGCGCCGTGAACCGGGCGACGTCGGTCCAGCCCAGCTTCGGCCGCGGTTCGCCGCCCATCGCCTCGACGAAGCGGGTCACCTCCGGTCGGTCCAGGCCGGGACGAGCTCCCGGCGCGGCATCGGTGACCACGACTTCGTACCCGTCGAGCACGTCGGCGACGTGCGCGGCCGCCTCCTCGACGCTGCGGCTCGGAGCGAAGCGGTAGTTGACCTCGACGACGCACCGGTCAGGGATGATGTTGCCCGCGGTGCCTCCAGTGATCCGCACGGCACTGAGGCCCTCGCGGTAGACCAGGCCCTCGACCTCCACCTCCGTCGGGGAGTAGTCGACGAGGCGTTGCAGCAGCGGTGCGGCGCGGTGGATGGCGTTGACCCCCCGCCACCAGCGGGCGCTGTGCGCAGCCACTCCAGGGACGAGGGCCTCGACACGCAGGTTGCCGTTGCAGCCGCCCTCGACCGCGCCCCCGGTGGGCTCCATGAGCAGGGCGAAGTCGGCGGCCAGCCACTCCGGGTGCCGGCGAGAGACGCGGAGCAGGCCGTTGCTCTCCGCGTCCACCTCCTCGTGGTCGTAGAAGACGTACGTGAGGTCGCGCAACGGCTGCGTCACCTCGGCCGCCAGCCGCAGCGCGACCGCCACACCGCCCTTCATGTCGACGGTGCCCCGCCCGCGCAGGACGTCGCCCTCGCGGCGCGTGGGCAGGTTGCCGGCGACCGGCACCGTGTCGAGGTGTCCGGCGACCAGCACGCGCTCACCGCGATCGGCCCCGGTGCGCGCCATCACGGTGTCGCCGTCGCGCAGCACCTCGAGGTGCGGCAGCGCGCGCAGCGCCTGCTCGACCGCGTCGGCGAGCGGGCCTTCGGCGCCGCTGACCGACTCGGTGTCACAGATCACGGCGAGGAGCTCGTCGACGGGCAGCGACAGGTCAAGGGATGGGCTCACCCTTCGACCCTACGAGGAGACCGGTGCACACGTCCGGCGACCGTAGAGTGCCGCCTCATGGACAGCCACAGCCGCCACGCCTGGGGGGTGGGCCACGTCACCGTCGCCGCCGCAGGGGCGGTGCTGGACGCCTGGTACGCCGATCTGGGACTGGGCGCCCGCCCCGGGGCGGGCGAGCCCGTCGGTGAGGCTCGCGAGGACGCCGTCCGCGGGGTGGTCGAGCGGCCCGTGCTGACCGAGGTCGACCTGGACTCTCCGCCCGCCGACGTGGCCGACGCCTACCTGCGGCTGCACCTGCTCTCGCACCGGCTGGTCCGCCCGCACGGCCTCAACCTCGACGCGTTGTTCGCCGTGCTGCCCAACAACGTGTGGACCGACCGCGGGCCGTGCGCCGTCGAGGGTTTCGAGCAGGTGCGCCGCCAGGCGCGGGTGCGCGGCGAGCGGCTGCTCGTGCTCGGCGTGGACAAGTTCCCGCGGATGGTCGACTACGTCGTGCCGAGCGGGGTGCGCATCGCCGACGCCGACCGGGTGCGACTCGGCGCCCACCTGGCGGCGGGCACGACGGTCATGCATGAGGGCTTCGTCAACTTCAACGCAGGGACGCTCGGGACGTCGATGGTCGAGGGCCGCATCTCCGCCGGTGTCGTCGTCGGCGACGGCTCCGACGTCGGCGGCGGGGCCTCGATCATGGGAACGCTGTCCGGCGGCGGCACCCAGGTCGTGTCCATCGGCGTGGGCTGCCTGGTCGGCGCCAACGCCGGCCTCGGCATCGCGCTGGGTGACCGCTGCGTCGTCGAGGCCGGCTGCTACGTCACCGCGGGCACCAAGGTGGCGCTGCCCGACGGTCAGGTGGTCAAGGCCCGTGACCTCTCCGGCACCGACGACGTGCTCTTCCGCCGCAACTCGCAGACCGGCGCCGTCGAGGCGGTGCCCCGCACCGGCTCGTGGGGCGGGCTCAACGCCGCCCTGCACGCCCACCAGTAGCGACCCCGGCGCCCGTTCGATGAGTCCCGCGGACGGTCAGCGCTGGTCGATGGGGACGAAGGCGCGCTCGGGCTGGCCGGTGTAGACCTGCCTCGGCCGACCGATCTTGGTCTGCGGGTCGGCCATCATCTCCCGCCACTGGGCGATCCAGCCCGGGAGCCGGCCGATCGCGAAGAGCACCGTGAACATCTTGCTGGGGAAGCCGAGCGCGCGGTAGATGAGCCCGGTGTAGAAGTCGACGTTGGGGTAGAGCTTGCGCTCGACGAAGTAGTCGTCGGACAGCGCGATCTCCTCCAGCCGCAGGGCGATGTCGAGCAGCGGAGACCCGCCGGTGTGCTCGAGGACCTGGTCGACCGTCTTCTTGATGATCGCCGCCCGCGGGTCGTAGTTCTTGTAGACCCGGTGGCCGAATCCCATGAGGCGTACGCCGGTCTCCTTGTCCTTGACCTTGCGCACGAACGTGTCGACGTCGTCGTCGCTGGTCTCGATGCGCTCGAGCATCTCCAGAACCGCCTGGTTGGCGCCGCCGTGCAGCGGGCCGGACAGCGCGTGGATGCCCGAGGACACCGAGGCGAAGAGGTTGGCCTGGCCGGAGCCGACCAGCCGCACCGTCGACGTGGAGCAGTTCTGCTCGTGGTCGGCGTGCAGCACGAACAGCTGGTCGAGCGCGTTGACGATGACCGGGTCCGCCTCGTAGGGCTCGGCGGGGAAGCCGAACGTCATCCGCAGGAAGTTCTCGATGAGGCCCTGCGAGTTGTCGGGGTAGAGGAACGGCTGTCCGATGGACTTCTTGTAGGCGTAGGCCGCGATCGTCGGCAGCTTGGCGAGCAGACGTACGGTCGACAGCTCTATCTGGTCCTGGTCCCGGATGCTCAGGCTGTCCTGGTAGAACGTCGACAGCGCGCTGACGGCGCTCGACAGCACCGGCATCGGGTGGGCGTCGCGGGGGAAACCGTCGAAGAAGCGCTTGAGGTCTTCGTGGAGCAACGTGTGCCGGCGCACCTGATCGGTGAAGCCCGCCAGCTCCGCCGGCGTGGGGAGCTCGCCGTAGATGAGGAGCCAGCTCACCTCCAGGAAGTTCGACTGCTCGGCCAGCTGCTCGATCGAGTAGCCGCGGTAGCGCAGGATCCCGGCATCACCGTCGATGTAGGCCACGCCCGACGTGCACGACGCCGTGTTGACGAAGCCAGTGTCCAGCGTGACGTGGCCGGTCTCCTTGAGCAGGGCGGACACGTCGAGCCCGGGCGGCCCTTCGGTCGCCTCGACGACGGGCAGCGCCAACTCTCCGCCGGGGTGGTGCAGCGTCACGTCGCTCACGGCTGGGACCTCCGTCGCCTCGTGCCTGGTCGTGCCCGATGCTGCCGCGCACGCCGTTCCGCGCGCTGGCGACCGACGCTAACCGATCCCGGCCGCACCGGGCCATCCGGTGCCGTGTGCTCTCAGCGCAGCCGCTCCCGCGCAGCGGCGACCCGCTCGTCGGTGACGGTCAGGCAGATGCGTACGTGGCCTGCGCCCAGCGGTCCGTAGAAGTCCCCTGGCGCCACGAGCAGGCCGCGCTCGGCCAGCCAGGCCACGCTGTCCCAGCACGGCTCGTCACGCGTCGCCCACAAGTAGAGCCCGGCCTCGGAGTGCTCGATGCGAAAGCCGGCTGCGCCCAGCGCCGCCCGCAGCAGCCGCCGCCGCTCGGCGTAGCGCGCGCGCTGGACCAGCACGTGCGCGTCGTCGTCGAGTGCCGCCACCATGGCCGCCTGCACCGGCGCCGGCACCATCATTCCGGCGTGCTTGCGCACCTCGAGCAGCCGACGCACGACCGCGGCGTCGCCGAGGACGAAACCCGCCCGGTAGCCGGCGAGGTTGGAGCGCTTGGACAGCGAGTGCACGGCCAGCAGCCCGTCGGTGCTGCCCCTGCTGACCTCGGGGTGCAGCACCGAGACCGGCTCGGCCTCCCAGCCCAGCTCCAGGTAGCACTCGTCGCTCACCACGAGCGTCCCGCGCTCGCGTGCCCAGTCGACCACCTTGCGCAGGTGCTCGACCGGCAGCACGCGCCCGTGCGGGTTGGCCGGGGAGTTGAGCCACAGCACGTCGACCCGCCGCGGGCCGAGCGCGGTGAGGCTGTCGGCGGGCAGCGGGGTCGCTCCGGCGAGGCGGGCCCCGACGTCGTACGTCGGATAGGCCAGTGCCGGGTGGACGACTGTCGACCCCGGACCGAGCCCGAGCAGCGTCGGGAGCCAGGCGACGAGCTCCTTGGTCCCGATCGTCGGCAGCACCGCGCCGGGGTCGAGATCCGCGACACCGAGCCGGCGGGCGGCCCAGCGCAGCGCCGCCGCCCGCAGCGCGGGCGTGCCGGCCGTGAGCGGGTAGCCGGGCGCGTCGGCGGCCGCGCGCAGCGCCTGCTGCACCACCTCCGGCGTGGGGTCGACCGGCGTACCCACGGACAGGTCGACGATGCCGTCGGGGTGGGTCTCCGCGACGGAGCGCTGCCGGCCGAGCCGGTCCCAGGGGAAGTCGGGCAGGCGCCTCGCCGTGGATGGGTGGCCGGTCAGCTCAGCCCTCGTCGTGTGACTGCGGGGGAAGCGCCGCCACCAGCGGTGCGTCCTTGTCTATGGCCCCGACCTTGGCCGCGCCGCCGGGGGACCCCAGGTCGTCGAAGAACTCCGCGTTGGCAGGGGTGTAGTCGCGCCACTGCTCCGGCACGTCGTCTTCGTAGAAGATCGCCTCGACGGGACAGACCGGCTCGCAGGCGCCGCAGTCGACGCACTCATCGGGGTGGATGTAGAGCATCCGGGCGCCCTCGTAGATGCAGTCGACGGGGCACTCCTCCACGCAGGCGAGGTCCTTGAGGTCCACGCAGGGCTGCGCGATCGTGTACGTCACGGTGCTCCTCCTCGGGCGGGCCGGCCGCGGGCCGGTCGCCGGTCTGGCTGTGGCTACTGCGGTGCTGCCTCGTGCCGCCTAGTATCTCTCCCCCGCCGCGCCCGACGCCGAGGAGGTGGCCGCCATGGGTGCGCTGTCGCCGCCGCCCGGCTCGCCGCTGGGCCCCGCGGCGATCGGCGGCCGTGTCGTGGTGCGGCACCGCGACGCCGATGGGCGGCTGAGCGATGTGCTCGGCGTGCTGGAGCGCTGGGACGTCGACGGGCTCGCCGTACGACGGCGCTCCGGAGAGCTCGTCAACGTGGCGGCGGCCGCCGTGCGGGCCGCGCGGGTGGTGCCGCCGCAGCGGGTCACGACCCGTGCCGTCCGCGCCCTCGAGACCGTGGCCGCCCAGGGATGGCCGGGCCTCGAGCAGGAGCACCTCCGAGGCTGGCTGCTTCGGGCCGGCGGCGGGTTCACCGGGCGGGCCAACTCGGTGCTCCCGCTGGGCGACCCCGGCTTGCCGCTGGACGCGGCGGTCGCGGTGGTGGAGCGCTGGTACGACGCGCGCGGCCTCGTCCCGCGCGCCCAGCTGCCCGACCGCCTCGGCGCGGTGCTCGACGACGTGCTCGCGGCCCACGGCTGGCCGGCCGGCGAGCCGGTGCTCGTCCTCGTCCGCGACCTCCCGCTGACGGCTCCGGCCGGCCGGGCCCAAGGCTTGCCACCAGTGCAGGTGCACGACGAGCCGGACGACGCCTGGCTGGCGGCGGGCTCCTACCAGGGAACGCCCTGGCCGCCCGCGGCGGTCGAGGTCCTCCGGGCAGGCAGCGGCCTGGGCTTCGCCGCGCTACCCGGCGGATCCGGCGGCGGCCCGCTCGCCGTGGCCCGCGCCTCGGTCGCGGACGCGCCCGACGGCTCTCGCTGGGTCGGTCTCACGGCCCTCGGGGTGATGCCGGGTGTGCGGCGGTCCGGGCTGGGGGCCCACCTCGTCCAGGGCGTCCTGCGCTGGGCCGCGCAGCGCGGTGCGACCCGTGGCTACCTGCAGGTGCGCTCGTCCAACGACGCGGCGCGCCACTTCTGCGACCGGCTGGGCTTCACCGAGCACCACCGCTACCACTACCGGCAGCGGCCCGGCTGATGGCCCCGTCCCCCCCGCCCGAGTCCAACGGCGGAGGATGATCCGGTGGGCACGGCGACCTGGCGGGACCCTGCCTGGCAGCGTGGGGTGGGCGGCTGGGTAGCGGACCGGCTCGCCGAGCTGGGCCGTCGGGCGACGGCGCCGGCGCAGTTCCTGCACCTGCGGCCCTGGGCAGCGGTGGCTCGAGTCCCGACCGCTGACGGGCCGGTGTGGTTCAAGGCGGCCGCGCCGGCGACGGCCTACGAGGCCGCGCTGCTGGACCGGCTGCGCGCAGTCGACTCCCGCCACCTGCTGGTACCCCTCGCGCTCGACCTCGGGCGTGGCTGGTCGCTGCTACCCGACGGTGGCCGGACCCTGCGTGAGGAGCTGGCGAAAGCCCCGCAGCGGCGGCTGCCGAGATGGGAGCAGGTGCTGCCCGCCCACGCCGAGCTGCAGCGTGTTGCCGGGCCGACCGTGCCGGCCCTGCTGGCCGCGGGAGTCCCGGACATGCGACCGGGCGAGCTGCCCGCCGTCGTGGAGCGGCTGCTGGCGGCGCATGCGATGCCTGACGAGCTGTGCAGGGCCGCCGAGCGCTGGCTGCCAGGACTGCGTCACGCCTGCGCGGAGCTGGCCGACTCGGCCGTGCCGGCCACGATCCAGCACGACGACCTGCACGACGCGAACGTTCTGGTGTCGGCCGCGGCGCCCCGCTTCATGGACTGGGGTGACGCCTCGGTCGCGCATCCGTTCGGGGTGTTCCTCGTGCTGCGCCGCAGCCTGTGCCGCGCCGCGCGGATCGCGCTGCACGACTCAACCCTCACCCGCCTCGAGGACGCCTACCTCGAGGCATTCACCGACCGGCAGCCGCTGCCGCAGCTGCGCCGAGAGCTGGCGTTGGCCGAGTACGTCGGCGGAGTCGCGCGCGTGGAGTCGTGGCGCCGCGCGATGCTCTCCGCGACGGCGGACGAGCAGGCGGAGTACGAGCACCCGGTCACGTCCTGGCTGGCGGAGCTGGTCGAAGACCCGCCGCCCTGATCGGTACCGCTGCAGGCGTCCGGCCGCTCCTCAGCCGGCTGGCTTCGCCGAGCAGCGGATCCGGTCCGCGGCCTGGTAGGCCCAGGTGTAGGACTCCCGCCGGTCCGGCTTGCCGGGTTCGGAGATCGTCCGCCCGTAGTCGACGTCGAAACCCGGCACGCCCTGCTGCGGCACGCAGCCATCCTCGGCGTCGTCCACGGTTTTCACCGGCCGGGTGCCGCGGGGCTTGCTCGTCCAGCTCGTAACGGTGCGGTGCTTGGTGCTCCACATGCGCACGGTGAGGACGCCCTGGCGTCCCGGCGCGCTCGGGCTCACGGACGCCTGCACCACGACGCCGTACTTCGTGTCGTTCCGGAAGCGCAGGTCCAGCCCACCCCACCACACGGTCGCCTCGCGCCCCATCGGATAGCGGTCGATCCAGAACGCGTGCGGGTGATGTTCGACGTCCGCGAGTCCCGCGAACCACATCGCGTTGAACGTCGTCGTCGCCAGCTGCGACACCCCGCCGCCGAGGTCCTCGCGCAGCCGGCCGCCGTCGATGACGAACCCGGTCGTGAACCCGTTGGCGGCCGTCCGTTCGCCGACCTCGTCGTTGAGGCTGAAGACCTCGCCCGGGGCCAGGAACGTGTTGTCGATGAGCGCAGCGGCCCGGCCGATGTTGACGTTGCGGTAGTCGGCGTACGGGAAGCGCGTCGTGAACTCACCCACGACCTCCTTCACCCCCAGCGCGGCAGCCCGTTGCGTCGACAGTCGCGGCGCCCTGGCGACCGTCGGCAGGTCGATGCGGCGGGCGTCGCCCTGTCTGACGGCGACCGCCGGAAGCGCCTCGGCGAGCGCCGCGAGCGAGATGGTCCGCCCCGGGTGAGACGGCACGACCACCGGGCGCCCATTCTCGATCCGCACGGTGGCGTCGACGGCTGGGCCGGTGAGCGCTCGCACGACGTCCCGGGACACCGTCCGCAGCGCGGCTCGGTCGACAGCAAGGGTGAGCCGCCCCTTCTCCGCCCGGAAGGTCAGCGCCCGCGCCAGCTGGCCCGGACCCAACGACGCGCTGCGCCCGCCGGCTACCACCCGGACAGGCCCGGACATCGCCGGTGCCGCCACCTCGTCCACCACCCGGCGGATCTCCGCAGCCGACACGGTGGGCGCGGTCCGCCGCACCGGCAGGCTCAGCCGGTCCAGGCCGGCCCGCCAGGCCTGCTCGACCCGCGCCGCCGCTACGGACGTGTCCAGCCGTCTCCCCTGCACCGCACGGGTCACGACGACCCGGCCGTCGGCGCCGAAGGCCACCGCCCCGTTGCGCGGGGCGCGGGCAAGCTGCCGGGCCAGCGGTGCGAGCGCCTCGCGCAGCGCCGCGGTGTCGGTCTCGAGGCGCGGCGCGACGACCGTGCGCGAGAACAGGGCACGGGCAAGTCGCAGCGGGGAAGCGCTGCCGCCCCCCGCGACGGCCACCGTGGCCTCCACGTCGACCCGCAGACCCGCCTGCGAGGGAACGATCCGGACGGTCGTGTCGTCCACCGACACCCGGATCGGGGAGTCGAGTTGCGGGACGAGCTCGTCGCGCAGCCGGTCCTCGGCGTCGGCGACCGTGAGTCCGCCAATCGCGACGCCCGCTACGGTCGTGCCCTGGGCCACCCGGTCGCCGACGTAGGCGTAGGCGATGCCGTAGGCCCCCACGAGCACCAGTGCCACCCCGACCGCGACGAGGACCACCCGGCCGCGCCCCGAGCGACGATGGCGGCCCGGAGGGCCGTCGGCGGCGGCGTCGAAGAGCGATGCTCGCCCGGGGCTCTCGAGCGACACGGCGGACCCGGCTTCGGTCGGGGAGCGGACTCCGCGCCCGAGGGCGCATCCGCGGACGCCGCAGACCTTACCGTCCGGCGTGGAGCCCGGCGAACAGATCGTGCTCGAGGCCCTCGTGTCGTCGCCCCGCGTTGCCAGCCGCTAGCCGAAAGTATTCGACCCAGCCGAGGCGGGCACCGCGGCCTTGCCAGAGCGCCCACACGCCGTCCTCCACGACCACCGTCCTCGCATGCGCGCGCGGTGCGCCTGCACGTGGTCAGGGTGCCCGTAGCCGCCGCGTTCGTCGTAGGTGACGACGACCTGCGGTCGCAGCTCGCGGACCACCAGGATGGGCCGGTCGGCCGCCTCCAACATATCCGCGGCGGCGTAGCGGGCCATCGTCGCCCCGCAGGTGAGCGTCTCGTCGTCGGGATGGGCGTGGACGAGCAGCAGGCGGCGGTCCGCGGGCACGCGCGCAACCTCGACCAGGGTGCGGGCTGGCAGGATCCGCGCATGGACCCGGCCGCGACGACCCACCAGGCAGCGCTGCAGACACCGCCGCCGGCGGCGCCGACCCGGCCGCCGACTGGGCCGGACGAGCCGCCCAGCCTGCCCCGGCTCTCGGCACGCACCCAGCGCTTCCGGTTGGGGGTCCCGCGCACCTTCACGGTCGATCCCACGGGTCAGCGGGTCGTGTTCGTGCGCAGCTCGTCGGGGACCGACCGGGTGCATGCACTGTGGGCGCTCGACCTGGACTCCGGGCAGGAGCGCTGCGTTGCCGACCCACGGACGTTGCTCGATCCGGCGGTCACCGAGGAACTGGGCCCGCAGGAGCGTGCGCTCCGCGAGCGGCTCCGGGAGACCGGTGCCGGCGTCGTCGGCTACTCCACCGACACGGCAGTCCGGAGCGCGGCTTTCGTGCTGTCCGGTGAGCTCTACGTCGCCGACCTGGTCGGCGACGCCGGCGTACGGCGGATCGCCACCCCGGGCGGGGTGCTCGACCCGCAGCTGGATCCGGCCGGTCGGATGGTCGCCTACGCCTGCCGGGGCGCCCTTCGCGTCGTCGGCGTCGACGGCGCCGGTGACCGTGCCCTGGCCGAACCCGACGAGCCGACCGTGGTGTGGGGTCTCGCTGAGTTCGTCGCCGCCGAGGAGCTCGACCGTTCGCGCGGGCACTGGTGGTCCCGCGACGGCTCGGCGCTGCTCGTCGAGCGCTACGACGAGGCGCCGGTGGGCACGTGGTGGATCGCCGATCCCGCGGCACCCGGCCACCCTCCGGCGCAGGTGCGCTACCCGGCGGCCGGCACGCCGAACGCCGACGTCAGCCTCTGGCTGGTCGGCCTGGACGGCGAGCGCACGCGGGTGAGCTGGGACCAGGGGCGCTTCGAGTACGTCGGGGCGGTGACGTGCAGCTCCGACGGGCTGCCGCTGCTGCGCGTGCTCTCCCGCGACCAGCGCAGAGCCCAGGTGCTCGAAGTGGCGCCGAGCGGGTCGACGTCGGTCGTCGCGGAGGAGTCCGACCGGCACTGGCTCGAGGTCGTCCGCGGCGTGCCGGTTCGGCTGCCCGGCGGCGCTGTGGTGGGGCTGGTCGACGACGCCGGGGCGGACTCCCGTCGGCTCGCCGTCGACGGCGTGCCGGTGTCGCCACCGGGTCTGCAGGTGCTCGAGGTGCTCGACTGCGACGACGGGGGCGTCCTCGTCGTCGCGGCGACCGAGCCGACTGCACGCGAGGTGGTCACCGTCGGACTCGATGGTGCCCTGCGCTCGCTCGCCGGCGGCGGCGGCGTGCACGCGGCGGCCGGCCGGCCAGGCTGCGCGGTCGTGGTCTCGTACGGGCTCGACCGCGCGCAGCCGTCCGTGCGGGTCGTGCGACCCGGCGCGCCCGACGTCCCCATCACGGTCCTGGCCGAGCCCGCGCCGTACCTGCCGTCGGTCGAGCTGCTGCACGCCGGCCCACGAGAGGTGCGCACCGCCGTCCTGCTGCCACGCGGGCACGAGCCGGGAGCCGGCCGGCTGCCCGTGCTGCTCTCGCCCTACGGTGGCCCGCACGGCGCGCAGGTCCTCCGCAGCGCGCACACCTTCCTCGCCGCGCAGTGGTTCGCCGACCAGGGCTTCGCCGTCGTCGTCGCCGACGGTCGAGGAACCCCCGCCCGCGGACCGAGCTGGGACCGCGCGGTGGCCGGCGACTTCGTCGGTCCGGTGCTCGCCGACCAGGTCGACGCCCTGCATGCCGCGGCGGAGGCACACCCCGACCTGGACCTCGAGCGGGTCGCCATCCGCGGCTGGTCGTTCGGCGGCTGGCTCGCCGCGCTCGCGGTGCTGGAACGCCCCGACGTCTTCCACGCCGCGGTCGCCGGAGCCCCGGTGACGGAGTGGGAGCTCTACGACACGGCCTACACCGAGCGCTACCTGGGGACTCCGCAGGAGCATCCCGAGCGCTACGCAGCCCACTCGCTCGTGAGCCGGGCGGCGCGGCTCCACCGTCCCCTGCTGCTCATGCACGGCCTCGCCGACGACAACGTCGTCGTGGCCCACACGCTGCGCCTGTCGGCCGCCCTGCTGGCTTCGGGCCGGGCGCACCGGGTGCTGCCGTTGAGCGGCATCACGCACATGACCCCGCGCGAGGACGTGGCGGAGAACTTGTTGCTGCTGGAGGTGGACTTCCTGCGCGAGGCGCTCAGACGACCGTCCTGACCTCGGGGAAGTGGCAGGCCACCTGGTGCCCGGGGGCCAGCTCGCGCAGCTCCGGGACCTCGTCCGCGCAGAGCTGCTGCGCCTTGGGGCAGCGGGTGCGGAACACGCAACCGGACGGCGGGTTCATCGGGCTCGGCAGGTCGCCCACCAGGATGATCCGCTCGCGCTGTCGCTCGAGCCGCGGGTCCGGCAGCGGCACGGCGGAGATCAGGGCGTGGGTGTAGGGGTGCTGCGGCGCGGCGTAGAGCTCGGCCGCATCGGCGAGCTCCATGATCTTGCCGAGGTACATCACCGTGACCCGGTCGGAGATGTGCCGGACGACCGACAGGTCGTGCGCGATGAAGATGAACGCGATGTCGTACTCGTTTTGCAGGTCCTCCAGGAGGTTGACGACCTGCGCCTGGATCGACACGTCGAGGGCCGAAACCGGCTCGTCGCACACGATGAGGCTGGGCCGCAGGGCGACCGCCCGGGCCACCCCGATGCGCTGGCGCTGGCCGCCGGAGAACTCGTTGGGGTAACGGTTGTAGTGCTCGGGGTTGAGCCCGACGCGGGCCATGAGGTCCTGGACCGTCGTGCGGATGCTCTTTTTCGACTCGATGCCCTGGACCTCGAGCGGAGTGCCGATGATGGCGCCGACGGTGTGCCGGGGGTTGAGCGAGGAGTACGGGTCCTGGAAGATCATCTGCATCTTCCGGCGCAGCGGCTTCATCTGCTGGCGCGACAGGTTTGTGATGTCCTGGCCCTCGAAGACGAGTCGGCCGCCCGTGGGTTCGAGCAGCTTGAGCATCGTGCGGCCGGCGGTGGACTTGCCGCAGCCGCTCTCGCCCACGACGCCTAGGGTCTCCCCGTGGTGGATGTCGAGGCTGACCCCGTCGACCGCCTTGACGTCGCCCACCTTGCGCCTGAGCAACCCGCCGGACGTCACCGGGAAGTACTTCTCCAGGCCCTGGGCGCTCAGCAACACCTCGTGCGACGGCGTTGGCGCGCCCTCGGAGGTCTCCTCGACGGCGGTCACGACGTCTCCTCCAGGGTGGGCAATTCGGTGCGCTCTTCGGCCAGCCGGCGCCGCTCGGCCGGCTCGATGTGGCAGCGGACGGCGTGCCGCGGCGTCACCGGGAGCAACTCGGGACGCTCGACGTCGCAACGGTTGCCGGGCACATAGGTGTGGTAGGCGCAGCGCGGCCGGAAGACGCAGCCCTCCGGGAGCCGGATGAGCGACGGTGGCTGGCCGGGGATGGTGTTGAGCCGCTGACCTGCGGTGTCCATGCGGGGCAGCGAGCTGAGCAGCCCCCACGTGTAGGGCATCTCGGAGCGGTAGTAGATGTCCTCCACCGGACCGCGCTCGACCACCCGGCCGCCGTACATGACGACGACGACGTCGGCCACGTCGGCGACCACTCCCAGGTCGTGGGTGATGACGACGATCGCGGTGTTGAACTCCTTCTGCAGGTCACGCAGCAGCTCGATGATCTGCGCCTGCACCGTGACGTCGAGCGCCGTGGTGGGCTCGTCGGCGATGAGCAGCTCAGGACCGTTGAGCAGGGCCATCGCGATCATGACGCGCTGGCGCATGCCGCCGGAGAGGCTGTGCGGGTACTCGTCGAGGCGGGCCTTCGCGTTGGGGATGCCGACCCGGTCGAGCATGTCGGCCGCCTGCCGGCGCGCCTCGTCCTTGTTGACGTCCTGGTGGACGTTGATGGCCTCCACGAGCTGCTTGCCCACGGTGTAGAACGGGTGCAACGACGACAGCGGGTCCTGGAAGATCATGGCCATCTTCCGCCCACGCAGCGCGCGGACCTCGTCGTTGCCGGCCCCGACCAGCTCGTCGCCGTCGAGGAACACCTCACCGCTGATGTCAGCGGACTTGCGGTTGATCAGGCCCATGACTGCCTGGCTGGTGACCGACTTGCCCGAGCCCGACTCCCCGACGATGGCGAGGGTCTGGCCGCGGTCGACGTCGAACGTGACGCCGTCGACGGCGCGCACGACGCCGTCCTCGGTGGTGAACGCGACACGGAGGTCGCGCACGTCCAGGAAGCTCATGCCAGCCTCACCCGGGGGTCGATGACGGCGTACAGCAGGTCGACGACGAGGTTGGCCACGATGACGAAGGTCGCTGTCACCAGGACGGTGGCCGTGATGACCGGCAGGTCGCTGTTGAGCACCGAGTCGATCGACAGCCGTCCCATGCCGTCGAGCCGGAAGATCGACTCGGTGATGACGGCGCCGCCGATCAGTCCGGCGAGGTCGAGCCCGGCCGCGGTGACGATGGGGGTGAGCCCGGCCCGCAGTGCGTGCTTTCCGATCACCGTGCGCTCCGGGAGGCCCTTGGCGCGGGCGGTGCGGATGTAGTCCTCGCCGAGGGTGTCGAGCATCTGGTTGCGGGTGAGCCGGGCGTAGAACGCGGCGTAGAGCGCGGCCAGCGCGATCCACGGCAGGATCATCACCTGGAAGTAGGCGATGGGGTTGACGTAGATCGGCTCGTAGTCGACGCCGGTGGGCAGCAACCCCCACTTGATCTTGACGAAGTACAGCAGCACCAGGCCGATGAAGAAGACGGGGAACGAGTACACGAACAGCGTGAACCCCATCGTCATGCGGTCGGGCCATCGTCCACGGGTGAGCGCCGAGACGATCCCGCTGGAGATGCCGAACAGCATCCAGAGAATGAACGCCCCGATGGCGAGGTTGATCGTGATCGGCAGCGTCCGGACGATGAGGTCCGTAACGTTGGCGTTCTTGGTGAACGAGTAGCCCAGGCAGGGCGCCGGGCACTCGATCGGTGCCCCGGTGTCGGCACCGTAGGTGCGCCCGACGAAGATGCCCTTGACGAAGTTCACGTACTGGGTGGCCAGGGGCTGGTCGAGCCCGAGCAGGTGCCGGTTGGCGGCCACGACCTGGGGTGTGCAGGCCTTCGCGCAGGTGAGCCGCGCGGGGTCGGCAGGGACAACCGTAAACAGCAGGAAGACCACCATGCTCAGCGCGATGAGCATGGCGATCATCGACAGCAGGCGGCGGATGATGTACTGCCCCATGGCGGGCCCTCCTGCATTCCCGAGGTCGCCCCGACAGTAATCCTGTCAGCAGTAGTCCTGCCAGGGCTCATGTGGAACCGGGGGGCGGGTCTCCCCGCCCCCCGGTCACGTCTCCCGCGAGGGGGTCCTCACAGGTGTCTCACCGGTCGAGCCTTGAACTCACTGCTGGACCCAGAGGTCCTTGTACGGCCAGGAGCCGTACGCCGACCACAGGTAGACCTGGCCGTTCTTGCCGGACGAGGCGTGGACCTTGGAGCCGGCCAGCCGCTGGTCCTTCCCGAACACGGTCGGGATCGCGAAGACCTTCTGCATGGCCTCCTTGTTGAGGTCCTTCCACATCTGGGCCTGCTTGGTGCGGTCCAGTTCCGCCTTGGCCGTGGTGATCTCGGCGTCGTAGGCCTTGTCGCTGACCCGGGACAGGTTCCAGCCACCGTTGGAGCCGAAGAGCTCGGGGATGATCGTCACCGCGTTGGGCCAGTCCGGGCCCCAGCCGAGCGACAGCATGTCGCCCTCCTTCTTGGGGTCGAACGCGATCGTGTAGTAGTCACCGCGCGGCAGCGGGTTGATGTTGACCTTGAAGCCGGCCTTCTCCAGCGACCCCTTGACCACCCCGGCGATCTTGGCGTTGACCGGCACGTCGGTCGGGTACTGGTAGGTGATGGTCGGCGCCGGTTGGCCGGACTCCTGGATCAGCTGCTTGGCGTACGCCGGGTCTCCGCTGTCCGGGATGTCCTTGCCGAGCAGCCCGCTCCACATCCCCGACGGCGCGTAGTCCTTCGGCAGGTTGGGCTTGATGACACCGTCGGCGAGGTCGCCGCCGAAGTCACCACCGTAGATCGTCCGGATCTGGCCGCGGTCGAGGGCTACAGCCATCGCCTGGCGGACCTTCACATTCTTGATCTTGTCGGTGCGGACCCCGAGGTAGAGCGAGTAGGGGTCGTACTCGTTGACCCGACGGCTCTCGGTGTCGGGGTTGCTGAACACCGAGGCCAGCACCGCGGTGTCGAGCGAGTCGCGCGAGACGACCTGCTGGTCCGCGCCGGAGTCGGCGATCATCCGCTGGTCGATCTCCTGCGTCTGCACGGAGTACTTCATCACGACCTGGTCGGGGTAGGCCTTGCGGTAGGGGTCGGTCTTGGGGTCCCACTGGTCGTTGCGGACCAGCACCAGCTGCCGGTTCGGCGAGGACTCCTTGATCTTGTACGGGCCGTTGGACAGCGGCTTGAGGTCGTACTTGGCGCCGGTGTCCTTCGCCTTCGGCACCGGA
>JBBRVP010000049.1:0-24920 GCA_038246785.1 Jiangellales bacterium
ATCTTCGGCCACCAGAAGTAGAAGCCGGAGAACATCGCGAACACGACGGTGCCGAACACGACGTAGTGGAAGTGCGCGACGACGAAGTAGGTGTCGGAGACCTGGAAGTCCAGCGACGGGGCGGCCAGGACGACGCCCGTCAGCCCGCCGAACAGGAACGTGACGAGGAACCCGACGGTCCACAGCATGGGGGTTTCGAAGGAGATCGAGCCACGCCACATGGTGCCGATCCAGTTGAAGAACTTGATGCCGGTGGGGATCGCGATGAGGAACGACATGAACGAGAAGAACGGCAGCAGCACCGCGTTGGTGACGAACATGTGGTGCGCCCACACCGCCATCGACAGCGACGCGATCCCGAGCGTCGCCGCCACCATGCCCTTGTAGCCGAACAGCGGCTTGCGGCTGAAGACGGGGATGACCTCGGTGATGATGCCGAAGAATGGTCTCGCGATGATGTAGACCTCGGGGTGGCCGAAGAACCAGAACAGGTGCTGCCACATGACCGGACCCCCGTGGTCGGGGTCGAAGATGTGCGCACCGTAGAGCCGGTCGGCTGCCAGGGCCAGCAGTGCGGCCGCCAGGATCGGGAACGCCATGATCACCATGATGCTGGTGACGAGCGTGTTCCAGGTGAAGATCGGCATCCGGAACATCGTCATGCCCGGTGCGCGCATGCACAGGATCGTGGTGATGAAGTTGACCGCACCCAAGATGGTGCCGAACCCGGACAGCGCCAGGCCCAGCACCCACAGGTCGCCGCCGAGGTTCGGCGAGTTCACGGCGTTGGACAGCGGGACGTACGCGAACCAGCCGAAGCTGGCCGCACCGCCAGGCGTGATGAACCCGGCGATGGTGATCAGGCCGCCGAACAGGTACAGGTAGTAGCTGAACAGGTTCAGCCGTGGAAACGCGACGTCGGGCGAGCCGATCTGCAGCGGCATGATGACGTTGGCGAAGCCGACGAACAGCGGCGTGGCGAACAGCAGCAGCATGATCGTGCCGTGCATCGTGAACAGCTGGTTGTAGGTCTCCTCGTCGACGAACTGCAGCCCGGGGCTGAACAGCTCGGCGCGCATGATCATGGCCATCACGCCGGCGAACAGGAAGAACGCGAAGGAGGTCGTCAGGTACATCTGGCCGATGGTCTTGTGGTCGGTCGTCGTCAACCACCGCACGATCTTCGGTCCCGGCTCGCCGCGGGCCCGGGTCGCTGCAGCGCTCGCCGCGGCCCGCGGGCGTGCCCCAACTGTGGTCATCCGCGGCCGCCCCCCCTGTCCGAGACCGTCGGGCAGGTGTCGGCCAGCGTCCGCAGCATGCGTCCTCCCAGGCGGCCGGCGGAGATCGACTCCACTTTTTGAACGACTATTCTCCTTCATACTCGCTTCGAGCAAGCCGGACAAGTCGGCCGCCGTCCTCACCGGCGGCCCCGCGGCCGACACCGGGCGGTGGGCTCGGTCACGTACGCCGGATTCGGCCCGGGGCGGGCTGCCCGGTTACCGTCGCTGCGGACGTCGAGCCCCGCCCGAGCGGCTCACGTCTCTGCCCGCTGCCCCCGCACCCGAGAGACCCCCGAGACGCCGCTGTGAGCACCGACCGGACCAAGACCGCCCCGACCGCACGCGCCAGGGGCCGGCGCGCCGCCCCGAGCCGGCGGCGGCGCCCGCAACGCACCGGCTGGCGACGCCTCGTGCCCACTTGGCGCGGCACCCTGCTGGCACTGCTCGCCGGGATCGTCGTCGTCTGCGGGCTGTTCGTCGTCGGCTACCTCACCACGGCGATCCCGGCCGCCAACTCCTTCGCGACCTCCGAGGCCTCGATCGTGTTCTGGGGGGACGGCAGGTCGGTGCTCGGTCGATACGCGGCGGAGAACCGCCAGTCGGTCGAGCTGTCGCGGGTGCCCGAGCACGTGCAGCACGCCGTCGTCGCCGCCGAAGACCGCTCGTTCTACGACAACAGCGGGATCTCACCGACCGGCATCGCTCGGGCCGCGTGGACCAACCTGCGCGGCGACAGCGGGCTGGCCGGTGGCTCGACGATCACCCAGCAGTACGTCAAGAACTACTACCTCAGCCAGGACCGCACGCTCGGCCGCAAGGTCAAGGAGCTGTTCATCTCGCTCAAGATCGACCGGGAGCTGAGCAAGGACGAGATCCTCGCCGACTACCTCAACACCATCTACTTCGGCCGCGGTGCGTACGGCATCCAGACCGCCTCCCAGACGTACTTCCGCACCTCGGTGGACAAGCTGAGCGTCGCGCAGGGCGCAGTGCTGGCGGCCGTGCTGCGCGCGCCGGCCCTCTACGACCCCGCCGTGGACCCAGCGAACAAGCAGCGCCTCGAGCAACGCTGGCGCTACGTCCTCGACGGCATGGTCGAGCAGGGCTGGCTCGACGCCGACACGGCGGCCGGGCTCCGGTTGCCGAGGGTCCCGCCACCCCGTACGAGCGACCGGCTGGCCGGGCCGCGCGGGTTCCTCGTCGAGAGCGTGGTGCGCAAGGAGCTGCTGCGCCTGGGCTTCGACGAAGCGAAGATCGACACGGGTGGCCTGCGGGTCACCACGACACTCGACCGGACATCGCAGGCCGCCGTCGAACGCGCCGTCGCCGACGAGCGGCCCACGCAGGACGCCTCCGGGGTGCACATCGGCGTGGCCTCCGTGCGTCCGGGCACCGGCGAGCTTGCCGCGCTCTACGGAGGGCCCGACTACGTGAGGGATCAGCGCAACTGGGCGACGACGGGGCGCCAGCCCGGATCGTCGTTCAAGCCCTTCGCGCTGGCCGGCGCCCTCGGGGACGGCTATTCGTTGCGCAGCCGGTTCGCCGGCAACTCCCCGTACGTGCTTGCCGACGGCACCGAGGTCAGGAACGAGTTCGGCAACAGCTACGGCCGCTCCGTCGACCTGATCACGGCCACCGCCGAGTCGATCAACACGGCGTACGTCGACCTCACCGTGCGGATGGGCGCCCAGCAGGTGGTCGACGCGGCGGTGCGGGCGGGGGTTCCGGCCAAGGCGCCCGGGCTCGAGGCCAACATCACCAACACCCTCGGCACGGCCGATGTGTCGCCGGTCGACATGGCGGACTCCTACGCCACCTTCGCCGCGCAGGGCGTGCGGGCCCCGTGGTTCAGCGTCAAGGCGGTGCGGGACCGCGACGGCAACCTGCTCTACTCCCACCAGAAGGCGACCAAGCGCGCCTTCACGGCCGACGTGAGCTCCGACGTCACCTACGCCCTCCAGCAGGTGGTCAAGAACGGCACGGGGACGGCGGCCCAGGCGCTCGGCCGGCCGGCGGCCGGCAAGACCGGCACGGCTGCGCTGCGTCCGGACACCGTCACCTCCGCCTGGTTCGTCGGCTACACCCCGCAGCTGTCCACGGCGGTGATGTACGTCCGCGGCACGTCCGGCACCGAGGACCTCGACGGGGTCGGCGGGCTGTCGACGTTCTTCGGCGGCGCCTACCCCGCCCGCACCTGGACCGCCGCCATGCAGGGCGCGCTGCAGGGCCAGGACGTGCTCGACTTCCCCGAGCCGGCGTTCATCGGCGAGAACCTCACCCCTCCGTCGTTGCAGCCGCCGCCGACATACGCGCCGCCGCCGGCCACGCGGACCCAGCCGCCGACGCGCACGCCGACCGCGACCCACACGCCCACCCCGACGGCCAGCCCGACGCCGACGCCCACCCGCACCGCCGAGCCGACGCCGACGCCGACGCGCACGCTCCAGCCGAGCCCCAGCCGACCGACCCCCACCCGGCCGACCCGCCCGCCCCGCCCGACCCGCCCGCCCCCGCCGAGCCCGAGCCCGACGCTGCCGGCGCAGCCCGCTGCACCGCGCCGCTGAGGCCCGGCCCTCTCCCCGCCGGGGACTCGCGCCGGTAGGTGAGGATGAGCGCCCGTGAGCTCCTCCATGCCGGGCCTGCCGGTGGCGCCGACGCTGGACGACCCGCTGGTCGCCGCCTCGTCGCCGGCGGTCGGGGGGCCGCTCGGCCGCCACGCCGCCCGCGGCGTCCGGCCCGGCGGTGCCCCGCCGGGCTGGTGGACCGCCCTGCGCGTGGTGCTCGCGCTGAGCTGCCTGACGATGGCGCTCGGCCTGGTGGCCAAGCAGCCGTGCCGAGCAGACGCCTGGCCGCCCCGCACCGAACGCACCGTCTGGCTGCACCTGTGCTACTCCGACCTGCCCTACCTCTACCGCGAACGGGGACTCGCCGCCGGAGCGGTGCCCTACCTCGACGACGCCGGCGCGCCACCGCTGGAGTACCCGGTGCTCACCGGCGCCCTGTTCGGCGCTGCGGCCTGGGTGGCCCGGGCCACGCTGCCGGCGACCGGTGACACAGCCGCCGAGGCGGACCGCGGGGCCGTGCGCTTCTACGACGTGATGGCGCTGCTGCTGCTCGGCGCTGCCCTCGTCACGGTGGTCGCGGTCGCGCGGACCGTGTCGCTGCGCCCGTACGACGCTGCGCTCGTCGCCGCCTCGCCGGTGCTCGCGCTCAGCGCGACCATCAACGCCGACCTGGTGCCGGCCGCCTTGGTGGCGCTGGCGGTCCTGGCCTGGACCAGGGAGCGGCCGCTGCTCGCCGGGGTACTGCTGGGGCTCGGCACGGCCACCAAGCTGTACCCGCTGCTGGTGCTGGGTCCGGTGGTCGTGCTGTGCGCCCGCCAGCGGCGGTGGGCCGACGCCGGACGTGCGGTCGCCGGCGCCGCCGTCGCCTGGGCGGCGGTCGACCTGCCGGTGTGGCTGCTCGCGCGGGAGTCCTGGCTTGCGTTCTGGCGGGCCAACGACGAGCGGCCCGCCGACTTCGGGTCACCGTGGTACGCAGTCCAGCTGCTCGGGCACGCCGTCCCTGCCGATCGGCTGAACTTGCTCGTGACGGTGCTGCTCGTCGCCGCCTGCGCGGTGGTGGCGGCCCTCGGGTTGCTGGCGCCCGCGCCGCCGCGGCTGGCCCAGCTGGCGTTCCTGCTCGTGGCCGCCTTCTGCCTGCTCAACAAGGTCTGGTCACCGCAGTACGCGCTCTGGCTGCTCCCGCTGGCGGCGCTGGCCCGCCCGCGCTGGCGTGACCTGCTGATCTGGCAGGCCGGTGAGGTCGTGCACTTCGTCGCGGTCTGGCTCTACCTCGACGGGCTCTACTCGCCGGGGACCGTCATGGTGGACGGCCGCGGCTACGCCCTCGTCACCGCCGTCCGCGCCGGCTGCCTGCTCTGGCTGATGGCGGTGGTGGTCCGCGACGTGTTGCGGCCAGAGCGGGACCCGGTCCCGGCCGGCCGCGAGATGCCGGAGCCCGCGCCCGCGTCCGAGTCGACGGCCGTAGCGTGAGCAGCTTGCGCATGAGTCGTGGCGACCGCGACGTCCTGTGGCTGTGGGCGGCCTTCCTCGTCGCGATGTGGACGCTGGCCGGCGCGGTCGGCTGGCTGGTCGCCGACGCCGGGCTGGCCGAGCCGGCCCTGGCCTGGACGCAACGCTGGGGCCGCTGGGACTTCGTGCACTTCCAGGGCATCGCCGACTACGGGTACGCGGGTGAGCCGACCGGCGTACCCAACGAAGCCTTCTTCCCGGGGCTGCCGCTGCTCATCGCGCTCGGACAGCGCCTCGGGCTGGCCGGGGTGGTCGCCGGGTCGCTGGTGTCGGCGGTCGCCGGCGGCGTGGCGGCGGTGGCGCTGGGCCGGCTGGCCCGGGCGGTGCTGCCGGCGGGTGCGGGGGTCCTGGGCCGCGACCCGGGCAGGCTGGTCGTGGCCCTGTGGCTGCTGTCCCCGCCGTCGGTGTTCCTCGCCGCGCCGTACACCGAGTCGCTGTTCTTGGGCCTGGCCCTGCCCGCCTGGCTGGCCGCCCGCGACGAGCGCTGGCGTACGGCGGCGCTGCTCGCCGGGCTGGCCTGCACGGTGCGGGTCAGCGGCGTTTTCCTCGTCGTCGCGCTCGCGGTGGCGTGGCTGGTCGGGACCGACCCGGCGGCCCCCCGACCGCGCCGACGGCTCGGCGATCTGGCCTGGTTGCTGGTGCCGGTGGCGGTGCTGGCGGCGTGGATGGCCTACCTGCACTCCGTGACCGGCGACTGGCTGGCCTGGATGCACGCGCAGGAGCAGGAGTGGTACCGCACCTTCACCTGGCCGTGGACCGCCGCCCAGCACACCTGGGACGCGGCGACCGGGTCGCTGCGCCAGGCCGACTTCACGTGGATGTTCCGCGCCGAGCTCGTCGCCGTCGCGATCGGGCTCACGGTCAGCGTCGTGCTGCTGTGGCGGCGCCGCTGGGCCGAGGCGACGTGGGTCGGGCTGCAGGTCGCGGCGTTCGCCACCTCGTACTGGTTCTTCTCCGTCCCGCGCGCGACGCTGCTCTGGTGGCCGCTGTGGGTCCTCGCCGGCGCGCTGCTGCTGCGGCGGCCCCGGTGGCTGCTGGCGTACGTCGCGGTGAGCGCGCCCCTCGCGGCGGTCTGGGCCGTTGCCTTCCTCACCAGCCGCTGGGCCGGCTGACCCGGAGTTGAACACAAGTGCAGCATCATGATGCTAGTCTAGCCGCATGAGGACGACGATCACTCTGGACGACGATGTCGCGCGGGCGGTGGAGACGGCGCGGCGGGAGCGGGGCGTCGGGGTGAGCGAAGTGGTCAACGACTTGGCCCGGCGAGGGCTGGCCCAGCGCGAAACGAAAGCGCGACGGTTCCACCAGCACGTGTCCGCCATGGGACGTCCGCGCGTTCCGCTCGACGATGTCGAGGAGACACTCGCGATCCTGGAGGGCGACGCACACGGCTGATGCTGCTCGATGCGAACGTCCTGCTCTACGCGCACAATGCCGATGACCCGCACCATGACCGGGCCCGCGCCTGGCTCGTGGAGGCGCTCAACGGACCGACGAGGCTCGGATTCCCCTGGCAGACCGTCACGGCATTCCTGCGCATCGCCACCAACCCGCGCGCCTTCCCCGAGCCGCTCGAACCCGAGGCCGCCTGGGCGCAGGTCACGGACTGGCTCGCTGCGCCGCGGGCGTGGGTCCCCCAGCCCACCCTCGCGTACCCGGACGTCCTGGGCCGCCTCGTGCGCAGCCACCGCATCCGCGGACCCTTGGTCACCGATGCCGCGCTTGCCGCACTCGCCATCGATCACGGGGTCGCGGTCGTGTCGACCGATGCGGACTTCGCTCGCTTCACCGACGTGACCTGGATCAATCCGCTCGACCGGTCCGGGCCCGGCTGATCCCAGCTAGCCCCAGCTAGCCCGCCTGGCGGACGAACGCGAGTCGCCAGGCATCCGGGCCGCGCTGGAGGTACTCCACGCTGAACGCACCGGGGGTACGCCGCTCGATCTGGGCGAGCAGCGGCTGCGGGTCGTGCGGGGCGACGAGCACTAGCCCGCCGCCGACGCGGATCCCGTCCAGCGCGCCGAAGATCGTGGCGTGCCGGATGGCGTGCGGGACGGCGCGCGCGTCGAGCTCCGGATAGGCCGCGCCGTCCTCCTCGCCGCACGCGCACGCGTGCCCGCTCGCGTGCCCGGCGGGGGACGTGTCGCCCGAGTGCTCGGCGTGCCCTTCGGGGTGGTAGTCGCCGCCGATCAACTGGTGCATCCCCTCCAGCAGGTCCGCCACCGAGATGTCGGGGTCGGCGACCAGCAGCGGCAGGACGAGGGTGTTCTCCTTGGCGAGGTGGTTGTCGAAGACGACCTGCAGGGCCCGCGCTCCGGCCGCTGCCGTTGATGCTGTCGTGGCCGCGGAGACCTCGCGGACGAGGTCGAGGATCACAGCGTGCTCGGTGAGCATGCCGTCCACGAGCAGTCGTCCCTCGGGGCGGGAGCGGGCCGCGGCGTACAGGGTGCTCTCCTCGGCGACGGCGTGCGGCACCAGCTCCTGCTCGCACCAGGCGACCAGGTCGGCGGCGGCCTGGCGTGCACCCTGCTCGTCGCCCCGCGCGGCGGCGGTGCGAACGGACTCGGCCCTGAGTGCCAGCGTGCCGGCCAGCTGGGCGTGGTGCTGCTCGACGGCCGATGCGGCTCGGGCGTCCGCTTCGGTGGATGCGATCACGAGGGCGTCCATGGCGGGCAATGACCTCCGGAGGGAGCGGGCGGGCACCGGGTTGGCGCGGTGAGCGCGATTTTACTACCCTGGCTCCGTGAATAATAGTCGGGTCGGCGGGCCGGCCATCGGGACGCCGCTCGGCCCGCTCCCGGCGGTGCCGGACGACGCGTCGCGGATGTCGGACTCGCGCGGCAGGGTCGTCACCACGCTGCAGGAGCACCGGACGCCGATGAGCCTGGCGCAGTTGAGTGCGGCCACCGGACTGCACGTCAACACGCTGCGCGAGCACCTCGACTCGCTCGAGGCGCGGGCCGCCGTCCGTCGTCTCCGCTCGACACCCAAGGGACGGGGCCGCCCGGCCTCGTTGTACGAGAGCGTGGACGCCCCGCCCGCGCCGGGCGTCGCCCAGTACGCCGGCCTGGCGTCGTCATTGGCGGCAGCCATCCACCGCACGAGCCCCACCCCCGGCACGGACGCGGTCGAGGCGGGCATGGTCTGGGGTCGCGACCTCGCACGGGCCAAGGGCGAGCGCACCGGCCGTGGCGACGTCGGAGCCAGACGTCAGGTCGTCGAACTCCTCGACGACATGGGCTTCGCGCCCAGAGCGGACGCCCGCGCGACGACGATGCGGCTCACCCGGTGCCCGCTGCTCGATGCGGCCCGTCGCCACCCCGACGTCGTGTGCGGCGTGCACCTCGGGATCGTGCGCGGAGCGCTGCAGGAGTGGGAGGCCTCCGCCGACGACGTCGAACTGCTGCCCTTCTCCGACCCCGGGTTCTGCCGCCTTCACCTCGCGGCGAGGCCCCGTCGGCCGCCGCCGGCATGACGACCACGACCACGACCACCGAGCCGGGTTTGCGGAGCAGGCCGCCCCGGCGCCGCACCGGCCTGGGCCGGCTGCCGTTCCTCTTGGCCGCCGGGGTCGCCCTGCTGGCCGGTCTGGACGCGGCCCTCCTGCTGCTCGGGCTGCCGGCGCCGGTCACCACCGGCCGGCTGCCCGACGTGCACGGGGTGCTCCTGGTCCTCGGCTTCGTCGGCACGCTCATCGCCCTGGAGCGGGCGGTCGCCCTCGGGCGGCCGACCGGCTTCCTCGCCCCCGGCCTGCTGGGTGGGGGAGCCCTCGTCGTGCTCTCCCCGACGCCCCTGCGGGCCGGGCAGCTGCTGCTGATCCTCGGCTCGGTCGCCCTCGCGGCGCTCTACCTGCCGCTGTGGAGACGAGCCCGGGACGAGGCGGTCCTGGTGCAGGCGCTGGGCGCGGTCCTCGCGGTGGGCGCCGCACTGCTGTGGTTCGCCGGCCTGCCGGTGCCCGAGCTGCTCCCCTGGTTGGTCGGCTTCATCGTGCTCACCATCGCCGGCGAGCGGCTCGAGCTCGCGCGGATCACCATGGGCCCCGACGCCGGCCGCGACCTGGTCGTGCTCAGCGGACTCCTCGCAGCGGCGGTCTCCGGCTCCCTGCTCTGGCCGCCGACCTATCCCGCACTGGGCCTGTCCATGCTGGCGCTCGTCGGGTGGCTGGCCGCCCACGACGTCGCGCGTCGGCTGATCCGCTCCACCGGCCTGCCGAGGTTCTCCGCCGGCTGCCTGCTGCTGGGCTACGGCTGGCTCGCCGTGGCGGGCGCCGTCTGGTTGGTGGGCGGTGCCGCTCTCGATGGCCCTGGCTACGACGCCGTGGTGCACGCCACCTTCCTCGGGTTCACGCTGTCGATGATCATGGCGCACGCACCGGTGATCCTCCCCGCCG
The DNA here is from genome assembly GCA_038246785.1 of Jiangellales bacterium. Classification (GTDB taxonomy): domain Bacteria; phylum Actinomycetota; class Actinomycetes; order Jiangellales; family Jiangellaceae; genus JBBRVP01. The sequence continues at coordinate 9,744 of JBBRVP010000049.1, forward strand.
TCCTGCGCCGCCCGCTGCCCTACCACCCCGCGCTGATCGGGCCCGTCGCGCTGTTGCAGGCCTCCTTGGTGCTACGGCTGTGGGTCGGTGACGGCATCGGCGCGCACTGGGCGTGGCAGGCCGGCGGCCTGCTCAACATCGTCGCCATCCTGGCCTTCGTCGTCGTCGCGGCCTGGTCAGCCATGCGCGGAGCACCCGGGTGAGCCCGCACCCGAGGTTGCCCGGCTCCGTCCGGCGCAGTTGGGGGGCCGGCGCCTCCGGCGGCTTCTGGCCGCTGCGTGACGTGCCGGCGGTGCTCTGGCTGCTCGCGACGATCGCGGCCGCCGTCTTCCACGAGGCCCTGCCGGCCCCCCGCTGGCTGATGATCCACCTGCTGCTGCTCGGCGCGGTCAGCCACTCCATCCTGGTGTGGAGCAGGTACTTCGCGGACGCCCTGCTGCACACCCCCGCCCGGGACGGTGACCGCGTCCGGCAGTCGATCCGGCTGGTCCTGCTCAACGCCGGCACACTGCTCGTCGTCGTCGGGGTGCTCGCCGGTCGCTGGCCGGTGACGGCCGTGGGGGCGACCGCGGTCGGCGCCGCGGCGCTGTGGCACGGCGGGGCGCTGCTGCGCCAGCTCACTACCGCGCTCTCGGCCCGCTTCGCCCCGACGGTCCGCTACTACGTCGCGGCGGCGGCGCTGCTACCGGTCGGCGCGCTCCTCGGCATCCTGCTGGCGCGCGGCGTGGACGACGAGACCCACGAGCGGCTGGTGACCGCCCACGTCGCCCTCAACCTCCTCGGCTGGCTGGGTCTGACCGTGCTGGGGACGCTGGTGACGTTGTGGCCGACGATGCTCCGTACCCGGATCGCGCCGGGGGCCGAGCGTGCCGCGACGCGGGCGCTGCCCGTGCTGGTGGCCGCCGTGACGCTGACCGTGGTGTCCGCGGTAGCGGGCGTCCTCACCGGGGCCGCGGTCGGCGTCGCGCTCTACCTCGTCGGGGTGGGCGTGCTGGCCGTGCCGTTCGCGCGCGCCGCGAGAAACAAGCCGCCGTCCGCGTTCCCCACCTGGTCGGTGCTCGCCGGCCTGCTCTGGCTGGTCGGAGCCCTCGCGCTGCTCGCGCCAGCCCTGCTCACGGCCCCGTCGTGGGCCCAGGCGTACGACCGGATCTCTGCGCTCACCCCGGCGCTCGCGCTCGGGTTCGCCGCCCAGGTGCTCATCGGTGCGCTGTCCTACCTCATGCCGGTCATGCTGCGGGGGGGTCCGAGCGTGGTGCGGGCCACCAACGAGGTCTTCGACCGGGCCGGCCCGGCACGGATCGTCGTGGTCAACGCCGGCCTGCTCGTCGCGCTCCCACCGGTGCCGGGACCGGTGCGGACCCTCGCCGGCGTGTTGGTGATCGTCGGGTTCGCGGCGTTCCTCCCCCTGCTGGTGATGGCCGCTCGCGTGGCACGACGGGCCAAGGCGGCGCCGGCTGCCGCACTCACCCCCGGGCGCCCCCGCGGGCAGTCCGGCGCGCTGGCGGTGCTCGGGCTCGCGGCGGTGCTCCTCGCCACCGCCGCCGGGGTCGCGATCGACCCGAGCGCGCTCGGTCACGGCGCAGTGGTCGGCCCTGCCTCGGCCGGCGTCACGGCGACCGGACGCACGACCGAGGTCGTCGTCGCGGCCAACCACATGCGCTTCACTCCGTCACGGATCGAGGTGCCCGCCGGAAACCGACTGGTCATCACGGTCCGCAACACCGACCGCGAAACGGTGCACGACCTCGTCCTGGACTCCGGTGCCAACAGCGGGCGGCTCTCGCCCGGGCAGTCCGCGCGCCTCGACGTGGGGGTGGTCGGGCGGGACCTGGACGGCTGGTGCTCGGTGGCGGGACACCGACAGCTGGGGATGCTGCTCAGCGTCGTGGCCGTCGGTGCTCCATCTCGCGCAGCGCCGGGAGCGGCCGAGCCGTCTCATGGCGCCGGCCCCGCCACCCGTACCGGCGACGATGCGGCGGCGCGGCTGGACTTCCTCGCCGACCCCGGACCGTCCTTCACGCCGCACTCGGCGCGGCTCGCCCCGGCACCCGTGGGCCGGGTGCACACGCGCACGTTCACCGTGGAGGAGGTCGTGCGCGAGGTCGCCCCGGGGGTGACCCAGCGGCTGTGGACCTACAACGGCTCCATGCCCGGGCCGGTGCTGCACGGGTCCGTCGGTGACGTCTTCGAGATCACGCTGGTCAACCACGCGAGCATGGGACATTCCATCGACTTCCACGCAGGCGCCCTCGCTCCCGACCGGCCGATGCGGACCATCCCACCCGGGGCGTCGCTGCGCTACCGCTTCACCGCGACGCGGGCCGGGATCTGGATGTACCACTGCGCGAGCATGCCGATGTCGGCGCACATCGCGAACGGGCTGTTCGGGGCCGTGGTCATCGACCCTCCCGATCTCGCCCCGGTCGCCGAGGAGTACGTCGTGATCCAGTCCGAGCTCTACCTCGGCGCCCAGGGGCAGCGCCTCGACGTCGACAAGGTCATGGCCGAGCGCCCCGACGCGGTCGTGTTCAACGGGTACGCCAACCAGTACGACCATCGACCACTGACCGCACACGCCGGTGACCGGGTGCGGATCTGGGTTCTCGACGCCGGTCCCAACCGGGCGTCGGCCTTCCACGTCGTGGGCGGCCAGTTCGACACCGTCTACTCCGAGGGCAGCTATCTGTTGCGGGCGTCCTCCGGGGGAGGCCAGGTCCTGCCGCTGTCCCCCGCCCAGGGCGGCTTCGTCGAGCTCGCGTTCCCCGAGGCCGGTCACTACCCGTTCATCTCCCACGTCATGGTGGATGCCGAACGCGGCGCGCACGGGGTCGTCGAGGTGCGGCCCTAGCCGGCCGGTAGGGGAGGGGCTACATCAGCGTCACTTCGTCGGCGTACGTCGTGGGGTAGCGCACCGCGGCGTCGAGCTCGTCGCCGACGGCGACGGCGGCACCCGGCGGTGCCCACACCATGGAGCACTGCATGTGCGGCGGCTCGGCGAACGCCAGGAAGGCGCGGTCGAGCCGGTACGGCGAACGGACGTGCCCGACGGCTTCGAGCGCACCGCGGGCCAGCGCGGCGGCCCGTTGGCGTGCCATCACGGCGGCGGCCGGGCCGGCGAGCCCGATGCCGTGCGAGGTGCCGCCGGCCACCACGAGCAGGGTGGCGTCGCGGCGGGCGGCCCGCTGCCGGTAGCCGTACGTGTCCCCCCGCCGCAGCCGGTGCACGTCGATCACGGTGGCGGTCCAGCGCATCGCGTGGTGGCCGGCCAGCCACAGTCCGGTGCCCGTGCGCAGCCGGACGTCGCCGCCCACCTCGCGCAGCCGGCCCGGCGGCACGTGCGAGACCCACAGCGGTCCGTCCCGATGTGCGCGGGCCAGCGCGCCGAGCCGGACGGCCTCGGCCACCGGATCGGTGCGCGAGAGCGGCAAGTGCAGGCTCCAGCCCTCGAAGCGGACGCCGTCGAGCAGCGGCACCACCTCGGCCAGCTGGGCCGGGTCGATGCCGTGCCGTCGCATCGAGGTGAGCAGCTCGACCACCACCCGCGGCTGGGCAGCGGAGGCGGCCAGCGCGGCGAGGTCCTCCAGCCGCGACACCGTGTGGATCACCTGCTCACCGAGCACAGCCGACCCAGCCTGGCCGGGCCGCCATGGCGTCATGACGACCACGTCGGCGGGGGCAACCCGGCGCGCCACGTCGGCCAGCTCGTCGTAGGTGCCGACCGCGACGGCGGGCACCGCGAGCCGGACCGCCTCGGCCGCGACGACGGCGCGCCCCGGCCCGTACCCGTTGCCCTTCACCACCGGCACCACCGCCGACGGCCCGCCGGCGGTCGCGACGTAGACCTCCTGGTGCGCCCGCCAGCGGGCGGCGTCGATGCGTAGTGTCAGCGGCACGGGGTCTAGCCTCCGCCGCGCCGGCTCAGGTAGCCGTCGAAGGCCCGCGTGAGCAGCCGGTTGACCGGCAAGGTCCACTCCCCGGCGTACTCCACGGCCTGCCCGCCGGTGCCGAGCTTGAAGCGGATGAGCCCGACGTGCGGGTCATCCGCCGACAGGGTGTCGGTGATGCCGCGCATGTCGTAGACCCGGCACCCGGCGGAGAGCGCGTCGCGCATCATCTGCCACTGAACGGCGTTGGACCCGCGCACCTCCCGCTTGGCCGTGGACGAGGCGCCGTAGGAGTACCACGCGTGTTCGCCCACGACGACCATCGTCGTCGCGGCTACGAGGTCACCGTCGTGGTGGGCGAGGTAGAGCCGCAGCCGATCGGGGTGCTCGCCGGTCATGGCCTGCCACATCGTCTGGAAGTAGCCGAGCGGGCGGGGCAGGAAACCGTCGCGGCGGGCCGTCTCCGCATACAGGTCGTGGAACGCCGGCAGGTCGGCCCCGTCGCCGCGGGTCACCCGTACGCCGGCCTTGGTCGCCTTCTTGACGTTGCGTCGCCACAGCTGGTTGAACCCGGCAAGCAGGTCGGCTTCGGTACGGCCGGCCAGCGGGACCTGGAAGACGTACCGCGGCTGTCCGGCGGCGAACCCCTTGCCCTGCCGCGGCGGCGCCCAGCCGAGCGCGCGCAGCCGCATCGCCAGGTCGATCCCCTCCGGTCGGCTCTCGTCGGCCTGCAGCTCGGACAGCCGGGCCGTGCCGTGATCGGCGAGCGCGGTCTTGAGCGCCGAGCTGCCCCAGCACCGGATGACGACCGGCGGCCCCATCCGAACGGCGAAGGCGCCCTGCCCGCGCAGGTGCGCCACGAGCGGGTCGAGCCAGCGGCGCAGGTCTGGGTCGGCCCAGTCGATGTCCGGGCCCTCCGGCAGGTAGGCCAGGCTGCGCGGCAGCCGTGGCAGCCGGCGGTGCAGGACGAGCCCGGCGCCCACGACCCGGTCGGCGGCGTCGACCCAACCCACCGACTCCGGGCGCCAGCCGGTCTTGACCTTCCCCCACGCCGGGGTCTGCAGGAAGCTCACCGACGCCCGGCGCCGTACGGCGGCCAGGTGCTCGGCCGGCGTGAGGGTGCGCACCTGCAGCGCGGAGGTCACGGGGCCGCAGGCTACCGACCGCCTCCGCGTGGGCCGCGCTCGCGCGGCGGCGACCGGCCCCGGCGGCGACCGGCCCTGGCGCGGCGTCTGAGCCGTGCGACGCGGGCCGGGCCCGCCGCACGTCAGGACTGCCGGACGGCCTGCGCCTCGATCTCCAGGGTGACCTTCTTGGACACGAGCACGCCGCCGCTCTCCAGCGCCACGTTCCAGGTCAGGCCCCAGTCCTCGCGTTCGACCTCGGTGGTTGCGGTGACGGCGAGCCGCTCGCCGCCCCACGGGTCGACAGCCACGCCGTCGATCTCGACGTCGAGCACGACCGGCTTGGTGACGTCCCGGACGGTGAGGTCGCCAGTGACTCGGAACTGCCCTCCGTCGCGCTCGACCGCGGTGCTGACGAACCGGATCTCGGGGTAGTTCTCGACGTCGAAGAAGTCGCCCGAGCGCAGGTGGGCGTCGCGGTCCTCGGAGCCAGTGCTGAGGCTGGCGGTCTTGATGACCGCCTCGGCGCTCGACGCGGCGGCGTCCTCGGCGACCACGATCCTGCCCTCGACCTCGGCGAACCGACCCCGCACCTTGGTCACCATCAGGTGCCGGGCGACGAAGCCGACGCTGGTGTGGTTCTGGTCGAGGACGAACGTGCCGGGCTGTGGGATCTCGATCCCGTCGACGAGGCGGGTCTGGATGCTCATGCTGGCTCCTCTTGGCCGGGGCGGGAATACGGCCCGGCGCGGGCCGTCCACCCACTGCACCAGCCATTGTTGCTCCGACGATATTCCCCTCCATCAATGACCGTTGCGATGGGCGGTATGGAGCACGTCGGCGACCAGCGCCTCACCACGACGGCTGCTGGTGGAGGCCTACGAAGGTCTCGCCGTGAGGGTCGCAGGGCTACCGACCGCCGGCGGACGAGCAGGTGCTCGTTTCTGGCCCGTTGCGCAGGTCGACAACCGTACGCTGCAAGCGTGTCCGACATCTACGACGAGCGCCTCACGAGCATGGGCCTGCTGATCGAGGCCTTCGAGGGGTTGTCGGGCAAGGTGGCCCTCCAGCTGCGCGAGCACAGGCTGGACCTGGCGGAGTTCGGCGTCCTGCTACGGCTGGCCCGCACTCCCGGGAACCGGTTGCGGATGAGTGACCTCGCCGCCCAGACCACGCTGTCCAACAGCGGGATCACCCGGGTCGTCGACCGGCTCGAGCGGGCCGGGCTCGTCGAGCGCGTCGTGTGCCTCACCGACCGGCGCGGCTTCCATGCCACGCTCACCCAGGCCGGCCTGGCCCGGCTCGACCTCGTCCTGCCCGGACACCTGGCCGTCGTCGAACGCTGGTTCACCGGCCTGCTCGACATCGAGGCGCTGCATACGGTCGTCCACGCGCTGCGCACGGTGCGCGACGAGGTCCGCCCGACGGCGACCGCCGGCGCGGACGGCGCGCCGCTCGGCTCGAGGGCTTAGTCCGCCAGCCGCTCGCGCAGCCACCCCAGGTCGGCGGACTGTCCCGCGGCCCCACCCGGGGTTTCCACGACCACGGGGGCACCCGCTGCCCGGACGGCGCTCGCGAGCTCGTCGGCGTCGAGCTGTCCGGCGCCGAGGTTGGCGTGCCGGTCGGCGCCGGAGTCGAAGCCGTCGCGACTGTCGTTGGCGTGCACGAGGTCGATCCGTCCGGTGCGGGCCAGCACACGCTCGACGACATCGCTGAGCTCGATCCCGCCCGCCCAGGCGTGGCAGGTGTCGAGGCAGAAGCCCACGCCGGAGTCGCCGACGGCGTCCCAGAGCCGACCGATCCGGTCGAGCCGGCGGGCCATCGCGTTGTCGCCGCCGGCGGTGTTCTCGATGAGCACCGGCACCCGCTGTTCGAGCCGGGCGACGCACTTGGCCCAGTTGGCGAAGCCGACCTCCGGATCGTCGTCCCTGTCCAGGTGGCCGCCGTGCACGATCAACGCCTGCGCGCCGATCTCGGCGGCCCCGTCGACGTGCTGCTGGAGCAGCGTTCGGCTGGGGATGCGGATGCGGTTGTTGGTGGTGGCCACGTTGATGCGGTAGGGGGCGTGGACGTACAGGCCCACACCCGCCTGCGCCGCGGCAACGCGTAGCGCGGGCGCTCCACCCGTGAAGGCGACCGCCGGCGGTTTCCAGCCCTTCGGGTCGCCGAGGAAGACCTGGACCAGCCTGGCGCCGCGCGCCGCGGCTGCAGCCAGCGGGTCGTCGTCGGTGACGTGGGCGCCGAGGAGGGGCGGGTCGGGGACGGGCTCGTCGGGGACGGGCTCGTCGTGGACGGGCGGATCCATGGCTGGACAGCGTAGGAGGGACCCCTGACGGGTCCACCGAGCCGCACCGTCGTCCACAGCGGCGCTGGTAGGCTGGCCCCCGCTGTCGGCCCGGTCCCCTACGGTTCCGAAACAGGACGGACACCGTCTCGGGAGCCGGGCCGGTCGACGCACCAGCCCTCCTGCCACGGAGAGACCGTGGCCGCAGAGTCCACAGGAGGTGGTTCAGGCATGCGTCAGTACGAAGTCATGGTGATCCTCGATCCCGACCTCGAGGAGCGCACCGTCGCGCCGAGCCTCGACCAGTACCTCGGCGTCGTCCGCAACGACGGCGGCAAGGTGGAGAAGGTCGACGTCTGGGGCCGTCGCAAGCTCGCCTACGAGATCGCCAAGAAGTCCGAGGGCATCTACGCCGTCCTGGACCTGCAGTGCGAGCCGGCGACCGTGCAGGAACTCGATCGCCAACTCGGCCTCAACGAGGTCGTGCTGCGCACCAAGGTCGTCCGTCGCGACGCGCACTGAGCACCGACCCACGAGCGACCCGCTCCTCCGTACCCACCGCCCGGGAGGCACCGCATGGCAGGCGAGACCGTCATCACGGTCGTCGGCAACCTCGTCGACGACCCCGAGCTGCGCTTCACCCCGAGCGGCGCCGCCGTGGCGAGCTTCCGGATCGCCTCGACGCCGCGCACGTACAACAAGCAGACCAACGCGTGGGAGGACGGCGACAGCCTGTTCCTGACCTGCTCCGCCTGGCGGCAGATGGGGGAGAACGTCGCCGAGTCGCTCACCAAGGGCACCCGGGTCGTCGTCCAGGGCCGGCTCAAGCAGCGCTCCTACGAAACCCGCGAGGGCGAGAAGCGTACCGTCTACGAGATCGACGTCGACGAGGTCGCCCCGAGCCTGAAGTACGCCACGGCCAAGGTCACCCGCACGTCCCGCTCCAGCGCTGGCTTCGGCGACAGCAGCGGCCCCGCCCGTGCCGGCGGCACCGACGACCCGTGGGCCACTGCCCCGGCCACGGCCGGCGCCGGCAGCGCTACTACGGCGCCCGGCAACGACCCGTGGGGCGGTGGCGGCTCTGCCGACGAGCCGCCGTTCTGATCCCGCCGTTCTGATCCCGCCGTTCTGATCGTCACCGTCACCAACCGTCACCGTCCACGACTACCGGCCAAGTCCAACAGCATCCCCATCCCGGCGCGACCCGCCGGGCTCCCGACACCAGGAGCACCACGATGGCCAAGCCGCCACTGCGCAAGCCGAAGAAGAAGCTCAACCCGCTCAAGTCCGCGAAGATCGACACGATCGACTACAAGGACACCGCGCTGCTGCGCAAGTTCGTCTCCGACCGCGGCAAGATCCGCGCCCGGCGGGTGACCGGCGTCAGCGTCCAGCAGCAGCGCGAGATCGCCAAGGCGATCAAGAACGCCCGCGAGATGGCGCTGCTGCCCTACACCTCGACCGCTCGCTGAGGGACGTCGCTGCGATGAAGCTCATCCTCACCCAGGAGGTCAGCGGCCTCGGCTCGGCCGGTGACGTCGTCGAAGTCAAGGACGGCTACGGCCGCAACTACCTCGTGCCGCGCGGCCTGGCGATCGGCTGGACCCGGGGCGGCGAGCGCCAGGTCGAGGCCATCCGCCAGGGCCGTGCGTCGCGCGAGGTGCGCGACGCCAGCTCGGCGCAGGACGTCAAGGCGCGGCTGGAGGCCACCTCCGTGCGCCTGGCGGTCCGCGCCGGCGCAGGTGGCCGGCTCTTCGGCTCGGTGACCCCGGCCGACATCGCCGGCGCGGTGTCCCGCTCCGGCGGGCCGGAGATCGACCGTCGACGCGTCGAGGTCCGCCAGCCGATCAAGGTCGTCGGCGAGCACTCCGTCACGGTGCGGCTGCACCCGGACGTGTCGGCGACGGTACGGGTCGAGGTCGTCCCGGCCTGACCACCCGACGGTGCTCGGGCCGGTCTCACACCCGCACGAGCACCTCGTCGAGCCGCTTGCGCTGCAGGTCGGGCACGGTGGCTCCCGGCGCGGGGTAGCCGACCGGTACGACCAGGTAGGGCCGCTCCTGGGCCGGCCGGCCCAGCACCTCCCGCAGGAACCGCATCGGGGAGGGGGTGTGGGTCAAGGTCGCCAGGCCGGCCCGTTGCAGCGAGGCCAGCAGCAGCCCGCAGGCGATCCCGACCGACTCCTGCACGTAGTAGTGCTTGCGCGTCCACCCGTCCGCACCCACGTAGTGCGCCTGGGCCATGACGACGATGACGTACGGCGCGTCGGTGAGGTGCGCCTTGACCTCGTCGGTCCCCAGCCGGCGCAGCGCCCGCAGCCAGTCCTCCGGCATCCGCGAGGCGTACGAGCGGCGCTCCTCCTCCTCCGCGGCGGCTCGGATGCGGGCCTTGACGTTGGGGTCCTCGACGACGACGAACGTCCACGGCTGGGCGTGCGCACCGGACGGCGCGGTGGCCGCGCTGGCGACCGCGTTGGCCACCAGCTCCCACGGCACCGGCTCGGTGGAGAACGCCCGCACGCTGCGGCGCGCCTGCAGGCAGTCGAGCAGCTCGCGGGAGCGGCGCAACGCCTCTGCCGGGTCCAGCCGCTCGTGCAGCAGCGGGACCGGGCGGTAGGGGCCGTCCAGCGGGTCCCGCGGGTCCGGGACGGCTTCGCGCGCTGTCATGCCCTCATCGTCCCCCGATGCGCTCGGCTCGAGCCGCGCAGGGACCCCGTGCTCGTCACGCTCGTACGGCGCCCGGCACCAGCCAGGCGCTGCCGTGCTCGCGGACGACGAGGAGCACCAGCCGCCCGGCCATCCACACCGTGAAGGCCACCCACCGCCAGGACTGGTCGGCGGCCCGGTCGGCCACCAGGACGACCAGCGGCAGGTAGGGCAGCAGCACGAGCACCGAGAGCACGGCGAGGTAGCGGCCGTCGCCGGCGCCGATCAGCACGCCGTCGAGCACGAACACCCACGCCGCCAGCGGCTGCATGAGGGCCGCGACGAGCAGGGCCCCGGACAGCTGCGCCCGCACGGCCGGGTCCGTGGTGAACCACCCCGCGTACACCGGCAACAACGCCGCCAGCGTCAGCCCGGTGACGACACCGAAGGCCAGCCCCCGCACCACCAGCCGGCGGGTGAGGGTACGCGTGCCGGCGATGTCACCGGCGCCAAGCGAGCGGCCGACGAGCGCCTGCGCGGCGATGGCCAGCGCGTCCAGGGCGAGGGACAGGAACAGCCACGTGGTGAACGCGATCTGGTGCGCCGCCAGCGCGTCGGTGCCCAGTGCGGCCGCAGCCCAGGTGGTGGCCAGCAGGGCGACTCGCATCGCGCCGGTGCGCACGAGCAGCGGCAGGCCGGCCCCCCACGCCCGGCGTACGCCGGTCAGGTCGGGGCGCAGGTTCACGCCGTGCCGGCCGGCGGCTCGCGCCACCACCCGCACGAACGCCAGCGCCATGCCGGTCTGCGCGATCACCGTGCCGAGCGCCGAGCCGACCAGCCCTAGACCTCCCCAACCGGCGACGCCGTACACGAGCCCGAGGTTGAGCCCGACGTTCGCGACCGCTCCAATGACCGCCACGACCAGCGGTGTTCGGGTGTCCTGCAGACCGCGGAGCACGCCGGTGGCCGCGAGCACCAGCAGCATTCCCGGCATCCCGAGCAGGCCGACCCGCAGGTACGTCGTGGCCAGCGCCGCCACCGCGGACGGTGCGCCGAACAACGCGACGACGGCCGGCGCCAGCGGCCAGCCCGCCACCGCCAGCCCGGCGCCCAGCCCGGTGCCGAGCCAGCAACCGTCGACGCCCTGCCGCAGCGCCCCCGCCATGTCGCCGGCGCCGAGCAGCCGGGCCACCGAGCCGGTGGTGCCGTAGGCGAGGAAGACCGCCAGGCTGACCACCGTCGCGAGCACGGTGCCGGCGAGCCCGAGCGCGGCCAGCTGCGGGGTCCCGAGGTGACCGACGATCGCCGAGTCGGCCAGCAGGAAGGCAGGCTCGGCCACCAGCGCCCCGAGCGCCGGGAGCGCCAGCCGGGCCACCTCCCGGTCCAGCGGGTCCAACCGGGGCCGTCGCACTCGCGGCAGGCTAGCCACCTCCGCCGGCCGTGCGCCGCGCCCGGCCGGACCCCGGCGGCTCCCGCGCCTGGGCAGCCGTAAGTGGCTGAGCCCACTCGAGGTTGTGACGGCATCCACTCCTTGCGAACCCCGCCGCGACGCACAGGCAGCTGGGCGCATCGGCGCAGGTCACGGCCGGCCTTCCGGCCGTCCCGGGCGTGTCCTCCCCAGCGTCGTCCACACGGTCCCCGCCACCCGCTGTCCGTTGTCCCCAGCGTCGTCCACAGCTCTGTGGACGACGTCGATGCGGCTCCGCTGGTCAGCGCCGGTCGCGCTGCGTAACGTCCGCCGCCGGGTCTGCGTCCGGGCGGAGCGTTGCGGTTGTGTCCCACCCCTGCGGCAGAACTGTCCCGACGGATCGACCTGGCATCGCGCGGACGGGAGGCGGGTCATCGTGAGCGTCGCCGAGCTGCCGCAGCAAAGCTCTCGCGGGCCGAGCCTCGACCGCACTCCGCCGCAGGACGTCGCGGCCGAGCAGTCGGTGCTCGGCGGCATGCTGCTCAGCAAGGACGCCATCGCCGACGTCGTCGAGGTGGTCCGCGGCCACGACTTCTACCGGCCGGCCCACGAGACGGTCTACGACACGATCCTGGAGCTCTACGGCCGGGGCGAGCCGGCCGACGCCATCACGGTCTCCGCAGACCTGCAGCGCCGCGGCGAGCTCGGCCGCATCGGCGGCGCGCCGTACCTGCACACCCTCGTCGCCTCCGTCCCGACCGCGGCCAACGCCGGCTACTACGCCGAGATCGTCCGCGAGCGGGCGATCCTGCGCCGTTTGGTCGAGGCGGGCACCCGCATCGCGCAGCTGGGCTACGCCGCCGACGGCGAGGTCGACGACGTGGTCGACCGGGCCCAGGCGGAGGTCTACTCGGTCACGGAGCGTCGCACCAGCGAGGACTACCGGCCGCTGTCGGAGATCATGGAGGGCACCCTCGACGAGATCGAGGCCATCGGCTCGCGCGGCGGCCAGTTCGTCGGCGTACCCACCGGCTTCGCCGACCTCGACGAGGTCACCAACGGACTGCACCCCGGGCAGATGGTCATCGTCGCCGCCCGGCCCGGGGCCGGGAAGTCGACGCTGGCCCTCGACGTGGCCCGCTCCGCGTCGATCCGGCACGGGTTGACCGCGGTGCTGTTCTCCCTGGAGATGAGCCGCAACGAGATAGCCATGCGGTTGCTGTCGGCCGAGGCCCGGGTGTCGCTGCAGCACATGCGCACCGGCCACATGACCGACGAGGACTGGTCGCGGATCGCCCGCAAGACCGGCGAGGTGTCCAGCGCGCCGCTGTTCATCGACGACTCGCCCAACATGTCGATGATGGAGATCCGCGCGAAGTGCCGGCGGCTCAAGCAGCGGCACGACCTGCGGCTGGTCGTGCTCGACTACATGCAGCTGCTCTCAAGCGGCAAAAAGGTCGAGAGCCGCCAGGTCGAGGTGTCGGAGTTCTCCCGCTCGCTCAAGCTGCTGGCTAAGGAGCTCGAGGTCCCGGTGGTCGCGCTTAGCCAGCTCAACCGCGGTCCGGAGCAGCGTCAGGACAAGAAGCCGCTGCTGTCGGACCTGCGCGAGTCCGGGTCGCTGGAACAGGACGCCGACATGGTGCTGCTCCTGCACCGAGAGGACATGTACGAGAAGGAGTCGGCCCGCGCCGGCGAGGCCGACCTCATCCTCGCCAAGCACCGCAACGGTCCGACCACCACCGTCACGGTGGCGTTCCAGGGGCACTACTCGCGGTTCGTCGACATGGCGGTCGGCGGCTGAGCGTTGTCGAGATGCAGCGAAGACGGCACGGCCGCGAGCACGACACGTTGCACACCAGGCCACCTGGTCCCAGTCGTGCGAGGTCCCTAGCCGGTCCCCCGCACGGCCGACTCAGTATTCAAACACCGACCAGCAGATGCCGTTCCGCAACCGCTCGTCGTCTAGGACGAGTTCACGAATCGCGTCCGGGAGCTGGTCCCGCTGCCACTGACACTCCCGTCGCCCCGCCTCCTCGCTCTCGCCGGCAGGAGTTGCCGCACGCGCGGCCTTGATCGCATAGGCGGCCGCACCGAGCTCGTGTGCGGCGACATGTGCGACGCACCCGGCCTGGCCAGCGGCATACGCGGCATACCGTCCGGCTCCGCGCAGGTCTCGGGCCGCGCCCATGGCATGGCCACCGGCCGCCCGGGCCTGCATCATCCTGACCTCGCCGCGCACCCAGGCGCGAGCGTGCTCGATCGCCTCGCGCGGTCTCGGGTCCGGTCGCCGTGCCGACTCGAAGAGGCCGAGGACGTGCTCCGCGCACGACGCTGCCCACAGCGCGAGGAGACGGTGGTCGGCATCCGTGAGAGTCCCACCGCGGCGGATGGTCACGAGGCGAGGGTCCCTGACCTCCGGAAGGATCACGGTTCGCAGTCCCCTTCCGAGCCCGTCCAACACCCATCGGCCGCACAGGGGGCAGGCCGCGACGACATCCACCGTAGCGATCACGCCGACTGCGCTGCTGGCCAACAGGGTCTGTCTCGCCGGAATGCGGCAGACCAGGTTGACGCGTGCGACTAGCCCGCACGCCGGGACGGTTTCCGTGACACATCTACGCAGTTCACAGCCGGGTTCGTCGATGTGAGCCCCAAACAGCGCTGCAGCGTGTCGGGCCCCAGCGAGGGGCCGCCATCCGGTGAAGCCGGCCTCACCAGGTGATCGTCGAATTCACGCTGGCGGCGTTGTTGCCCTCGTTCGACTCCGTCACGATCTGCTGGTAGTCCACGGTGGCCGTGACGTTCGACTGCCCAGCGGGGCCGTAGACATTGTCCGGCGCCGGGGGAACCGCGGTGATGGTGATCGTCGCGCTGGCGCCCGGGGCGAGCGGGCCGTTGCCGTAGCAGTAGGCGATCTGCTGGACGTACTCGTGCGGCACCGTGCAGGTGAAGCCGATGGCGCCGCTCTTGACGGCGTTCGCGTTGACGTCGCCGCCCCAGTTGGTCAGCCAGCGCACGTTGACCGGGTCGGCCGGAGCCGTACCCTGGTTGGTGATCGTCATCGTCCAGGCGCCCGCCTCGTAGATGCCGCGCACCGACGTCGGGCCGGTCATCGTCATCGCGAGGTCGGGCCGCGGCGGGACCGTCACAGTCGTGGTCACCAAGGCGCTGTTGTTGCTCTCGTCGCGTTCTTCGATCGCGTTCGCCGGGTCGACCGTGGCGGATGCCGTCACCTGGGCTGCCGCGTTCGGCATCGTGGCTGACAGCGTGATCGTCGCGACACCACCGATACGCAGGAAGCCGCCGGAGCAACTGGCGGCGGACCCAGACCGCGTGCAGGTGAAGCCGTCGTCTCCGGCCGCCCCGGACACGGTGGCGCCAGAGCTGACGCTCGCCGCGAGCTGCACGCCGCTGGCCGGAGCGGGGTTCGCGCCGCCGGGGTTGTGCACGGTGATCGTGTAGGTCGTCGTGGTGCCGCTGCTGGCAGCCGCCGGTCCGCTGATCGACGCCTGCAGGTCCGGGTAGCGAGGAGGCGGCGGGTCGGGCAAGCAGATCGGCGGCGGGTTGTCGCCGTCGCAGTTGGGTCGGGCAGACGCGGGTGCGGCCGCGACGAGCGTCGCGGCGAGAATCAGGCCGAGTCCAAGGAGGACGGCGAGACAACGACGGACGAAACTGCTCATGGGTTCCCCGTTCTAAGAACGTGTTGGGAAAGCGGCTACGAGGCCGCAGCTGGCTGCCAGGCTCGGCGGCCAGGGGCGGGTGCGAGTCGGCGGGTCATGAGTCCGATCATGGACCACTTGATCATGGCCTCGGCGTGTTCGGGGAGCCGTTC
>JBBRVP010000050.1:0-22461 GCA_038246785.1 Jiangellales bacterium
CGAACGGGCCAACGCGCTGCTCAAACGCAGCTGGAAAGCGCTCGAACGCGTCACCCTCGACCCGTGGAGAATCGGCGCCATCACCGCCGCCGCTCTCGTCCTACTCCACCTTCAGCGGCCAGTCCGGTGAGAAAACCTCATTGCAGCGGGATCGCCGCCGGTCCGGAGCCGTCGGATCGCGCCCGCAACCGGACGCTCGACACCTCCTTCACCGTATCCAGAAAGTACCCCTCGAACATGCCTTCATTCTGGACCTGCTGCACCCACCGGTGCCCGCCGACTCAACGAGACCGCCAAGCCGAGTGAGCCAGTCCGGCTGCAGAACGACGTCGGCACACGCGGTCGTTGCCTACGGCGCGCCGCCGAGCGTGCACGCCGACCGGGGCACCTCGATGACCTCCAGGCCGGTCGCCCAGCTGCTGGTCGACTCGGCGTAGCCCGCTCGCACTCCCGCCCGCCACCACCATTGTCGCCGGTGGTATCACGTCGGCGTCGGTGGGCAGCCGGCCGGCGTCCGGGGCGAAGGTGACGATGCCGAAGACACCCCCGGGCGCGATGAGGAGCGGGACCCGTCGAGGTAGCGCACCGAACGGTGACAGGCGATGTGGTGAAACGGGCGATCAGGTCATCGCGCGCCCTTGGTGCCGGACAGTGCGGTGCTGGCGTAGAACGGACCACCCCACCACATTCGCCAGCCCACGCCGCGCGGCCGGGCGTCGTCGAGTTTTCCGGCGAGAAGCCTCAGGTAGCCCTTTCCGGCGGGCAGGTCGACCATCACCAGCTGACCACCGGGACGCAGCACCCTGAGCCCCTCCAGCGCCGCGTGCTCCCGGTCGGCCTCGGGCTTGATGTTGTGGATCGCCAGGCTGGAGAGCACCACGTCGAAGGAGTCATCATCGAACGGGAGGGCACATAGGTCACCGGTATGCAGCTCCACCCGGTCGGCGACCCCCTCCGCCAGTGCGTTGTCACGGGTCAGGTCGATGGAGTTACCGGACTGGTCGATGCTGCGCCACAGGTCGATCCCCTCGGCGCGACCCTCGGGCCCGAGCCGACGTGCCGCCGCGAGCAGCACCGCACCGCGACCGCAGCCGAGGTCGAGAACCCGAGCCCCGGGGGATAGCCCCGTCTGGTCGAGCAACTCCTCCCACACCGCGAACTTCCCACGGAGCGTGGAATGGAGATAGGTCCCCAGGAAGATCGCGAAGAACGCCAACGGGATCGCCGGGCCCATGATCGACCCCGGCGAGGCGCCGGTGACCAGCGCGAGAACAACGCCCACCCCCGACACCAGCACACAGACCGCGAAGACGATCGGCACCGTGGGCGCGTCGATGCCGTAGCTGGCCCGTTGATTCCCCACACCCGCAGGCTACGACAGCCCGGCCGCCCCGATGACAAGCGCTCGGCGGACCAGCATGCGAGGCCCCGTCGACGGCGTTGGTTGATCTCATATCGAGATCCCTCTGTGGGCGGACCGGCTGGGGTCGGTCCTGGGTCGGTCCTCGCTGGTCCTTCGATGCCGTTGACTGGCGGGACACGGCTAGCGTGCGTGGGTGAGCGGATTGCGGGTGGCCATCGCCGGCGGCGGTTTGGGTGGCCTGTGCCTGGCCCAGGGTCTGCGAAAGAACGGGCTGGAGGTGACGGTGTACGAGGCCGACACCGGCTTGGTGTCTCGGCACCAGGGTTACCGACTGCACCTGGACGCGCGGGCGGGTCTGGCCCTGGAGCGCTGCCTGCCGCCGGAGCTGTTCGAGCTCTTCGTTGCTACGTGCAGCGAGCCGAGCCGCTGTTTCAGCGTGCTCAGCGAGCAGTTGCGGGTCTTGCAGCAGACGCCGCTCGACGCCGGGAGGGACCCGTTCGCGGCGCAGAGCCTGTCGACCTCGGCCAACCGGCAGACCCTGCGGGAGGTTCTCGCCGCCGGATTGGACGATCAACTCGTCTTCGGTGCCCACCTGACCGGCTTCGATGCCGATGCGGACGGGGTGCGACTTCGCTTCGCCGATGGCGCGGTGGCGGTCGCGGATGTGCTGGTCGGCGCGGACGGAGTCAACTCGGTGGTGCGCCGCCAGTACCTGCCGCACGCCGAGCTGCTCGACACCGGGTCGAGGGTCATCTATGGCAAGACCCCGCTCACCCAGACCGTCGAGGCTCTCCTGCCACCGTCGCTGCGCGAGGGCTTCACCGCGGTGGTCGGTGGGAGGGTTGGCCTGGCCAGCGGGCTGGTCCGCTTCCGTCAGCGTCCCGAGCGGGCCGCCGCCGCTCGCGCCCCGGCCGCCGCGTTGTCCCCCGCCGACCACTACCTGATGTGGGCGGTATCGACCGACCAGGAGGGCTTCGGGGTCCCCGACAGCGACCTCGCTGCGCGCGACCCCCAAGGTCTACACGAGCTCGCCACCTCGACCATCACCTCGTGGCACCGTGATCTGCGCTCCCTCGTCGCCCTGGCCGCCGTTGACCAGACCTTCTTCGTTCTGGTGCGCACGTCAAACCGACCCCGGCAGGGCCACCAAGCCGGGTGACCCTGCTCGGCGATGCGATCCACGCCATGAGTCCTGCCCGAGGATCGGGCGCGAACACCGCGCTCCAAGACGCCGGGCTTCTCTGCTCCACACTCGCGGTCGGCTCGGCCGAGCACGACGGGCTGGTCACGGCGATCGGTGACTACGAGACGGAAATGCGCAACTACGGCTTCGCAGCACTCGAGGCATCTCGCCGAGCAGAAGCACAGCTGGGTACCCAGGGGCACCGACTCGCGAGCTGGCTGTACCGGCGCTTCACAAACCGCCGCCACAACGCCAGCTGACCGATACGGGAGACCACCGCCGATCTCGTGAGCGGATCCCCACGTGGCACAAGATCGGGCAGCGGGAACGGGGGGCCCGGTGGTCAGCGCGAGCGCGGCTGCGACACGAAACGCGGAGGCGAAACCCCGTCGACCAGGGTCGTGCGTGATCCGTACCGTGGGGCGACGTGCGCACCCTCCCGCTCACCGATCCGGGGGTGCCGGACCTGCGCTCGCCGGCCCGGTTCCTCTGGTGGATCGCGCGCGGACAGTGGGTGACGCTGCTCGTCGGCGTCTGTTTCGGCGTGGCCTGGATGCTGGCCCAGGCACTGGTGCCGTACGCCATCGGGCGCGGCCTGGACGCCGGGGTCGCCGCGCTCGACGCCGCGGCGGCCGTGCGCTGGTCGCTCGTCGTGCTCGGGCTGGGGCTGCTCCAGGCCGGTGCCGGCGTCATGCGGCACCGGGTCGCGGTGTCCAACTGGCTGCAGGCGTCGTTCCGGACGGCCCAGCTGATCGCGCACCACACCGCGCGCACGGGCCCGGCGCTGCCGGCGCAGGTCACCACCGGCGAGATCGCCAGCACCGTCAGCCACGACGCGATGCGGATGGGCGGCGCCTTCGACGTCAGCGCGCGCTTCTCCGGGGCGATCGTGTCCTACGTCCTGGTCGCGGTGATCCTGCTGAACCGGTCGCTCACCCTCGGGCTGCTCGTCCTCGTCGGCGTCCCGGTCCTGCTGGTGGCGATCGGCCCCATCCTGCGCCCGCTGCAGCGGCGGCAGGCCGCCCAGCGCGAGGCGGTCGGCCGGCTCACCGCGCTCGGTGCCGACACCGTGGCCGGCCTACGCGTCCTGCGCGGCATCGGCGGCGAGGGGGTCTTCCTCGGCCGCTACCGCGAGCGCTCCGAGCACGTCCGCCGCGCGGGGGTGGAGGTGGCCGGCACCCAAGCGACGCTGGACGCCGCCCAGGTGCTGCTGCCAGGAGTCTTCGTGGTGGCGCTCACCTGGCTCGGAGCGCGGCTGGCGCTGACCGGGCAGATCTCGGTCGGGGAGCTCGTCGCGTTCTACGGCTACGCGTTCTTCCTCGTCGTGCCGCTGCGGACGGCCACCGAGGCCGCCGACAAGCTCACCCGCGCCTACGTCGGCGCTCAGCGGGTGATCGCCGTCCTGCGCGTCGACCGGGACGTCGTCGGGCCTGCCGTCCCGGGGACCGAGCCGCCGGTGGGGTCGGTGCTCGTCGACGATGCGTCGGGCATCGTCGTGCGTCCCGGCCGGCTCACCGCGGTCGTCAGCGCCGAGCCGCAGGAGACCGCCGCGCTGGCCGACCGGCTGGGACGCTTCGTCGACGACCGCGGCGTCGCGCTGGGCGGCAGCCGGCTCGCCGACCTGTCGCTGGACGCCGTACGCCGACGGGTGCTGGTCAGCGAGGCGGAGTCGCGCCTGTTCACCGGAACCCTGCGCCACGAGCTCGATCCGTGGGGTCTGGCCGACGACGAGCGCCTGCTGGGCGCGCTGCACACCGCGTCGGCCGAGGACGTGCTCGAGGCCCTGCCGGCCGGGCTGGACTCGGCCGTGGAGGAGCGCGGGCGCTCGTTCTCCGGCGGTCAGCGCCAGCGCGTGGTACTGACCCGCGCGCTCGTCGCCGACCCGGAGGTGCTCGTGCTCGTCGAGCCGACGAGCGCCGTCGACGCGCACACCGAGGCGCGCATCGCCGAACGGCTGCACACCGCCCGTGCCGGGCGCACGACGGTAGTGACCTCCGCGAGCCCGCTGGTGCTCGACCGGGCCGACCTCGTCGTGTGGATGGAGGGCGGCCGCGCGGTCGCCGAGGGGCGCCACCGCGACCTGCTGGCCCGGGTGCCGGCGTACCGCGACACCGTCACCCGCGGCCCGGTGACCCCACCGGGGGTTCCGGCCCAGGACCGACCGACGGGGGTGCCGCGATGAGCACTACCCTTCCGGTCGCCGGGTCCGCGGTGCTGCGCGCCGAGACCCGCGGCCTGCTCCGCGAGTCGCGGCGGCCGCTCGTCGTCGCGCTCGGTCTGCACGCCCTCGCCGCGATCGCCGGACTCGTCGGGCCGTGGATGCTCGGCGCGCTGGTCGAGGCGATCTCGAAGGGCACCACCACGTCGTACGTCGACCGGGTGGGCCTCGTGCTCACCGTTGCCGTGGTCGCGCAGACCCTGCTCACCCGATGGGCCCGGCGGGCGTCGTTCGTGCTGGCCGAGTCGGTGTTCGCCCGGCTGCGCGAGCAGTTCATCGAGCGCGTGCTACGGCTGCCACTGTCCACCGTCGAGCGGGCCGGCACCGGTGACCTCGTCTCGCGCACGACCGGCGACATCGACGCGGTGGCACACACCGTGCGCTTCGCCGTGCCGGAGACGCTCATCGCCGCCATCACGCTGCTGCTCACCTGCGGGGCCATGGTCCTGGCCGGGCCGCTGATCGCCGCCGGTGCGCTGGTCGGCGTACCACTGCTCGTCCTCGGCACGCGCTGGTACCTCCACCGTGCTCCGGCCGGCTACCTGTGGGAGCGCCGGGCGTACGCCGCTCTCGCCGGAACGGTCACCGAGACCGTCGACGGCGCCCGCACCGTCGAGGCGCTGCGGCTCGGCGAGCGACGGGTCGAGCGGGCCGATGCCGACCTCGCCGAGGCCTACCGGGCGGAGCGGCGCACGCTGTTCCTCCGCACGGTGTGGTTCCCGACCGTCGAGCTGGCGTACGCCCTGCCGGTCGCCGCCACCCTCGCCTGGGGCAGCTGGCTGGCCGTGGCGGGGCACGCCACGCTCGGCCAGGTCACCGCCGTCGTGCTCTACAGCGTGCAGATCGTCGACCCGGTGGACCGGCTCGTGTCGTGGCTCGACGAGATCCAGGTGGGGGCAACCGGGTTCGCCCGCATCGTCGGCGTCGCCGAGGTACCCGACGACCGGGTCGCCACCGGCGCCGAGCCCGACGGCGAGGACGTCACCGCCGCGAAGGTGCGGTTCGCCTACCGGGAGCGCGACGTCCTGCGCGGGATCGACCTGTCGCTGCAGCCGGGTGAGCGACTCGCCATGGTCGGGCCGTCCGGGGCGGGCAAGTCCACGCTGGGCCGGCTGCTCGCCGGCATCCACCCGCCGCGAGCCGGCCGCGTCGACGTCGGCGGCGTGCCGCTGGTCGACCTCCCGCTGGAGCGGCTGCGCCGCGAGGTAGTCCTGGTCACCCAGGAGCACCACGTGTTCGTGGGGACGCTGCGCGACAACCTGCTGCTCGCCGCGCCGGACTCCGGCGACGAGCGGCTGCTCGCCGCGCTCGGCGCAGTCGACGCGCTCGAGTGGTTCGCCTCGCTGCCGCATGGGCTCGACACCGTCGTCGGATCCGGCGGGCACCCGGTGCCCCCGGCCGCCGCCCAGCAGGTCGCCCTGGCCCGCATCGTGCTGGCCGACCCGCACACGCTGGTGCTCGACGAGGCCACTTCGCTGCTCGACCCACGCGCCGCCCGTCACCTCGAGCGCTCGCTGTCGGCGGTCCTGTCCGGCCGTACGGTGGTGGCGATCGCGCACCGCCTGCACACCGCCCACGACGCGGACCGCGTCGCCGTCGTCGAGGACGGCCAGATCAGCGAACTCGGTTCGCACGACGAGCTGGTCGCGGCCCGCGGCCCCTACTCCGCCCTGTGGGCCTCCTGGCACGCCTAGTCGTCCGGCGGGACCGCCCTGCCTACCGGCACCCGCCACCCCCGTCCCCGCCGCCCCCGTCCCCGCCCCCGTCTCCCCCGCCCTGGCCCGTCCCCGCCGCTCCCGTGTTGATCAAGGAGAAGACCACGTTCTCCGCGCCTCATAACGTGGTCTTCTCCTTGATCAACGGCTCCCTGGGGGCTGTGGACAGGTGCAGCGGCGGGAGGTCGATCGGCGACAGGGTGGGCTGGTGCGTGTTCACCATGTCCCCGGCGCGCTGCGGGGAGGGCCTTTCCGGAGGTCGGACGCGGCTCGGCACGGCGTGACGGCCCGGATGCTGGACGGCCCGTCCTACCGCCAGGTCGTACGCGACGTGTACGTCGCCGCCGACGTGCCGGACACGCTCGAGACCCGCTGCGACGGGCTGCGGCTCGGGCTGCCCGACTCCGCCGCCTTCAGCCACGTCACGGCGGCGCGGCTCTACTCCGCTCCGGTGGAGCCGGGGCTCGAGGTCCACGTCAGCGTGCGGGCCGGCACCACCGTGCCTGATCGGCACGACTGGGTGCACCCGCACGAGGGCCTCGACCCGCTGTCGGTGACGTCATGGCACGGGCGTCCACTCACCAATCCCGAGCTCACCTGGTTGCAGTTGGCCACCTCCACCGAGGTGGACGGGCTCGTGGCGGTCGGGGACTTCTTCCTGCGGCGCACCGACGCGTCGCCTGCCTCGATGGCCGCCGCCGTCGCGGCGTCTGGTCGGCGACGGGGCGTAGTACGCGCCCGCGAGGCGCTGCCGCTCCTGCGCGAGAGGGTCGACTCGCCGATGGAGACCAAGCTCCGGCTCCTCATCGTCCACGCCGGCCTGCCCTGCCCGGAGACCGGGCTCGACGCCTTCGACGAATGGGGCGGCTGGTTCGCCCGGCCCGACCTCAGCTACCCGGCCTACCGCATCGCCATCGAGTACGAAGGCGACCACCACCGCACCGACCGGGCGCAGTGGATGCGCGACGTCGCCCGCGACGACCTCTACGACCAGCACGGCTGGGCGCTGCTCAAGTTCACCGCCGATGACGTACTGCGTATCCCCTACCGCGTCCCGCAGCGGGTCGAGGACAAGCTCCGCGCCGCCGGCTGGCGCCCCTGAGCCCCGCGATCAAGGAGAAGACCACGTTCTCCGGGACTCATAACGTGGTCTTCTCCTTGATCAACTCGATGTGGGGGTGGGGGTGGGGGTGGGGGTGGGGGTGGGGGCAAGGTCAGGGGTGGGGGCAAGGTCAGGGGTGGGGGTGGGGGCAGTAGTCAGGGGGGCGGCCGTTGGCGGGGAGGCCGGTGAGGATGCGGGGGCGGGCGCGTCCGAGCCGCGGACCGGGATCCGCCAGGCGGCGGGAGCGTGCAGCGGTACGGCGGGGCGCGCGGGCGGCACCGGCAGGACCGGCGCGTACGCGGCACCCAGCGGCGGCCGCGAGTCCGGCGTCGCCTTCACCGGCCACATCGCCATGGCGCGCTCGGCCTGCGCGGTGATGGTGAGCGAGGGGTTGACGCCGAGGTTGGCCGACACGGCGGCCCCGTCGGCGACGTGCAGTCCCGGATGCCCGTGCACGCGCTGGTAGGCGTCGACGACGCCGGAGGTGGCGTCCGCGCCGATCGGGCAGCCGCCGAGGATGTGGGCGGTCACCGGGACGTCGAGCACCTCCGTCCAGGCCCCCTGCGGCGTCCCCCCCATCCGCTTGGCGAGCCGGCGGGTCACGTCGTTGCCGATCGGGATCCAGCGCGGGTTGGGCTCGCCGTGTCCGGGCTCGGTGGTGAGCTTGAGCCGGCCGAAACGCTTGCGCGCGCGCACCGTGAGCGAGTTGTCGCGACTCTGCATGACCAGCGCGACGACGCTGCGCTCGCTCCACCGCCGTACCGACAGCGACCGCACGAACGTCACCGGGTCGCGCGCCACATCGCGCAAGAAGCGGCGCCAGCGCGGTCCGGCGCCGCCGTCGACGAGCAGCGTCCCGAGCAGCCCCATCGCGTTGGAGCCCTTGCCGTAGCGCACCGGCTCCACGTGGGTGTGCGGCTCGGGGAAGAACGACGACGTGATCGCGACGCCGCGGGTGTAGTCGACGTCGCGCCCGGCGCTGGTCGCCCCGAGGATCGCCTCGCTGTTGGTGCGGGTCAGCGTCCCCAGTCGCGGCGACAGGTGCGGCAGGTGGCCTCGGTCGACCATGCGCTGGAGCAGCCGCTGGGTGCCGAGCGACCCCGCGGCAAGGACGACCTGCTCGGCCGTGATCGTGTGCCTGCCCCGGGAGGCCAGCGGTCCGGTACGGCGTACGTCGACGGCGTACCCGCCGCCGGGCAACGGCCGGACCGCCTCCACCGTGGTCAGCGCCTCGACGCGCGCACCGAGCGACTCGGCGAGGTACAAGTAGTTCTTGGGCAGCGTGTTCTTGGCACCGACCCGGCACCCGGTCATGCACGAGCCGCACTGCGTGCAGGTCGTGCGACGCGGCCCAGCACCCCCGAAGTAGGGGTCGTCGACCTCCTCGCCCGCGCGTTCGCCGAAGAGCACGCCGACCGGCGCCATCCGGAAGGTGTCTTCGACGCCCATCTCGCGAGCGACGTCGCGCATGGCCTCGTCGGCCGGGGTGAGCTCGGGGTTCTCGCGGACGCCGAGCATCTGCTCCGCGAGGTCGTAGTAGGGCGCGAGCTCGGCCCGCCAGTCGGCGATTGCCGACCACTGCGGGTCGGCGTAGAAGGCGTCGTGCGGGCGGTAGAGCGTGTTGGCGTAGACGAGCGAACCGCCGCCCACGCCGGCGCCGGAGAGGACGAGCACGTCGCGCAGCAGCGTGAGCCGTTGGATGCCGTAGCAGCCGATGGCGGGCGCCCACAGGAAGCGGCGCAGGTCCCAGGAGGTCTTCGGGAGCTCGCCGTCGGCGAAGCGCCGGCCGGCCTCCAGGACGGTGACGTCGTAGCCCTTCTCGGCGAGCCGCAGGGCGGCCACCGACCCGCCGAACCCCGATCCGACGACGACGACGTCGCGGTCGAAGCGCTCGCTCATCGCAGTCCCACTCCCTTCGCGACGCGCAGCCACGCGGTGGTGGCGCGCTCGAACTGACGTGCGGTCACGAGCCCGAACGGCGCGAGCGGGAAGCCCCGCTGCCAGCCGACCGCCTGTGCCTCGGTGAACTTGAGCAGCCCCTCGGCGCCGTGGCGCCGGCCGAGCCCGCTGTCGCCCATGCCGCCCATCGGCAGCGCGGTCGCCGACCAGGTGGCGCCGTAGACTTCGTTGATGTTGACAGTGCCGCAACGCAGCCGCTCCGCCACCGAGCGGGCCCGCGGCAGGTCGCGTCCCCAGAGGCTGGCGTTGAGGCCGTACGGCGAGTCGTTGGCCGCCGCGACCAGGGCGTCGTCGCCTTCGTGGGCGGCCACCCACGCCACTGAACCGAACACTTCCTCGGCGTGGCAGCGCATGTCGGGGGTCACCCCGGCGAGCAGCGTGGGCTCGTAGAAGTAGGGCCCCAGGTCCGGGCGCGCCCGGCCGCCGGTGAGCACTCGGGCTCCTCGGGCGAGCGCCTCGTCGACGAACGCCGACACGCGCTCGAGTTGCTCGGCGGAGATCAGCGACCCGACGTCGACCGACCAGTCGAGTCCCGGCCCGAGCCGCAGCCCCTGCAGCGCCCGCACCAGCCGTGGGACGAACGCGTCGTGGACGGCCGCGTCGACCAGCACCCGTTCGGAGGAGACGCACAGCTGCCCCGCGTTGGCGGTGATCGCGCGGGCGGCACCGGCCGCCGCACGGTCGAGGTCAGCGTCGGACAGCACGACCAGTGGGTTCTTGCCGCCGAGCTCGAGGCTGGACCCGACCAGGCGGCCGGCGGCCTGCTGCGCCACCACCCGGCCGGTCGCCGTGGAGCCGGTGAACTGCACGAAGTCGGCCGCGTCGATGAGCGCGGTGCCGACGACCCGGCCGGGGCCGACGACGACCTGCCACAGCTGCGCCGGTACGCCGGCCTGGACCGCGAGCTCGCGCACCCGCAGCGCCGACAGTGGCACCTCGGTATCGGGCTTGAGCACGAGGCCGTTGCCGGCGAGCAGCGCCGGCACCGCGTCGCAGGCGGCCATCACGATCGGGTAGTTCCAGGGAGCGATGATGCCGATCACGCCCTTGGGGTGGCGCACCTCGTAGCCCCGGGTGAGCAGCGGCACCAGCCCGCCGGCGCCGTGGCGGCGCAGCATCGCCGGGCCGCGGCGGGCGTAGTAGCGGCAGTGCAGGGCCACGTCGACGATCTCCTCGTACGCCGACAGCCGCGCCTTCCCCGACTCGTGCTGGACGAGATCGACCAGCTCGCCGCGGTGCTCGAGCACGAGGTCGTGCCAGCGGAGCAGCACGGCGGCCCGCTCCTCCACCGGCCGGGCGGCCCACGGCACCTGGGCCTGGCGGGCCGTGTCGAACGCGCGCGCCACGTCGGCCGCGCTCGACACCGGCACCTCCGCAAGGACCTGGCCGCTGAACGGCGCTTCCACGCTCACCCGCTCGTCACCGGTCGCGGTCACTGCCGCCACGAGTCGCGCCACCGTGCGCGGGTCGATGGGCGATCCCGGCGGGGCGGCCGGCCGCGGGGGCGGCGCGCCGCCGGGCGCGGGAGCGCTTACGGGAGGGGCGGCGGGGCGACTGGCAGCGGTCGGCTCGACCGGCGTGGCGGTGGCCATGACCCCGAGCGTACGGCGGCGCGGCCGGACAATCTACCGGCCGGTAACCTCAAGGCCCGCAGCCGCGGCGCCTGCGGCGAACGCTTCGGCTCAACCGGTGACGGTGACCTCGACCCGCTGGAAGTCCTTGAGCTCGGTGTAGCCGGTGGTCGCCAGCGCCCGGCGCAGCGCGCCGACGAGGTTCATCGAGCCGTCGGGGGCACCCGATGGACCGAGCAGGATCTGCGCGAGGGTGCCGGCGGAGCCGATGCGCACGCGCGCTCCGCGCGGCAGCTCGGCGTGGGTGGCCTCGGAGCCCCAGTGCCAGCCGCGGCCGGGGGCGTCGGTGGCGCGGGCGAGCGGGGAGCCCACCATCACCGCGTCGGCACCGCAGGCGATGGCCTTGGCCAGGTCGCCGGAGCGCCCGATCGAGCCGTCGGCGATCACGTGGACGTAGCGGCCGCCGGACTCGTCGAGGTAGTCGCGGCGGGCGGCGGCGACGTCGGCGACCGCCGAGGCCATCGGCACCGCGACCCCCAGCACCGCGCGGGTCGTGTGGGCGGCGCCCCCGCCGAAGCCGACCAGCACCCCTGCCGCTCCGGTGCGCATGAGGTGCAGCGCGGCCTGGTAGGTGGCGCAGCCGCCGACGATGACGGGCACGTCCAGTTCGTAGATGAACTGCTTGAGGTTGAGCGGCTCGGTTCGACCCGACACGTGCTCGGCCGACACCGTGGTGCCGCGGATGACGAACAGGTCGACCCCGCCGTCGATGACAGCCTTGGCGAGCTGCCGGGTGCGTTGCGGCGACAGCGCACCGGCCACGGTCACCCCGGCGGCCCGGATCTCGGCCAGCCGGGCGGCCACCAGGTCCTCGCGCACCGGTGCCGCGTAGATCTCCTGCAGACGCCGGGTGGCCCGCGCGTCGTCGACGTCGGCGATCTCCGCGAGGTGGGGCTCCGGGTCGTCGTACCGGGTCCACAACCCCTCGAGGTCGAGTACACCCAGACCCCCCATGTGCCCGAGCGCAATCGCCGTCGCGGGCGACATGACCGAGTCCATGGGAGCCGCGACGACCGGCAGCTCGAAGCGGTAAGCGTCGATCTGCCAGTCCAGGCAGACGTCCTCGGGGTCGCGGGTGCGCCGGCTGGGGACGATCGCGATGTCGTCGAAGGCGTAGGCACGGCGGCCCCGCTTGCCGCGGCCGATCTCGATCTCGGTCACGCGGGTCAGGCTAGTGGCGTCAGCGCGCCCCGTAATTGGGCGCCTCGTTGACCAGCCGGATGTCGTGCGGGTGGCTCTCGCGCAAGCCGGCGGCGGTGACCCGGACGAAGCGGCCGTGCTCCTGCAGGTCGGCGACGGTGGCGGCGCCCGTGTAGCCCATGGACGCCCGCAGCCCGCCGACCATCTGGTGGGCGACGGCCGCGAGCGGGCCGCGGTAGGCGACCTGGCCCTCGATGCCTTCCGGGACGAGCTTGTCGTCGCTGCGCACGTCGTCCTGGAAGTAGCGGTCCTTGGACCAGGAGCGGGCCTCCCCGCGGGACTGCATCGCCCCGAGCGATCCCATGCCGCGGTAGGACTTGTACTGCTTGCCGTTGACGAAGACCACCTCGCCCGGCGCCTCCTCGCAGCCGGCGAGCAGCGAGCCGAGCATGACGGTGTCGGCACCGGCGACGAGCGCCTTCGCGATGTCGCCGGAGTACTGCACGCCGCCGTCGCCGATCACGGGTACGCCCGCCGGGCGGCACGCCCGGGCGGCCTCGGCGATCGCCGTGACCTGCGGGACGCCGACGCCGGCCACGACGCGGGTCGTGCAGATGGACCCCGGCCCGACCCCCACCTTGACCCCGTCGGCGCCGGCCTCGACGAGCGCCCGCGCCCCGTCGTAAGTCGCGACGTTGCCGCCGACGACGTCGACGCGGGTGTTGGCCTTGAGCTTGGCCACCATGTCGAGGACGGCGCGGGAGTGGCCGTGGGCGGTGTCGACCATGAGCACGTCGACGCCGGCGTCGACCAGGAGCATCGCGCGCTCGGCGGCGTCGACGCCGACGCCGACCGCGGCCGCCACCCGCAGCCGGCCCTCCGGGTCCTTGCTGGCCTGCGGGAACTGGTCGCGCTTGGTGAAGTCCTTGAGCGTGATGAGTCCGGTGAGCCGACCCTGGTCGTCGACGAGCGGCAGCTTCTCGATCTTGTGCCGGCGCAGCAGGGCCATCGCCTCGGCAGGGCGGACACCCGGCGCCGCCGTCACCAGCGGCATCCGCGTCATGACCTCGTCGACCAGGCGCCGCGGGTCAGTCTCGAAACGCATGTCCCGGTTGGTGACGATGCCGAGCAGGACACCGCCGTCGTCGACGACCGGCGCACCGGAGATCCGGTACGTGGCGCAGAGCGCGCCAACCTCGGCGAGCGTCGCCGTCGGTCGCACAGTCATCGGCGAGGTGACCATGCCCGACTCCGACCGCTTGACGAGGTCGACCTGCGCCGCCTGGTCGGCGGCGGGCAGGTTGCGGTGCAGGACGCCGATCCCGCCCTGGCGGGCCACGGCGATGGCCATCCTGGCCTCGGTCACCGTGTCCATCGCCGAGGACACCAGCGGCACCGCCAGCCCGACCGAGCGGGACACCCGGGTGGAGGTGTCGACCTCGCTCGGGACGACGTCGGAGGCGGCCGGCAGCAGCAGCACGTCGTCGAAGGTCAGCCCGAGTGGCGGCTCGCCGATCGGAGGGGCGGGGGGCTCGGGTGCGGTCACGTCGGCGACGACCTCCGGACGGCGGGGGGGCGGCAGAGCCGGCTCGGCAGGATGAACTGTCATCGTACGCGCGCGCGGCGCCGCGCCACCGCGACCCGCACGCGGTCAGCGGGTCGCGGCCACGAGAGTCTCCACGGCCTCGGCCAGCTCGCCGACCCGGCGCAGCCGCGGACCCTCCGGGACGCCGGGCGGCCACCCCGGCCCGCCGATCACGACCAGCGGCGCGGGCCGGACCGCGGGTACGGCCTCGACGGCGGCCGGGTCGCCGGTCAGTGCCGTCTGCGACCAGAGGAAGACGGCGGTCGGCCCGGATCGGCGCACCGCGGCGGCGAGCGCGGCGGCCGGGACCCGGGCGCCGAGCACTCGGGAGCTGACACCGCGCTCGGCCAACGCCGCCTCCAGCGCCCGTAGCGGCAGCGAGTGCTGCTCCTCCTCGGCGCAGGCAAGCAGGACGTACCTGGGCGTCGTCGCCGGGCGTTGCACCCGGCGCGTGTGCTGGCGCAGCGTCGAGGCCACGGCGCCGGCGACGAGGTGCTCCACCTCGACCCCCCGACCGGTGGTCTCCCAGCGCTTGCCGACGGCGACCAGCAGCGGCGTGATGACGTCCTGCCAGGTCGGCACCGTCCCCCGTCGGGCGATCTCGTCGTCGAGCAGCACCGTGATCGTGGTGGCGTCGAACGCGGTCGCCGCACGGGTCAGCGCCGCCGTGCGCTCGTGGGAGCGCATCGCGCGGTGCCCCGCCATCGACACGACCGACGCCTCGGCGCCGGTGTGACCGGCCGGCTCCGCCGCGGGCAGCCGAGATGGGAATGCGGGGAGCACCTGGGCGGCGGAGGGCTTACCGACGTCGGCGGCCAGCGCCATCCGGGCGGCGTCGCCGGCCGAGACGCCGTCGAGCACGAGCCGGTGCATGACGTCCAGGCGCCGGACGTCGTCGGGGGTGTAGCGGCGGTGCGCTCCCGGGACGTGCGCCGAGGGACCCAGCCCGTAGCGGCGGTCCCAGGTGCGCAGCGTGGGCGGAGCGACGCCGACCCGGCGCGCGGCGGCCGCGACGGTCAACAGCGGCTGCCCGTGGTCGGACTGCGGCTTGCCGGAGTCCGCGGCCATGCGAGTGATCGTCCCACCCGCCCCGACCGGGCGCATGTTCGCGAAGCGCTTCATCCAACCTCTTGAATAAGGTTTGGCGCGATAGTAAGGTGGCATCACCTCGGTGTCGTCGATGCGGCACCCGCCCTCTGGAGGACGTCATGGCCGACCTGTCCCGCCTACCCGGCCCGATCGCCGATGTCTGGGAGTGGCAGCTGCAGGGCGCCTGCCGGCAGGCCGACCCAGACCTGTTCTTCCACCCCGAGGGGGAGCGCGGGCCGCGCAAGGACGGCCGCGAGCGAGCCGCCAAGGCGGTCTGCTCCTCCTGTCCCGTGCTGCGGCAATGCCGGGCGCACTCGCTGTCCGTGCGCGAGCCGTACGGCGTGTGGGGCGGGCTCAGCGAGGACGAGCGCGAGCAGCTGCTCGGCGGGAACCCCGCGTGGGGAGAGGTCCGCGCCGCTTCCTCGCTGCTGGGCGCGACCGGCTGATCCGGATTCGCGTCACACGCGCTGTCACACGCCGTGGCCGGCAGCGTCGAGAGCGCGCTGGACGAGCCTCCGGATCACCGGTGACGTCGGGGCAACACGCCTGAGACGGCCCAGCTCAGTGGCCGTGCCCGTGGCCGTGGCCGGAGCCGGACGCGGGCTCCTTCTCCTCCGGCTTGTCGACTACCAGTGTCTCGGTGGTGAGCAACATGCCGGCGATCGACGCGGCGTTGGCCAGCGCTGAGCGGGTTACCTTCACCGGGTCGATGATGCCGGCGGACGCGAGGTCGACGTAGCGCCCCGTGGCCGCGTCGAGGCCGTGCCCCGGCTCGAGTTCGGCGACGTGCGCGACGGCGACATAGCCCTGCATCCCGGCGTTCTCGGCGATCCAGCGCAACGGCTCGACGACCGCACTGCGCACGACGCGCACCCCGGTCAGCTCGTCGCCGGTGCGCCCCAGCCCGTCGTCGAGCACGGTGCCGGCGTGCAGGAGGGCCGAGCCGCCGCCGGCGACGATGCCCTCCTCGACCGCCGCCCGGGTGGCCGAGACGGCGTCCTCGATGCGGTGCTTCTTCTCCTTGAGCTCCACCTCGGTGGCGGCGCCGACCTTGATGACGCACACCCCGCCGGAGAGCTTGGCCAGCCGCTCCTGCAGCTTCTCCCGGTCCCAGTCGGAGTCGGTGCGCTCGATCTCGGCCCGGATCTGCGCGACCCGTGCCTGGACGTCGGCGGGGTCCCCGCCGCCCTCGACGAGGGTGGTGTCGTCCTTGGTCACGACGGCGCGCCGCACCCGGCCGAGCACCTCGAGGCCCACCTGGTCGAGCTTGAGGCCGACCTCGGGTGCGACGACCTGAGCACCGGTGAGCGTGGCCATGTCCTCCAGCGTGGCCTTGCGCCGGTCGCCGAAGCCGGGCGCCTTGACCGCCACGCTCGTGAACGTTCCGCGGATCTTGTTGACCACGAGCGTCGACAGCGCCTCGCCCTCGACGTCCTCGGCGAAGACGAGCAGCGGCTTGCCGGCCTGCACGATCTTCTCCAGCAGCGGCAGCAGGTCGGCGACGGCCGAGATCTTGCCCTGGTGGAGCAGCACGTAGCCGTCCTCCAGGACGGCCTCCATGCGCTCCGGGTCGGTGACCATGTAGGGACTGAGGTAGCCCTTGTCGAACTGCATGCCTTCGGTCACCTCGAGCTCGGTGCCGAAGGTGCTGGACTCCTCGACGGTGATGACACCGTCCTTACCCACCTTGTCGAACGCCTCGGCGATGAGCTCGCCGATCTCGCTGTCCTGCGCGCTGATCGCCGCCACGGCGGCGATGTCGGTCTTCTCCTCGACCGGGCGGGCGATGGCCACCAGCTGCTCATCGAGGGCGCTGACCGCCGCGTCGATGCCGCGCTTGAGGGCGTCCGGGGCGGCCCCCGCGACCACGTTGCGCAGTCCCTCGTGCACCATCGCCTGGGCGAGCACGGTGGCCGTCGTGGTGCCGTCGCCGGCCACGTCGTTGGTCTTGGTGGCGACCTCCTTGGCGAGCTGGGCCCCGAGGTTCTCGTAGGGGTCTTCCAGCTCCACCTCGCGGGCGATCGTCACGCCGTCGTTGGTGATGGTCGGGGAGCCGAACTTCTTGTCTATGACGACGTTGCGGCCGCGCGGGCCGAGCGTGACCTTCACGATGTCGGCAAGCGCGTCGACACCGCGCTCGAGGCTGCGGCGGGCTGCCTCGTCGAAACTGAGGATCTTGGGCATGGGTGTCCTTCCACGACGGGCGCCCCGGGTCCGGACGGGATCCGGAGCCCCGGGGCGGCGTCGATGACGGGTGCGTGATGCGTTGCGTGAGGCGACTCCACGGCCGGAGGCCGCGGCGTCACGTCACTTCGTGATGATGGCCAGGACGTCGCGCGAGGACAGGATCAGGTAGTCCTCGCCCTCGTACTTGACCTCGGTGCCGCCGTACTTGGAGTACAGCACCTTGTCGCCGACCTTGACGTCGAGCGGGATGCGCTTCTCGCCGTCCTCGTCCCAACGCCCGGCCCCGACCGAAAGGACCTCGCCTTCCTGGGGCTTCTCCTTGGCGGTGTCCGGGATGACCAGGCCCGAGGCCGTGGTCTGCTCGGCGTCGAGAGGCTTGACGACGATCCGGTCCTCGAGCGGCGTGATGTTGACCGACACTTGCCGACCCTCCCTTTCACGGGATGTCACAGTCTGCGGGTTGTCCACGGCGTGGTCCCCGTGCGTCCCGTCGTCGCGGGTGCCGGGCGGACGGGGGGCCTGCCGTTGGCACTCTCACCGGGAGTGTGCCAACACAGAATCTAGGCCGCCGGTTGGCACTCGGTCAACTCGAGTGCCAGGCTCCGGGTACGCGGCGGCGGGACGCTCCCAGCAGACGTACCGTTTCGGGATGGGGCGAGCAGCCGACCGGGCGGCCGCCGGGCGATGGGCGGTCGTCGCGGCGGTCGTGGGTGCCCTGATCGCCGTCCCGGCTGTGCTGGCCGCCCGCTCCACGACGTACGCCGATGCGGACGCCGACTCCGGCGCGGACCTGCTGGCCCGCGCCCTGCACTCCAGCGACGTGACCTGGTCCGGCTACGCCGAGGCGACCGGACGGCTCGCGCTGCCCGACGTCGCCGAGCTCGGCGACCTGGGCGAGCGGGTGGGCGGGACAACGCGGCTGCGCGTCTGGTGGCGAAGTGGACGCGACTGGCGCGTCGACGCCCTGTCGGTTGCCGACGAGCAGGACACCTACGGCGCGGGCGCCGGCGCCGTCACCTGGGACAGCGGCGATCAGCGGGCCACGACCGTGCGCCGGGACCCGGCGCTACGGCTGCCCCGCCCGTTGGACCTGGTCCCCGCCACGCTGGCCCGCCGGCTGCTGGCCGGTGTCGGGACGGCGGAGTCGGTGAGCCGGGGAGGCGTCCGCCGGGTCGCCGGGGTCGAGGCGCCGTCGCTCGTCGTCGACCCGCGCGACAGCGCGTCCACGGTCGGTCGCCTGCAGGTCTGGGTCGAGCCGCGCACCGGGCTTCCGCTGGAGCTGGAGATCACCGCGCGTGGGCAGACCCAGCCGTCGCTGCGGACGCGGGTGTTGGACCTGGACCTGTCCCGACCGCCGGCCACACTGACCCGCTTCCAGCCACCCTCCGGGGCCTCGCAGGTCACCCTCCGGACCACCGACCTGGCTGCAGCGATCGACAAGTTTTCGCCGTTCGAGCTGCCGGCCCGCCTCGCGGGTCTGCCCCGCCGCGAGCGTGCGCCTGGAGTCGGCGGCCGCGGAGGCGTCGGGACGTACGGCGACGGGCTGACGCTGCTTGCCGTGCTGCCGTTGCCGGACGGCCAGGCCCGCTCGCTGCTGCGCCGGCTCGGGCCGCCCGCCGCGCAGGAGGTCAGGCCGTCCGGCGGCTCCGGTGTGCTGGTCAGCACCGCGTTGGTGTCGGTGCTCGTGGTGACCGCCGACGCCGACCGCCGCTCCTACGCGCTCGCCGGCGCGGTCGCCCCGGCCGTCCTGCAGCGGGCCGCCGACGAGCTGTTCGCGTCGCCACCACCGGTGCGCTTCGGCGTCGAGGGCGCCGCGTGAGCGCCGTGGAGCCGGCGATCCGGACACGCGGCCTGACCAAGCGGTTCGGCCGGTTGACCGTCGTCGACGATGTGGCCCTCGACGTGCGCGCAGGTGACCGGTACGGGTTCCTCGGGCCCAACGGGTCGGGCAAGACCACTACCGTCCGCATGCTGCTCGGGCTCGTACACGCCGACGAGGGGGAGATCGAGGTGCTCGGGCAGGCGATGCCCCGGCGTGCCCGCGCGGTCCTGCCCGAGGTCGGCGCGCTCGTCGAAGGACCGGCGGCCTACCCGCACCTGTCCGCCGCGGCCAACCTGCGCCTGCTCGATGCGGCCGGGCCGGCGGGCCCCCGTGCCGACCGCCGCGGCAGGGTCGCCGCCGCCCTCGAGCAGGTGGGCCTGGGCGGCGTGGGGCGCAAGCCGGTGCGCGCGTACTCGCTGGGCATGCGGCAGCGACTCGGGCTCGCGGTTGCGCTCATGCGCGCCCCGCGGCTGCTTGTCCTCGACGAGCCCACCAACGGGCTCGACCCGCAGGGGATCCGCGAGGTCCGGGAGCTGCTGGAGACGCTCAACCGGCAGGGCACCACGGTGTTCCTGTCCAGCCACCTGCTCGCGGAGGTCGAGCAGCTGTGCACGCGGATCGGCGTCGTCGACCGCGGTCGCCTCGTCCTGCAGGACGACCTGGCCACGCTGCGCCGGCCCACGGGACGGGTGGTGGTCAGCTCACCGGACAGTGACCGGGTTGCCGGGTTGCTGGACGGTCGGTTGCACTCCCGGACCGGGGACCGCATCGTCGTCCGCGCCGCCGACCCGGCCGCCCTCAACGCCGAGCTGGTTGCCGCCGGTGTCCGCGTCGCCGGGATCGCCGCCGAGCAGCGGCGCCTCGAGGACCTGGTGCTCGAGGTGATCGGCGCGGGCAGCGACCGGGTGGACGGGCCGGTGCGGCCATGATCAGGGTCGAGCTCGTCAAGCTCCTGCTCCGGCCGCGTACCTGGATCACGATCGCCCTGCTCGCGGCGCTGCCGACGCTGGTGGCCATCCTGCTCGCGCTGACCGATATCGCGCCGCGGCCGGGCGACGGACCGGTGCTGCTCTCCCAGGTGCTCGGCAACGGCCGGCTGTTCCCGGCCGCCGCTCTGGCCATCGTGCTCCCGATCTTCCTGCCAGTGGCGGTCTCGGTCGTCGCCGGCGAGTCGGTCGCCGGGGAGGCCAGCCAGGGGACGCTGCGCTACCTGCTGGTCCGCCCGGTCGGGCGCACCCACCTGCTCGTCGCCAAGCTGGTCGCTGTCGTGGTCTTCATCCTGCTGGCCGTCACGGTGGTGGCCGTCGTCGGCTACGTGGTGGGCACCAGCCTGTTCGGCTCGCAGCCGCTGCCGACGGTGTCCGGGCGCACGCTCAGCACCACCGAACAGGTGCTGCGGATCGTGGCCGCCATGCTGTACGTCGGCTGGTCGATGCTCGGCGTCGGCGCCGTGGCCCTGTTCCTGTCCACCCTCACCGACTCCGCCCTGCAGGCGGCGCTGGGGGCGCTGGCTGTGCTGGTGTCGAGCACGGTACTGGTGACCCTCGACGCCGCGGACACTCTCAAGCCCTACCTCCCAACCCGTTACTGGCTGGCCTTCGTGGACTTCTTCCGCGACCCCATCCTGTGGCGCGACATCGAGCGCGGCTTCGCGCTGCAAGCGGTCTATGTCGTCGTGCTGCTGCTCTGCGCGTGGGCGGCCTTCGCCACCAAGGACGTCACGAGCTGACCTGGCCGGCCACCGACAGGGCGGCGCAGTCCGCGGGCCCCGGCTGCCCGATCGTGTCCGGCCCGAGCGTCTCGAGCACGAGCCCGACGACCGGGGGGTCGGCCGGCAGCCCTCCGTGGTCCACCCGGTCGCGGGGGCACACGTCCTGGATGCGGACGTTGCGTGCCCCGGCGAGGCGGGCGCTGTCCGGCGGCGTGACGACGTCGTCGGCGGCGCTCCAGACCGAGGTCCACCGCGGCCCGTCGGGCGTCTCGTCGCCCGCGGCGAGGCCGCGCAGCAGGGCGCTCCCGGTCGCGAGCTCTCGACACGCCTCCGGGCACACACCGCCCCCCACCAGCAGGCCGAGGTCGGCCAGCCCCGCACCGTGGTGCGGTGAGCCGAGCGTGACCACCCGGCGGGCGTACGCCGCGCCGTCGTGGCGAGCGGCCCACAGGCGGACGACCACGCCGCCGGCGGAATACCCCACCAGGTCCACCGACGGCGCGCCGCCGCGGACGGCGCCGCGCACCTGCTCGTCCAGCACGTCGGCCTGCCGGGCCAGGTCGCCGGTGCCACCGTCCGGCAACGCCACCAGCTGGACCTCCCGACCGGCGCTGCGCAAGGCGCTCGCGAGGGGCTGCAGCGCCCCCGTCCCCCCGCCGAAGCCCGGGACGAGTAGCACCGGTCCGGGGCGATCCTGGGCCACCGGGGCGGCGCTCACCAGCCGCGGGAGCAGCAGGGTCGCGAACAGGCCTAGGGCGAGCAGCGGCAGGCCGACCACCACGGCGCGCCGGCGGCGGGCCTGCGGCGTCGGCGTCCCCACGCGGCTCGAACGCCGGTTCGGACCGGCGGGTTCCGGGGCCGGTCAGCCGGCAAGGCGCGCGAGCGCCGCCCTGCGGGCCGGGCCCGCGCGCACGTCGTCGGGCACGAGGAGCAGCGCCGTCCGCAGCGCGCGCCCGGTCAGCGTCGCCGTGAGGTCGGTGGTCGGTAGTCCCGGCAGGCCGTACAGCCGCCACGCCCACCGGGGCAGCATGCCGGCACCGGTCGAGACCAGCGTGAGCCAGGCCGCCCGAGCCGGGGTGGCCAGCGCGACCCAGCGGGGCATCGGCGCGGTGACCCCGCGCAGCACCTGCCGGCGAGCGAGGTCACCGACCTGCAGTCGCGGGCGGACGGACCGGTAGTAGTTCTCGATCTGGGCCTCGGTCGAGGGCACCCGTCCCGGGTCGAGGCCGACGAGGCGGGCCGACTCGCGCATCTCGGCCACGTAGCGGTCGCCGTCACCCGGCGCCAGGTGGCCACCGCAGCGACGATACGTGGACAGGAACGACTCCACCTCCGTGCAGTGCACCCACAGCACCAGGTCGGGGTCGTCGACGCGGATGTCTGGCCCGCCGGCTGGGTCGGGCACCGGCGGGAGGGAGCCGTGCAGGCGGCGCAACCGGCGTCCGGCCTGCTCGGCTTGCGCGGTGGTGCCGTAGGTCACCGTGGCCACCCACTCGCCGGTCCGCTGCAGTCGGCCCCAGTGGTCGTCGGACCAGCGGCTGTTGGCCACGAAGCCGGCCATCGCCGCGGGGTGACAGGCCTGCAGCAGCAGGGCGCGCAGGCCCCCGCGCGCCGAGGGGGTGTCAGATGGTCTGTGTAAGCGGCGGGTCCGATGACGAAGGAGTCTTGTGTGACTGCGACCAGCAATGAGACGAACGGTGTGTCCGAGTCCGAGGCTCGTCGGCTGCGTCGGGAGTTGTTCTCCGACGAGCTGGTC
>JBBRVP010000051.1:0-19908 GCA_038246785.1 Jiangellales bacterium
AGGGTCGGGCTGCCGACGCTCAGGTGCAGCCGCTGGCCGTGCCAGAGCCCCCAGACCGGGCGAGGGTGAGGATGGCCCGGGGTCTGGGCCACCAGCCAATAGGTGCCGGCCGCCTCGAGCTGTTCCTCCACCCACGACCAGTCCAGCGGGGCTTGGTCGCTGGGGGCGCCGTACAGGCACAGCGCTCTGTCCCGCGGTGCCACGCCCACCAGCGTAGTTCGGCCTCCAACACCACGCCGGCAAATCGCGCTCGTGCCGCCGCGCGGGCAGCGCCCGACCATGCCGCGGTTAGCCGAATCTGTCGAGGGTCTCGCGCCAGGTGTAGCCGGCCTCGGGCTGGGCGGGCATCTGGGCTGGCTCGACGTTCCGCCACCGGCGTCTTGACGAGCCGTGGGACGGCGCCCAGGCGATGCACCGGTCAGGAATCGAGAAGCATGTGCGCTGCCGTGCTTCTAGCGTGGGCACGCAGGACGACAGAGGGGAGCCAGGCCATGGCCGAGACACGTAAGGCCGGCAGACGCGCCACGACGAAGAGCAAGAGCGACGGTGCCTTCACGGAGGAGGAGCTCGCCGCAATGAAGGAGCACAGCGCGGAGGTCAAGGCCTCCCGCAGCCGCTCCGGTAAGACCGGCCGCGAGGAGGACGCGAAGGCGGTGGTGGCGAAGATCGCCGACATGGCCGACGCGGACCGAGTGATTGCCGAGAAGCTCCACGAGATCATCACCACGACCGCGCCGGAGCTGGCGCCCAAGCTGTGGTACGGCATGCCCGCCTACGCCAGGGACGGGAAGGTCGTCTGCTTCTTTCAGGACGCACGGAAGTTCAAGTACCGGTACGCCACCCTCGGCTTCCAGGACACAGCCAACCTCGACATCGGCGCGATGTGGCCGACGTCCTACGCCGTGGCGAAGCTGACCAAGGAAGTGGAGAAGCAGGTCGTTGCGCTGGTCAAGCAGGCCATGAGCTGATCTCTCCTCCGGACGCGCCGCGAGACCACGGTGCGGCCAGGGGTCGCGTGAGACGGCGTCGGCGGCTTCGGCAGGCACCTCGTCGTCGTCGCGCACGGCGAGGCCGGTGGCCGCCCGCCGCCTCCAGCTCCCGATGCGCGAGCAGCTGCACCAGCAGCCTCTGGCGATCCGGTCCGTCAGGTCGTCAGCTCGTCAGCGCGTCGACGAGCAGCCCCTCGACAGCATCGACGCAGGCACGAAGGCCGTCGGGCGATGACGTGACAGTGGCAAGCCGGCGGTGCACGGCGTCCAGGCCGGCGCGTTCGATCAGGCCCTTCTCGTTGATCATCCACTGCCGGCGATCGCAGAGCACCGCGTGCGCCGCCTCGACCGTCGCGCGGGCGAGATGACCGAGCGTGGTCGTGACATCGCCGCGACGGGCGCGCGTCGCGGCCTGCTCCAGGGTGAACCGCGCGCCGAACCGCCACCGCTGTCCTGCCGTGGCGGCCAGGGCTTCGGGGAAGGCCACCGCCGCCGGAGGCGCACCGGCGAGCTGGCGGTTGACGGCCAGTTCCGCGGCCAAGGTGTACGTAGGGATGCCGGCCAGGTATCCCAGCAGGCCGTCGACCTCGTACTCGCCGCGCGTCGCAGCGGCGGTCCAGTGGGCAACGACGTCGACGTCGCGGAACAGCACGTCGACGCGCGTGCGGCGGTGGTGCAGCCAGGCGCCGCCGTTCATGATGCGACCCCAGCCGCCGGGTCCGTGCACGGTGCCGAAACGCTCGAGCGGCGTGGTGTCCAGGCCGCCGCGGTAGTAGACGCCCAGGTCCCAGTCGCTGTCGCGGTCGGCCTTCCCGGCGGCGCGAGAACCACCCAGCGCGACGCCGACCACGCCGCGCATGCGTGCGACCACGCTGACGACGTCGGCGACCGCGGGGTCAACGTTCATGGGTCCGCACACGCCGTCGCCGGTCCACAGCGCCGCCCCGTTGCAAGGATCCAACCGATCGGCGGGCTCAACGCGGGTTCGCAAGTGGCCGGTCGATCAGGCCAGGCTCGGCGATGACGGGTGCCGTCGCGTACCGCGCGAGCAGGGCTTGTCCCGGCATCGACCTCCGGGGATTCGGTTCGCGCGAACTGCGCGGCCTCGACGAACATCCGTTCGAACCCGGGAGGCGAGATGATCTCAAGCAGCCGTGCCGGCTCGTCGGAGACGTCCACGAACGTATGCCACACGTCACGGGGCCACGCCGTACGGTTCGGTGAGCCGGTAGACGCGGCGTCTGGGAGCTGTCGGAGCAGCGCCCGCCGACGGATTCGTAGCCGGCGACCGCGGCGGAGGATGCCGCTCGGCCGGCCATGATCCGGCCAGGACAATCGATGCAGGAGGACCGGCCATGGCAGACAGCAAGCCCTCGGAGGAGGAGGTGGCCGAGCTCGTGCGCCGCACCGAGCAGGCCGCTGCGCTGTTCATGCGCGGGGACATGGGCCGCTACCTCGAGTTGATCCACCACGCCCCCGGCTACACGCTCATGATGCCAACTGGTGGGCCGCCTATGCGGTACGAGGACCGGGCCGACAGCGTTCGGGAGGCTGCCGGCTTCTTTCAGGGCGGCGAGGTCGCCCTCGAGTCGGTCACTGTGCACGCCTGGGGCGACACCGTGGTGATCGCCATGATCGAGCGGCAGCGGGGACGAGTGGGCGACCTGCCCGAGCGGGATTGGTCGCTGCGGGTCACGCATGTGTATCGCCGCGCTGACGGGCACTGGCTGCTCGTGCACCGGCACGCCGACCCGCTCGTCCAGACCATCGACCTGAAACGGATGGGCGCGCTGATCCGCGGCTGAGCAGTGCGAAGCGGGACGCGCAGCGGCCCACACATACACGGGCGCTGCGCCTGGGCGCCGTGGCGATCACCGGCGGCGCGGTCACTGGTCGCCGAGATCCTCCCGGGTGACCACTGTCGACATGAGCATCGCCTGGTATGGGTTCCAGGTCGACATCGCGAAGTAGAGGCGGGTCGCGCCGTTGCCGGCGTCCTCCGCGTAGTTCGAGATCTGGTAGGGGCCGTATTCGCCGCCGTACTCGTCGTCGCGGAATTGCCCGGGGTCGAACATGTCGTCCTGCACGTGGTCGCAGCGGTTTTCAGCCCATGACACGTGCATGAAGGCGCCGTAGCCGTCGCCGGAGCACGGGTCCTGCGGGTTGGATCTGTGGCCGGGGTCGAACACCATGACCGGCCGCTGGGTCCACGGCCCCCAAGGGGAGGGGGCGCTGTGGAGCAGGATGCCGCGCGGGTTGTCGCTGTTGAACGTCGCGAGCCATCGGCCCAGCTGCGCGTTCCAACGCACGGACAGCTCTCCGACCGAGCCGTTGCAGAACAGCGCAGTCGCGTCCTCCTCGGACCCGCTCCAGGCCGACGCCCGCCGGCTGCCCGAGAAGTAGCGCAGGTCGAGTTCTCCGTGGGTGAGCGCGTCGTACGGGGTGACCGCCAGGTAGACGTCGCTCGACCGGTAACGGCCGCTGCCCCAGATCCACAGGACGTCTGCCGAACCGGGCAGGCCGATCGCGGCGGCGGTGTGCGAGTCGATCGGTGCGCGCTGGACGGACACATTGACGAACTTGTAGCGCGACAGCTCACGCATGAACGCGAAGGAAAAGCCGTCGTCGTCGCACCGGGTGAGGACCGACCGGCCCATGAGGTCGTACCCGTCGACCTTCACGTGATCGGTGGAGAAGAACACGAACATCGACTGCCCGTCGCTGACGCCGTCCAGCGGCACTTCGAACTCGCGTTGCGCGATCCCCCCGCTGATCCGGGGCGGGGCATGGAAGAAGGCCAGGTCGAGGCCGTTGCGCGGGTTCGGGTCCGTCGTGTAAGCGACGAGGTCGAGGTTGGTCCAGTCCCTGGGCTGGTCGACCCGCCAGGTGTCGCCGAAGAGGAAGTACGTCCGGTCGCGGTGCGGGAAGGACACCCCGAGGTCGGTGCCGCGGATCTGGTAGGCCGACTCGGTGCGGTTGTGCGCGTACGGCGGTTGCCCGGTGCCGTCCCAAACCGTGCGGTCGTACTCGCCGGTGAGCTGTGCGATCCGGCGCGTCTGCGAAAGCCGCTGCGGGTAGGGCTCGCCGAGCAGCACGCGGTGGCGCAGCCACGGCAACGCCACGTCGGAGTTCGGATGCCAGTAGCCGACGATCGACTGATTGCACTCCTCCACGAGGAGCTCGAAGTTGCCGTGGCTGCCTTGCCCGAAATCACCCTGGATCAGGCAGCCCCAGCCCCCGCACGAGTCGGTGACGAACTGACCCGAGCGCCACGGCGTGGACACGTCGCTGTTCTCGCGGAAGAAGTGTCGCAGCTGCGCACCCTCGCCCCTCGGGATCGCGGCGACAACCTCGAAGTTGCCGTGCTCGCCGTCGGAGAAGTCGCTCTGGATCAGGACCCCGGCGCCCATCACGTCCGCCGCGACCATCTGCGCGCGCTGCCACGGCAGCGCTACGTCGGAGTTGTCGTGGAAGTAGTGCCACAGGGCTGCGCCGCCGGAGGGACCGCGGACCGGGACGACGACCTCGAAGTTGCCGTGGCCGTCGTGCGCAAAGTCGCTCTGGATGATGCATCCGGCGCCGGCCACGTTTGCGGCGACCATCTGCGCGCGCTGCCACGGGACCGTGACGTCAGAGTTCTCCCGGAAGTAGTGCCACAGGTCCGACGCGCCGGAGGCGTTGCGGACCGGGACCACGACCTCGAAGTTGCCGTGCTCACCGTCGGAGAAGTCGCCCTGGATCAGGGAGGCCGGGCCCGTGACGTTCTCGGCCACCCGCTGCGCCTGCCGCCAGGGGGTGGAGACGTCGGAGTTCTCCCGGAAGTAGTGCCACAGGTCCGACGCGCCGGAGGCGTTGCGGACCGGGACCACGACCTCGAAGTTGCCGTGCTCACCGTCGGAGAAGTCGCTCTGGATCAGCGCTCCCGCGCCCGCGACGCCCGCCGGCACGACCACCTGGGCGGGGGACCAGGCGTTGCCGCGGCTGCCGTCGCGGAACCAGTGCCGCAGCTCGCC
The DNA here is from genome assembly GCA_038246785.1 of Jiangellales bacterium. GTDB lineage: Bacteria > Actinomycetota > Actinomycetes > Jiangellales > Jiangellaceae > JBBRVP01. The sequence continues at coordinate 5,003 of JBBRVP010000051.1, forward strand.
ACCGGTCTGGATGACCGCCTCGAGATTGCCGTGCCCGTCATGCGTGAAGTCGCTCTGGATCAGACTCGCGAAGACTCTCGACACAGTGCCTCCCCGGTGGTCACGGCATCTGCGCAGGTGCTCCCTGCGCTCAGGGGACCAGGACGAGCTTGCCGCGGACGTGGCCGCCCAGGCTGATGCGGTAGGCCTCGGCCGCCCGCTCGAACGGGAAAGTCTGCACCTTGATCACCAGCTTGTTCTGTGCCAGCAGCTCGGCGACCATGGCCAGCGCCTCCATGGGCTTGCTGTCCGCGGCGCCGCCGGTCACATGGGCCCCAGCCTGCCCGGCGGCGAAGTTGGCGATGCTCACGACCCGCGACGGCTCGGGGACGAGACCGACGAGGTCCTCGACCGGTGTCTTGCCCGCGACGTCGACGACCGCGTCGACCTGACCGCCGGCAGCGTCCCGCACCCTCCCCGCGACACCCTCGCCGTAGAGCACGGGGGTCGCCCCGATCTCGCGCAGGTAGTCGTGGTTGGGCTCGCTCGCTGAGGCGATCACCCGCGCGCCTCGCGCGACGGCCATCTGCACGACGACCGCACCCACCCCGCCGGCGCCGCCGTCGACGAAGACCGTGTCGCCGGCCTTGACGTCGACGAGCCGGAGCACCCGCTCGCCGGTCTCACCGGCCACTCCGGCCCCGGCCGCCACCGCCCAGTCGACGGACGGCGGCTTGGCGGCCCAGGAGTCCAGCACGGCGTACTCCGCCTGGGTGTTGCTGCCTCGGCCGAGCACCTCGTCACCGACGGAGACACCCGTGACGCCCTCGCCGACCTCGTCGACGACGCCCGCGGCGTCGTACCCCAGATAACCCGTGCCGGACATGGGCCGACCGTCGGACATGGCACCGCCGAGGACCTTCCAGTCGATCGGGTTCACGCTGGCCGCGCGCACCGCGATCCGCAGTTGTCCGGAGCCCGCATGCGGGTCTGGAGCCTCCGCCCACTGGAGGACCTCGGGGCCTCCGTACGACGTGAACTGCAGCGCTCTCATCCCACGCTCCTTCCATGGCGGGTCAGCCGCCCCGTCCAGTTCGAGCTCCACCAGCCGAGCTGCGGTCGCTCGCCAGCACCAAGCACGATCGCGACCGGTCGTATTCCGAATGGGCTCGCGACGTATCCGCCGCCGGTCGAGGCACTCCTCCCCGTGCCGACCACCCTCGACCTCAGCGAGCTACTGCCATGTCCCAGCGCCGCAGGCCCCTGCGCGGACGTACCGCGCTGTTCCTGCACGCCCACCCGGACGACGAGGCGATCTTCACCGCGGTGACGATGCGCCGCCTGGCCGACCGCGGTGGCCGAGTCGTTCTCGTCACCGCCACCGGTGGCGACCTCGGCGAGCGGCACTCGCTGGCTCCCGGCGAGTCGATGCGCGACCGGCGGATCCGCGAGCTCGAGACGGCCGCGGGCGCGCTCGGCGTGGCGCGACTGGTCGTGCTCGACCGCCGCGACAGTGGCATGTCCGGCTGGGCGTCGGGCCGTCACCCGCGGGCGCTCGCTCGCGCGGCGGTGAAACCGTTGGCGCGCAGGCTGGCCCGTCTCGCCGACGCCGAGGGCGCCGAGGTCGTGGTCCACGACGACGACCGCGGGATCTACGGTCACCCGGACCACGTCGCCGTGCACGCCATAGGTTCGGCACTTTCCCGGATGACCGGGCTGGCGTCGTACGAGACCACGGTGGACGGTCCGAGCGTTCGCGACACCGGCGGGCACCTGCTCGACCCGGCGTGCCCCACCGGCGACTACGGACGCCCGCTGCACGGCATCGACACCTGGCTCGACGCCGACGACGGCGAGATCGCGGCCAAGCACGTGGCCATGTCCGCACACCGGAGTCAGATCCCGGCGCGGGCGCTGGCGCTCGGCGGCTTCGCCCGCCGGTACGGACGCGAGTGGTTCGTCCGCCGGGGGCCGGTCGGGTTGCTCGACGAGCTGGCCGCGCGCGGGCGGCTGGCCCAGCCGGCCTGACTGCCCGCCGTCCCATCCGGCCCGCAGCACCGTCGGACCCGCTGCCGCACCGACCGCTGCGCCTGACCCGTGCCGCGGGCGGTGTCCGCCTGTCGGTACGGTGAGCAGCGACGGCCCCACGGCGGGCCGGGCCTACCCAGCCGGACCGCCGGAGCCCGCCTGCGGCCACCCCGCAGGGCTCGCTGACGGGAGGGAGACCCCGCGTGACCGCCGCCACCACGACCGGCCCGGTGCCACTGGACGGGCCGGGTGCCGCCCCGGACGGCCCGAGCGACGTCGGCCCGGAGTTCATCCAGCTGCTGACCCCGGAGGGCGAGCGGGTCGACCACCCGCAGTACCCCCTCGAGGTGAGCGACGAACAGATGCGCGGGCTCTACCGCGACCTCGTCCTGACCCGCCGTGTCGACACCGAGGCCACCGCCCTACAGCGCCAGGGCGAACTCGGCATCTGGGCCAGCCTGCTCGGCCAGGAGGCCGCGCAGATCGGTTCCGCCCGGGCGATGCGTGCACAGGACTATGCGTTCCCCACCTACCGCGAGGCCGGCGTGGCGCACTGCCGTGGCGTCGACCCGCTGCACCTGCTCGGGCTCTTCCGCGGCGTCGACCAGGGCGGCTGGGACCCCAGAGAGAGCGGCTTCCACCTCTACACGATCGTCATCGGCGCGCAGACGCTGCACGCCACGGGCTACGCCATGGGCGTCCAGCGCGACGGTCTCGTCGGCACCGGCGACCCCGACCGCGACACTGCCGTGATCGCCTACTTCGGCGACGGGGCCACCAGCCAGGGCGACGTCAACGAGGCGTTCGTCTTCGCGGCGGTCTTCAACGCCCCCGTGGTCTTCTTTTGCCAGAACAACCAGTGGGCGATCTCCGAGCCGCTCGAGCGGCAGACCCGGGTGCCGCTCTACCAGCGGGCAACCGGCTTCGGCTTCCCCGGCGTGCGCGTCGACGGCAACGACGTGCTCGCCTGCCTGGCGGTGTCCCGTGCCGCGCTCGACCGCGCCCGCGAGGGCAGCGGCCCCACCCTCGTCGAGGCCTACACCTACCGGATGGGCGCCCACACGACGTCCGACGACCCCACCCGCTACCGGCTGGCCAGCGAGCTGGAGCACTGGAAGCTCAAGGACCCGATCGAGCGGGTCAAGGCCTACCTCACCCGCAACGGCAAGGCCGACCAGGCCTTCTTCGAGGACGTCGGCGGCGAGTCCGACCGGCTCGCCGCGCACGTGCGCGAGGGCTGCCTGTCGATGCCCGACCCGAGCCCGCTGTCGATCTTCGACTACGTGTACGCCGACCAGACCCGCGAGTTGGTCGAGCAGCGGGCCGGGTTCGAGCGCTACCTCGAGTCGTTCGAGGAGGCGAGCTCCTGATGGCTGCCCTGACACTGGCGAAGGCATTGAACAACGGCCTGCGCAAGGCGATGGAGGCCGATCCAAAGGTCCTCCTCATGGGCGAGGACATCGGCAAGCTCGGTGGCGTCTTCCGGGTCACCGACGGACTGCAGAAGGACTTCGGCGAGGACCGCGTCATCGACACGCCGCTGGCCGAGTCGGGCATCCTCGGCACGGCGGTGGGGCTGGCGCTGCGCGGCTACCGCCCGGTGTGCGAGATCCAGTTCGACGGCTTCGTCTACCCGGCGTACGACCAGATCGTCAGCCAGGTGGCCAAGATGCACTTCCGGTCGCAGGGCAAGTTCCCCATGCCGATCGTCATCCGCATCCCGTTCGGCGGCGGCATCGGGGCCGTCGAGCACCACAGCGAGAGCCCCGAGGCCTACTTCTCGCACACCGCCGGGCTCAAGGTCGTCTCGTGCGCCAGCCCGCTCGACGCCTACTGGATGGTGCAGCAGGCGATCGCCACCGACGACCCGGTCGTCTTCCTCGAGCCAAAGCGCCGCTACTGGGAGAAGGGGGAGGTCGACGAGAGCCCGGCGGCCGCTGAGTCGGTCACGGCCCTGCACGCCTCCCGCCTGGTGCGCGAGGGCAGCGACGTCACCGTCGTGGCCTATGGACCCATGGTCAAGACCGTCCTCGACGCGGCAATCGCGGCCGAGGAGGAGGGGCGCTCGATCGAGGTGATCGACCTGCGCACGCTCTCGCCGCTGGACCTGCCGCCGGTCTACAAGTCGGTGCGCAAGACCGGCAGGCTGGTCACGGTGCACGAGGCGCCGGTGTCGCTCGGACTCGGAGCCGAGGTGGCGGCCCGGGTCAGCGAGCAGTGCTTCTACTCCCTCGAGTCCCCCGTGCTGCGGGTGGGCGGCTTCGACACCCCGTACCCGCCGTCGCGGATCGAGGAGGAGTACCTCCCCGACCTCGACCGCGTGCTCGACGCCGTCGACCGCGCGCTCAGCCACTGAGACGCGGACCGAAGGCGCAGGAAGAGGAGGAGAAGACGCGGATGGCTGACGTCCAGCACTTCCGGCTGCCCGACGTGGGCGAGGGCCTCACCGAGGCCGAGATCGTCTCGTGGAAGGTCAAGCCCGGCGACACCGTCAAGACCAACGACGTCATCGTCGAGATCGAGACTGCCAAGTCGCTGGTCGAGCTGCCCAGCCCGTTCGCCGGCACGGTGGTCGAGCTGTTCGTCGAGGAGGGGGCGACGGTCCCGGTCGGCACGCCGATCATCGGGATCGCGACCGGGGCCGCGGCGACGGGTGGCTCCGGGACGTCCGCCGGCTCGGGAGCCGGCGACTCGCTCGCTTCCGCGCCCGTGGTCGAGGAACCGGCCGGCGCCCCCCAGGAGGACCTCGTGCCGCCGATCGGGACGCCCGGCGACGAGCAGGCCGTCGAGCCGGGGCTCATCGGTGGCCCGGCGCCGGGCGGACGTACGTCGGTGCTCGTCGGCTACGGTCCGCGCTCGACCGAGGCCAAGCGGCGGCCCCGCAAGTCCACGGGGGGGCCCTCGGCCGAGGGCCGCGGAGCCGTGCAGGATGCGTTCTCCACGCCGCCGTCCCGCCCGGTCGCGCCGTTCCCGCCGCCGGCACCGGTGCGGCCGGTGCCGGCAGCGCCGACGCCCGGGGTGAGCCTGCCCGCAGTGGGCCAGCCGGCGGCTCCCGAGGACGGCCCCGCCACCGTGCTGGCGAAGCCGCCGGTGCGCAAGCTGGCCAAGGACCTCCGCGTCGACCTGCGCAGCCTCACCCCCACCGGCCCCGGCGGCACCGTCTCGCGGGAGGACGTGGAGCAGGCCGCGGGCGCTGCGCCGCTGACGGTGGCAGGGGTCCCCCGCCCCGGACCAACGGGGGCAGGGGTCCCCAGCCGCAGCGGGATGGGGTGGGGCGAGGGGCCGCGCGAGGAGCGGGTCGCCATCCGCTCGGTGCGCAAGGCGACCGCGCAGGCGGTGGCGCTCAGCGCGTTCAGCGCGCCACATGTGACCGAGTTCCTCGATGTCGATGCGACCGCCACCATCGAGCTCGTCGAGCGGCTGCGGGCCGCGCGGGAGTTCCGTGACGTGCGGATCACGCCGTTGGCCGTGCTGGCGCGGGCGCTCTGCCTCGCCGTCCGGCGTACCCCCGAGGTCAACGCCTCGTGGGACGAGGCGGCCGGCGAGATCGTCTACAAGCGGTACGTCAACCTGGGCATCGCCGCTGCTACCCCGCGCGGGCTCATGGTGCCTAACGTCAAGGACGCCGACCGGCTGTCCCTGCGCGAGCTCGCCACGGCGATCTCCGAGCTGGCGACCACCGCCCGGGAAGGCCGCAGCCAGCCACCCGAGCTCGCCGGCGGCACCATCTCGATCACCAACGTGGGTGTCTTCGGCGTCGACACCGGTACGCCGATCCTGCCGCCCGGCGAGGCGGCGATCCTCGCCTTCGGGCAGATCCGGCCGCGCCCATGGGTGGTCGACGGCCAGGTCGTGCCGCGCCAGGTGACGACGCTCGGGTTGTCCTTCGATCACCGCCTCGTCGACGGCGAGCAGGGCTCGCGCTTCCTCTCCGACATCGGCCGCCTGCTCGAGGACCCCGGCTACGCACTCGCCTGGACCTGACCAGTCGGCGGCGGATCAGGACTCAGGACCTCCAGCGCCGTGCTCTGGTGCGCGGCGCGCTCCCCGGACTGCTCGCACTCGACGATGAACATCGGGGGGCGGCCACACTGCCGTCGGCTCAGCCCGTCCGCACGTCGAGCCCGTGCCGGTCGAAGCCGTACGTCGCTCCGCGCCGGCCGGACTCCGGATCGCGGCCCAGCAGTCCCCACAGCACCTGATCCCGCGGCGGGGTGCGCCGCAGCTCCGCGACGTCTCCCACGACGACGTGGCTCACCGCGTGCAGCGACTCCGAACCCGCATCGAGATAGCCCGAGTGCGCGGCGAAGGACAGGCCGTGTGCGCCGTCTGCCGACTGCGCCGGCAGGCGCACCGCACCGAACTCCTCGCCCGCCGGGTCGGGGCCGAACCAGCCGAGCCAGCTCACCGGGTCGCGGCTGTCGGCTGCGACGTACACGTGGCGGCCGGGCAGCAGGTCTCCGGCCTGCCGGGCGCCTGCGCCCGGACTGCCCATGAGCACCAGGTCGTCGACCTCCGTCGGCTGCTCCCGCGCTGCGCCGGCGGCCGTCGTGCTGCCGTAGCTGTGGCCCACGACGGTGACGTGCACAGGGCCGCGGGTCGCCGCCACGGCGCGGACGTCGGCGGCCAGCAGCCGCGCCCCGAGCACCGCCGGAGCCTCCAGTGCCACGTCGGAGAGCTCCGGCGCGTCGTAGCCCATCCAGGCCACGACCGCCGTCCGCTCGCCGGGGGCGTCAAGCGAGGCGGCGTCGGCGAGCCGGCCGGCGTCGTCGGTGAGCGAGGTCAGGTCCCCGCCGACGTCGGAGTCGAGGCCGGGCACGAGGAACGCGACGTGCTCCGCGCTCGCCGCGTCGCCGAGGACCAGCGCGACCCGGCCCTCTCCGCCGGAGAACGCCGGGTCGTAGACGAGCAGCGCCGCGCCGCGCAGTGCTCCGGTCACCGGGTCCCGGGCGGCGCGGGCGCGGCTCAGCTGCTCTGCGGTGGCGCGGACCGCGAGCAGCTCGCGTGCCTGCTCGACCGACAGCGGCCCGCGCGGCAACGCCCACCGGCGCAGGTCGGCGGCGAGTAGTCGCTCGTTGGAGGCACTGCGGACGGCGACGGGTACGCCGGCCAGGCCGCCCAGCAGGTCGGGGTGCTCGGGGGCTAGGCGTGCCCGCAGCGGCAGGGGCAGCGTGGTCCACCAGCGGTGTACCCCTTCGGCACCGGCCCCGCCGTCGGGCAGCGCTGTGTGCAGCACCGCGCCCAGCCCGTCGCGCGCGCCGAGGGCGATCAGCAGCGCCTCGGCGGCGATCTCGTCGAGGTCGGCCCGCAGCCGCCGTAGCCGCTCGTCGACCTCGTCGGCGGCCGCGTCAAGCAGCGCGGCGGAGTGCCGCTGCAGGGTGGCGGCTGCCGCGCCGGTGAGCCGACCCAGATCGGCCGCGCGGCCGGTCAGCTCGCCCACGGCGGCGTCGTACATCCCGGCCGCGACGCCCGTCCAGCCGAGCCCGGCAGCCGGCAGCACGAGGCCGGCAGCGACGGATTCGATCCCGGCGGCCGCCCGGAGCAGCCCGTGTGCCGCCGCCAGCGCGGACTCGGCGAGCGCGGCGCCGGCGCCGTCGGCACCGCTGACACCGCCGGCAGCGTCGGCACCGCTGACACCGCCGGCGCCGTCGATGCTCACCCACCGTCTCCCCGCCGGCACTCCGCCGCTGCAGCCACCCCGGCGTCCACGCGCGCGTATGCCGCAGCGGTTGCGGCCGTCGTGGAGCCCAGAGCAGCCGCCGCGGACGCAACGGTGCCGGCGGCCCGGCCCAGCGCCTCCTGCAGGCCGGCCAAGCCCGCGGCGAGCCGGGGATCCGTCGCGCCGTTAGCCACCCGCGCAAGAGCGCAGGCCACCGCGGACGCCTCGTCAGCCCGTCGCCGCAGCGCCGCGGCCACGGCGGCCAGAGCGGCCGGTTCGACGGTCGTCCGGGTCACATCCGGGGACGCTAGCCGCGCGGGCGCACGTCAGGTCCCGGCTGCTGTGGACGAGTGCGGCGGCCGCCGTCACCGACGCCGTGCGGCTGGGATCTCACCGTCTGGGTGGTCGGCCCCGCACCTGCCGCAGGCCGTGTCGCAGTCGGCTGCTCGCCGAGGCGTGGCGCTGCGCCACGTAGCCGCGTTCGGGTAGCACGAGGGCGCGCAGGAACGCCGCCTTGGCGCGCAAGCCCTGGACGCTGGTCACCGCGGCGAGGCTCATCGCCGCGAAGTTGGCGTCCTCCCGGGCGTACACGGCCACGAGCCGGCGGTCCGCGCGCGACACGACGTAGTGCTGAGCCCACCGCACCAAGGGGTGACCTCCGGGCAGCCGCAGGACGTCCCAGGCGCCGGTCACGCCGAGCGCGAGCAGGGCGTCCCCTTGCCAGCGGCCGCTCAGCGCCAACAGCGTGCGCTGGTCCACCCGCCCGCCGAGCAGCAGCTGGGCGATGTCGCGCTGCGGGATCAGCCGGCGCGGCCAGTCGCCCAGCACCGAGTGGTAGCACGCGTGCAGCAGGCGCGCCTCGACCGGCATGGCCTGCAGTCGCCGGCCACCGAGCACGAACGGCTCCGGCGCCTGCCACAGGTCGTCCAGCCGGACCCGCAGACCATAGGGCCCCATGGCGAACGTCCGGTGCACGTCGACGCCGGTCCCGTCGGGCAGCCGGAAGTTGGCGCCCTTTCCGAACCTGCGGTCGAAGCCGGGTCGCGGCTGCGGGTACGCGCGGCGCAGCCCCGCCTCGCTCAGGCATCGGGCCGCCGTGTCGAAGCCGGCCGCCGGGACGAGGACGTCGACGTCGACGAACGGCCGCAGCCGCGGGTCCGGGTAGTCGAGCCGGGCCACCGCAGGCCCTTTCAGGACGCGAACCGGTACGCCGGAGCCACCCAGCAGACGCTCGACCCGCACGACCAGCGCCTCCAGGGACAGGCATCGCGCGGCGATCCTCGTGTCGAACGCGCGGGCCTCGGCGTGCTGCCCGCGCGTCACCGGAAAGGCACTGTCGCCGATGGCGGCCATGAGCAGCCCGGACAGCCGCTCCCGGCCGACCTTGCGGGCCAGCTGCGACCACTCGCGCTCGGACAGTGGCTCGCACGGGAGCCTGGTACTCGTGCCGGGCAGGCCGTACGCCGCGAGCGCAGCCGCGACACCGGTGTGGCGGCTGGCCGCCGCCGGGCCCGCTGCGGTCCCCGTCATCGTGGGCGCCCCCGTCCGTCCGTGCCGTGGTCATGATCTCAGCGACGGGCGCGCCGCCGGGGTATTTCCGGCAGATCGGTCCGCCCCGAGGCTCCAGGATCGTCCGACCGCAGCCCCACCGATCAGCCGGACGGCGGAGAAGTCGAGCAAATCGCCTCGGGTCTGGCATCCGGTCGCCTACGGTGCGGGCGAGGGGGACTCCATGCGGCTGCGCAACGACGGACTGGCCTGGCGCCGGTTGGGCGACGACATCCTCGTGCTCGACCTCGAGTCGTCGACGTACTTCACGGTCGGCGGCACCGGCGCCTTCATCTTCGAGGCGCTCCACGAACGGGACGTGGACGAGCCGGGCCTGGTCGACGCCGTCCTGGCCGGCTATGACGCGGACGCGGCGACCGCACGGCGCGACGTGACGGCGTTCGTCCACCGGCTCCGTGACGCCGGGCTCCTGCAGGCGTGATCTCGCCGAGGACCGCGGAGCGCTCCTGGACGACCGCGGAGCTGCCTGCTGTCGACGAGGTTCTCGGCGGCCTCGTCGACCCGACGGCCCTGCGCCGTACCGGAGCTCTCACCGGCGACGACCTCCTGTGGGGATGGCCGTTCGGCTGTGTCTCCGGTCCCCCAGCAGTCAGCTCAGCGCCGGCCGGCGGCGCTGGTCCTGCGCACCCCCGCGCCGTGCTCGAGGGGTCGTTGCGCCGGGCCCTTGCCGCGGGACCGGTGGTGATGACGTTTTCCGGAGGTCGCGACTCCTCGGCCCTCCTGGCGCTTGCCATGCACGTCGCCCGGCGCGAACGGCTGCCGGAGCCGGTGGCCCTCACCTACCGCTACCCGGCCGCGGACTCCGCCGCCCAGGAGTCGCAGTGGCAGGACCTCGTGGCCGAGCATGTCGGCCTCACCACCTGGGAGCGTCGGCTGGTCGACGATGAGCTGGACCTGATCGGGCCGCTGGGCGGCACGCTGCTCGGCCTGGCCGCTCACCCGGTCTTCCCGTGCCCCCTCGCCGCCGAGGCGCACACGTGCGTGCGGGCACGGGGCGGCACGCTCGTCACCGGCGAGATCGGCGACTGGGCGTTCGCCCCACGGCGGATGACGGTCCTGCGCACGATGGCCCGCGGACGCGGCTGGCGGCGGGCGAGGACGCGGCGTTACCTGCTGGAGGTCGCCGGACCGCGCGCGCTGCGTCGCCGGGTCGCCGTGCGGGAGCTCGACGAGCTGCCGTGGCTGCGCCCGGCCGCCGTCGCTGCCCGACGCCGGCAGGTCGCCGCCGCGGCGCTGCCTCCGCTGCGCTGGGACCGGGACCTGCTCACCCTCGAGCGGCAGCGGTTCTACGTCCTCGGCCGACGCAGCCTTCACGCGGTCGCGGCGGCGTTCGGCGCCGCCCGGTTGGACCCCTTCGCCGAGCCGGAGTTCCTCCGGGCGCTCGCCGCCTGGGGCGGCGCGCGGGGCATCACCGGCCGCAACCCGGCGATGCGGGCGCTGTTCGCCGACGTCCTGCCCGCCCCGCTGCTCGCGCGCACGACGAAGGCGTCGTTCAACGGCTCACGGTTCAGTCGCTGGTCGCGGGCGTTCGCCGAGACGTGGGACGGCCGGGGCGTGGACCCGGAGCTGGTCGACGTCGCCGCGCTGCGCGCGGCCTGGTCGGCGCCTAGCCCGCACGCCGGCAGCTTCTCCTTGCTGCAGCAGGCCTGGCTGGCGTCGCGATGAGCCGATCCCCGAGCGTCCGGCGGGTCGCCGGTGCGGTCCGGGACCTGCGTGAGGTCGTCGTCGTGCTCGCCGTCGCGGCCGCGGTCGAGATGAGCCTGCGCCGCACGAGCCTTCCGGTCACCGCCAGCCGGCTCGGCGTGGCGCTGGACGTCGTCGGCGCGACGCCGGTCGACGGGACGCCAGACGCCCAGCGGCCGCTGCCGGTCACCGCTCGGCGCCAGGTCCGGGCCGTGCACCTCGTCATCGGACACTGGCCGTTCGGCGACACATGCCTGCGGCGCTGCCTGGTCCTCGGGCAACGCCTGCGCCGGCTCCACCCGGTGCTCGTCGTGGGCACCCGGCGCACGCCGCAGGGCTCGGTGGCGGTGCACTCGTGGCTGGTCGTCGCCGGGCGCAGCCTCGACCCGACGTCTGGGGAGTTCCTCCCGCTGCGCGGCCGACGATGACGACCGGCCGGCTGGCGTCGTACGACCTGCACGGCTACCTCCTGGAGACCGACCTGCCGCTGCCGGGCTGCTCGCCTGCGACGTCGCGCCGTGCCCGTTCGGAGGACGAATTGCTGCGCCTCGTACGGGGCACTCCGGTCCCGCCTGCGGATCCGCCCAGCGGTGCCGCGGTGCTGGCCGAGCTCGCCGACCCGGCGCGCCGGCAGGTCTACCGGTTCACCCGGTCCGGGGACCGGCTGGTGCTGCGCTTCTCCGGCGCGGCCGACATCGCGGCCGACGCCGGGCTGCGCCGCGCCGTGGCCCGACCGTGGCCGGGCGCCGACCCCGGTGTGCTCGCCGTGCTCGTCCCCGGGTCGGTCATGGCGGCTCGGCTCATCATCGACGGTCACCTCGTGCTGCACGCCGGAGCGTTCGCGGTGGACGGCTCGGCGGTGGCCGTCGTGGGCGGCTCCGGGATGGGCAAGTCGACGCTGGGCGCGCTGGCCGTGCTCGCGGGGCACCGCCTCGTCAGCGACGACGTGCTCCGGGTCGACCTGACCGGGTCCGGGGCCAGCGTGTGGCCCGGGTCTGCAGAGTCGCGGCTGCGCAGGTCCGCGCTTGACCTCGTCTCGGGGTTTGCGGACATCGGCACGGTGCGCCCGACCGCGGACGGCCGGACAGCCGTCGCAGGGCCGTCCCACGCCGCGCCGGGGGAGTCTGCCGGGACGGCGCCCCTGCCGCTGCGCTGCTGCGTGGTGCCCCGACCGTGTCGTGAGGCCACGGAGGTCTCCGTACGCCGGCTCGACGGCTTCACCGCGCTGCGGCAGCTGTCCGCGTTTCCCCGCGTGGTCGGCTGGTGCGACCCCGAGACGAGCGCGCAGCAGTTCCACCTGCTCGCCGACCTGTGCGAGCGCGTCCCGGTCGTGCAGGCCACGCTCCCGTGGGGGCCGCCGTTCGACACCGGCATCGTGCAGCGGCTGGTCGCCGGGCTGGACAGGCTGTGAGCCAGTCCGGTCAGCTGAGCTGGAACGCCCCGGCCTGCAAGCGGTAGAGCTCGGCGTAGACCCCGCCGCCGGACAGGAGCTCGGCGTGGCTGCCGTCCTCGACGATCCTGCCCTCCTGCAGCACGCAGATCCGGTCGGCCAGGTGCAGGTTGGCGTACCGGTGGGAGACGAGTACCAGCGCCCGGTCGCGGACGAGGGAGCGTACGTCGCTGAACAGGCGGTGCTCGGCGGCCGGGTCGAGCGCCGAGCTGGGCTCGTCGAGGACGACCAGCGGCGTGTCCCGCACGAGTGCCCTGGCCAGGGCGACCCGCTGCCACTGGCCGCCGGACAGGTCGACGCCTTCCTCGAACATCCGGCCCAGCTGGGAGTCCAGACCGCGCCGCAGGCTCCGGGCCGCGTCCATCGCCCCGGCGTCGAGGGCCGCCCGCTCGACGCGGGCACGCTCCTCGTCGGCCCGGTCCGCGGTCAGGAGGATGTTCTCGGCCAGGGTCAGCTCGTAGCGGACGAAGTCCTGGAACAGCACCGACGCCGAGCGCCTGTGCGCCGCTGCGTCGTGCTCGTCGAGGGGTCGGCCGTCCCAGCACAGGCTCCCCGACGTGGGCTGGTAGAGCCCGGCCAGGATCTTGGCCAGCGTCGTCTTGCCGCTGCCGTTCTCGCCGACGAGGGCGACGACCTGCCCGGGGCGTACGTCGAGGTCGACGTCGGTGAGGGCATCCGCCACCGACCCGGGGTAGCGGAAGCCCACTCCCCGCGCCGCCAGCGCGTGCCGGAGCGGCCAGCACGCGGCCGGGGACTCCGGGTAGACCGGGGTGGTCCGGACGAAGCCGTCGAGGTCGTGGAGGAAGCCGCCGGACTCGATGATCGTGCCCATCGCGGCGAGGAAGCGGTCGAGCTGGCCGCCGAGCAGCCGGACGGCGACCACCGCGGCGCCGGCGGCGGACAGCGACATCCGGCCGCTGCCGACCATCGCCACAATGATCATGAGCGTGACGGCGAGGAGTACGGCGCTGCTCCCGGCGACCACCAGGGCCAGCACCTGTCGCTTGCGGACCTGAGCGGCCAGCCCGCCCCGGTAGGTCGCGGACAGCTCGAGGTGGCGGCGTTGCAGCTCCGCACTCGTGTCGAAGGCTCGCACCTCGGCGGCAGAGCCACGCTCGGTGAGCAGGTCACGGACGTACTGCCGCCGCCGCCAGGTCGCCGTCCACGCCAGGGCGAAGGAGAACTCGGTCGCGCTGGCGCGGCGGGCCAGCAGCACCGCCGGCACCCCGGCCACCAGCATGGTCGGCAGCAGCAGCGGCTCCAGCGCGTAGACGGCAGCCGCGAGCGAGACGACGGTGATGCTGCTGCCGAGGATGCCGAGAGCGGCGGTCGCGATGCCGGCCGGCCTGGTGATCGCGTTGGACTTCAGCCGCTCCACGCGATCGTGGAACTCGGGGGACTCGTACGTCCGCAGGTCCGTCGCACCGGTGACCGCCAGCAGCCGGGCCCACGCCTGGATCCCGGCGTCCTCGCCGAGCAGTCGCTGCTGGTGGGTCTGCAGTCCGGTCACTGCGGTGCTGAGCGCGCTGGCAATCGCCAGCAGCACGAGCGGACCGACGAACGTCGCCACCTCGACGTCGGCGGACACCATGACGTCGACGGTGAGCTTGGCCGCCACGACCACGGCGGTCACCGCCACGGCCCCCAGCACCTGCAGGCCGGCAGCCACGGCGAATCCTGCCGGGTTGGCCGAGGCCACGAGCCGGATGGCCTGCCAGGTGAGGGCCGCCGTACGGACGGGTGCGACGCGTCGCGCCACCTCGGACCCCCCTCGACGGCCGGCGCGGCCAGCGTAGGGACTGTTTCGAGGCGGTGGTGCCAAGTTCGCGAAAAGCGCCCCGCCCGCGGCCAGGTGCTCCTACCCTGCGCGACAGGGGGGCGGCCGTCCGGCTGCCCACGCGGCGAAAGGAGACCGGATGCAGAGCTACTCTCCCCCCACCTTCGAGGAGATCGGCTCCGTGCGGGAGCTCACGCTGGGACAGTCGTCGGGCAGCCGCCTGGACGCAGGCTTCCCAGCGGGCACTCCGTTCGGGGACCTCACCTTCTCGGGGTGACGGAAGGGCTGCGGTGGCCGTGTCCCGAGCGACCCGGCCACCGCAGCCATCGATTCGAGCCACCGCCCCTCGAAGGATCGACCTGACTGGGTCACCGGCCGTCTCGGCCGGCGTTGCCCCGGCGTGGCGTTATTTGCCGGCTCGGCCAGTACCGGGGCGGCGAGACCGAGGGGTCCACGATGGTGTGGCGCTTTCCGGCGATGCTTCGTATGGTCGCTAGCCCGGCTCTTTCATGCGGGGTCGGGCGACACAGGGTTGGATGCACGGAAGTGCCTGTCCTGTAAGGGAAACTGGGCTTGTCGACGGTCCAGGGTCCCGAGCAGGAAGGCACTCCGTAGGTGAAGCGTAACCGGCGTGGTGGGCGGGTCAAGGTCAGCGCGGATGGTGTCGGGGTGGTCTCCCACGCCGGGGTCGGGTTGTTGCGGGAGACTGCTGAGTTCTCCGGCCTGATCGCGGGTCTGGACGTGGCGCTGGCCGACACCTA
>JBBRVP010000052.1:0-19627 GCA_038246785.1 Jiangellales bacterium
CCTCGCCCGGGGGGGGGGGGGGGGGAGACCGTGGTCAGCGGCCTGGTCAGCCCCAGGCGTCGTGGACACTGCGTCCGCGCACCACGGTGCGCCGGCAGGTGGGAAGCGCCGCGCCGGGCGAGAGGTCCGGCAAGCCGGGCACGCCGGAGCGCGGGTCGGTCGACCACGCCGCCACCCGATCGTCGGCGGCCTGTACGACGAGCTCGCCGGGCACGTCCCAGATCGCGTACGTCGCGGGCTGCCCCGGTGCGAGCACGCCGCCCTCGTCACATCCGGCCGCCCGCCAGCCGCCGCGAGTGTGCGCGCCGAACGCGCCGCGCACCGACAGCGCGCTGCCGGGCGTGCGGTGGGAGGCGGCGGCGCGGACGGCGGCCCACGGCCCGAGGGGCGTGACCGGGGAGTCCGAGCCGAGGGCGAGGGTGACGCCGGCCCGGCGCAGGGCGGCCAGCGGGTTCATGGCGCTGGCGCGCTCGCGTCCGAGCCGGCCGGCGTACATGCCGTGCTCACCGCCCCACAGCTCGTCGAAGACCGGCTGCACGCTGGCGGCCACCCCGAGCCGGGCCAGCGTCGCTACGAGGTCGGGGGTGATCATCTCGACGTGCTCGAGACGGTGCCGGGCGGTGATCACCGCCTCGACGCCACAGACCTCCGCCGCGCGCGCGTACGCCTGCACCGCCACCCGGACCGCGCGGTCGCCGATGGCGTGGAAACCGGCCTGCAGCCCAGCCTTGGTGCAGGCGACCACGTGGTCGACGACGGCGTCGAGCTCGACGTAGAGGTGGCCGTGGGTGTGCGGCGCGTCGGCGTACGGGCCGCTCAGTGCGGCGGTTCGGGATCCGATCGTTCCGTCGAGGCAGAGGTCGCCGGCGAGTCCGACGACGCCGAGAGCGGCGGCCTGATCGAGGGCGTCGAGCTCGCCCCAGTAAGGGACGACGTCGCAGACGGCTTCCTCGGCGGCCAGCTCCCGCAGCGCGGCGAGGTCGGCTGCCGGGTTGATGTGCGGGGCGGAGATCTCGTGCACCACGCCGATACCGAGCGCGGCCGCACGGCGCAGGGTCACCAGCTGCGCGGCCCGTCGCTGCGACGGGCGGAGCCGGTTGCGGGTCAGCCGGCGGGCCCGGTCGTGCGCGGCGCGGCGTGCCAGGCCGGCGCCCTCCCAGCCGGCGGCGGTGGCGATGCCCGGATCGGCGTCGAGCAGCGCGGTCGACAACGCGGCGGTGTGGACGTCGACCCGGGACAGGTAGACCACCGCTCCCCCGCTGGCGCGGTCGAGCTCGGAAGCGGTGGGTGGGCGCCGCTCGGGCCAGCGGTCCTCGTCCCACCCGTGTCCGAGCACCATCGCGCCGGGGCGGGAGCGGGCGTACGCCGCTACCGCCTCGAGCGCGCCCGCCAGCGACGGGGTGCCGGCGAGGTCGACGCCGTCGATCGCCAGCCCGGTTTCGGTGGTGTGCACGTGCGCGTCGACGAACGCCGGGGTCACCAAGGCACCGCCGAGCCGGACCACCTCGTCGACGCTGTCGGCCTGGGTGTCGGCCGCTCCCTCCTGACCCACCCAGGCGACCCGGTCGTCGACGACGAGCATCGCGGTGGCGAAGGGTTCGGCGTGCGAGTAGACGCTGCCCCCACGCAGCAGCACCGAGGTCACCGGGCCATCTTGCCGCCTGCTGCGGCCCTACCTCACCGCCGCCAGCCGACCGTCGGCCAGCGCGACCAGGTCGACCTCGTCGAGAGTGGTGACGACGACGTCGGCCCCGGCCGCGCGGAGCAGGTCGGCGTCGTCGGCCCGGGCGATCCCGATCGCGGCCATGCCGCCTGCCTTGGCGGCCTGCACACCGGACTCGGCGTCCTCGATCACGAGCGAGTGCTCGAGCGGTACCCCGAGCTCCTGCGCCGCGGTGACGAACATCTCCGGGTGCGGCTTCCCGTGCGCGAATGCACGCCCGGACACGTCGGCGTCGAAGGCCTCCAGCAAGGTGAGTCCGGGACGCAGGGATGCCGAGCCAAGGCCGTGCTCCGCGGCGAACGTGTCGAGCCGGATCTGGCTCATGAAGAGGCCGGCGTTCCTCGACGAGGAGGCCGCCGCCAGCCGTACGCCGCGTTCCTTGAGCGCGATAACGAACCGCAGCGCGTCCGGGAAGGCGGTGAAGTCGCCGGCCTCGATCAGCCGCACCACCATCGCCTGCTTGAGCTCTGCGTATTCGGTGAGCCGGTTGTCATCCTCGTCATCGGGGACCTGGAAGTAGTCCAGCGCAGCCCGCGCTCCGATCATGCGCGGCTTCCCCGACACGCGCTGCTGGTAGACCTGGGCAGTGAAGGCCTCCGGCGACCAGGTCGTGCGGTCGCGCAGCTCGCTCCACTCCCCCTCCATGAGCTCGCGCAGCGACTCGCGCCACGCCTTCTCGTGTGGGGAGTCCACGAGGACCCCGTCGACATCGAAGATCGCTGCGTCAAAGGCGTTCGGCAAGTCTCCTCCTTCATCCTCGGGGAATCGGCTGGTCGGACACCGACGGCAGCTCGAACGTGCATCGTTCCCCTGCCCGCAGCTCGCGCATCTCCTCGCCACATTGGACTCGGATGGGCTCGCTCCCGCCCTCCGGGTGGGAGGCCAGCTCCAGTCGCTGACCGGCGAAGGTCACCATGAGCGAGGCCTGCTGGAACTGGAGCGGGAACGACAGCCCTTGCAGCCGCGCGGGAAGCCGGGGCTCGAAGTAGAGGATACCGTCGCGAACCGCCACGCCGGCGTAGCTGCGTTGGACTAGGTCGAGGGTCCCGGCCATGACGCCCATGTGGATCCCCTCCTTCGTCGTGCCCCCCTGGACGTCGCCGACGTCGCTCTCCAGCGCGACCAGGAACGCGTCCCACGAGCTCTCCGGGTCCAGCGTCGCCACAACACCGGCATGGGTGACGAAGCTGAGCGTGGACCCGTGTGAGGTGCGCTGGTCGTAGTAGGCCACGTTCTTGTCGGCGGTGTCGGGCTGGTAGGCATAGCCGAGCCGCTCGAACAGCCGCTGGAGCTCGCCTTTGCTGAAGAGGAAGAACAGCATCACGGTGTCGGCCTGCTTGGCGAGCTTGTAGCTATTGGGCTCGTCGCCCTCGGCGCGCAGGATCCGGTCGAGACGCTGGATGTTGTCGTACTTTGCGCGATAGGCGTCCCAGTCGAGCTCCTCCAGCGCCTCGTAGCCCTCGAACTGGCTGATGATGCCGTCTGCGTGGAACGGTACGAACATGCGGCGGCTCATGTCATCCCAGACCTGCAGCTCTTCGTCGTCGAGGTCAAGCTTGGCGCGCAGCGCATCGGCTCGAGTCTCCGGCAGCAGGGAGAGGACCTCCAGGGCGATCTGGCACAGCCAGGCGACCATCACGTTGGTGTAGGCGTTGTTGTGGAGGCCGTGTTCCGCCGCGCCCGGGTACTTCTCGTGGAACTCGTCCGGGCCCATGACACCGTGGATCTCGTAGCGTTGACGGTCGGGATTGAAGTGCGCTATCGAGGCCCAGAAGCGGGCGATCTCCAGCATCATCTCCGCACCGTAGAAACGTAGGAAGGGTTGGTCATCCGTGGCCTGGAAATACTGCCAGATGCTGTAGAAGAGCGCGGCGTTGACGTGCCGCTGATTGTGGCTCAGATCCGGCTCCCAGCGGCCGGAGAGCGGGTTGAGGTGGACGCGTTGGGTCTCCTCGTTGCCCTCGCTCCCACTCTGCCACGGAAACATCGCGCCGCGGAAGCCTGCCTCCGCGGCGGCCGCGCGCGCCTCACCCAAGCGTCGGTAGCGGTACATGAGAAGACCCTGCGCAACCACCGGAAGTCGGTAGTTCAGGAACGAATACACGTAGAGCTCGTCCCAGAACACGTGCCCCCGATAGGCCTCGCCGTTGAGGCCGCGGGCGGGGACGCCGGCGTCGATGTCGGCGGTGTGCCGCGAGCAGACCTGGAGGATGTGGCCGAGGTGCAGCCGCAGCAGGAGCTGTACCCGGTCGTCGTTGGGCACGTGCGTGTCGCCCAGCCGCCACAGCTCGTCCCAGGCTGCGGCGTGGTGCTCGAGCGCCTCGCCGAAGTCCGGGGATCTGCGTACCGTCGTCCCGGCCCTGGCCAGCGAGTCGCTGATCGCGGGGTCGCGCGAGGTGTAGAAGGCCACCATCTTCTCCACCCGGACCGAACTGCCCTGGTTGACATTGAAGGCCAAGCCCTGCTGGATGTAGTCCTCCATCTGGTAAAGGCTGCGGTCGACGCCGGCCGACTCCTGATGACCGGAGACCCGGGTGCGAGCCGCCTGGCTGACGTAGGTGTTGGACTGCCGCGTCTGGACCTTCAGCGCGATCACCTCGGGTCCGTAGGTCCTGGTCGTTACCGGGTTGAGGTGGCGCCCTTCCAACAGGTGGTAGCGGGCCACGTTCCGGTTGGTGACCCGCCCGTCGAGCGCGGACACGACCTCGACCCTGCCCGACCAGTTCTCCGGCGTGAGCGTCCACTCGATGGCGGCGTGATGCACGTCGGCCATGCTCACGAAACGCCGGCTGCGCAGGGTCGTCTCCCGGCCGGCACGATCGCGGAACCTCACCTCGCGGATGACCGTCGCATGGCGGATGTCGAGCTGATGGCGGTAGCCGAGCAGCTCCACGTCGCCGAGCCGAATCGCCTCCTCGCCTTCGATCCGCAGCTTGAGCACCAGCCAGTTCGGCAGGTTCACCAGGTCCTCGTTGAGCACTGGAAGCCCGCCGAGGATGGTCGTCTCGCGGTTGTACACGCCGTGCACATAGGTGCCGTGGTAGTGCACACCATCGGAGTCCTCCCACTCCGCCGCACCGCGCGTGCACAGGTAGCCGTTGCCCGTCGAGGTCAGCGCCTCCCGCAGGCCCTCACCCGCCGGGTCGAAGCTGTCGTACGTGAGCTCGAAACCGTCCACCGTCACCCTCCGTCGACCTTGGTCCCGCACAGCCTCGACGAGCCGCCGCTGGCCCAGCAGAGCCGGAAGACCCGTGGCTCTTGTCCGCCGGCGGCGCCGGCAGCCCCCGTCGGCGAATAGGGCTGGGGTCCCCCACCCTGGTCCTATCGGGGTGGGGGACCCCCACCCTGGTCCTATCGGGGTGGGGGACCCCCACCCCGGTTCGGGAATGGGGGAATACTCCCCAGTGGAGCTCAGCCGCGCAACCGTGCCTCCAACAGCTCGCGGGCGCCCCATCCGCGTCGTCTGCTCGGCAGAGCGATCGGCCCCGAGTAGCCATCCGGGCGCGGAGCGTGACTTCTTCCTCGGAGGATTCCTTGCCCTTCTGCGCCTCGTCATACTGCTCGCGCAATGACCGGCCGGTCGCGTGCACGAGAGGGCTGACCCATGGCTGCCAACCGCGTGCTTCATGGGAGGGACTCTCGCCCGGAAGTCCTGCGAGCATGTGCTCGACTCCCGATCGAGAGGTTCGACCCCGGCGATGCGTGCTGGACGCGCAACCCGACGAGTGGCTGACCGACGACGGGGTGACGACCGACGTGACAGCCAGATCGCAGTACTCCGCGTGGTTCCGGCAGGAGTCGGCCCGCCTTGCGCGGCTGTCCCGGCAGCCGCTGAGCGTCGTCGCCCGGGACCTGTCCGTACCGCCGAGCACATTGCGACGGTGGGTGCACGAGCAAGAGGCTGCACACCCCACAGTGCAGGTCTCCGCGGACGATGTGCCAGCCCTGGCGCCGGCGCGGGCCGCAGAGCGGACGCACGCTGCCGAGCCGGTGCAGGCGCGAGAGCCGATGCAGCACGGTTACCTCGCACGAGAGCGCTCGGCGCTGAGCACGAGCCCGAACTCCACCGAGCCGGCAGTCGGTGACGACTCGTCGGCTCCGCTTGCCCCGGACGACCTGTGGGCACTCACCCAACGCGTAGGGCTGCTCGCACGATGCCTCATCATCGCAACCGCATGGGCACTGTCCCTGTTGCTGTCGACGGTCCTGCAGACCGGTCCCCTGGTGCGCGACGTCGCCCTGACCGTCCACGTCATCTCCCTGGTGGTGGCGTTCGGCGCCGTACTCGTCATCGACTGGCATGGTCTGCTCTGGCTGGCCGGAAGGCGTAGCTTCCACGAGTCGCTGCGCTTGGCCGCCGCGACGGCTCCGCTGATCTGGCTCGGTGTCACCGGTTTGCTCTGCAGCGGTGCCCTGCTGGGACCCGACCTCAGCAACCCGCTCACTGTGACCAAGCTTGTTCTGGTTCTCGGCGCAGCGCTCAACGGCGCAGTCGTCTCCGTCACCCGACAGGTGCTGGCCGCCGCCCCGTACGGCGTCTCGATCCTCACCCTCCCGCGTCACCTTCGCCGGCGGATGATGACCTCGACTGTGATCTCGCAGAGTTGCTGGTGGGGCGCCATCGCCATCGGTTTCATCAGCACCGCCAACCGGCGCTGACTCTCACGGGCAGCCCCGGTCGCCCACCCGGCCGAAGCTCAGCCGCGCAACCGTGCCTCGAACAGCTGGCGGGCGCCCGCAGACGTGCGGAGCACGTCGAGGGCGAAGTCGGCGTGCCCGGCGGCGTACCCGTTCCCGATCAAGAGCGTCACGTCCGCCGCGAGCCCCTCCGCGCCGAGCGCAGCGGTAGCGAACGACGTCGCCATCGAGAAGAAGACGACAGTGCCCAGGTCGGCGGTAGCGAGGATGGCGGCGTGCTCGCAGCCGGGTACGTCGACGCAGACCACCGTCACGTCGGCGGGCCCCCCGGCCCGCTGCACGGCCGCGGACAGCGCGACCGGGTCGCGGGCATCGGCGAGCGCGACGACATCAGCAAGCCCAGCCGCTTCCAGCGCCTCCCGCTCGCGCTCTACCGGCACGACGCCGATGGTTCGCGCCGCGCCGGCGCGGCGCGCGGCGGCCAGGGCCAGCGAGCCGCTCTTCCCGGCTCCGCCGATGACGGCGAGGACCGGAGGACGCCCCTGCGCGACGTAGCGGGCCACCACCCGGTGCGTGAGAGCCGGCGCCCCGCAGACGTCCATCACCGCGAGGCTCACCTCGCGCGGCAGGTCTTCGGGCAGGTGGGCCGCCACAGACCGGCCGAACAAGATCGCGTAGCCGTCGCAGGGCACCTGCTCTGAGGCGCCGTCCCAGCGCCGGAGGCCGTCCTCGAGGACCAGCGGGGTCAGCGTCAGCGAGACGAGGGTGGCGATGTGGTCGCCGGCGGCCAGTCCGAGCCGCGAGTCAGGGCCGACCTCCTCGACGACGCCGACGAGCATGCCCCCCGAGCCGGTGACCGGGTTGTGCATCTTGCCGCGGCTGGCGACGATCTCGAGCACCTCCGCCCGTACGGCGTCGCCGTCACCGCGGTGCTTGTCGGCCAGCTGGCGGAACGACGCGGCGTCGAGGTTGAGCCGCTCGACGCGGACGCGGGTCTCGTCGGCCCACAGCTCGGGGCGGGTGTCCAGCCGCCAGGCGGCCTGGGGCAGCACGCCCGACGGCTCGCGGACGCGGTGCAGGCCCACCGGCGACGGCACGCTCGACGCCACAGGATCCTCCTCAGCAACCGGACAATGACGCAAATCCTCCGGCAGTCTACTCGCTAGACCGCAGACTTTCCCGTACGATGGCCCCGTGACGACGTTTGCCCCGCAGCCCTACGCGTACGCCCGACGCCATCTTGTCGAGCCCGACTGGACCCGGCTGCCCGGGTGGCGCGACGTGGGCACCGAGGAGTGGGCGAGCGCGCAGTGGCAGCGTGCCCACTGCGTCAAGAACGTCAAGCAGCTGCGCGAGCTCATGGGTGACCTGCTCGAGGAGCGCCTCTACGCCGACCTCGCGCGCGACCAGGCCGAGCGGGCCACGATGTCGATGCTGTTGCCGCCGCAGATGATGAACACGATGGTCCCCGCGACCGGGGTGTTCGACGACGGCCGGATGCCGGCGGCCGGCGCCGAGTTCACCGCGGCGTTCTACGCCGACCCGGTGCGGCGCTACATGTTGCCGGTGTTCTCCGACCGGCGCACCGACTGGTCGAGCCACCCGCACGCCAACCGGGACTCGCTGCACGAGCACGACATGTGGGTCGCCGAGGGCCTGACCCACCGCTACCCGACGAAGGTGCTCGCCGAGCTGCTGTCGACCTGCCCGCAGTACTGCGGGCACTGCACCCGCATGGACCTCGTCGGCAACTCCACGCCGCAGGTGCCGAAGCTGAAGTTCGACCTCAAGCCGGTCGACCGGCTCGACCGCATGATCGGCTACCTGCGCGACAACCGGCAGGTGCGCGACGTGGTCGTCTCCGGCGGCGACGTGGCCAACATGCCGTGGAAGAACCTCGAGGGCTTCCTGCTGCGGTTGCTGGAGATGGACAACATCCGCGACATCCGGCTGGCCACCAAGGCGCTCATGGGGCTGCCCCAGCACTGGGTGCAGCCCGACGTGGTCGACGGCATGGGCCGGGTCGCCCGGCTCGCCCGGGAGCGCGGTGTCGCCCTGGCGATCCACACCCACGTCAACAGCGCCCAGTCGGTGACACCGGCCGTGGCCGCCGCCACCCGCGCGATGCTCGACGTCGGCGTCCGCGACGTCCGCAACCAGGGCGTGCTCATGCGCGGGGTCAACGACAGCTCGCGGGAGCTGCTCGACCTGTGCTTCGCGCTGCAGGACGAGGCCGGCATCACCCCCTACTACTTCTACATGTGCGACATGATCCCGTTCAGCGAACACTGGCGGCTCGCGCTGTGGGAGGCGCAGGAGCTGCAGCACTCGATCCTGGGCTACCTGCCGGGCTTCGCGACCCCGCGGATCGTGTGCGACGTGCCGTACGTCGGCAAGCGCTGGGTGCACCAGGTGCACACCTATGACCGGGAGCGCGGCGTCTCCTACTGGACGAAGAACTACCGCACCTCGATCGAGCGCGAGGACGCCGACGCGCTCAGCCGCGAGTACGTCTACTACGACCCGATCTACACGCTGCCGGAGCCGGGTCAGCGGTGGTGGCGCGAGCAGGGCGACCACGCCGAGGCGCATCGGCTCGCCATGGAGCGGGCCGCCGCCAGCCGGGAGGCCTCCCTCGACCAGCTGGCCTCGCACGCCGTCCACGCCTGACTCCACACCGCCCGCACCCCGCCGGACCCCGTCTGCGGATCTTGAGACGGTACCGTCCTGATGGGGGCTGGAGCGTCTCGAGATCGCCTGCGACGGCTCGGCGCCGAGGCAGGCGTCGAGTCACAGCTCGAGGGGGCGCGCCTCGTAAGGTGTGGAGAGCACGATCGTCGTGCGGGTGGAGACGTTGGCGGCGGCGCGGACCCGGGCGAGCAGGTCCTCCAGGTGACCCGGCGTCGGGACGCGGACCTTGAGGATGTAGGCCTCGTCGCCGGCTACAGAGTGGCAGGCCTCGATCTCGTGGATCGACCGCAGTCGCTCCGGTGCGTCGTCGGGCTCGCTCGCGTCGATGGGCTTGATGGAGATGAACGCGGTGAGCGGCAGCCCGGCCTGCACATGGTCGACGACGGCTGCATATCCGCGGATGACCCCGCGCTGCTCCAGCCTGCGCACCCGCTGGTGCACCGCCGAGGTGGACAACCCGGTCGCCTTGCCGAGGTCGGTGTAGCTCATCCGGCCGTCGCGCGCGAGCAGCGCGACGATGCGGCCGTCGATCTCCTCCATGCTGCGAACCTACACGCGGCGGCCAGGGCCGCCGCGCGGCGAGACGGTGTACTCAGTCCGTGCGCCGGGACGCTGGCTCAGTAGCGGAGCAAGGCGGCCGCCGGCCCCGTACCCGGGACGTCCTCCGCCGGTACCGCGAACACGGTGCCCGACTGGCTCAGCGTCTGCACGGCAGCCAGGTCGAGCAGATCCTCGTCACCGGGCCGGCGCTCGTCATGGAGTACCACCTCGTGGGTGCCGGCGTCGACGGCGCCCCAGACCTGGTCACCGGCCGGCACGAACAGCGTGTCGACGCGACCCTCCACAGCGGCCCTGACGACGTCGTCGACCGCAGCGACAGCGCCAGCGCCCTGTCCGGCCGCCGCCAGGTACCGGTCGGAGGCGGTCTGCACCGCCTCGGCGAAGACCGGCTGCACCAGGGTCCATGCGCGCGCGTGCAGCTCGTCCGGCCGTAGCTCCTCAGGGTTGCCGTCCACGCCCTCGCCCAGCACGAAGGGGTACCGCGTCTGCTGGCGGAACATCGCCTGCAGGTAGGTCACGCCGGCGAGCACCAACGGCGCTCTGTCGGACCGGAAGATCTCGTGCAGCCCAGCGTCGACGGCGCGGACAAAGCGCTCCTGCTGGATGCGGTCCACCTCCTTGCCGCCGCCGTGGCCGTGGAAGACCGCCGCGGCTCCGTGGCCGCCGCGCGCGGCGATGTACACCTGCTTGCTGCCTTCCAGCTCGTCGTACTTCAGCACCTCCGCCAGGCTCTGCGGCACCTCGTTCAGCTGCACCAGCTCCACCCGCTGCCGCGACCCCTGCAGGAGCCGCACCTCGTTCTGGCTCAAGGCGAGCACGTAGAAGCGGCCGTCAGCGGCCAGCAGGGGGATCAGCGGCTTGACGTGGAAACGCTCGCCCACCAAGACGAGCTCGGCGAAGGCGACCGGCAGCCGGTAGGTCCTGCTCCAGTTCGGGGCCAGGAACAGCGCCAGCCCGTCGCTCTGGTAGCTCCAGAACTCCCCCTGCTCGAGGAGCTCGCGGGCCGGTGCGAGGAGCTCGCGGGCCACCGGGGCGCGCACGCCGGTCACCAGGACCTGGCGTTCGGCTTCGTCCAGCAGGTTCTTCAGCCGGATCCGGTCCTGATCGGACTCGGGAGTGATCGGATGCGTCGGGAGGTAGATCGAGACGCACGGCGGCTCCCGGAACTCGATCAGCTCGGTCACGTGCCTGCGCTCGAGCAGGTCAGCCATGCGGAGCAGCTCCTCGTCGGCAGCGGTGGGCGGGACGCTGCCGAGAGTAGCGACGGTGGTCGGGGACCGAACCGGAGGACGCTCCCCTCGGCCTGCGGCATCCTGCTGCCGTGACGGCGCGGACGATGGTCGTGCGGACGGTCGGCCACGGCACCCTCTCGGAGCAGGAACTCGCCGGCCTGCTGCGCGGCGTCGAGGTCGCCCATCTGGTCGACATCCGCACGTATCCGGGCAGCCGGCGCAACCCGCAGCACGGACGCGAAGCCATGCAGGGGTGGCTCCCCGCGGCGGGCATCGACTACTCCTGGGAACCCAGGCTGGGCGGCCGGCGTCGGGCGGCGAACGACTCGCCCAACGTCGGGCTTCGTCACGATGCTTTCCGCGCGTACGCCGACCACATGGCCACGGCGCAGTTCCACGCCGCGCTCGATGCGTTGGTGGAGCTGGCGGGCCGTACCACGGTGGCCGTGATGTGCGCCGAGAGCGTGTGGTGGCGCTGCCACCGCCGCCTGCTGGCCGACGCCTTGGTCCTGCTGCGGCGGGTGCCCGTTGAGCACCTTTTCCACGACGGACGCCTGGACCCCCACCGACCAACGCCCGAGGCGCGCGTCGTCGGCGACGACCTCCGCTACGACCGCTGCGTCACCGCGCCGCCGATCTGAGCCGGCCGTGACCGAGGATCACAGCACCGCGAGCTCGTGCGGTCGCCGGTTGAGCGACTCGACACCGTCGGCGGTGACGACGACGATGTCCTCGATGCGGGCGCCGTGGCGCCCGGTGCGGTAGATGCCGGGCTCGACGCTGCACGCCATGCCGGGCTCGAGGACCTGGGCATTGCCGGCGAGGATGTACGGGTGTTCGTGCGTCTCCAGCCCGATGCCGTGCCCGGTCCGGTGGACGAACAGCTCGCCGTAGCCCGCGGCGGTGATCGGGTCGCGGGCCGCGGAGTCGACGGACTCGGCCGTGACCCCGGGGCGTACCGACTCGACGCCGGCCTGCTGGGCGGCCTGCAGGACGGCGTAGTAGGCGAGGAAGTCTTCGGGCGCCGAGCCGAGGGCGTAGCAGCGCGCGCTGTCCGAGCAGTAGCCGGCAGGAGTGGTGCCGCCGATGTCCACGACGACGGGGTCCCCCGGCTCCAGCCGCCGCTCGGATGCCTCGTGGTGTGGGCTGGCACCGTTGGGACCCGATGCCACGACGACGAAGTCGACCCTGGCGTGGCCGGCCGCCAGGATCGCCGCAGCGACGTCGCCGGCGACCGCCCGCTCCGTGCGACCGGGCCGCAGCCACTCCCCCATCCGGGCATGCACCCGGTCGATCGCCGATGCGGCGTCGCGCAGCGCGGCCACCTCGGCCGGGGTCTTGCGCATCCGCAGCTCGCGCAGCAATGACCCGGCGGTCACCTGCTCGGCCCGCGGCAGCTCCGCCCGCAGCCGCAGCACCCGCTCCGCCCACATGTGGTCGTCGACTGCCAGCCGCCGCACCACGGGGAGCAGCCCGGTCACGAGCGCGATCGGGTCCTCGGACTCGCGCCAGGTGAGCACCTCGATGCCGTGATCGGCGACGCCGGCGGCCTCAGCCGCGGGACGCTCGAGCAGCGGTACGACGAGTCGCGGGTCGCCCTCGACCGGCAGCACCAGGCAGGTCAGCCGCTCGGCCGCGGTCGCGTCGTAGCCGGTGAGGTAGCGCAGGTCGGCGCTGGGCGTGACGAGCAGGGCGTCGACGCCGGCGGCGGCAAGGGCCGCCCGCGCGCGGGTGAGCCGTTCGGCGGTGTCGCTGGGCACCACGTCGTGACCCTAGCGAGCACCGGGGCGCCGGGCTCGTGGCAGCATCGGGCGACGTGGCCGGACCGCTCATGCTGCTCGACACCGCCTCCCTGTACTTCCGCGCGTTCTTCGGCGTGCCCGACTCGATCACGGCCCCGGACGGGACGCCGGTCAACGCGGTGCGCGGCCTGCTCGACTTCATCGCCCGGCTCGTCACCGACCGCTCCCCCACCCGGCTGGTGGCCTGCATGGACGCCGACTGGCGGCCGGAGTTCCGGGTGGCGGCGCTGCCCTCGTACAAGGCACACCGGGTCGGCGTGCACGGCGGCGAGGACGTCCCGGCGGGGCTTTCACCGCAGGTGCCGGTGCTCGAGGCAGTGCTCGACGCGCTGGGGTTGGCGCGGGTCGGGGTGGCCGGCTTCGAGGCCGACGACGTCATCGGCACGCTCGCCGCGCGCGACCCCGGGCCGGTCGAGGTCGTGACCGGGGACCGCGACTTGTTCCAGGTGGTCGACGACTCGCGGGGCGTGCGGGTGCTCTACACCGCCCGCGGCGTCGGCAAGCACGAGGTGATCGACGAGGCGGCGGTGGCGCGCAAGTACGCCATCCCGGGTCGCGCCTACGCAGACTTCGCCGTCCTGCGCGGCGACCCCAGCGACGGGCTGCCCGGGGTTGCCGGCATCGGGGACAAGACCGCCGCCTGGTTGGTGACGGCGTACGGCACGCTGGAGGGCGTGCTCGGCGCCCTCGACGACCCGGCATCGGGCCTGCCGGCGGGTCCGCGGAGCAAGCTCGGCGCCGCCCGTGACTACCTGGCGGCCGCGCCGGAGGTGGTGCGCGTACGCACCGACGTCCCGCTGCCGGCGTACCACGACGCCCTGCCGAGCACCCCGCGCGACCCGGCGGGCTTCGTCGAGCTGGTCGACCGTTGGGGCCTCGGCGGCAGCGCCGAGCGGGTGCTGCAGGCGCTGGCCCGCTGACCCGAGTGCCTGCCGGCACCGCCGCGTCAGGCTCGCGGGGTCTGCCGGTGCAGGGCCAGCCGCCAGCCACCGGAGTGGTCGCGGCGGTAGACGCTGGTCATGTCGGCGACGTAGCCCGGCTGGCGCTCGCGCTGGGCGTGCGCCGTGTAGACGAGGGCGGCGGCGTCCGGGCTGAGCCTGACCACCCGCAGGCCCTCCAGGCGCCACGACGACCACGGCTGCGGCGCGGCCAGCGAGGCCAGCACCGCCGCGTGGTCGAGCACACCGCCGGGCAGCACCATGACGCCGTCGGGCTCCATGTGCTCGCCGTAGAACGCCGCCCCCTCCCCAGCGGCGAGGGCCCTCCAGCCCGCCTCCTCGAGGACGCGGAGCTCGTCCGCCGTGCCGCCCATCGCCACTCCTCCCGGTGTTGGTGCCGGCTCATGCCCCGGTCAGCGACGAGTACGCCACCACGCCGCGGCGCAGGGCAGCGCCGGCCGCCTGGGCCGTGGACCGCACTGAGCCAGGCCCGGCCGCCTCGGCGACCTGGTCGAGCAGGTCCAGCAGCTGCTTCATCGCCCGGACGAAGTCGCCGGCGGTCAGCGCTGCGGTGATCAGCACGGCCTCCAGCGGGTGCCCGGACGCCCACCGCCAGGCGGTGTGGGCGAACCCGAGGTCTGGTTCGCGGAGGAAGTCCAGCCCGTGGGCGCGCTCGAGGTGCTCGAGGTCGGCCCAGCCGCGGACCATCTGGGCCAGCACGGTGGGTACCCGCCCGGGGGGCAGCCGGGGCGGGGCGACATCGTCGGGCTGTCGCGACTCGTAGGTCAGGGCGGACACGCAGGCCGCCAGCTCGGCCGGGGCCAGGCCCTCCCACAGTCCCTCGCGCAGGCACTGAGCGGCGACGAGGTCGAGCTCGGTATAGAGCCGGGCCAGCCGCCGCCCCTCGCTGGTGACCTCGTCGCCGCGCAGATAGCCGGTCTGCTCCAACAGCGCGCAGACGCGGTCGAACTGGCGGGCGATCGTGTTGGTGCGGTGCTCGACGCGGCGGCGCAGCTGGTCGGCCTCACGTTCCAGGCGCAGGTGGCGCTCGGCCCAGCGCATGTGCTGCTCGCGCTCCGGGCAGTGGTGCACGGGGTGCTCGCGCAGGGACCGGCCCAGCCGCACCAGTTCGGCGTCGTGCGCGGCGCGTGCGCGGTCGCGTCGTACCCGCTTTGCGTCGCCGTCCGGCTCGAACGCCGGCGCGCTCCGCCGCAGCGCGGCGGCCAGGTCGCGCCGGGAGGCCGGCACCTTGGGATTGAACGCCTTGGGGATGCGCATCCGGCCGAGTGCCTCCACCGGCGCCGGGGCGTCAGCGACCGAGAGCCGACGAACCTGCCGCCCCTCGGTGAGCACGGTCGGGCGCGGTCCCTCCTCGCGGCCACCCGACCGGGCCGCCTGGAGCACCACGGCCAGGCCCGCGAAGCGACCGCCGGGCACGCGGACCACGTCGCCCTGGCGCAGCCGGCCGAGCGCATCGGTCACCGCCGCCCGGCGCTGGACGGAGCCCTGGCGGGCCAGCGTCGCCTCCCGCTCGCGGACGGCGCGGCGCAGCCCGGCGTATTCCCGCGCGTCGCCGGCCTCGCAGGTCATCGCCTCGGCGTAGCCGGCGAGCCCCTCCTCCGCCGTACGCAGCTGGCGGGCAAGCCCGACCACGGCACGGTCGGCCTGGAACTGGGCGAACGAGGATTCGAGCAGCTCCCGCGCCGTGGCGCGGCCGACCTGGCGCACGAGGTTGACCGCCATGTTGTAGCTAGGCCGGAACGACGAGCGCAGCGGGTAGGTGCGTGTCGAGGCGAGCCCGGCGAGCGCGCTCGGGTCCAGCCCCGGCTGCCAGAGCACCACGGCGTGACCCTCCACGTCGATGCCGCGTCGCCCCGCCCGGCCGGTGAGCTGGGTGTACTCCCCCGGCGTCACCTCCGCGTGCGTCTCGCCATTCCATTTCACGAGCCGTTCCAGCACCACGCAGCGGGCCGGCATGTTGATTCCGAGGGCGAGGGTCTCGGTCGCGAAGACGGCCTTGACCAGCCCGCGGCTGAACAGGTCCTCGACGACCTCCTTGAACGCGGGCAGCATCCCGGCGTGGTGCGCGGCGACACCGCGCTCGAGCCCCTCGGCCCAGTCGTGGTAGCCGAGGACAGCGAGGTCCTCCTCGGGGAGATCCGCGGTGCGCTCGGCGATCGTGCGGCGGATCTCGGCGCGCTGCTCGGCGTCGGTGAGGCGCACCCCGGACTGGAGCACCTGGACGACGGCCGCGTCGCAGCCGGCCCGGCTGAAGACGAACGTGATCGCCGGCAGCAGGCCCGCCGCGTCGAGCCGCTCGAGCACCTCGGTGCGCCGTGGGGTGTACGCCCCGCCGCGGCGGCGCGGCCGGTGACCCCCGCGCTGCGGGCGCCGGTCGCCGAAACGCTCGGCTCGGTCGTCGTCGCGGGCGGCGCGCAGCAGCTCGGGGTTGACCCGGGTCCGGTCCCCGCTCGGTTCTCCTGACTGGCCCTCGTCGACGAACAGGTCGAGCAGCCGCGGGCCGACCATCACGTGCTGGTAGAGCGGTACCGGACGGCGCTCCTCGACGACGACGAGCGTCTCCCCCCGTACCGTCCCCAGCCAGTCGCCGAACTCCTCGGCGTTGCTCACCGTCGCCGACAGCGACACCAGCTGCACACTGTCTGGGAGGTGGATGATCACCTCCTCCCAGACGGCGCCGCGGAACCGGTCGGCGAGGTAGTGCACCTCGTCCATCACGACGTAGCCGAGCCCGCCCAGCGTCGGCGACCCGGCGTAGAGCATGTTGCGCAGGACCTCGGTGGTCATGACGACGACCGGCGCGTCGCCGTTGACCGAGTTGTCGCCGGTGAGCAGCCCGACCCGCTCGGCGCCGTGACGCTCAGCCAGGTCGGCGTACTTCTGGTTGGACAGGGCCTTGATCGGCGTGGTGTAGAAGCACTTGCGCCCCCCCGCGAGCGCCAGGTGGACGGCGTACTCGCCGACGACGGTCTTGCCGGCACCGGTCGGCGCCGCGACCAGAACTCCGCGCCCGGCAGCCAGCGCCTGACATGCCCGGATCTGGAAGGGGTCGAGCGCGAACGCGTAGCCGGCGGCGAAGTCTTCGATGCTGCCGCCCTGCTGCCGCCGGCGCATCGTGGCGTACCGCTCCGCCGGACTGGCCATGACCGGCACGCTACCCAGTGCCGCGGGCGGGGACGGTCACGGGACGAGCACGCGCAAGGCTCCTGGCACCGCCTCGATGTGCAGCGGCAGCCGACCCAGCGGCTCGCCGTCGGCGTAGGCCGTGGTGGCGGAGGCGTCCAGCCGCACGGAGCGTCCGCGCAGCGTCACGACCGCCGGGTGCTCGACGTGCCGTCCGGAGTAGACCGTGGGGAACATCCGCAGCAGCGTGGTCCTGGACATCGGCCCGAGCACCGTGAGGTCGAGCAGGCCGTCGTCGAGCCGCGCACCTGGCGTGACGCGCATCCCGCCGCCGTAGGACGGCCCGTTGCCGACCGCGACGAGCATCGCGTCGGTGTGCCACGGCTCGTCGTCGACGACGATGTCGTACGGCAGGGGGCGGAAGACGCCGAGCTCGACGAGCATCGACAGGTTGTAGCGCAGCCGTCCCCGCGGCCAGCGCATGCGGTTGGCCCGGTCGTTGACGCCTGAGTCGAAGCCCGCGGCGAGCACGCAGGCGTACGACGTCGCGCCGGCGCGGGCCAGGTCGACGGTGCGCGCCCGGCCGGCGAGGACGACCCGGGCGGCGGCCGTCGGGTCGTCGAGCGGGAGCCCGAGCGTGCGGGCGAAGTCGTTGCCGGTGCCCGTGGGCACCACGCCGAGCACGACGTCGCTGCCGGTGGCGGCGTTCGCGCCGAGGTGCACCATGCCGTCACCGCCCACGACGACGAGGCGCCCCACGCCCGCGGCGACCGCCTCCTGGGCCAGCCTCGTCGCGTCCGTGGCATCGGCACCGACCAGCAGCTCGACCCGGCACCCTGCCTGCTCGAGCGCCGCGCGGACCGCCTGCGCGGCTGCCCGACCGCGGCCCCGGCCAGCCGTCGGGTTGACGAGCAGGACGACGTCGGCGGGCACGAGCGCACCGTAGTGCGCGAAGGTCGCCCGCTCAGCCCCTGGCGGCGGTGCTCAGGTGATGTCGTCGTCCAGCCGCGCGGCCTGGTCGTCCTCTCGGCGCGGTGGCGCCGCCGGCAGCGGCGAGGCCTCCTCGTCGTCGAGGTCGGCGAACTCGTCCGCACCTGCCGCGCGGCGCCGGTCGTGCACCCGGCAGATGACCTCGGCGACGAGGTAGAGCACGGTCATCGGCACGGCGACGAGGCTCAGGTTGAACGGGTCACCGGTCGGGGTGGCCACGGCGGCGAAGACCCAGATGCCGACGATCGCCCAGGGGCGCGCCCGGACCATGGTCCGGGCCGGCAGGACGCCGACCGCGTTGAGGATCACCACGAAAACCGGCAGGACGAAGCCGAGTCCGAAGATCAGCATCATCCGCAGGAAGAAGTTGACGTAGTCGCCGAAGTTGGTGAGCGCGCTGACGCTCTGCGGCGTGAAGTCCAGCAGGATGCCGATGCCCTTGGGCAGCGCCCAGTAGCACAGGGCCACCCCGGCGAGGAACAGCGGCACCGAGACGGCGAGGAAACCGAGGGTCCAGCGGCGCTCCTGCCGGTGCAGCCCGGGCGTGACGAACGCCCACAGCTGGTAGAGCCAGACCGGGCTGGAGATGAGCAGACCGGCGTACGCGCTGACCTTCAGCTGCAGGATGAACGGGTCGACGACGCTGCCGACGATGACGAGCTCGACCTTGACCCCCCGCGCGCGCAGGTCCTGGGCGGTCGCGTTGTAGGGGTCGCTGAGCAGGTGGAAGAGCTGGTCGTAGAAGAAGTACGCGACGACCGAAGCCGTCGCGATGGCGAGCACCGCCTTGAGCAGCCGCGAGCGCAGCTCGCGGATGTGCTCGACGAGGGTCATCCGCCCTTCGTCGTCCGGCCGCCGGGCAGATCCTCGGCGCCCGGCCAGCGTGACCATGACGGGCGGACCCTCCGCTGCTCAGGCCTCGGGCGGGCGCTGCTCGTGGGGCTGCGGCTGCGCGGGCGCCTGGGTGGGGGGCGGTGCGGGGGCCTGGACCGGTGCCTGGACCGGTGCCTGGACCGGTGTCTGGACCGGCGGGAGCTGCTGGGCCGAGGGCTGAGCCACCGGCGGCGGCGCGGGCGCCTCGTCGTCGTCGTGCATGGCCTTGGTCTCGGCCTTGAAGATGCGCAGCGACCGACCGAGGCCGCGGGCGGTCTCGGGGAGCTTCTTCGCACCGAAGAGCAGCACGATGATCAGCAGAATGATGATCAACTCGGGGCCGCGGAGTCCGAACGGCATGATGAGATCTCCCTGTCGACGGGGCTGGTCTCGATGCTACGCGGTGTGCCTCGGCTCGGCGTCGAGACGAGCGGCAGCGGTCGAGACCTCGTCGGCCAGCCGCCCGACCTCCCGGCCCAGTGTGCGCGTCTGACGCCACAGGCGACGCAGCAGCCAGCCCACGAGAGCGAGCGCTGCCAGACAAAGCAGCAGCCCGCCGCCGATCCAGGCCCAGACCATGCCACCGACCCTAGCCGCCGGTACCCCTCCCGCACCGGGCCGTGCCGCGGCCCCCAGCCGAGACACGCCGGTCCCGCCGCCGACACGACCCGGTCCCGCCGCCGAGCCCCCGGTCCCGGCCGCCGAGACGACCCGGTCCCCGCCGCCGAGACGACCCGGTCCCCGCCGCCGGCCCCGAGACGCCCTGGGCCCATGCCTCCGACCCGAGCAGCCGCTGACCAAGGACGCCACGCTCCCGCCACCCTCGCTGCCGTCGCCCCGCAACGCCCCCGCAACGCCCGACACGAGTTGATCTAGGAAAAGACCACGTTTAGAGCCAATACCGTTCAGTTAGAGCTGACGGACGCGGTAGGTCGGTGAGTGCGCGGGCTGCGGCCAGTGGGCGTGATGCGCCCGTTTGACGTGCCACTTGACGTACTTGCGTTTGATGACCCTGGGTGCTGATCGCTGTCGCCG
>JBBRVP010000053.1:0-19551 GCA_038246785.1 Jiangellales bacterium
ACAGCGATCAGCACCCAGGGTCATCAAACGCAAGTACGTCAAGTGGCACGTCAAACGGGCGCATCACGCCCACTGGCCGCAGCCCGCGCACTCACCGACCTACCGCGTCCGTCAGCTCTAACTGAACGGTATTGGGGCTAGAGCCAGGACACGTGCGGCGCCACGAGCAGGTACCCGACGAACGCCACGATGTCGATGACGGCGTGCGCGACGATGAGCGGCACGATCCGTCCGGTGCGCTGGAAGTACGTAGCGAACACGGCGCCCATGGCCAGGTTGCCGAGGAAACCGGACAGCCCCTGGTAGAGGTGATAGGCACCCCGCAACGACGCGCTCAGCGCGACGATCGCCGCGGGATGCCAACGCAGCTGGGCCAGGCGGCGGCTGAGGTAGCCCACGAGGACGACCTCCTCCAGCGCCGCGTTCGCGATCGAGGCCAGGACCAGCACCGGCAGGCGCCACCACACGTCCGGCAGCGCCGTGGGCACGAGCGTGAGGGAGGCGCCGAGCCGGCGGGCGAGCAGGTAGCCACCCAGGCCGACGGCGCCGACGGCCGCGGCGGCGCCGACGCCCACGAGTACGTCGCGGGGCAGCCGATCGGTGCGCAGACCGACGTCGCTTGGAGTGTCGCCGGAGCGGCGCAGAAGGTAGAGCACGAGCGCCACCGGAAGCAGCAGGGACGCGATGAACACGAGCTGCAGGCCGAGGTCGACGAGCGGTTGGCCAGGCGCCAGGGAGGCGTTCAGCGTCGCCGTCTGGCTCGCCAGCGGGATCGGGGCCGTGAGCGCGCCGAGGAAGTGCAGCACCGACCGTGCCGCGGACAGCCCGATCGCCCAGGCGACGACGATCGCCAGCTCCACACCGAGCAGCTGCCCGGAGGGCTGGCCGGGCTCGGTGTGGGTGTCCACGCGCAGCCGGCGAGGTTCTGCGGCCTGACCGTCCCCCATGTTCCCCTTGCAGCTCCCTCCGCGCCGATGGTCGCGGCCAGCCTGCCACGCCCACCGAAGGTCATCGGTGGACCATCGCGGCACCGGTCTATCGTGGGCGGCCGTGGCGCTGCCCCACGACGACACCGCCGGCTCCGGCCCGGCCGTCCTGCTCCTGCACGCCGGAGTCGCCGACCGGCGGATGTGGCGGTTCCAGGGCACGGCGCTGGCCGACGCGGGCCAACGCGCGATAGCCCCCGACCTGCGTGGCTTCGGCGAGTCGCCGATCGGCGCGGAGCAGTTCAGCCACGTCGACGACCTCGTCGAGCTGCTCGACGAGCTGGGAATCGAGCGCGCCGCGGTGGTCGGAGCCTCCTACGGCGGCTACGTCGCGCAGGAGCTGGCGGGGCGGCACCCGGACCGGGTGGCCGCGCTGACGCTGCTCTGCCCGGCCGCGGAGCTGCTCGAGCCCGACGCGACACTGCGGCGATTCGGCGCCGACGAGGAGGCCATGCTCGCGGCGGACGACCTCGATGGCGCAGCCGAGCTCAACGTGGCCACCTGGGTCGGGCCAGAGGCCGGCGACGAAGTCCGCGACCTCGTACGCCGCATGCAGCTGCGGGCGTTCGGGCTGCAGGCCGACGCGCCCGAGGCCGAGCGCGACGACGGCTCGGTCGACCCGGCGCAGATCCAGGCCCGCACCCTGGTCGTCTCTGGCAGGCACGACCTGGCGCCCTTCCAGGACGCGGCCCGCCGGCTCGCACAGGTCATCCCCCACGCGCGGCACCTGGAGCTGCCGTGGGCGGGGCACCTGCCGAGCCTCGAGCGCCCGGACGAGACGACGGCGCTGCTGCTCGATTTCCTGACGGCGACTCCGCCTGGTTGAGACCGTGGGCGGTGCGGGTATCCCGTCGCGCATGCAGCCTTTCGACAGCCTCTCCCGTCTCGAAGAGCTCGACCAGCTCGACCCGGCGATCTCCGGCGTGCAGCGCGTGGTGCGGGCGCTGCTACCGCCCGGCCCGCTGCGCGACGGCCTGCACGGAGTCTGGCTGGGTCACCCCTTCCACCCAGCACTCGTGCTCACCCCCGTCGGATGCTTCATCGGCGCCGGTGTGCTCGACGCGCTCCCCGGCGCCGAGCGGGAGGCCGACGTCCTGGTGGCCACCGGGCTGGCGGCGGTCCCGATGGCCGCCGTGGCCGGCTGGGCCGACTGGTCGGAGCTGCACGAGCAGCAGATGCGGACCGGCATCGTCCACGCCGCCACCAACCTCGCCGGGACCGCGCTGTACGCCGCCTCGTTGGTCGCCCGCGGCACCGGGCGGCGCGGCCTGGGCCGGGCTCTTGGCTGGCTGGGCCTCGGCACCGTGACCGTCGGCGGCATGATCGGCGGCCACCTCGGCTACCGGCAGGCGGCCGGCGCCAACCACGCCGAGCAGGTCCCCCACCGGGTCTCCCCCGGCTGGCACCCGGTGGGCCGGCTCGCGGACCTGCCCGAGGCGGAGCCGGTACGCCGCGACGCCGGCGACGAGCCGGTGGTCGCCGTGCGCCGTGGCGACCGGGTGTCCGTGCTTGCCGCGACCTGCTCGCACCTGTCCGGTCCGCTGCACGACGGCGAGCTCACCGACGTGGGCGGCCGGGACTGCCTGGTCTGTCCGTGGCACGGCAGCACGTTCGACCTCGCCGACGGTGCGGTGGTCCACGGCCCGGCGACGGGCCGCCAGCCGGTGTTCGAGGTCGAGGTCGTCGACGGCGAGGTCCGGGTGCGGCTCCCCGGCGCCGGGTGAGACCCGCCGGGCGGGTCAGGTCGCCGCCGGCTCCTTCTCCCGCTCGGGAAGCCGGCTGTGCCGGGCGCCGTAGAGGAAGTAGACGACCAGCCCGATCGCCATCCAGATGAAGAACCGCACCCAGGTCAGCCCCGGCAGGTTCAGCATCAGATAGAACGTCGCCAGGCACGACAGGATCGGCAACCACGGCACGCCGGGCACCCGGAAGGACCGCGGAAGGTCGGGCCGGGTCCGGCGCAGGATGATGACGCCGATCGCGACGAGCACGAAGGCGAACAGCGTGCCGATGTTGACCAGCTCGGCCAGCTCGGACAGCGGGATCAGTGAGGCGACCACGGCCACGACGACGCCGGTCACGACAGTGGCCCGAATCGGCGTGCCGAACCGCGGGCTGACGATGGAGAAGAACGGCGGCAGCAACCGGTCGCGGCTCATCGCGAAGAAGATCCGGCTCTGCCCCAGCAGCAGGATCATCATGACCGTCGTCAACCCGGCGAGGGCGCCCCAGGAGATGATGGTGGCGATCGTGTCGGCACCCACCGAGCGGAACGCCGAGGCAAGGGGGGCGTTCACCTCCAGCTTGTCGAAGTGGACCATGCCGGTGACCACCAGCGACACGGCGACGTACAGCGTGGTGCAGATGACGAGCGAGCCGAGGATCCCGCGCGGCATGTCCCGCTGCGGGTTGCGGGTCTCCTCCGCGGCCGTCGCGACGATGTCGAAGCCGATGAAGGCGAAGAAGACGAGCGCGGCCGCGGTGAAGATGCCGGCGACGCCGAAGCTACCGACGCCGAAGCCCCAGTCCTGCAGCAGCGAGGGGGCTGCCGCGGGTGCGTCGGTGCCCTTGCTGCCCGACGGCGGGATGAACGGCGAGTAGTTGGCAGCCCTGACGTAGAACAGCCCGGCGACGATGACCAGCAGCACGATGGTCAGCTTGATGGCCACCACGACCGCATTGACCCGCGCGGAGACCTTGATGCCCAGGCAGATCACGGCGGTCAGCAGCAGCACGATGATCGCGGCGACAAGGTTGTGCTGGATTCCGCGGCCTTGCGTCTGCGGGCTGTTGTAGGCCCAGCTCGGCAGCGCGATGCCGTACTCATTCGCCAGGTCGACGAAGTACGTCGACCAGCCCACTGCGACCGTGCTCGCGCCGAGGGCCAGCTCGAGGATGAGGTCCCAGCCGATGATCCAGGCGACCAGCTCGCCCAGTGTCGCGTAGGAGAACGTGTAGGCGCTGCCGGCGACCGGCACCGTCGAGGCGAGCTCGGCGTAGCACAGTGCGGCGAGGCCGCAGACGAAGCCGGCGATGACGAAGGAGATCGCCACGGCGGGCCCCGCCTGGGTGCCGGCCGCCTTGCCGGTGAGCACGAAGATGCCGGTGCCGATGATGACGCCGACACCGAAGACGATGAGGTCGAGTGCCGAGAGGCTGCGGCGCAGCTGGTGAGTCGGCTCCTCGGTGTCCTGGATGGACTGCTCGACCGTCTTGGTACGGAACGTGTTCATGAGCCACCTCGGCGCTCGACCAAGCCGGACGGACGTCCGACGGGGACGATCATCGCGTACGGGGCGCCATCAGCACCAGACGTGACCGCAGACTCACGCCTTGCGCCACTGGTTGGCCCGCTCGCCGCGCGCCGCCAGCCGGACGGTCTCCCCGACGCGTCTCTCCCGTGTCTCCGGACGGCGGGCCTGCACGATCCACTCGAGGATGCCGCGGCGGGCCGAGCGGGGAAAGCCGTCGAAGCTGGCCCGGGCGCGGTCTCCCGCGGCGGCCAGCGCGGCGGCCAGATCCGCGGGCACGACGAGGTCCTCCACCTCGTCGAGCAGCGTCCACGACCCGTCAGCCTTGGCGCGCTCGATCACCGCGAGTCCGGCCGGCCTCATGAGTCCGTCCGCGAGCAGCCGCTCCACCCGCTGCTTGTTCGACCGCGCCCACCCGCTGCGCCGCTTCCGGGGCGCGAACCACAACGCCGAGCGCTCGTCGTCGAGGGTGCGCGCGACGCTGTCGACCCATCCGTAGCAGAGCGCCTCCTCGACGCCGTCGGCGTAGTCCACGCGGGGCCGGCCGGTCGGCTTCCGCCAGGTCACCAGCCAGGCCCCGCGGGCGCTGGCGTGGTGCTGCGCCAGCCAGCTCCGCCACTGCGCTCTGGTCTCGGCGTGGACCTGCGCGGCGTCCTCCAACGGCGGGGCCATGGGAGCAATGGTCGCTGCTCGCCCGACCGGATGGCGAGCGCAACGCGGTCAGGCGGGGGCGGGCCAGCCCCGTACGACGCCCGCCGCCGCCACGATCTCGGGCGGCCCGATCCGACAGCAGCCGCCTACGAGCCGTGCGCCGTCGGCGAGCCAGCGCCTGACGTCGCCCGTTGCGAATGCCGCCCGGCCCTGCCAGCGCCGGGCGGCGCCGTCCCAGGACTCCCCCGAGTTCGGGTAGACGACGGCCGGCTTGCCAGACGCCGCGACGGCCGCCGGCACCAGCCGGCCGGCATCAGCCGGGCTGGTGCAGTTGACGCCGACCGCCACGACCTCGGCCACGCCGCGGGCCAGGGCGAACGCCTCGGCCGCCGGCTCGCCGGACCGCAACCGGTCGCCCACACAGCTCAGCGACAGCCACGCCGACGCGCCGATCGCGGCGATCTCCGCCACGAGGGCCTCGGCCTCGGCGAGGCAGGGAACCGTCTCCAGGGCGACGACGTCGGGGCCCGCCTCGACTAGGACGCCGAGCCGTTCGTGGTGGAAGGCCCGCAGCTCGGCGACCGAGAGTCCGTACCGTCCGCGGTACTCGGAGCCGTCGGCGAGCATGGCACCGTACGGACCCACGGAGGCGGCCACCCACCCGGCGCCGGCCATGGCCTCCCGGGCGAGCTCGACGCTGCGGCGCAACAGGCGGGCCGCACCGGCGCGCCCAACTCCGGCGGCGGCCAGCCCCTCGAAGCTCGCCTGGTAGCTGACGGTCGTCGCGACCTCGGCACCCGCGGCCCGGAACTCCCGGTGCGCGGCGACGATCGCCGCCGGATCGTCGGCGAGCAGCCGGGCCGACCACAGAGGGCCCGGCAGGTCCTGCCCGCGCGCCTCGAGCAGAGTGGCCAGGCCGCCGTCGAGGACGACCGGCCGGCCGCTGCGCAGCCGCTCCCCCAACGCCTGCTCGGTCACGGGCTTCGCCGCAGACACTCCAGCCGCCCGGCGAGGTCGCCATGGCGTACGAGGTCTGAGCCCACGCCCACCGCGAGGGCGCCGGCCGCGCGGTAGGCCGCGACGTCGTCCAGCCGGACGCCACCGGTGGGGATCAGCACCGCGTCCGGGAACACCGCGAGCAGCGATCGGACGTACGCCGGCCCACCGACGTGGGCAGGGAAGACCTTCGCCGGACCGTGGGCCGCGGCGGCCGCGATCTCGGCCGGGGTGAAACCGCCCTCCACGAAGGGCAGCGACAGCGCCGCAGCCGGGCCGGCCAGGACAGGGTCGCGCAGCCGCTCGAAGCCGTCGACGTCGTTGTCCACCGTGTCGCGCCCTCCTGCGCGCGCCGCTGCGTCGCCTGCGACGAGGTCTTCCCACGTGTGGAACCCCGGACACGGCTTGCGCACCCGCGGCCGGACGTCGCCCGAAATCCTAGGGCCTCAAGGCGCCTCCGGCAGGGCCGCGGCCGAGACCCGCTGCGTGCCGCGCCGGGTGGCCAGGAACGAACCGAGCAGGATCAACGGGAACCCGACGAGCATGCCGGTCGTGACCGGCTCGCCGAGCACGAGCACGCCAGCTGCGAGGGCGACCGCCGGGTTGACGTACGTGATCACCGTCGCCCGCGCAGGTCCGACCTCGGCGATGAGGGCGAAGAACAGGACAAAGGCGAGCGCCGTGCACACGACACCCAGGGCGAGCACCGACCAGACGGCCGCGGCAGCCGGCGCTGCGGAGGGCAGCCGGAGCAGGCTCGGCACGACGAAGCCCGCGGCCGCGATGCCGAGCACGACCGTGTTGGTCGTGATGGACGGCAGGTCGGACAGCCGCCGGGTCACGATGACCGGCCCGATTGCGTACCCCAGCGCCGTGAGCAGGATCTCGACCAGCGGCCAGGCGCCGATGTCGCCGACGTCGACCCCGAGCAGCGCGACGACACCGAGCAGCCCCAGCCCCAACCCCGTCGCGCGCGCCAGCCCGAGGCGCTCGTCGTGACCGAGGGCGAGTCCGAGGGCGGCCCCGATCAGCGGCACCGCGGCGATGAGCAGCCCGGCGAGCGAGCTCGAGACGTGCCGCTCGGCGTCGGTGAGCAGCCACCACGGCGCGGCGAGCTCGACCGCCGTATAGACCAGCACGATCCGCCAGCGGGCGATCACGGCGCCGAAGGCCCCGATCCGCAGCGCGAACGGCAGCAGGACCAGCGCCCCGACAGTGGTGCGTCCCAGCACGACGATGGCCGGGTCGAGGTCGCGGACGGCGATCCGGATCAGCAGGTAGGGGATCCCCCAGATCACCGACATGGCCGCGAAGAGCAGCGCTCCCCGCCTGGTCATCGCACCTCCTCATGGCTGCTGGCCCCATCGACGCCTGGCCCGATCGACTGCTGGCTCGTCCGCTGCGGCGGCCTGGCCGTGGGCCCAGGATGCCGTCCCGCACCGACGCCCGGGCGCGCACCCGGCTACCGTTCCCGCCATGCGGCGCCCCGGCGGCACGACGCGGGTGCGGGTGTCGGTGGTCGAGCCCGCGCGGGTACGTCGGCGCGAGGACCGTGTCGTCACCGAGGAGCCGCTCGAGGTGCGGGCCGCCGCTCCGGGTGCCCGACCCGTGCCGTTCACCGTCACGATGCGCACCCCCGGCAACGACGTCGAGCTCGCGGTGGGGTTGCTGCACGCCGAGGGCGTGCTGACCTCCGTACGGGACCTGCATTCGGTCGCCTACTGCACCGACCGCGACCTTCGCGAGTCGCAGCGCTACAACGTCATCACCGTCGAGCTGACCGGGCCGGCCCCAGCGGCGCTGACCGAACGGGCGCGGCCGCTGATGTCGTCCGCGTGCGGGGTCTGCGGCACCAGCACCCTGGACGCCCTCGCCGTACGCAGCGGCGACCCGCTCAGCAGCGCCGTGCAGGTCCCGGCGAGCGTCGTCCGGGCGCTGCCGGAGCGGCTTCGCGGGCACCAACGGCTCTTCGCCACGACCGGCGGGCTGCACGCCGCGGGGCTGCTCGACGTCCGCGACGGCTCCTGGGTCGTGCGTGAGGACGTCGGCCGGCACAACGCCGTCGACAAGGCGCTGGGACGGGCCCTCCTCGACGGGCGGCTGCCGCTCGACGATGCGGTCCTCGCGGTGTCCGGACGGGCCGGCTACGAGATCGTGCAGAAGGCGCTCGTCGCGCGCGTCCCGGTGGTGTGCGCGGTGTCGGCTCCGACCAGCCTGGCGGTCGACCTCGCCAAGCGATTCGGCATGACGCTCATCGGCTTCACCCGCGAGGGCCGGTTCAGCGTGTACGCCGGCCCCGAACGCGTCCAGGTCGACTGATCGTGCGCTGCCCGTCGCCCATTGACGACGCGGCCGGCTGGGCGGCGATGCGGCCGGCCCGCCACCCACTCTCCCCCACCCCTCCACCGGGCCAGTTGATCAAGGAGATATCCACGTTTGGCGCGGCGCTGAACGTGGATATTTCCTAGATCAACTCGGCGGAGAGGGCGGCGCCGGGGCCGGCGCAGATGCGGCCGCGCGTCAGCGGGCGAGCCGCTCCACGGCGGCGCCGAACACCCTGGGAAGCCGCGCCGCCGCCGGGACGATCGCGCGACGGGTGGGGCCGGTCCGCGCCGCGGCCAGCAGCGCGGTGGTGAGCCAGCGGTAGTCACGGGTCACCCGCCGCCAGCGGTGCTCGTAGTCGGCGGGCCGTCCCGCCTGCAGGCACTGCACCGCGGCGGCGGCCTGGGCCAGCCCCACCCGAAGCCCCTCGCCGGTGAGCGCATCGACATAGCCTCCGGCGTCGCCGACGAGCAGCACCCGCCCGGCCACCCGGTTCCGCGCGCGCTGGCGCAGCGGTCCGGCGCCGCGTACGTCGCTGGCCGGCTCGGATCCGTCAAGGCGCTCCAGCAGCTGCGGGAAGTCGCCGAGGACCTCGTCGTACGGGCGCCCGCGCGGCCCGAGCAGGGCGACGCCCACCACGTCGGGGGCGACCGGCGTGACGTACGCCTCGGCGTGGGGCGACCAGTGCACCTCCACCACGTCGGTCCACGGCGCGACCCGGGCGTGGCGACGCAGGCCGTAACGGCCGCCGTCGCTGCCGGCGTCGCTGCCGGCGCCGCTGCCGGCGTCGAGGCCCAGCGCGCGGCGCAGCGGCGAGTGCAGGCCGTCGCAGGCCAGCAGCCAGCGAGCCGACAGCCCACCAGCCCGCAGGCCGGCACCCGACTGGACGACGCCCTCGACACGGCCGCGCTCCCGGCGTACGCCAGCCTCGTCGGCGCGTTGTCCGAGCGCGCCCTGCAGCTGGGTACGCCGTACGCCGGCACCCGGGCCGGAGGAGAAGCGGTGCTCGGCGCGGTACCGTCCGTCGGTGTAGGCGATTCCGGCGAACGGCTGGCCGCCCACCTCGACGCCGAGCCGGCGAAGCGCCGTCACCGCGCCGGGCATCAGCCCCTC
Source organism: Jiangellales bacterium (assembly GCA_038246785.1). GTDB lineage: Bacteria > Actinomycetota > Actinomycetes > Jiangellales > Jiangellaceae > JBBRVP01. Next base: position 9,320 of record JBBRVP010000053.1, read on the forward strand.
TCCGCACGCCTTGTCGACCGGGTCGGGTCGCGGCTCGAGCAGCGCCACCTCGAAGCCGGCGAGCCGCGCCTCGACAGCGGCGGCCAGCCCGACCGGTCCCCCGCCGGCGACGAGCACGTCGACATCGAAGCCCGCGCTCACGGCGCAGCAGCGGCCAGCGCTTGGTCCTCGACGCGAATGCGTACGACCAGCACCGCCGCGTTGGCGGCGCTGAAGACCAGTGCGGTGACCCACGCGGTGTGCACCAGCGGCAGGGCCGCCACCTCGGCGACGACCGCGACGTAGTTGGGGTGCGACAGCCAGCGGTATGGGCCGCGGCGGACCAGCGGCAGGCCGGGCACCACGACGACGCGGGTGTTCCAGCGCCAGCCGAGCGAGCGGATGCACCACCAGCGCAGCCCGTGTGCGGCGAGCACGACGGCGAGCGCCGGCCAGCCCAGCCAGGGCAGGAACGGCCGGTCGAAGACCCAGACCTCGACCAGGCATGCCACCAGCAACCCGGCGTGGACGGCCACCATGGCCGGGTAGTGCGACCGCCCGTACTCGACCCCTCCGCGGCGAAGCGCCTCGCGGACGTTGCCCGCGGCGACCCGCAGCTCGAGCAGGCGCACGAGTCCGCTGGCCAGGACCAGCAGCGTGAACCAGCCCGCACTGCTCAAGACGGCTCGTCCTCCGGCCAGCGCAGCAGCACGAGCTCGGAGCAGAACCCCGGCCCCATGGCGAGCATCAGGCCAGGGGCGCCGGGAGCCGGCGCCGGGCCGTCGAGCGTCTCGGCCAGCACGTGCAGGACCGAGGAGGAGGAGAGGTTTCCGACGCGGGCCAGCGAGTCCCAGGTGAGCGCGAGGGCGCCGTCAGGCAGCCCGAGCGTCTCCTGCACCGCCTGGAGCACCTTCGGGCCGCCGGGGTGGGCCACCCAGCGCTCCACGTCGGCCGGCTTGAGCTCGTGCTCCTCGAGGAAGCCGCCGACGTCGTCGCCGAGGTGCTGGCGTACGACGTCGGCCACCGAGGCGGCCAGCACGATCCGGAACCCGCTGCCGCCGACGTCCCAGCCCATGACCCGTTCGGTGTCGGGGTAGAGCCGGCTGCGGGTGTCGATGACGTCGGGACCGGTCAGGCCGAGCTCGGCTGCTCGCCGGCTGCCGAGGAGCACCACGGCGGCGGCGCCGTCGCCGAACAGCCCGCTGGCCACCAGGTTGGGCAGCGACGGGTCGTCGCGCTGGAGCGTCAGCGAGCACAGCTCGACCGACAGCAGCAGCGCCACGCCGTCGGGGTCGCCGCGCAACTGGTCGTGCAGGCGGGCCACGCCGGCAGCCCCGGCGACGCAGCCGAGCCCGAAGACGGGGATGCGCTTGACGTCGGGACGCAGGCCGATACGGGCGACGAGGCGGGCGTCCAGCGACGGGGTGGCCACCCCGGTGACCGAGGTGGCCAGCACGACGTCGACGTCGGGCGGGGCCAGGCCGGCCCGCTCGAGCGCGTCCAGGGTGGCGCTGGCCGCCAGGTCGAGCCCGACGTCGATGAAGGCGTCGTTGGCCGCCGTGAAGCCCTCGAGGGTGCCGTAGCGCTCCAGCGGCAGGGCCAGGTGCCGGGACCTGACGCCGGCGTTCGCGTGCAGGCGGTCGAGCAGCCCGCGCTGTGCGCCGTCGACGAGGACCATGTCGGCGAAGGCCGAGGTGACCTCCTCTTGGGCGTAGCGGTGCGGTGGCAGCGCCGGCGCGGCCGCGACGATCCGGGTCATCGCGTCATCCTCACACGTGCCCGCCGGGGGCGCCCTGGCGGTGCCCGACGCCGCGCGTAGGCTCCCGGCGTGCTGGAGATCGACTCTGCCTTCCGGGCGCTGCCGTTGCGGGCCGTCGCCGACGCCGCGCTGCAACGCTGTCGCGATCTCGGCGTCGACACCGCCGACGTGCGCATCGAGCGGCTGCGCACGCAGGACCTGACGATGCGCGACGCCCGCCTCGAGGGCTCGCACGACGGCGAGGACCTCGGGGTGTCCGTGCGCGTCGTGCACGACGGCACCTGGGGCTTCGCCTCCGGTGTCGACCTCAGCACCGACGAGGCCGCCCGGCTGGCCGGCACGGCCGTCGACGTGGCCCGCACCGCGCGCCGGATGAGCACCGAGCGCGTCGAGCTCGCCGACGAACCGGTCCACACCGGCAGCTGGGTGTCGGCCTACTCGGTCGACCCGTTCGGGGTCCCCGACGGCGACAAGATCGGCCTACTGGCCGACTACAGCCGTCGACTCCTCGACGACGAGGGTGTCTCGCACGTCTCGGCCCACCTGCAACAGGTTCACGAGTGCGTCTTCTACGCCGACACCGCCGGCACGACGACCACCCAGCAGCGGCTGCGGATCTATCCCACACTGGAGGCCGTCGCGGTCGACGCGGAGGAGGGCCGCTTCGAGACGATGCGGACGCTGGCGGCGCCGGCCGCGCGCGGCTGGGAGTACGTCAGCGGAGCGGACGGCGTCGTCGACTGGGACGCCGAGCTGGCCGAGCTCCCGGCCCTGCTCGCGGAGAAGCTGCGTGCGCCGAGTGTCGAGCCCGGCACGTACGACCTCGTCGTCGACCCGACGAACCTGTGGCTGACCATCCACGAGTCGATCGGGCACGCCACCGAGCTGGATCGGGCCCTGGGCTACGAGGCCAACTACGCGGGCACGTCGTTCGCCACGCCCGACAAGCTCGGCACGCTGCGCTACGGCTCGCCTGTCCTGCAGGTCACGGGCGACCGCACGGTCGAGCACGGGCTGGCGACGGTGGGCTGGGACGATGAGGGTGTCGAGGCGCAGCGCTTCGACATCGTGCGCGACGGGGTGCTCGTCGGCTACCAGCTCGACCGCCGGATCGCGCGGCAGCAGGGCCTCGGCCGCTCCAACGGCTGCGCCTACGCCGACTCCCCCGGCCACATCGCGGTGCAGCGGATGGCCAACGTCTCGCTCGCGCCCGCGGGCGAGGACACCACGACCGACGAGCTCGTCTCGCGCGTCGAGCGTGGGATCTACGTCGTCGGCGACAAGTCGTGGTCGATAGACATGCAGCGCTACAACTTCCAGTTCACCGGCCAGCGCTTCTTCCGCATCCGCGAGGGCCGCCTCGACGGCCAGCTGCGCGACGTGGCCTACCAGAGCAACACCCTGGACTTCTGGGGCTCGCTGGAGGCGGTCGGCGGACCCGGTACGTGGGTGCTCGGCGGGGCCTTCAACTGCGGCAAGGCGCAACCGGGACAGGTGGCGCCGGTGAGCCACGGCTGCCCGTCGACGCTGTTCCGCGGGGTCAACATCCTCAACACGGTGGCGGAGGGGGGACGATGAGCGGCGTCCTCGCCGCGCAGGGGGTCGTCGAGCGCGCGCTCGCCGGGTCCACCGCCGACGGGTGCGTCGTGATCGCCGATGCGACGTCGAGCGCCAACGTCCGCTGGGCCGGCAACACCCTCACCACCAACGGCGTCATGACCGGTCAGGCGGTCACGGTCGTCGCCACGGTGGACGGCGCATCGGGTACGGCCGCCGGGGTGCTCGGCCGCAGCGCTGTCGACGCCGACGCCCTCGCCGGGCTGGTCCGGGCCGCCGAGCAGGCCGCTCGTGACGCCGGTCCGGCCGAGGACGCGCAGCCGCTCGTCGACGCCGGGGCCATGGCCGGCTGGGACTCCCCTCCGGAATCGACGTCGATCGCGGTGCTGGGGTCGGCAGCCGACGCGCTCGGCGAGGCGTTCGTGGCGGCTCGCGCGCAGGGGCGGCTGCTCTACGGCTACGCCGAGCACGAGGTGCGCACAACCTACGTCGGCACCTCCGCGGGCACCCGGCTGCGCCACGTCCAGCCGACCGGGCACATCGGCATCACCGCCAAGACCGCCGACCTGGGCGCCTCCGCGTGGGTCGGGCAGGCCACCCGTGACTACCGCGACGTCGACGTCGCCGCCCTCGACGCCGAGCTGCGACGTCGGCTGGGCTGGGCCGCCCGCAAGCTCGACCTGCCGCCGGGCCGTTACGAGACACTGCTGCCGCCGACCACCGTGGCCGACCTCCTGATCTACGCCTACTGGGAGATGGCCGCTCGTGACGCGCACGAGGGACGCACCGTCTACGCCAAGCCAGGCGCCGGCACGCGCGTCGGCGAGGACTTCTCCGATCCGGGTGTCACGCTGCTCTCCGACCCCGCCTACCCGGGACTGCAGTGCGCGCCGTTCGAGGTGGCGCACGCATCCAGTGGCTACTCCAGCGTCTTCGACAACGGCCTCCCGCTCGCCGCCACCGATTGGATTCGCAACGGCCGGCTCAGCTCGCTCATCACGACCCGTGCCAGCGCCGCCCTCACCGGGCTGCCGGTCGCGCCGGCGGTCGACAACGTGGTGCTCGAGATCGCCGGCGGAGCGGGCAGCGTGGACGACCTGGTGGCCCGCACCGAGCGCGGCCTGTTGCTGACCTGCCTCTGGTACATCCGCGAGGTCGACCCCGCCACGCTGCTGCTCACCGGCCTGACCCGGGACGGGGTCTACCTGGTCGAGGGCGGCGAAGTGGTCGGGGCGGTCAACAACTTCCGCTTCAACGAGAGCCCCGTCGGGCTGCTCAGGCGGATCTCCGAGGCGGGGAGCACGGTGCCGGCGTTCAGCCGTGAGTGGGGCGACCACTTCCCCCGTACGGCCATGCCGGCCCTGAGGATCCCAGACTTCAACATGTCGACGGTATCCCCGGCCTCCTGACCGGGCACCGTGCTCAGGTGCGGTTCCGGCCGCTCAGGCGGGTGCGCGCGAGGATCCACACGGCCTCCACGCCGTCGCGCCACGTGATCTTCTTGCCTTCTTCGCGCGAGCGGGCCTTGTAGCTGATCGGCACCTCCATGGGGCGGACGCCGCGACGCAGCAGCTTGCCGGTGATCTCCGCCTCCATGCCGAAGCCGTCGGACTGGACAGCCAGATCGCGGTAGAGCCGCAGCGGCATGAGCTTGTAGCAGGTCTCGAGGTCGGAGATGTAGGCGTTGAAGAGCACGTTGGCGACGGTCGTCACGCCCTTGTTGCCCATGACGTACCAGAACGAGTACGCAGAGTGGCTGCCGAACCCGCGGCTGCCGTAGACGACCTCAGCCTCGCCGGCGATGACGGGCGCGAGCAGCCGCGGGATCTCCTCCGGCACGTACTCCAGATCGGCGTCGAACGGGATGACGAAGTCGCCGGTGGCCGCGGCGGCGGCCGTGCGGATCGCCGCGCCCTTCCCGCGGTTGTGCTCGTGGCGGATCGTGTGCAGGCGCGGGTCGTCGAGCCCGGCCAGGATGTGCGGCGTGGCGTCGGTGCTCGCGTCGTCGACGACGACCACCTCCACCTCACAGGGAAACGTCGTCCCGAGCACCCGCTTGAGCGCCTCGTCGACGGTCGCCTGCTCGTCGTAGACGGGCACGAGGATGGACAGCTTCATAGCCGCGCTCCGCTGGACGGTGTCGCTCGGCGACGGAGGGCTCGCACGCCGTGCAGGCTATCGCCTGCGAGCATGTGGCCGGTGGACCCGTACAGCGCCCGGACCGGGTCGGGGACCGGGCGCTCGCGGCCTCGGCGTCGCCACGTCGTCGAGCTGGCCGTCGCGGGCCTGCTCAGCGTGCTCGCAGCCGTCGCGCTGACCTGGCCGACGCTGCGCGACCCGGCGCGCATGGTGCCGACCGAGAGCATCGACCCGCTGATCGAGGTCTGGTCCATCGCTGCCGCCGGGCACGGCCTGCTGCACGACCCGCTGCACGTCTTCGACGCCAACGCCTTCTTCCCGAGCACGCTGAGCCTCGCCTATACGGACTCCATGCTCGGCTACGGCCCGGCGGCTTGGTTGAGCGACCAGCCGCTGCTGGTCTACAACGCGTTGTTCGTGTTCTGCGCGGCGCTGGTCGCCTGGGCCACCTACGCGCTCGCCCGCCAGCTCGGCGCCAACCCGGTCGGCGCGGCGCTCGCGGCGGCCGCGTTCGGCTTCGCGCCCTGGCGGATTGGTCAGGCGGCGCACCTGCACGTGCTTTCGACCGGGCCGATGGTGCTCTCGCTCGCGATGCTGGCACGTGGTCACGGACTCACGCTGGTACGCGGCCGGGTTCGCGGACCGTGGCGGCCCGGCTGGGTCGTGCTCGGCTGGCTTGCCGCCTGCTGGCAGGTGAGCATCGGTTTCGCCATCGGGCTGCCCTTCGGCTACCTGCTGGGGCTGCTCGGCATCGTCGCGGCCGTGCGCTGGCTGGTTCGACCGGCGAGTCGTCCACCGCGCCGGGTGCTGGTGGCCGACGCCGTGGGCGGCGCGCTGTTCGCCGCGACCGCGCTGGCGATGGCGCTGCCGTATCTGCAGGTGCAGCGTCGGGAGGCGGTCGCGGTGAGCGCGGCCCGCGGGCTGAGCGAGGTGGAGCGGTACTCCCCTCAGTGGCGCGGTTGGCTCGCGCCGCCGGGAACCGCTCACGGGCTCTGGTCGTGGCTGGACGACACGGCGCTGCTGCGCGGGTACCCGGTCAGTGGTGAGGTCCGTCTCTACCCCGGTCTAGTGCTTCTCGCGTGCGCGGTCGTCGGCCTCGGTGTCTCCGTGTGGGCCGCACGCTGGAGGGCCACTCTCGCCGCCGCGGTCGTCGTGAGCGGTGCGCTGGCGATGGGCGCCACGCTGCCCGGGTCGGGCACGGTCGGCTTCCTCGCGCTGTGGCGGCATGCACCCGGCTGGGCGGCCGACCGGACGCCTGGCCGACTCGTCACGTTCACGCTGCTCGCCCTGGCGTTGCTCGCCGCCGGCGCTGTCACCGCGGCCACGGAGGCGGCCCGACGACGCCTTTCGACACGGCGCGGACGTGCGCTCGCGCTCACCGGCGTCGCGGTGCTCCCGCTGCTGGCACTGGCCGAGGGGGTGGGCCCGCTACCGCAGGGGGTGGTGACCCGGCCCCCGGCCGCCTTCGCCGACGCTCAGCAGCCGCTCATGGTGTTGCCGTCGCTATGGGACTTCGACTCGACGGTGATGTACTGGTCGACCCTGCGCGGCTTCCCCTCGATCGTCAACGGGGCCAGCGGCATCACCCCGACGACGCTGCGCGATGCCCGGGCCGCGGTCGCCCGCTTCCCCGACGCACGCTCGGTGGCGTGGCTGCGGGGCCACGGCGTCCGCTCGGTCGTATTGCTGCGACTCGCGCCGTACGACCTGGCCCCCGCCAACCCGCACTGGGCCACCGCCCCCGACATCGTGCCGCCGCCGTCGCTGGGGCTGACCCGCACCGACCTCGGCGACGCGGTGCTGTACCAGGTCCGGTCTGGACCCTGACTGTCGCACGCCTCGCAGCTGGACCGAGCCGGCGCCCCGGACGGCGAACCGAGGCAGGGAGCAGTCCGGGGGCGACCGCTCCCCGCCTCGCGCCGGGCGCCCGGAGCGACCGCGAACGGAGGGGGGTTCGTCCGCGAGCCGGGGCCGCACCGTCCCCGGGGGCGAGGTCGGCACGCTCAGCATGCGACGAGCCGGGTGGGCCGTACATCCGAGCATCGGCGTAGTCGGCGTCAGCGACGGACCCGGCGGCGTGGCTGTGGACGAGCCGTGCGCCAGTGTCCGTCGACCAGTCACAGTGGTTGTCGTGGACAGGAGGCGGCACCATGGCAGTCGTGACCGTCGGACAGCGTGGCAGTGCCTTCACGCGCGACGACCTTGACGCGCTGCCCGATGACGGACGGCGCCACGAGCTGGTCGACGGGCTGCTGATCGTGACACCGGCGCCCTCGTGGCGGCACCAGGATGCGGTCCTCGAGCTCGCCGTGCGACTGCGGGCGACTTGCCCACCCCGGCTGCGGGTCTTCGTGGCACCGCTCGGCGTCGTCCTGAGCGGTGCCACCGTGCTCGAACCCGACGTCCTCGTCGCCCGCATGAGTGACCTGGGCACGCGCGACCTTCCGGCGGCACCCGTGCTCGCCGTCGAAGTCCTCTCGGCGAGCACGCGTCGGCTCGACCTGACACTCAAGCGGGCGACGTACGAGGCGGCCGGCTGCCCCTCGTACTGGGTCATCGACCCGGACGTGCCGTCGCTGCGGGCATGGGAGCTGCGCGACGGTGGCTACGTCGAGGTTGCCCACGTCGTGGGCCAGCAGGCGTGGACGTGCGCCTCGCCGTTCCCCGTCCAGGTGCGGCCCAGCGACCTCGTGCGCCCGCCCGCCGAGTAGCTGGGCCGGGCCGGGCCCGGCCGATCGTCAACCCGGCCTCCGGGTGATCATCGCGGCGTCCTCGCCGCGGCCAGCCACGAACTGCATCGGGTCGCCGGAGCCCAGGTCGTTCACGCCGGCACTGTCCAACGCGCCGATCGCCAGGGTCCGGCGCGTCGCGGCGAACGCCAGGACGTGTGCGAACACCCCGCCGTAGGTGAAGGTCTCGGGCGGTTCGCACATCGCGTCGACGAACGTGTCGTCGGCTCTGCCCTCCACGATCGGGTCGACGACCAGCTCCCGGAACCTCGGTGCCGCCGCCTCGAGCCGATGACGCAGGTCGACTGCGCTCGCGCCCGCCGCGTCCGGCATGGTCGTACCGCCCTCGAGCGAGCTCACCCACATCTCCAGCTGGGTGACCAGGCGCGCCGACGTAGTACGCAGTGTCTGCGGGTCATCGATCCCCTCGACGGTGAGCATCGGGGCGTCGAGCAGGTCGTCGTCGAGCGTCGCAATGCGGTCCAGGATCTGGCCGGTGACGGCGACATGGTGGTCGTACATCGTGCTGAGAACATCCATCGGGCCGCTCCTGTGCAGGGCCGGGATGCGCAGGCTTCCCGGCGGGTGGAAGTGGACCCCGCTGGTCGCGGGGAGCTGGTGGCTGCCGCCTGCGTGGCGGAACCGCGACGGCGGCGCGCCGTAGGCCCGGCCGAACGCGCGGGCGAACGCCTCCGGAGAGCCGTAGCCGGCGGCGTATCCGACATCGATCACGGAATCCGACGTCGTCATCAGGCGGTGCGCGCACGCTCGAGCAGCACCCGTCGGCGCACCGCCCCGGGTGGCTCACCGAGCGCCGCCGCGACGAGCCGGTCGAAGTGGAACCGCGAGAGGTACGCGCGCCGCGCGAGCTGCTCGCCCGTCAGGTCCGGTTCGTCGAGCGCGGACTCGACGACGTCGAGGATCTCGCGCAGTCGGTCCGGGTCGGCGGTGGTCATGGTTGGAGTCTCGCCGGGAACGCCGCCGCCGCGCCTGATCCGGCTTGCTGTCCTCCCTGTAGGGCCCTGTCGTGGGTACCGTCCGGCGGATGCGAGTGTCGATCGCGCCGGTCCGTCCGTGGCCGCATGGTGACCCGCCTGAACGGCGCGGGGCATCCCCTCGTCTGGCCGTTCTTTGGTTCGGAGGGACCGGTAGCCGCAATGGAGCCGTGCCTGAACGACGGGGAGCACCGAGACACCGTGTCTCACCCCACCGGGAAGGGGACAGCCGCAATGGAGCCCCGCCTGAACGACGGGGAGCACGGGTCGGCGAGGAGCTGCTCCGCGACGTCCTCGCCTACGCCTCAATGGAGCCCCGCCTGAACGACGGGGAGCACTTCGACCCCGCCGACCGCCAGATCCTCACCTACCTGCCGCAATGGAGCCCCGCCTGAACGACGGGGAGCACGCAGGCGATGGGCGGCATCGACGCCGTGTTCGGCCGGCCGCAATGGAGCCCCGCCTGAACGACGGGGAGCACGACATCGGCCACCGCAGCTCCGGGGTCGGCTCGTCGTGCCGCAATGGAGCCCCGCCTGAACGACGGGGAGCACCCCGAGGATCACGGCGTGGGCGGCGCGGCCGACGTCGCCGCAATGGAGCCCCGCCTGAACGACGGGGAGCACTACGAAATGACAGGTACGCCAACTGTCTGTCGATTGGCCGCAATGGAGCCCCGCCTGAACGACGGGGAGCACCCGCCTCAGTCACCACTGCCGACGACATCTCTTGAGGGCCGCAATGGAGCCCCGCCTGAACGACGGGGAGCACCGGCGCCTACGCGGCGCAGTACCTGGCGAGCCGGCCGCCGCAATGGAGCCCCGCCTGAACGACGGGGAGTGGTAGGCCCCTCGTTTTCCGGACAGTTGATTTGGTTTCGTTTCAGGCTGCGGATCTGCGGTCCAGGTACTCGTCGAGGGCTTCCTGTGGTGTCCGATATCCGAGTCCGGAGTGCAGCCGTGTCTGATTGTAGCGGAGTTCGATGTAGCGGGCAATGTCTTTGCGGGCCCTTTCTCGTGTGGGATAGACGGTGCGGTGCACCCGTTCGACCTTCACAGCCGCATTGAACGACTC
>JBBRVP010000054.1:0-19033 GCA_038246785.1 Jiangellales bacterium
CGGGGTCACCTGGATCGGCGTCGACCAGCTCGCCGAGCACTGGGAGAAGGCCAGCCTGGTCATCGTCACCACCGAGGTCGCCACCGAGGCGCCGCAGGACCTGCCGCCCCGGTGCGGGGTGTTCATCCTGGCCGACGAGCAGCCGCCGGAGGAGGTCTGAAAGGCGATCGTCGCCCTCGACGACCAGGCCCTCGTCCTGTTCTGGCCGGCCTGCCAGCCGTGGCTGGCCGAGCAGGTCGCCGACCCGGCACCGGAGTACGTCGAGCACCGCCAGCAGCGGCTGTGAGCGCCCCGCCCGTGCGCGGCCGGCTCATTACACTGTCCGCGGCCGGGTCGAACCGGCCCCCAGGGTCGCGCGGAACCGCAGCGGGTTGGTCCCCGTCTGCCCGCGGACCTGACGCCCGCGCGGGCCGGGGTGGTTCCCGGCCCGGCGGGCGTTTGGGCGTTCGGCCGCGGTGCCGGCGACCCGGCGGAGCAGGTGTTTCGTGGATGTCACACCCAGGATTCCGGCGCCGGACGCCAAGGTCGACAGCCCGCGGCCGGCAGCCGGGTCCTCCCGCGCGGGATGGGTCGAGGCGCCTTCTCGAGCAACTTGCCGACCCTCGAGGAGGGAAGTCGACGCGGCCGGGTGCAGGTGCTCGCACACGACGCGGCGGCTGTCGCGGCTGCGCGCGGGGATGGCGCGGTACCGGTTCACCGGCAGCGGCCGGGTTCCCTTCGCGGGCTGAGCAAGGAGGGTCCTCCCAGGAGGACACGCTCGGGAGTGTCCTCGGCGTGGGGCGGCGAGCTCGACGCTCTGGCCCGGCAAGGCCGGGTCTGAGCGGATTGCCCTTCGAGCCTTGTTCACCTGCGCACACGCTGCCATGCTGGCCCGCGGGAAGGCCGCCATGGAACTGCCGCTGCTGTTGGCCGGGCCGGTGGTCCGGAGGGTGGAGTCCTCGCTGGTGAGCGTGTGGGTCGTGACGAAGTCGGCCTGCACGGTAGGCCTGCACGTGTGGCCCGGCGAGGTCTCCGCGGGCCCCGGCACCGGCGCGGTGTTCGATCCCGGCGGGGAGTTCGCGCGGGGATCGCGCGACACCCTGCGTATCGGCGCGCAGTTCCACGTCGCGGTCGTCGTCGCCGAGGTGGCCGGCAACCAGCCGCTGTTGCCGGGCACGCGCTACTCGTACAACGTCACCTTTGACGCGCCGGGGGAGCGGCACGACTTGCACGAGCTCGGACTGCTGCGCGAGCGCCCGGAACAGCCGGCGCTCGGGTACCTGCCCGGCACGCTGCCGTCGTTCGCCACCTGCCCGGCGGCGATCGACGACCTCGTGCTGCTGCACGGCTCGTGCAACCGGGTGCACGCCGAGGGTGGCCCGAACCTGATGTTCGCGATCGACGAGCTGATCCACGACGCGCTTGCCGAGCCCGTTCACCGGCCGCACCAGCTGTGGCTGTCCGGCGACCAGGTGTACGCCGACGAGATCCCCGAGGTGCTCTCGCCGCACATCACCACTCTCGGCCGTGAGCTGCTCGAAGCGGACGAGCACGTCGAACTCGCCGCCGACGCCTCCCACCCGGTGCTGCCGATCAACCAGATCAACTTCCCCGCTGGGTACCGGCACGACCTGATGGCCAAGCAGGCCAAGCTCACCTCGAGCGAGGCGTCGAGCCACCTGCTTGGGATGACCGAGCGCCTCGCCGCGCAGCTGCTGATGTGGTCACCGGACGTGTGGCCGCGCGACAACGGCGCCGTCACGCTGCCCGCGGTCAAGGGCGTGCTGGCCGCCAAGGACCCGCCGCTCGACCACGCGCCGGCCGGGCTGTTCGCCGGATCAGGCGACCCGACGGCAGTCAAGGCACTGCTGCAGAAGGACCTGACCTCGATCAAGAAGTTCCAACAGAAGACCGAGAACGCCGAGGACGAGGCCAAGCTCACCCACCAGTACGCGGCCAAGGTCGGGGTGATCCGCCGCGCCCTCGCGAACGTCGCCACGTACATGGTCTTCGACGACCACGACGTCACCGACGACTGGAACCTGTGCGGCCTCTGGACTCAGCGCGTCTACGGCAACCGGTTCGGCCGTGCCGTGATCCGCGACGGGCTCACGGTGTTCGCACTCACCCAGGGGTGGGGCAACGATCCGGTGGCGTACGAGACCAGCCCTGCGGCCGACGTCCTCACCGCGGCCTCCCAGTTGTTCCCGCACGGCGCGGCCGCGCCGCTGCCCGACCCCAACGCGACCGACGCGCTCGACCGGCTCTTCGGCCTGGCCGGGCAGCCGCCGACCATGCGCTGGCACTACACGATCGACGGTGCGGCGCACCGCGTGATCGCCTGCGACACCCGCACCCGTCGCGGGTTCACCACACCGACCGCGCCGCCGATCCAGCTGCCCGACGGCGAGCGTGAGCTGCAGATCCCCGCCGGCCCGCTGCCGTCCGGCCTTGAGGTGCTGATCGTGGTGCTCTCCCAGCCGCTGCTCGACCCGGTGCTGCTCGGCGAGCTGACGCAGGGACTGATCTCGCGCGGAGCGGCGACCTTCGGGCAGGTCGAGGACAAGATGCTCAACCGCGTCGACGCCAAGGCACTGGCCGGCCTGGAAACCCTCGACTACGAGGGCTGGGGAGCGCGGCCGGAGGAGATCCCGCGGCTGCTCGACCACCTGGCGTCCTACCCACGGGTGCTGATCATGTCCGGGGACGTGCATTTCTCGGTGTCGCTCGGGCTCAACTTTTGGCGCCGCGCGCAGGGCCTGGTCAGCACGATCGGGCAGTTCACCTCGAGCGCGGTGCAATACATCACCTTCCCCGAGGCGTTGATCCCCGCGCTCGGCCAGGGCTGGGTGTCCCAGCTCGCGGGACGGCTCAACCCCGCCGAATACCTGGTGTGGACCGACCCGCCCGACGCGCCGATCACCGCCCCGGCACTGCCCGAGCGCGACCTGCGCCGCCGGCTGCTGCACCGTCCGGTCATCGTGCCGACGACCGGGTGGCCGCAGGCCACCGAGACCCACATCGCGCCCGACTTCGCCTACCGAGTGGACCTGCTTGCCGATCAGCGTCCCGAGGCCGAGCGCCCCGAGCCGGTGCGCGCCGCGGCACTTGCCGCCGAGTTCGACGCCCAGGACCCGCTGCACGGGCTAAACGGGTACGCCGCGCTGGCCCGCCGGCACGCGGCGGCGGTGCGCACACACGCGAACGTCCGCAGGCTCGCGATCTATAACAAGATCGCCCGGCTCACGTTCCGGCACGCCGAGCACACCGACCCGCCGCAACGCCGACTCGTGCTGCGCAGCGAGCTGTACAGCATCGACCACCACACCGAGACGCCCGACCCGCCGGCCCCATTCACCGTCCACGAACTCGAGTTCGACCAACCCGCCGACCTGCTCGAACCGCGGATTCACTGATGGCCGGCGACGACCGCGGCATCCTCGGCCAGATCCTGCACGACGTGGCCGACTTCGTCGGGCTGCTCGCGAACCTGTTCAGCGACGAGGCGAGCATGCGCGCCGCTTTCGGCTTCTCCGTCGACGCCGGGCTGGTCACCCACCTGACCGTCGTCGCCGACGAGTTCCGCAGTGCCGCCGACCCGTCGCCGGACATCGCGAAGTTCGCCGTCGCGGCTGAACGGCTGACCGGCATCACCGACGCGGTGGAGTTGATCGTGCAGGCGGCCGAGGGGGAGCTGCCCGCAGGCCTGGCCGCCGAGGAGGCGGTCGGGCTGCTGCTGGACACGGTCGCGAGCGCGTACGTTGGCGCCCGCGCGCCGTTCCTGCTTCACCTCGCCCGGCTGCTCGGCCTGCTCACCGACAACCTGCAACCAGGCACCGTGAGTGGCGCCGCCGAGGCGGCCGGGCGCGGCTTCTGGCGGATCATCACGTGGGACCGCATCGGCACCGCGCTGCGCGAGTCGTGGGACGGGCTGAGCGGGCCGCTCGAGACCGACGAGGACGCGCGTCGACTCTCGACCTCCTTCGTCGTGCTCGGGCTGGCCTTCGCCTACCTGCCGTTCCTGGTCAACCTCAACCACCGCCGCATCGACCCGCGCTCGGTGCAGGTGCTGCAGGGCTGGGAGGGCGACCCGCAGACGCCCACGCCGCTGGCGGACCGGATCAGCGAGCGGTTCGTGACGATCCTGGTGACCCTTCCCTTCGAGCAGGTGACCAAGGCCGGGACTACAACCGCGGAGGAGGAGCTCACCTTCACGCTGACCCTCGCGCTCGTCCCGCGCGAGCAGCACGGGCCGGGTCTGTGGCTGACGTTCGGGTTCGGCGGCGAGTTCGACGGCCACCTCGGGGACGGCTGGCATCTGGTCGCCGAGACACAGGTGACCGACGGGTTCGAGGTGTTCCTCGGCGGCGTGTCGGCCGTCGAGGGCAGCTTCTACAACGCGGTCGGCACGTCCGGCGGCGACATCGAGCTCCGGTTGGAGCGCCGCGACGAGGGGACGGTCACGACACCCGACGCTGGGCCGTCCACGAGCACGCCGGCCGCGCCGTGGCGGCTCGGCGAGGTGCTCGAAGTCAAAGCCTTCGAGGCTGGGGTGAAGATCCGCGACGGCGCGCCGAACATCGAAGGTAAGGTCAGCGCCCGCGACGCCGCGCTCACCGTTCCCCGCCCGGACAGCGGCTTCTTCCGCAGCCTGGTCCCCGAAGGCGGGTACCGGATCGAGTTCGACATCGCCCTCATCGTCGACTCCACCGGACGGATCTCGGTCGAGGGCGGCGCCGGGTTCGAGGTCACCATCCCGATCCGGACGTCCACCCCCAAGCTGCAGGGCCTGCACCTCTACCTCGCGCTGCGCAACCGCAAGGAGAGCGACCCGGAAGACGTCGCGCCGCTGTCGTTCGAGGCCTCGACCGGGTTCGGCACCAAGCTTGGCGCGTTCTCGGCGACCGTCGACCGGCTCGGCGTGGTGTTGCCGCACTCGCCGCACGGGCTGCCCGGCGTGCCCTGGCTCAAGCTGCCGAACGCGGTCGGCGTCGCGATCGACAGCGCGGGCGTGAAGGGCGGCGGGTTCGTCCTGTTTGACCCGGAGCACGGCCGCTACGCGGGCGCGTTCTCGCTGACCTTCGCCAGGTGGACGATCGCCGCGTTCGGCCTGGTGACCGATCTGCCCGACGGCTACTCGCTGCTGATCGTGCTCTCCGTCGAGTGGCCGACCCCGCTTCCCGGCCCGTTCGGCATCGGCCTCAAGGGCATCGGCGGCATCCTCGGCCACAACCACGGCGCCGACGTCGGCGTCCTGCAGAACTCGATGCGCACCGGCGCGGTCAGCACCATCCTGTTCCCCGAGGACCCGGCAACGGCAGCGCCGAAGGTGCTGACCACGCTCGGCAACGTCTTCCCGGTCCGCCCGGGCAGCTCACTGTTCGGCATCGGGCTCAAGCTGACGTGGTCCGGCGGGCTGGTGACGCTGCTCGCGGCGCTGATCTTCGAGTCGGGGCCGACGCCGCGAACCATCATTCTGGCCTCGATGGAAACGGTGGCCCCGGACAAGGACCTGCCGCTGGTCCGGATCAAGTGGGACGCCGTCGGCATCATTGACCCCACCCGCCCGTCGGTCGAGATCGACGGCTCGCTGCACGACTCGTTCATCGGCCCACTGGCGCTGACCGGCGACGGCGCGTTCCGCTTCCACGGTGGGGACGACGGCGTGTTTCTGCTGACGATCGGCGGCTTCCACCCGTCCTACATCCCGCCGGCGTCGGCGAACCTGCCCCCGCAGCGGCGGCTCACCGTCGCGTTGCCGTCGGGCAACCCGCGGCTGCGGTTGGAGCAGTACTACGCGCTGACGTCCAACTCGATCCAGATGGGCGCCAAGCTGGAGGTGTCCGCGCGCGCGGGCGGCTTCAGCGCCGAGGCGCTGCTCAGCTTCGACGGGATCGTCGCGCGGCACCCGTTCCACTTCGTCGTCGACATCCAGGGCCGCGCCGCGATCCGCTACGACGGCTCCACGCTTGCCAGCGTGGGCCTCGACCTGCACGTCGAGGGGCCGCACCCGTGGCGGGTGAAGGGCAAGGCGTCCCTGTCGCTGTTCTTCTTCTCCGTCAGCGTCCCGATCCACTACGTCTCCGGCGAGGAAGCCGTCGAGTCGATCACGCAGGCCGACGCCGCGGCGCTGCTGGCGGCGGCGCTGACCGACCCCGCCGCGTGGGAGACGACCCGACCCGCCGGTGCCGCCGCCCTCGTCGCGTTGCGCGCCCCCGCTGGGGACGGCCTGGCCGCGCACCCGGCCGGTCAACTCGGCGTGCGGCAGAGCGTCCTGCCGCTGGGCGTGGACCTCACCCATGTCGGGGCCGCCGCGATCGCCCCGGACCGGTTTGACATCACCAGACTCACCGTCGACGGGACCGCGGCGCCGCTGCGTGAGCTGCGGGCGCCGTTCGCGGCCGGCGAGTTCGTCGACCTGTCGGCGGACGAGAAGCTGTCGCGGCCGGCGTTCGAGCCGTTCCGCGCCGGCGTCACTGCCGGCGGCGCTGCGGTGACCGCCGGCCCGGTGAGCGCCGCCGACCTGAGCTACGAGCAGATCACGCTCGGCCCGGACGGCCCGCTGGACGACATCGCGCTGCGCGCGGACGCGATCGAGATCCTCGTCGCGCACGCCGCGCTGTTCGGGGCCGCCGCGGCCAGCCCGACCCGCCTCGACGACGCCTTGGCGACGCTGCGGGCGCAACCCCTGGTCGCCCTGTCCGACGCGACGAACATCGTGGTGGACGCCGAGACCCTCATACCCCTCGCCGCCGCAGGGCCGACCGGCACCGAACTGCGCCAGGCGCTGCTCGTCGGCCAGCGGGTCGTCGCGGCCTACGAGGCGGTGAGCTAAGTGGGCGAGGTCAGCTACCAGTTCGTCCCGTGGGTGCGCTGCGGACTCGCCGCGACGCTCACCACGCCGGACACGCTCGGCGCCGGGACGCCCGGCCGCGCCCGGCTCGACGTCGCGCTCGGCGTGAACCGCCGCGGCGGGCCGCTGCCGCCGGTCGAGCAGCGGCTGACCGTCGTCGGCCCGGGGGAGGTGGTCGGGCTTGACCCGCGGCAGATCATCCGCAGCGACCCGCTGCCCGGCGCGACCGATGCCGAGCCGAACATGCTGGTGCAGGTCGAACTCGACCGACCGGACCTGCCGTGGCTGTTCACCCCGGCTGCGGCCGACGCGAACGGCCGGCTGCGTCCCTGGCTCGTCCTCGTCGTGGTGGCCGAGGGGCCCGGCGTGTCGCTGAGCGCCGCGGGCAGCGGGCCACTGCCGGTTCTCACGCTGACGAGCGAGGCGGATCCGGCGCGGCAGCTGCCCGACCTCGGCGAGTCGTGGGCGTGGGTGCACGGCCAGGCGGTGCTGCTGCCCGGGGAGACGAGCGACGCGGTGCTGGGCGACGTCGCGGAACGCAACGCCGCCCGGCTGCTGTGCCCGCGGCGGCTGGACCCGACGACCCGGTATGTCGCCGCGCTGGTCCCCGCGTTCGAGGCCGGCCGGCGGGCCGGGCTGGGCCTCGACCCCGACCCGGCCGACGAGGCGGGGCTGCGCCCGGCGTGGAGCTTCCCCGGCCCGCCGGCCCCGCCGGTGACGAAGGTCGAGCTGCCGGTCTACCACTCGTTCCGGTTCGCCACCGGCATCGGCGGCGACTTCGAGTCGCTCGCGCGGGCGTTGCGGCCGCGTCCGCTGCCCGAGGGCGTCGGCCACCAGCCGGTGTACGTCGGCGCAGCCGGCGCGCCGCTGCCCGCCCTCGGCCCGGACGCCGACGACGCCGTCGTCCCCCTCCCCGGCGCGCTGGTGCCTCCCGGCGACCATCCCGTGCCGTGGCCGGAGGAGACCCGCGACGCCGTCGAGGGGGGGCTGAGCGGGCTGCTGGACTCGGCGGCGCGGCGGGTCGGGCAGGCCCCGGGCAACCCCGCTGACGACCCCGCCGTCACGCCGCCGCTGTACGGGCAGTGGGCGGTCGCGGTGCCCACGGTGCCGGCTGGGCCTGGTGCCTCGCCGGCGTGGCTGCGCGAGCTCAACCTCGACCCGCGGCACCGCGCGGTGGCCGGGCTGGGCGGCGCGATCGTCGAGGCCGAGCAGGACCGGCTCATGGGCGAGGCGTGGGCGCAGATCGGCGCGGTCGAGGCGGCCAACCGGGAGCTGCGCTGGGCCCAGCTGGCCCGCACCGTGCGCACGTCGCTGCTGCGCCGCCACGTCGAGCCGATGGCCGCGGCGGACGTGCTCGCTCTGACCGCGCCCGTCCACACCCGCGTGATCGCCGGCACGCAGACCCTCGCGACCGCGATCACCGCCAGCGCCCTGCCCGACGCGGTCGTCACCAGCGCGTTCCACCGCGCCCTCGGCCCCCGGGCCGCGACCGTCCGGCGGCTGGCCCGTGCGGCCGCCGCGCCGCCGCGGCAGTTCGTCGCCGGCCTCGACGACGGCAGCCTGCGCAACGGCAGCACCGGCCCCGCGCCGGACGGAATGTTCACCCTCGCCACCGACGTGCCCCAGCAAGCGGAGGTGGCCGCGGATGTCCGCGCCGACCTGCAGGCCGCCCGCACGGCCGCGCGGAACCGGCGGGCGACCCGCGTCGATCCCGGCGAGCTGGGCCGGGCCCAGGTGACCGACACCGTCGCGGCGCGGGTCGCCGGGGTACTGGGCGTGCCCGCGGCGAACGCAACCCGGGCGGCGCTGGCCTTCCACGCGGCGGTCACCGCGGCCGCCGCGCGCGCCGACGCCATCCTCGTGCCCGCCGATCCCCCCGCCGACCCGCTCGGCATCGCGGCCGTGGTGCCCGCGCTGCTGGCACGGCTCGACCCCGCGGTGACCGTCCCGGCCCGGATGCGGGCCCGCATCGTCGGGCCACCGCCACCGGCAGGACGCGACCCACTGCGCACCATCCTCGCCGCGCCGCAGTTCCCGCGGCCGGCCTGGCAGCTCGTCCGCGACCACGCGCCGCACCTGCTGCTGCCCGGCCTGCACCGCGTGCCGCAAGACAGCGTCACCCTCGCCGAGACCAACCCGGCCTTCGCCGAGGCGCTGCTGGTCGGGCTCAACCACGAGATGGCCCGCGAGCTGCTCTGGCGCGAGTACCCCACCGACCAGCGCGGCACCTGCTTCCACCGGTTCTGGGCACCCGGCGGCGCGGATGACATCGCCGCGATCGACGAGTGGGGCGGCGGCGCGCTCGGCAGCAACACCGCCGGCGAGGCGAACCTGCGTCTGGTCCTCGTGCTGCGCGGTCGGCTGCTCTACCGCTATCCCGGCACGGTCATCTACGCGGCGCCGGACCGCAACGGCCGTCCCGACATCACGGCCGACGCCGTGATGCTGCCGACCTTCCGGGGCCGGGTCGACCCGGACGTCGCGTTCGTCGGCTTCCCCATCGGACGCGGCGACGCCCCCGCCTGGTGGTTCGTCCTCGAGGAGCAGCCGACAGCGCCACGCTTCGGCCTCGACGTCGCGACGACGTTCGGCGTCGACGCCGGCCCGGTGAATGAGTGGAACGACCTGAGCTGGGGCCACCTTGCCGACAGCGCCGACACGCTCGCGCAGCTCACCTTCCTGCGCGCCGACACCATCCCGCCGTCGCCGCCGACCGGCCCCCGATGGGGCACCACCTCCGCCGCGCTGGGCGCCATCCTCGCCCAGCAGCCGGTCCGCGTCGCGCTGCGCGCGGTCGACCTGCTCCCGGCCGAGGCGCCGCAATGACGAGCATCCCCGAGCTGGAGGCGCGCGTCGCTGCCGCGCAGGCCGAGGTCGACGCCGCCCAGGCGGGGCTCGACGCGATCGCCGAGGAGATGCAGGAACCGCCGCCACACCCGCCCGGCCTGCCGGTCCGCCTCCACGCCGCACAACGGCGGCTGGCGGTGGTGTCGCAGCGGCTCGCCGACGCGCAGGCCGAGCTCGCCGCCGCGCTCGCGTTGCCCGACCCGACTGCGGGGCTGCACTCCGACGTCCCGATCGCGCTGCTGCCGGTGCGTCTGGAGACCCGGTACGTCACCGACGCGGCCGGCCCGGCGTTGCTGGTGCGGGTCTACCCGGACGAGATCCACGTCGACGATCACGAGCCCGAGCTGACCGACCTGGAACTCGCCGCGGCACGCGAGTACTGGACGCGGGTGTGGCGCGCCGGGCGAAGCGACGTCGCGGCCGAGCGGGCCGCGTTCGCCGGGTTGTGCGGACGGGTCGGGGTCACCCGCGCGCTGTGGGTGGAACGGGCCACGCGGCCCGACGACGCGTCGCGCCCGGCCGACCCGACGCCCGACGGGCAGCCGCTGCCGGCCGACCCGACGCTCCCCGACACCGCGCACGCCGAGTCCGGGTTCGGCCGGGCCGCGGTCAGCCGCGTCCTGCCCGACCGCTGGACGGTCCTCGGCTACCGCGGCGGCGCCCCGGTGCTGCGCACCGACGGCACACCGATCCCGGACCCGCTCGCCGTCGGCCCGCCGCCGCAGCGTGCCGCCCCCCGCCCGGACGAACCGCCGCTGGACGAGGCCAGCCGCTGGCTGGTCGACTTCGGCGCCGCGGTGGCGGTCGGCATGGGCATCCGCTGCCCGCTGGAGGTCGCCGGGCTGCCGCTCGACCGGCTCGTCGTGCTCGGGGTGCGCGCGGGCGAGACGCCCGAGGCGTCGGCGGCGCGACTGGTGGAGCTGCTCGACGTGCAGCGCTACACGTCGGGGCTCGGCTTCGTCCCGGTCGGCGCGCCAACGAACAACACCGCGGCCGCCCACAGCGCGTGGAGCCGGCGCCCGGACAGCGCGACCGCCTTCGACGCGGCGCGCGAGGACGCCGGCGAGCCCGCGGCCGCCGCGGCGGTGACCGCCGCGGCCCTCGGCTTCGACACCGCCGCGCTCGTCGGGGTCGGGCATGCCGGCACGCCACACGTTCCCGGCGCGAAGGAGCTGCCGACCGCGCTGTTCCCGGCCACCGTCGGCTACTTCCTGGGCGTGCTGCTCGACCCGCTCGTCGGGGACGACTCGATCGAGACGGTGCGGGAGCTGTTCGTGGACTGGGTGCGCCCGCTCGGGCCGCTGCCGACGTTGCGGGTCGGCGCGCAGCCGTACGGGCTGCTGCCGGTCACGGCGCTGCGCCGCTGGCAACGCGCCCCCGCCGACCCGGCTCGGCTGTCCCGCCTCGCCGACCTGGCCAGGCGGCTGCGGGCGGAGTGGCTCGGGCCGACGGCGCCTGCCGCGCCCCGGCCCGTCCCGCACGTCGGCAGCGCGGCGTCGGCCGCCGACCCGGATCAGGAGATGCTCGACATCCTGGCCCGCGACGCCGTGTCCGGCAGGTACCGGCTGCGGCCGGTGCGCGGGTTGCGGGTCGTGCGCGGCGAGGCGGAACTGCTGCCCTCGCTGCGTCCGGACCCGTCCGACGTCCCCGAGGCGGTGCACCATCTGTTCGGCGGCGGCCCCGCCTTGTCCCGGCTCACCCACTTCGTCTACGACCCGCGCACGGCGCGCATCCGGCGCGCGCTCGTCCTGGCCGGGGAGCTGTCCGAGGACGACCCGCTGCCCCCTGCCGAGGGCACCGACGCGAACTACCTCACCTTCCTCGCCCGCCGCGGAGAGCGGGAGGCGGCGTTCACCGGCCCCGGCCACGACACACTGTTCTTCGCCCTGGCCCGGCTGGCCTGCGCCCTCGCCGACGCCGAGGCGGCGCTACGCCTGACCGGGCCGGGCGTGTTCGCCGCCGCACGCGCCGCGCTCGAACCCGAGCTCGTCGACCCCGATGGCGCCGCCACGCCTACCGCGCCGCGGCTGCTCGCCCGCGCCGCCGCCGACGTCGCGCCGCAATTGCCCGCCGGCCAGACGATCGCCGAGTTCCTCGACACCGCCACCGAGGCGCAGGTCAGGCAGCTCAACCTGCCCGACGTCACCGCCGGCTACTGGCACACCACCTTCGTGCGCCGCGCGTTCGGCGAGCTGGCCGCCCTGCCCACCGCCGCGCTGGACCGGCTCGCCCGCGCCACGCTGGACGCCTGCTCGCACCGGCTCGACGCCTGGCTCACCGCGTTCGCCACCCGGCGGCTGGGCGACCTGCGCGCCACCGCGCCGGCCGGCGTCCACCTCGGCGGGTACGGCTGGGTGGAGAACCTGCGCCCGGACCCCGCCCCGCTCCAGGTCACCGAGCTGCCCGACGGCGAGACCGGTCCGCTCGTCACCGACCCCGGCGCGGGATACGTCCTCGCCCCCTCGCCGACCCACGCGAGCGCCGCCGCGCTGCTTCTCAGCGGGCACCTCAGCCACCGAGGTGCCCAAGGGGCGGCGGCCGGTCTGTTCGCCGTCGACCTGCACAGCGACCGCGCCCGGCTCGCGCTGTGGCTGCTCGACGGGGTGCGGCAGGGCCAACCCCTCGGCGCGCTGCTCGGATACCTGCTCGAGCGCGGCCTGCACGAACGCAGCCGTCCCGGCGTCGAGCTGG
Source organism: Jiangellales bacterium (assembly GCA_038246785.1). GTDB lineage: Bacteria > Actinomycetota > Actinomycetes > Jiangellales > Jiangellaceae > JBBRVP01. Next base: position 12,371 of record JBBRVP010000054.1, read on the forward strand.
ACATGTTCATCCGCCCGCTGCGCGCACTCGCCCCACTGGTCGCCGGCGCGCTGCAGGACGTCGACGAGACCGTCGAGGCGGTGGAGTCGGCCGCGGCGTCCTCGGTGGTGGACGGGCTGCGGCTGCTCGACCGGTTCGGGCAGGACCCGACCGTGCTCGAGCCGGTGCTGGCCGGGGCGGACGCGGCGCAGCGGGCGGCGGTGCTGGCCGAGGTCGCCGCACTCGCCGAGCCGGCTGACGCGCTGGCCGACCTGCTGCTCGCCGAGACGACCTACCAGGTGGCCACCGGGAACGTGGCGCGGGCCGCCGCCTCCCTCGACGCGCTCGGCAACGGCCTCGCCCAGCCGCCCGAGCCGGAGGTGACGCAGACCCCGCGGCACGGGTTCGCACACCGGCACCGCCTGGTCGCTCTGGTCCCCACCGCCACCGCCGCGCCGCCGGGGTGGGCCGCCGGCGCGCAACGACCGCGGCGGCTCGCCGAGCCCCGCCTGGACGGGTGGGCCGCGCAGCTGCTCGGCCCGGCCGACCGCATCCGCGCCGCCGTGCGCGACGAGGCGGGCGCGATCACCCAGGTGAGCGTCGCCGACCTCGGGCTGTGCGCGCTCGACCTCCTCATGGGCGCGGTGGACCTCGCCGAGACGGTCGTCGCCGTCGGTGACCCGGACTTCCCCGCGGACTTCCCGGCCGGCGCCGTCGCGTTGGAGGACGCGCTCACCCACGCAGGCTGGCTGCGCGACGCGGCCGGGGCGGCCCGCCCGCTGCAAGCCGGCGACCTGCTCGAGCCCGGTGCGGCCGCAGGCACCGGGGTGCACACCAGCGAGCTGGCCGCACGCGCCGCGACCGCCGCCCAGGGCTACCGGGCCGCCGCGGCGCGGCTCGCGGCCGATCCGGGCGCCGCGCTGGCCACGCTCGCCGGGTACGGGCTGACCGGCGTCGACGCCGACGCGGCGCGCGCGGAGACCGCCCGGGTGATCGCACGCCTAGACGAGCTGGCCGACACCCCCACCGGGCCGCAGTTCGCCGACCAGCCCGCCGTCCAGGCGCTCCGCGTGATCTTCGGCGACGGCTTCCCAGTACTGCCCCTCGTCGACTCGCCGGGCGTGCCGTGGACCGGCGCGCTGGCCACCGAGCCGGCGTTTCTGGATGGCGACCCCGCCGGGCCCGTCGCGTGGCTGCAGCAGGTGGGACGCGTCCGGGCGGCGGTGGAGCGGTTCCTGCTGGCCACCGGCGGCGGCCCGCTCGCGGTGGCCCAGCACCCGGCCGCGCAGCGCTGGGCCGGCCTGCCCCTGGCCGACGGAACGGACCCGGCCGCGGACGCCACGTCGATCCTCGTCCACGGCCCGGGCGCGGCCGCCCCGGCGCTGGCCGGGCTGGTGATCGACGAATGGGCCGACGTCGTGCCGGCCCGCGGCGCCACCGCCGGCGTCGCCTTCGCGTTCGACGAGCCCGGCGCGCGGGCCCCGCAGGCCGTGCTGCTGGCCGTCCCGCCGGTGCTCGGAAGCCCATGGTCACTCGATTCGCTGGCCGACGTCCTGGTCGAGACCGCCGACCTCGCCCGCATCCGCATGGTCGGCCCGGACGAGGCGCCCTGGCTCGGGCACTACCTGCCGGCGCTCTACGTCGCCGACAACGCGGACGGGGAGACGATCTCGGTCGACCTGCACCCCCTCGTCGAGGCGGTCCAACCGTGAAGGCGGTGCAGCCATGTTGTCGGTGACCTCGTGGTTCCGGATCGAGCCACAATCCGACGACCCGGCGCCCGGGCCGGAGCGCGCGCTGCAGGCCCGCATCTACGACCCGACCTGGCTGCTCGGCCGCCAGTGGCAGCTCGGCGAGCTCACCGGCGAGGACGCCGCCAGCCCGGCCTGGGTGCGGCTGCGGCTGGCGAGCACACCGATCAACCGCATCCAGCTCGGCGGCACGGTCCAAGACGTCGCGCCGGCGCAGCTGGTCGAGCCGCTGGTCGAGGGCGAGGCGGACGCCGCGACGGACTGGCCGGCCGCGGTCGCCGCCGGGCAGCACTTCCTCGCCGCCCTGGAGCTGGCCGGCCTGGCCACCCTGGCCCCGGCCTTCCGCGACGCGTACCCGCTGCCCGACCCCGACGCGCAATCCGCCCGCGCCCGGATCCTGCGCCGCCGCGGGCTGGACGGCGTTGCGCTCGCCGCCGCCGTACGCGGGCCCGACGGGGCGGCGCGGCTGCCCGAGCGGCCGCACCTGACTGCCCGCCAGGACGACGTACTCACAGTCCTGCGCGCCTGGCTGGCGTGGTACCCGACGCCGCCGGCCGGCGGCTCGGCGTGGGTCCCTGAGCGGCTGGAGTACGCGTTCACCCTTGGTGCGCCGGACCCGGCCGGGACCGGCGAGGTGGTGCTGGCCGCGCCCTCCTACCAGGGCGGCCGGCTCGACTGGACCGACCTGCGCCTCGACCCCGACGCTCCCGGCCTCGGCGCCGTCGGCGCCCCGACCCCCCGTGTGCACACCGGGCTGCCGACCCGCGTCAGCTATCCCGGCATGCCGGCCAACCGCTGGTGGGAGTTCGAGGACGCCGAGGTGTCCTTCGGCCACATCGAGGCCGAGGGCGGCGACCTCGCCCGGCTGCTGCTCGTCGAGTTCGCGACCGTCTACGGCAACGACTGGTTCGTCGCGCCGTGCGACGTCGATCTCGGGACGGTGGTGGCGGTGACCGCGCTGGTCGTCACCGACACGTTCGGCCGCGCCACGCTCGTCGCGCCGGCCGACCCGACCGGCTGGAGCATGTTCCGGCTCACCGGCGCCCCGCCCGGCCTGCTCGCGCTGCCCGCCGTGACGGGCGCGGGGCTGGAGAGCGCGCCGCTGGAAGAGGTGATGCTCGCCCGCGACGAGGCGGCCAACCTCGCGTGGGCGATCGAGCGGACGGTCACCGGTCCCGCCGGCGAGCGGGTCGACCGGCACCAGGCCTGGCGCGATCGCGTCGCCGCGCTCGTCCACGCCCCGGCCACCGCCACCGGTCTGCCCGACGACGTGGTCACCTATCAGCTCGCGAACGACCCGCCCGATCACTGGACGCCGCTCGTCCCGCGCTCGGCCGGGCTGCGCTCGATCCGGCTCGAGCGCGGCGAGGTCGTCCATGGCGACGGCACCGGGTACCCGCCGCTGGGCCGGCTGCTCGAACCCGACCGGCCGCTCGTGCTGTTCGAGGAGGAGCTGCCGCGCAGCGGCCTGCGGGTCACCCGCACCTGGCAGCTCGCCCGGCACGCGGACGGGCGGATCGCGACCTGGCTGGGCCGGCGCAGCCGTCCTGGGCGCGGCGAGAGCCGCAGTGGGCTCGCGTTCGACCGGCTTCGCAACGACTGACCGAGTCGGCGAGCGCGGCGTGCAGCGCCTCGACGGTGTCGTCGTCGATGGGGGCGGCGGTGGCCACCCGATCCGGGCAATCGTTGGCGTGGTGTCGGCGCTTGCGGCTGATGCGATCCCGCTCGCTGTCATCCCGACGGTGTGTCCCGTCGACGATCGTCTACTGGACATGATCGCCCGGTGCGCGGCCCTGCCAGATGGCGCCGCGGGAACCAGGCCACGCACCGGTGAAGGTCACCGGCGGTTCCTGGCCGGTCCTTGGGGTGAGCCACATTGAGGGGCCCGCGGGATGGCGTGCTGGAAGCTGGTTAGCCGCATGCATCTGCGCGAGCATGGTCGGCGGCCCGGCAGGGCGCCGCGACGATCAGAGGACGTGGCTGCACGAGGAGGTGCGATGGAGCGGGTGACGGGCATCGGGGGGGTCTTCTTCCGGTCGAGCGACCCGGAGCGGCTGGCGGCCTGGTACGAGCAGTACCTTGGCGTCACCTCCGGGCTTCAGGGGGACATGGTTTGGCAGCAGGAGGCCGGCCCCACGGTCTGGGCGCCGTTCCCGCAGGACAGTGACTACCTCGGCCGGCCTGAGCAGCAGGTCATGGTCAACTTCCGGGTCCGCAATCTCGATGCGATGCTCGCGCAGCTGGCGGACGGAGGAGTCAACCCTGAGGGCGATGTCGTCGAGGAGGCCGGTGTGGGGCGATTCGCTCACGTCCGCGACCCTGCCGGCACTCGACTCGAGCTGTGGGAGCCCGCCGACGACCAGTAGCGGGGCCACTCCCGTGTGCCGATCCCCTTACCCGGGCAAGATCGCAGGAGGTGGCCAACGCGTCGGCCCTGCCACATGGTCCTGCGAGAAGCACGCCACTTGCCGCTGCGAGTCACACGCGGAGAACCGCGCGACAGGCGAGAGTGACGACGGCGTCAGCCGAGCCGACTATGCCGGTGCGCCGGGGAACTCGCCCGGCCGGCGTTCGGTGAGCGGCCACGGCAGCGTCGGCTCCGGGTTGGGGCAGCGTGGGATCAGGGTGGCGATGAAGCCGATGAGTTGAGGGTCGGGCATGGTGATGACGTGCTCGTCTGACGTGGCGCCGGACGCGCGGCTGAGCCGGAACGGCCCGAACCCGATCTCTCCAGCCGGGATCTGGAAGGGGGAGGTCGACGACGTTGCGTCCCACCGGATCACCACGTCCCGGGCGAGGATCGCTGTGGTCGGGAGGACAGGGAGAACGCCGGTAGGCACGACAGCGCCGGCCAGGTCGCCGCCGGTGGAGATCACCGTCCCGTACGACACGCTCGCCGGCGACCACCGCCATGCCCGGCCGAACAAGACCGTGGGGTCCATCCACGGCCGGACGATCTGGATCCGGCGCAGCCGGCAGGTGAGCGAGAATCCTGCCGGCGGCGCCTCCCCCCACGACGCGCTCAGCGCGGCGACGTCGCGGAAGCCGGCGGCTTCCACGTCGGGCCCGCACCGGCACTCGCACGGCGTCGTGCCCGCGCCACCGGACCGGTCCTGCCCGGCGTAGTCGGTGAGGTCGAAACGAAAGTCCGACCAGCCGAACTCCTGGAACCACTGCTCATAGGGCGGGTTCGCCGTCACGTACTGGTAGCAGCTGTCCAGGTCATAGCTTCGCGTCGCCGCGCGATACCGCTCGCCCAGCCGCGCCCACCACAGCTCCGGCTCGAGTCCCTCGAGCGCCTCGATCATGGCGAGCGCACGCTCGACGTCGCCCTTGTGGCCGCGCGCAGACCATGCTCGCGAGGCGCGCTCGACGGTCTTCGCCAGCTTGGGCGGCACCTTCGGCCCGCCGTTGTCCTCGGTCGCCTTCGCCGCCTCGTAGGAGTCCAGGGCGGCCGCGTAGTCCAGCTGGTAGCTCTGGTAGTCGCGGTAGGCCTCGGTCGGATCGCCGTCGGGCAGGAACAGGTAGGCAAGGGCGTCGTCGAGGTCGTGGAGCTGCTCCGGCGACAGGTGGACCAGCGGCGTCTCCTTGCCGTCGAGGATGGACTTGTAGACGTCGGAGACGCTCCCGACGCCGGGCTTGAACGTCCAGCTGCAGGCCATCGTCGCGTTGAGGGCGTTCGCGATCACGTACTGCGTTCGCGTGTCGTGTGGGTCCAGGTGCGGCTGCACGTACAGGCCCGGGATCATCACCGACAGCACCGACCCGGAGGCGTGCGCGGCGACGTCCTCGACCGACAGCGCCGTCGCAAGCTTGCTGTAGAGCTGTACCTGGAGCCGCGCGTCGATTTCCACCATGGCCGACCGGCGCGGTGGCTCAGCTTGGCCAGGGCAGGGTGTTGTCCGGGTTGGGGCACGTCGGCAGCAGCTGGCAGACGAGCGCGACGATCTGCACGTCCTTGGCGCGGATGCCGTTCGTCGCGATCGTGCCCTTCTCCGAGCCCTTGTGCTCGCCCATGTTGAACCGTCCGGCAATCGCGAACGGGCCGATCCCCACTGACGCGTCGGCGCGGATGTCGCGGTTGAACTCCTCGACGACGGTGTTGTTGAACGTCCCGCTGACGACCAGGTCCTTGGCGAGGATCGCCGCCGTCGGCACCGCGGTCATGTCACCGGTCGGAGGCACGGCGCCCTTGATGTCGGCGCCGGTGGACAGGTGCGATCCATACGTGGGACTGCCCTTCGCCCACCGCCACGCGGTGCTGGAGAAGATCAGCGGATTCATCCAGTTGCGGTCGAACGAAACTCGCATGAGCTTGCAGGAGAAGCTCAGGTCGGTCTGGTCGATCTTGGCGTAGCTGGAGTCCTGGCTGTAGTCGCCGCTGCCCGACACCTTGAAGATGCCGAAGGTCAGGTCGAGGTTTCCGGATACGCCGATCACTTGCGAGTTCTTCTGGTTGTCCATGTCCGTCTGCGTGAACGTGAAGTCGGTCCACCCGGCTTCCTGGAACCACGACTTGTACGGCGGGGAGACGCCGACGACCTGGAAGTCGCTGCCCTCGTCGGTGCTCTGCGTTCCCGAGTCGTAGCGCTGCCGCAGCTTGTACCAGAAGCTCTCCGGCTCCAGCGCCTCGTACGCCGCCACGACCGCGATCGCCGAGTCGACCCGGGCCCGGTGGCCGAGCCCGTTCCAGGCGTCGAGCGCGCTCTGCAGCTTGAGCTTGAGGCTGCGCGGCACCGGCGGCCCGCCGTTGGCCCAGGTGGCGTAGGCGGCGTCGTACGCATCGAGCGCGGTAAGAACGTGTTGGGAAAGCACTCGGCGAGCCTCCGTGACTGTTGTGACTGAGGTGGCCAGTGTGGCGGTATGGCGTCCACTTCCCCGCGCCCCTATCCCTCCGATCTGACCGATGAGCAGTGGGCGTTGATCGCGCCGA
>JBBRVP010000055.1:0-18730 GCA_038246785.1 Jiangellales bacterium
CCCTCCCCGCCCCGCGCCCCTCCCCGCGGCCTCCCGCCCCGCCCCATCCACGATCTTGAGGCCTTTCCAGCTCGACCGCACCGGGACCGTCTCAAGATCCGACTTGGGTCGGCGATCTTGAGGCACTCCCGGGGTCACGAGCGCAGGAACGCCTCATGATCCGCAGTCGATGTGCTCCGCAACATGGTCGACACGTCTATAGGCGAAGATGCGGAGCGTGTCCTACCTGCTGCGCGTGGTGCTGCCCGACCGGCCGGGATCGCTGGGCGCGGTCGCCACGGCGCTCGGCACCGCCGGCGCCGACATCCTCGGCGTCGAGGTGATCGAGACCCGGGCCGACGGTTTCGCCGTCGACGACGTCTTTCTCGAGCTGGAGCCCGGGCGGATGCCCGACGGGCTGGTGAGCGCCTGCCAGTCTCTTGACGGCGTCGTCGTGCAGTTCGTGGGGCAGTACGCGGCGGGCGCCAACCTGCACCGCGACCTCGAGGCGGTCGAGGCCATGACGATGCAGCCTGAACGGGCCGAGGAGGTGCTCGTCGAACTCGTCCCCGGAGTGTTCCCGGCGAGCTGGGGTCTGCTCGTGGAGCGCGCGCCGGACGGCAGCGCCCTGCTGCTCGCGGTCAGCGGCGGAGCACCGACGACGGCGGGCTTCGTGCCGCCCTGGCTGCCGCTGGAGCGAGCCACCCGCGTCGTCGCGGATCCGGAGTGGGCGCCGCCGTCGTGGACCGACGTCGTGGCCGCCGTGGCGCCGCTGGACTCCCCCGACCGGGTCGTGGTCGTGGGACGCAACGGCGGGCCGGAGATGCTGGACTCGGAGGTGGCACGGCTGGCCCACCTCGCGGCGCTGGCCGGCACAGTGCACCGGCGGGGCCGCATCCGCTGAGCGGCGGCGCCGTCACGGGTCGGCCACGCCGACCAGCGCGCGCTCACCCTCTGAAGGCCGCGACCGCGCGCGCGGCATCGGGACCGGACGCCAGCAGTACGCCGAAGCCGTCCTCGTTCAGGACGGGGACACCGAGCCCGACGGCCTTGTCGTACTTCGAGCCCGGCGCCTCGCCCACGACGAGGAACGACGTCTTCTTCGACACCGATCCGCTGGCCTTGCCGCCGCGGGCGAGGATCGCCTCCCTGGCCTCGTCGCGCGACCAGCGGGTCAGCGAGCCGGTGACGACAAGGGTCAGGCCCTCCAGCGTGCGCGGGGTCGAGGTGTCGCGCTCGTCGGCCGTGCGGACCCCGGCCGCCCGCCACTTGGCGACCACGTCGCGGTGCCAGTCGACCTCGAACCACTCCCGCAGAGCCTCGGCGATCGTGGGGCCGACGCCCTCGACGGCCGCCAGCTCCTCGACCGGAGCCGTCTCGATGCGGTCGAGGTCACCAAACGCCTGCGCCAGCGCCCGCGCGGCCGTCGGGCCGACATGCCGGATCGACAGCGCGACGAGCACCCGCCACAGGGGTTGGGCCTTGGCGGCGGCGAGGTTGGCCAGCAGCCGGGCGCCGTTGGCGTTGAGCACGCGCTCCCCCGCCCCCGCGGCCAGCTCCGCCCGGGTCGCGGCCCGGGTAAACAGTGGCACCTGCATCAGCGCGGACTCGTCGAGGCCGAACAGGTCGCCCTCGTCGGTCACGACCCCGGCCTCGAGCAGCCCCTGTGCCGCCTCCCAGCCCATCGCCTCGATGTCGAGCGCGCCGCGGCTCGCGACGTGGAACAGCCGCTCCCGCAGCTGCGCGGGGCAGGAGCGCGCGTTGGGGCAACGGATGTCGACGTCCCCCTCGCGCTCGCGCCGCAGCTCGGTGCCGCACGCCGGGCAGCGCGTCGGCATGACGAACGGGTGCTCGCTCCCATCACGCAGGTCGACGACCGGGCCGAGCACCTCCGGGATGACGTCGCCGGCCTTGCGCAGCACGACGGTGTCGCCGACGAGCACGCCCTTGCGGCGCACCTCGTCGGCGTTGTGCAGCGTGGCCCGCTCGACGGTGCTCCCGGACACGCGCACCGGCTCCATCACCGCGTACGGCACGACCCGTCCGGTGCGGCCGACGTTGACCGCGATGTCGAGCAGCTTGGTCGTGACCTCCTCGGGCGGGTACTTGTAGGCGATCGCCCAGCGCGGCGCTCGGGAGGTGGAGCCGAGTCGGCGCTGCAGCCCGACCGCGTCGACCTTGACGACCACGCCGTCGATCTCGTGGTCGAGGTCGTGGCGGTGCTCGGCCCAGTGCGCAACGTAGGCGGAGACCTCCTCCAGCGTGCGCAACACCTGCACCCGGTCGCTGACCGGCAGCCCCCAGGCCCGCAGCGCGTCGTAGGCCTGCGACTGGCGCTCGGGCTCGAAGCCGTCGCGGGCGCCGATGCCGTGGCAGACCATGGACAGCCGGCGGGACGCGGTCACTCGCGGGTCCTTTTGGCGCAGCGAGCCGGCCGCGGTGTTGCGCGGGTTGGCGTACGGCGGCTTGCCGGCCTCGACCATCGTGGCGTTGAGCGCCTCGAAGTCGGCCACCGGAAAGTAGACCTCGCCGCGCACCTCGAGCAGCGCCGGGGCCGGGAACCCGTCGCTGGCCAGCAGCCGGTCGGGGACGCCGCGGACGGTGCGCACGTTGGGCGTGACGTCCTCACCGGTGCGCCCGTCGCCGCGGGTGGCCGCCCGCGACAGCCGGCCGTCGCGATAGACCAGGTCGACGGCGAGCCCGTCGACCTTGAGCTCGCAGAGGTAGCCGACGTCGGCGCCGACCTCACGCTCGACCCGAGCCGCCCACGCGGCGAGCTCCTCGGGGCTGAAGGCGTTGTCGAGGCTGAGCATGCGCTCGAGGTGCTCGACGGGGGCGAAGTCCGTGGAGTAGGCGGCGCCGACCTGCTGCGTGGGCGAGTCGGGCGTGCGCAGCGGCGGCCATTGCTCCTCCACCGCCTCGAGCTCGCGCATCAGCGCGTCGAACTCGCCGTCGCTGACGGTCGGCCGGTCGAGCACGTAGTAGCGGTAGCGGTGCCCCTCCACCTCCTCGGCGAGCGTGGCGTGGCGCTCGCGCACGGGCGGCGGCACGTCCGCGCCCGGGAGGTCCGCGATCGTCACGTGCATTGGGGGCGCGGTCTCGCTCACGCGACTGGACGCTACCCGGCCCCCCCGACAGCGGAGGCGGCGCTACGAGCGAGCGCGAGCGCTCGGCGCACCCAGTCCGGCGAGGCACCGGCGAAGCCGCAGGCAGGGGTGACGACCGTACGGGCGGCCGCTTCCGAGCGCGGCTGGTCCAGGCGTTGCCACCAGCCGAGCACGCGCTCGGCTACGGCGGAGTCGGTGAGCGGGGACGCCGGCTCCGCGGTGGGCACCGCCCCGACGAACAGGTCGACCCCGGCCTCGACCAGCGACGCCCAGGCCGGCACGTCTGCGGCGCGCACGCGCGCCAGGTCGAAGGAGATCGCGGCCGCTCCGGCGCGGCGGAGCACGTCGACCGGTACGTCGGCGGCGCAGCAGTGCACGACGCCCGCGGCATCGGCGGCGTCGAGCACCCGGCCGATCGCACTCGCCGCCTCGGCCGGCTCGACCGCGCGGTGCGCCGAGAAGCCGCTGGCGGTGGGCACCGCGCCGGCCAGGACCGCCGGCAGGCCCGGCTCGTCGACCTGCACGATCACGGCGGCACCGGGGATCCGACGCCGGACGTCGGCGACGTGCTCGGCCAGCCCCGCGGCGAGCGAGTCGGCGAGGTCCCGGCGCGCACCGTGGTCGCCGAGGACCCGGTCGCCGCGGCGGAGTTCGAGCGTGGCGGCCAGCGTCAGCGGCCCCGCCGCCTGCAGCTTGAGCGGGCCGGCGTACCCCAGCGCCTGCACCTCCAGCGCGTCGAGGTCTCGGGCGAGCAGCGCTCGGGCCGTGGCCTCGTCGGCGCCGGCCCGGTCGACCAGCCGCCAGCCGGCCGGTTGCAGGTCGACGTGCAGGCCGGCGAGCAGCGCCGCGCTGCGCCCGACGAGATCGGCACCGGCGCCGCGGGCGGGCAGCTCGGGCAGGTGCGGCAGGTCGGGCAGCTCGCCCAGGACCATCCGCAGCGCCTCGTCGACGTCCTCACCCGGCAGCGACCCGACGCCGGTCGCGGTGCCGCCGCGCCAGGGGCGCCGTGGGGAAGCGGTCGAGGACTCGGTCACGGAGCCGGCGGCAGCGCGCGGGAGAGGATGTCGGCCACCACCGCGCTCTTCGCGTCGGCGTACTCCTGTACGTAGCGCCACGGCCGGGCAGCCAGCCGGCGCTTCTCCGCCTCATAGCGCACCCGGTCGGCCGCGTCGCGGCGCAGGTGGTCGCGGAAGGCGAGCATCCGCTGCGCCTCGACGCACCCGGCGCCGAACACGTGCAGGTTGACGTCGGTGTCCGGCCCGGCGAGCAGCCGGTGGTCATACCAGTCGGGCTCCCGGATACGCAGCAGGTAGCCGGCGGTGAGCAGCGCCGGCAGCCACGCCGCCTCGTCACCCGCATCGGCCACCAGCAGCAGCACGTCGATCTTCGGCTTGGCGGCCAGACCAGGCACCGATGTCGACCCGACGTGCTCGACCAGCAGCGCCCGCTCGCCGAGGGCGGCGCGGATCCGCTCGGCCTCCCGCCGGTAGAGCGCCGGCCAGCGCGGATCCGACTCGCTGAGCACGACCGGGCCGGTGGAGGGCGTGGCTCCCGGAACGAGGATCTGGGCGAGGCGATCCTCGACGCTCTCCTCCGAGGTCACGGCCGCGTCCCCGCGAGCTCGTCGGTCCGGGAGGTGGCGTCGATGGTGGCCGACCCGAGCACCTGGGTGCCGTCGTAGAGCACCACGGCCTGGCCCGGCGCGATGCCGAGCAGCGGCTCGTCGAGCTCGACGTCCAGGCGGTCGCCGGCAACGCGAGCGGTGCCGGGCACCGGCTCGCCGTGGGCGCGCACCTGGGCCAGGCACCGCAGCCGGTCGTGAGGGGCGGGTCCGCACCAGCGTGGCGCGCGGGCGGAGAGGTGGCGCACCGCGAGCCTTTCGCGCGGTCCGACGGTGACCCTGCCCGTGCTTGGCGCCACGTCCAGGACGTAGCGCGGCCGGCCGTCGGCTGCCGGGGTGGCGAGGTGCAGGCCGCGCCGTTGCCCGACGGTGAAGCCGTACGCCCCGTCGTGCCGGCCGACGACACGCCCGCTGTCGTCGACGACCTCCCCGGGGGCCGCGCCGAGGCGCCGACGCAGGAAGCTGGCGGTGTCGCCGTCGGCGACGAAACAGATGTCGTGGCTGTCCGGCTTGCGGGCCACCGCGAGCCCGCGCACCTCGGCCTCGGCGCGGACCGCGTCCTTGACCGTGTCGCCGAGCGGGAACAGCGCGTGCGCCAACTGGCGGGCGTCGAGGACGCCGAGTACGTACGACTGGTCCTTGGCGGGGTCGACGGCGCGGTGCAGCTCGCGACCCGTGGGCCCGTCGACCAGAAGTGCGTAGTGGCCGGTGGCGACGGCGTCGAAGCCCAGAGCGAGCGCGCGGTCGAGCAGCGCGGCGAACTTGACCCGCTCGTTGCAGCGCAGGCACGGGTTGGGCGTACGCCCGGCGGCGTACTCGGCGACGAAGTCGTCGACGACGTCCGCACGGAACCGCTCGGCGAGATCCCAGACGTAGAAAGGGATATCGAGGAGGTCGGCGGCCCGGCGGGCGTCGCGGGCGTCCTCGGCGGTGCAGCAGCCGCGGGCGCCGCTGCGACGGGTCGCGGGGTTGCTGGACAGGGCCAGGTGCACGCCGACGACATCGTGACCTGCGTCGACTGCCCGGGCTGCGGCGACGGCCGAGTCGACGCCGCCGGACATGGCGGCGAGGACGCGCATCACCCGCTCCCGTCAGTCATGTCGCGCCGCGTTGACGAGCCCGGCGGCACGGGCCCGCTCGACGACCGGGCCGATCGCCGCGACCAGAGCGTCGACGTCGGCCGGCGTGGAGGTGTGGCCAAGGGAGAACCGCAACGAGCCGCGGGCCCGCTCGAGATCCGCGCCCATTGCCTGCAGAACGTGACTCGGCTGCGCCACACCGGCCGAACAGGCTGACCCGGTCGAGCACTCGATGCCTTGCGCGTCCAGCAGCATCAGCAGCGAGTCGCCGTCACAGCCGGAGAAGGAGAAGTGGGCGATGCCCGGCAGTCGGTGCGCGAGGTCGAGGTCGGGATCACCGTTGAGCACAGCGTCCGGTACGAGCGCCGACCCGGTGCGGATCAGCTCGTCGCGCAGCCCGGCGACGCGCGCCGCTCGGGTCGGCTGCTCGGCGACGGCCACGTCCACGGCCAGCGCGAAACCGGCGATCGCCGGGGTGTCGAGCGTGCCGGACCGGACGTTGCGCTCCTGGCCGCCGCCGTGCAGGACCGGCACGAGGTCGACGTCACGGCCGACGACCAGCGCGCCCACCCCGATCGGGCCACCGATCTTGTGACCGGTCACCGTGACGGCGTCGAGCCCCGGGGCGGAGAGGTCCAGGGGCAGTTGGCCGAGAGCCTGCACAGCGTCGGAGTGCAGCGGGATGTCGTGCGCACGCGCCACCTGGGCAACCTCCGCCACCGGCTGCACCGTGCCGACCTCGTTGTTGGCCCACATCACCGACACCAGGGCGACCGAGGCCGGGTCGCACCCGACGCGGTCGTGCAGCGCGGCGAGGTCGACGCGGCCCACCGGGTCCACCGGCAGCAGCTCGACCTCGGCACCCTGGGTCTCGGCCAGCCAGTCGGCTGTGTCGAGCACCGCGTGGTGCTCGATCGCGCTCACGAGCACGCGCCGGCGACGGCGGTCGGCCGCCCGCCGCGCCCAGTACAGCCCCTTGACAGCGAGGTTGTCCGCCTCGGTACCTCCGGAGGTGAACACCACCTCGCTCGGGCGCACGCCCAACGCCGCCGCGATCGTCTCCCGCGACTCCTCGACGACGCGGCGGGCGGCTCGACCGGAGCCGTGCAGCGAGGAGGCGTTGCCCACCGCGCGCATCTGCTCCGCCATGGCGTCGACGACGTGCGGCAGTACCGGTGTCGTGGCGGCATGGTCGAGGTAGCTGCGGAGCGCGCTCATCGGCGGTCAGCGTACGGCGGAGTGGAGGTCCGCCCTGCACGCCGGCCCGGCCCATGATCGGCACCAGGCCCCACAATGCTCCGCCCGCTGACCGGCGAAGGCTCCGTTTTGCCCTCGTACGACGGGTGCCGAGCTGCCTTTCGTGGGGCGACAGTGGCTGCATCGTGGGGGCTGGTGCCGATCATGGACCACAGCCAAGGGCGATCCTGGGGTCAGCCCTTGCGCTTGGCGATCTCCTCCGTGGCCTGCGGGAGGATCTTGTGCAGGTCGCCGACGACGCCGAGATCGGCCATCGCGAAGATCGGCGCATCGGCGTCCTTGTTGACCGCAACGACGGTCTTCGAGGTCTGCATGCCGGCCCGGTGCTGGATCGCGCCGGAGATGCCGCAGGCGACGTAGAGCTGGGGCGACACGGTCTTGCCGGTCTGGCCGATCTGATAGGCGTGGGGATACCAGCCGGAGTCGACAGCGGCGCGCGAGGCGCCGACGGCCGCGCCCAGCGCGTCGGCGAGGGCCTCGACGGGAGCGAAGTCGCCGCCGGTGCCCCGGCCGCCGGACACAATGATCGCCGCCTCGGTCAGCTCGGGGCGGCCCGTGCGCTCGCGGGCCGAGCGGTCGGTGACGCGCGCGCCGCGGGCGGCTTCGGAAAAGCGCACGTCGACCTTCTCGACCACTGCCTCGCCGGTCGCCGGCTCGGGAGTGGCGGAGTTGGGCTTGACCGTGATCACCGGAATGCCGCGGGTCACCTTGGCTTGCACGGTCGCGTTGCCGGCGAAGATCGACTGGGTCGTGGTGAGGTCGTCGCCGACGTCGACGGCGTCGGTGATGATCCCGGAGCCGAGGCGTATGGCGACCCGGGCGGCGACCTCCTTGCCCTCCGGCGTGGAGCTGATCAGCACCGCCACCGGCTGCGCCTGCTCACCCACCGCGGCCAGCGCCTCCGCCTTGGGCGCGACGAGGTAGTCGTCGATCTCGGGGGCATCGACGACGTAGACCTTGCCCGCGCCGTACTCCGCCAGCACGCCCCGGGCGTCGTCCACGCCCGCGCCGAGGTACACCGCGGCCGGATCGCCGACCCGGCGGGCGATCGTCAGCAACTCGGCCGTGGTCTTGCGCACGGTGCCGGCGTTGTGGTCGACGAGGACGAGGACCTCGGCCATCTCAGGCTCTCCTTCAGACGAACTTGCGGGCGGCGAGGAACTCGGCGAGCTTGACCCCGCCCTCGCCCTCGTCCGTGACGACTTCGCCGTGGCCACGCGGCGGCCGGAGGGCGAAGGACTCGACGGCCGACCAGGCGGCGGACAGGCCCACCTCGTCGGGGGAGACGCCGAGGTCGGCCAGCGACCAGGTCTCCACGGGCTTCTTCTTCGCGGCCATGATGCCCTTGAACGATGGGTAACGCGGCTCGTTGATCTGGTCGGTCACGGACACGACCGCCGGGAGCGCGACCTCGACCGTCTCGACGGCGGATTCGCCCTCGCGGTGCGCCACCACCGTGCCGCCCGTGACCTCGAGGTCGCCGACGAAGCCGACGTGCGGACGCCCGAGCCGCTCGGCGAGCATCGCCGGCACGACGCTCATGCCGCCGTCGGTAGAGGCCATGCCGGTGAGGATCAGGTCGACGGCACCAAGCTTGTCCAGCGCCTTGGCGAGCACGAGCGAGGTGGCGACCGCGTCCGAGCCGTGCAGGGCGTCGTCCTGCACGTGCACGGCCGAGGCGGCACCCATCTGCAGGGCCTTGCGAAGCGCGTCGGCCGCCTGCGGCGGCCCCATGGTCAGTGCGACCACCTCCGCTTCGGCCGTCTCGGCCACGGTGAGGGCCTCCTCGACGGCGTACTCGTCGAGCTCGGAGAGCAGGCCGTCGACGCCGTCGCGGTCGGTCGTGCTGTCCGCCGGGTCCAGCTGGCGGTCCGCCGTGGCGTCGGGGACGTGCTTGACGAGTACGACGATCTTCATGGAGCGGACGGACCTCCTCGCTGGTGCGGGCGAGCACGGCCCGCGGAAGCTGCGTTGGGGACGACTCAGCATCCCACGCCCTCGAGGCTACCGACGAGCAGCCAACCGGCGTCCCCGGACTCCCGGTGGCGTCTCTTACAGCGCGATGCGGGGAGGCCGGACGATTACACCCGGCGACCGCCGTACGGTGCGGCTCGTGGACGTCCGGCCGTTGCCTGTGACCGGCGAGCGCACAGTGCCCGGCGTCTGGCAGGAGAACTACTGGTTCCGCCGGCACGAGGCGGCCTACCATCACGTCGGCCCGCGCGCGGCAGGGCGACGGGTGCTCGAGGCCGGGTGCGGAGAGGGGTACGGGGCAGGGCTGCTGAGCGATGCGGGGGCTGCCAGCGTCGACGCGTTGGACTACGACGCCTGGTCGGTCGCCCGCGTCCGCGCTGCCTACGCCGGCGCCCGGCCGGTACGCGGCAACCTCGTGGCGCTGCCGTACGCCGACGCCTGCTTCGACCTTGTCGTGAGCCTGCAGACTGTTGAGCACCTGTGGGAGCAGCCGCGTTTCGTCCGCGAGTGCCTACGGGTGCTGCGCGCCGAGGGCGAGCTGTGGCTGTCGACGCCCGACCGGCGGACGTTCCCGCCCGGCAACTGGTTCCACGCCCGCGAGCTCGACCCCGGGGAGCTCGCCGCGCTGCTCGATGGGCACGCCCGCCCGTACCGGATCCGCGGCCTGCGCCACGGCGCTCGACTGCTGCGGTGGGAGCAGCGGTACGGCGACCCGGTCGCCGCCCAGCTCGCCGGCCCGCCCGAGGCGTGGCCGCACCACCTCGCCGAGCTCGTCCGGTCGGTCAGCGCGGAGGACTTCGAGGTGGCCGACGACGGCGCGCCCGGTTGCCTCGATCTCGTTGCCGTCGTCGGGCCCGAGCGACCCGTCAAGCCGAGGTCGTCCCCGGGGCGGCGGGGGGTCTGACCGGTCGCAGGACCGGCTTGCCGCGGGCGCCGATGAGCCGGGCGGGCACCCCGACCAGCACGCTGAGCGCTGGGTACTCCCCCGGGCGCACCACGGCGCCCGCACCCACGACGCTGCCTCGGCCGATCCAGGCTCCGCGCAGCACGACCGACTTGGTGCCGAGCCAGCAGTCGGGTCCGATCCGCACCGGCGACTTGACGATGCCCTGGCCCTTGACGGGCACGTCGGCGAGATCCGTGCGGTGGTCGAAGTCGACGACATAGACCGAGTCGGCCAGCAGGCAGCGCGCACCGAGCTCGACGTCGAGGTAGCCGGTCAGCGTGACGTCGCGCCCGAGGACGGACCTCTCGCCGATCCACATGCTGCCTTCGTGGACGCGGATCCGGCAGTCGTCACCGATGTGGACCCACGGGCCGAGCACGAGCCGGCCGTACCCCGGCCGTACCGAGACCTCCACGTGGCGACCGAGGAAGATCATGCCCTGCACGACGACGCCAGGGTTGGCTCGGTGCCGCAGCCGGAAGCGCAGGTAGCGCAGGTAGCGGACGAGGTGGTACCGCGACCACGCGCGGTGCCGGACGATCCAGCGCAGCGCACCCTTGGGCACGATCGGCGCCGCCGCAGCCTTCACGGCAGAACACTCGCTCCGGCACTCACTCCGGCACCCACTCGGGCACTCACTCCGGGCGGATCCCGGTCACCGAGACGTTGTAGAACGCCTTGGCTGGTACGGCGCGCGCCAGCACCCGGTCGAGGGCCGACAGCCGTTGCCACGAGCGGAAGGCGAACGTCGCCCAGCGCAACCCGAGCCGCCCGGGCTGCACGGCGACCTCGAGCGTGCGCACCGGCCAGCCGAACCAGGCGGCGGTGAGCTCCTCGGTCACCGTCCGCACCTGCGCCGCACCGGCGGCACCCGCCGTGGCGGCCAGCTCGTCGGGGTCGAACGTGTGCAGGTCGACGACCGCCTCCAGCGCCGCCGCCCGCGAGGACTCGTCGAGCTCGGCCTGGGGGCGGGCCCAGCGCTCGCGCAGCGGCGGCAGGTGAGTCACTCGGGTCGCGGCGGCCCAGGTGAGGCGGCCGAGCCAGCGCGCATACACATCGCCCCAGCGGGTCGGCTCGCCGCACACGACGAATCGGCCGCCTGGGTGCAGCACGCGCAGCACCTCGCGCAGTGCGGCCTGCACGTCGGGGACGTGGTGCAGCACGGCGTGGCCGACGACGAGGTCGAACGACGCGTCGGGGTAGGGCAGCGCCGTGACGTCGGCCACCCGGCCCTCGACGGACAGGCCCAGCTCCTCCGCGTTGCGCCGGGCCGCGGCGACCATGCCCGGCGAGACGTCGGTCACCGTCACCGCGTCGACGACTCCGGCCTGCCGGAGGTTGAGCGAGAAGAAGCCGGTGCCGGCGCCGATCTCGAGGGCGCGCGGGTACGGCCAGCCGGAGCTGCCCGCCACCGCGACGAACCGGTCGCGCGCGTAGTCCATGCAGCGCCCGTCGAAGGAGATCGACCACTTCTCGTCGTAGGTCGTGGCCTCCCAGTCGTGATAGAGCACCTGGGCGAGCGCGTTGTCGCGGCGGGCCCGCGCCACCTCCTCCGGGGTCGCGTGCGGGCGAGGGACCGGCTGGTGGGCACCGCGGTGGGTCGCGTGCGGCGTCACGGGCTCACCGCCCGGCGAAGCGCGCCTTGCCGGGGCCGTCCTCGACGAAGGACCGCATGCCGGTGGCACGGTCCTCGGTCGCGAACAGCGCGGCGAACTGCTGGCGCTCGATCTCGAGTCCGGTGTGCAGGTCGGTCTCCAGACCGCGGTCGATCGCCTCCTTGGCCGCCCGCAGCGCGTACGCCGGTCCCGTCGCGAGCCGCCGAGCCCAGTCCAGAGCCGCGGCGTAGACCTCGCCGGGCGGCACCACCCGGTCGACGAGCCCGATGGCGAGCGCCTCGGCGGCTTTGACCTGCCGGCCGGTGAAGACGAGGTCCTTGGCCTTGGCCGGGCCGACCAGTCGGGCCAGTCGCTGCGTGCCCCCGGCGCCTGGGATGATCCCCAGCAGGATCTCGGGCTGGCCCAGCCGGGCGTCCTCGGCGGCCACCCGGATGTCGGCGCACAGGGCCAGCTCGCAGCCGCCGCCGAGGGCGTAGCCGGTGACCGCCGCCACGACCGGTTTCGGGATCGCCGCCACGGACGAGAAGGAGGACGACAGCGGTCCGGAGCGGTCGACCATGTCTGTGTAGGACATCTCGGCCATCTCCTTGATGTCGGCGCCGGCCGCGAACGCCCGCTCACCGCCGTACACCACCACCGCCCGCACGTCGGAGCGCTCGGTCGCCTCCTGCGCGGCGGCCCGGATCTGCTCCTGCATGTCGGCGTTGAGCGCGTTGACCGGCGGCCGGTCCAGGCGGACCGTGCCCACGCCGTCCTCGACCTCGAGGCGTACCAAGGTGCCCACGGGCGCGACCCTAGCGGTCGACCCAGCGGTCCGCGCCCGGCGGCTGTGGCACGCTGCGAACCGTGCTAACCATGCGAACCATGCGGGCCGCTGAGGCCAGGCGAGCGAACCTCCCGCTGCCGCCTCGGTGAGGCCGTCGGCGGCCACCTGGCCGGGTCACTGGTCGCCGCTGGGTGCGAGGTACGACGGTGAGGCGACCAACTTCGCGCTGTGGGCGCCGCGGGCCGACGCCGTCGAGGTGTGCTTGTTCGACCTCGACGGACGGGAGCACCGCCGGCCGCTGCGCGACGTGACGTTCGATGTCTGGCACGGTGCTGTGCCGGGAGTGCGGCCAGGCGCTACGTACGGGTTCCGGGTGCACGGGCCGTGGCAGCCGGAACGGGGGGTGCGGTGCAACCCCGCCAAGCTGCTGCTCGACCCGTACGCCCGGGCGGTCACCGGCCGGCTGACCTACGACCCGGCGGTCTTCGGCCACGTGCGCCCCTCGCTGGCCGAACCGGGAGACGACCTGGCGGCCGACGCGCGCGACTCCGCGCAGTACGTCCCGCGCTGCGTGGTCGTGGCCGAGCACGACTTCGACTGGGGCGACGAGCCGCGGCCGCGGGTGCCCTGGTCGGACACCGTCGTCTACGAGCTGCACGTGCGCGGCTTCACCAAGCGTCATCCCGCCGTGCCGGAGCACCTGCGCGGCACGTACGCCGGACTCGCCCACCCGGCGGTCGTGAGCTACCTGCGCGACCTGGGCGTCACGACCGTGGAACTGCTCCCGGTGCACCACTTCGTCGACGAGCCCCACGTGGTCGCCAACGGCCTCACCGACTACTGGGGCTACAACACCGCGGCGTTCTTCGCCCCGCACGCCGGCTACTCCTCCTCCGGCAGCCGGGGCGCCCAGGTGCGCGAGTTCAAGGCGATGGTGCGGGCGCTGCACGAGGCGGGGCTCGAGGTCCTGCTCGACGTGGTCTACAACCACACCGCGGAGCAGGGCCACGACGGGGCCACGCTCGGCCTCCGTGGCATCGCCAACCAGACCTACTACCGGTTGCGCGATGGGGGCCGCCGCTACCGCGACTTCACCGGGTGCGGCAACACCATCGACGTACGCCGTCCGCGGACGCTGCAGCTCGTCCTCGACTCGCTCCGCTACTGGGCCGAGGAGATGCACGTCGACGGGTTCCGCTTCGACCTGGCCACCGCGCTCGGCCGGGGCTCCGACGACTTCGACCCGCACGGCCGCTTCCTGTCCGCCGTCGCGCAGGACCCGGTGCTGCGCGAGCTCAAGCTGGTGGCCGAGCCGTGGGACCTGGGGCCGCACGGCTACCAGGTGGGCGGTTTCCCGTACCTGTTCACCGAGTGGAACGGGCGCTACCGCGACACCGTCCGCGACTTCTGGCGTGGGCAGTCGCCGGGCGTACGCGACCTGGCCTACCGGCTGTCGGGCTCGAGCGACCTCTACCGCGACGACGGGCGGCACCCGTTCGCCTCGGTCAACCTGGTCACCGCCCACGACGGCTTCACGCTGCGCGACCTCGTCTCGTATGACCGCAAGCACAACGAGGCCAACGGGGAAGCGGACCGGGACGGCGAGAGCGACAACCGGTCGTGGAACTGCGGCCACGAGGGCGAGGCCGACGACCCCGACGTCAACGCGCTGCGACGCCAGCAGCTGCGCAACCTGCTCACGACGCTGTTGCTGTCGGCCGGGGTGCCGATGCTCGTCGCCGGGGACGAGATGGGCCGCACCCAGCGGGGCAACAACAACGCCTACTGCCAGGACAACGAGACCTCGTGGGTGGACTGGTCGCTGCTCGCGGAGTGGGGCGACCTGCACCGGCTCGTCCGGCGGCTGCTCCGGCTGCGGCGCCGGCACCCGGTCTTCCGCCAGCAACACTTCCTCTCCGGCCTCCCGCTGGGACCGGGCGGCCGCAAGGACCTCGCCTGGTTCGCCCCGGACGGTGCCGAGATGACCGAGGGCTGGTGGTGGGAGACCACGCTGCAGACGCTCGGGATGTTCCTCGCCGGCGACGAGCTGCGTGCCCGCGGCCCGCGCGGCGAGCTCCGCACCGACGACTCCTTCCTGCTCTACCTGCACAGCGGCGCGGTCGAGGTCGAGGTCACGGTGCCCGACGAGGAGTGGTCGCCGTCCTACGAGCTGGTGCTCGACACCGCGCGCCCGGAGGACGGCGTACGGCAGGTGGACGCCCAGGCCGTGCTGCGCCTGGAGCCGCGCACGTGCCTGCTGCTGCGAGCGGCCGGCTGATGATCCGTATCAAGCTGGACACGGCCGCGTTGAGCCGGGTCCGCTTCGCGATAAGCCCGATGAACGAGGTATTCGGCCTGCTGCACGGACTGGCTCGTCCAGTGGCGCTCGTCCCGTTCCCGCAGTGGCAGGACCGCACCCGCCGCGTCATCGCCGAGCGGCACCTCGACCTGCTCGGATCGCTGGTCGCACCGGGATACCTGCCCGACCTGCTGACGCCGCACCCGGATGCCGCGGAGCGGACGGCCGACGAGGAGCTGGACGCGGTGCGGCACACGCCGCACGACCGGCTCCGCGCCGAGATTGCGGCGGTCGCCAACGGGCGTCCCGAGGCTGCCCTCGAGGGGCGCGCCGTGCCCGCTGCCGTCCAGACGCTGCTCGACGCCGCGGGTGCCCAGGCGCTGCTCGACCGGCTGGCCGATGAGATGGCAGCGCTGTGGGACGGCGTCGTGGCGCCGATTTGGCCGCCGGTGCGTGACCGGATCCGCGGGGACCTCACCCGCCGCGGTGCCGAGCTCGCCGAGCGCGGTGCAGCGGCTGTGCTCGGCGGTCTGCATCCCGCGCTGCGCTGGCGTGATCCCACCGTGGAGCTGGACTCCCGCTTCGAGGTGGACGTCGGTTGGGCGCAGTCGTTGGTCCTGCTGCCGTCCGTGCTGTCCCCGGTGCCGTTCGTGTGCGTCGACCCGATCACCGGGGCGCTCCGCCGCCGCGACCCGACGATCAGTTACCCGATCGGGGCCACCGGGCTGCTGCCGACAAGCGTCTCTTCCGCCGGCTCAGGCCCGCCGCCTGCTGTCGCCGCGCTGCTCGGGGTCACTCGGGCCGGCCTGCTCTGCGACCTCACCGTCGCGCGCAGCACCACCGAGCTTGCCGAACGCCACCACCTGAGCGCGCCTGCGGTCTCCTACCATCTCGGCATCCTTCACCGGGCGGGCCTGCTCGACCGGCGGCGACGTCGGCAGAGCGTGCTGTACGTCGCCGCGGACCTCGGCCGTCACGTCCTCCGGGTGGCAGGGGGACGTCGAGCAGCGGGTGGTTAGAGCCTCGTCGAACAGGGTGCCGGTTCACATCTGGGGCCCGCCACGATCCGGCCATGACCCGTCGCGTCCTCGCCGTCCTCGCCCTGGTGGCCAGCGCGGCGCTCGTCTCCTCCGGCGCCAGTGCCAACCCGTCGAGCGCCGTGGCCTCCGCAGGCGTCCAGGGCCGTGCCGCCACCGCCCGCGCCGCTGACAGCGGCGCTGCCCAGGGCTCCCGCGAAGCCGTGGGCCGGCCGCGACTGACCGGGTCCCATCAGTGCGCCGAGGCGGCCGCGTTCACCTGTTCGACGCTGCGCGTGCCCCTGGACCACCGAGACCGAGCACATGGACACCTCGATCTGGCAGTCGCCGCAGAGACCGACACCGCGGCGCCACTGGGCGTGCTGCTCATCCTCACCGGCGGCCCCGGCCAGCCCGGCGTGCCCTTCGTCCAGCGGATGTCGAGCCGGCTGGCACCGGTGCTCGCCGACTACCGCATGGTCATGATCGACCAGCGCGGCACCGGCGCGAACGCGCTGCGGTGCCCCGGACTGCAGGAGCGGCTCGGCGCCTCGGACCTCTTCGTCCCTACCCGGGCCGAGGTGGCGGCCTGCGCGGCGGCGATCGGGCCGCAGCGCCGCTTCTACTCCACCGAGGACACGGTGGCCGACCTCGACCTGCTGCGGAGAGCGCTCGGCGTGCACCGGTGGACTCTCGACGGAGTCTCCTACGGGACCTACGTCGCGGAGCGCTACGCCCTGCGCCACCCGCACCGGGTCGCGCGCCTCGTCCTCGACTCGGTGGTGCCGCACACCGGTCTGGACCCGTTCGTGCGCGCAGACCTGCG
The DNA here is from genome assembly GCA_038246785.1 of Jiangellales bacterium. GTDB lineage: Bacteria > Actinomycetota > Actinomycetes > Jiangellales > Jiangellaceae > JBBRVP01. The sequence continues at coordinate 16,487 of JBBRVP010000055.1, forward strand.
TGCGGTCGGGCGAGTCCTACGCGAGGTCTGCACCACTCGTGCGTGCCCGGGCGACCCCGCGGTGGACCTGGCCAAGGTCGTACGAGGTCGCGATGACGGGTCGGACCTGCTCAACGCCATCGTCATCTTGGAGTTCGTCTTCCCCGACTACCGCTATCTGCCGGAGGCCCTGCACACCGCGGCAGCCGGTGACCCAACCGACCTCGACGGCATCGTCGCGGGGGTCCGGGAGGGCGTACAGACCCCACCTGAGGACCTCAGCCAGGGCCTGCACGCTGCCACCCTGTGCGCGGACGGGCGGTGGCCGTGGGGCTCCGCCGCGGCTCCGTTACGCGGGCGTGAAGCCGCCGTACACCGGGCTGCGGGGAAGATCGATCCGGCGGAGGTATGGCCCTTCGACGTCAGGACCGCCGCCAACAACGGCATCCTGCTGACCTGCGAGTGGTGGCCACGGACCCCCACCGCTCACCGTGCGCACCGGCGGCTGCTGCCCGACGTGCCGACCCTGCTGCTCGGCGGCAGCTGGGACCTGTCCACACCGCTCGCGTGGCTGCGCGAGGAGGCGGCCCTCGCCCCTGGTGCCGAGGTCGTCGTCGTGCCGCGGGCCGTCCACTCGCTGCAGTCCTTCGCCACCGACGACACCGGGGCGGCAGGCGGTCTTCGACTTCCTGCTCGGCGGGAGTGCCCGGGCAAGCGCCGCAGCCTGAGACGCCGACCGACCCGGGCCACATCGAAGAAGGGACGACCATGACTGATCACGTCGCCACGGCGAGCACCGAGATCGACGCTCCACCGGGCAATGTCTGGGCTGCGCTGACCGAACCGCGGCTGATTGCGGCATACATGTTCGGCGCCCAGGTCGACACCGATTGGCAGGAAGGCAACCCGATCACGTGGGAGGGCGAGTACGAGGGGAGGGCCTATCGCGACCGAGGCGTGATCGTGGTGGTCGAGCCCGGCCGGCGTCTCGAGCTCACGCACTACAGCCCGCTGAGCGGGAAGCCCGACGTACCCGAGAACTACCACGCACTGAGCTACGAGCTGACGGATCTGCACGGTCGGACACTCGTGCGGCTGAGCCAGGACAACAACGCCAGCCCCGCCGAGGCCGAGCACTCCCGGAGCAATTGGGAGCAGGTGCTGTCGGGGCTCAAGCGCGTCGTCGAAGGCGGCTGACCTGATGGTGAACGGGCTCGATGGCTCGACCCAGTTCGAGCAAGTCGCGGCGCCGGTGCCGCGGAGGCGTCCACCCGTCGCGGTGGTGATCGCGCTCCTCGTCGCCACGATCGCCGTCTTCATCGTCATCCGGCTCGTCACCGACGTCCCGCATCTGGTGCAGCGCACGGTTCCCGACGACGACTACAACCGTCGATACGTCGAGCACCCGTGGCAGGCGTACCTCCACATCGTCGCCGGCGCCGGCTTCCTGGGCGGTGCCCTGCTGCAACTACCCTACCGCATCCGGCGCGGCAGCTACGCCGCCCACCGACGCCGGGGCAGGGTGCTGGTGGTCCTCGGCGCGGTCACCGCGATCTTCGCGGTCGCGTTCGGGCTGCCGTTTGCCTTCGGCGGACGGGGTGAGGCGACGGCGACCCTGGTGTTCTCTGCCTGGATGCTGGCCTGCCTGCTCCTCGGGTTCAGGGCCGCCCGCCGCCGGGGCTTCGCCGCCCACCGCCGCTGGATGGTCCGCTCGTTCGCCACCGCCCTGGCGGTGGGCAGCATCAGGTTGTGGATCGGCCTGTTCCAGGCCACCGGCCTGCTCGACCTGCGGAGCAGCTTCGCGCCGGCCTTCTGGATCGCCTTCACCATGCACGTGGCGTTCGCCGAGGTTTGGCTGCGCACGACTCGGCCACCACCGGAGGCCACGCCGTCGCTGTCGGCCACAGGGCTCCATGGACGCGAGGGCCGGTGAGGGTGATGTCATGAGCGGCTTCGTGCACGCACCGGGTGAAGGGGACACCTACGAGTGGCGAGGCGCCCGCGTCGTCATCAGGGCCTCGGGGCAGGACACGCTGGGTCAGTTCGCTGTCATGGAGAGCGTCTATCCAGCGGGACTGTCCGTCCCCGCCCATCGCCATCTCGGTGAGGACGACACGGCCCCGGCAAAGTCGCATTTCAGCAGGTCACGGCGGGTGGGGCTGTTCTTGGTGGGCGTCGGGCGTGATGTCGTTGGGCGGCGGCGATGTTGGTCCAGCCGGCGAGTCGGAGCAGGCTGATCGCGGTGCTGCGCAGGGTGGCCATCAC
>JBBRVP010000056.1:0-18293 GCA_038246785.1 Jiangellales bacterium
AGCCCCGGGAGAACCGAGGGCGGCAGTGTCATGCAGGCCCTCGAAGGGCGACCGGACCAAGCCGTCACCTCGGCTCCCGCCGAGTCCCAACAGCAAGCACCGACACGATGCTCACAACAAGGATGGTGCCCTAGTGACCGGCCCGACCGACCGCGTCGAGGCGGTGGTATTCGACCTCGGCGGGGTGCTCATCGACTGGGACCCGCGCCGGCTCTACCGCCAGCTGCTCCCCGAGCAGGACGTGGAGGCCTTCCTGACCGAGGTCGGGTTCGCGGCGTGGAACCATGCGCAGGACGCCGGCCGCCCGTTCGCCGAGGCGGTCGAGGTGCACGCGCGGCGCTTCCCCCACCGGCGGGAGCTGCTCGCCGCCTACGCCGAGCGCTTCGCCGAGACCCTGGCCGGCCCGGTGCCCGGCTCGGTCGAGGTGCTCCGCGAGCTCGCCGTCGCCGGCGTACGGCTGTTGGCCCTCACCAACTGGTCGGCGGAGACGTTCCCGGTGGCCGAGGAGCGCTTCGACTTCCTGCGGCTGTTCGAGGCGATCGTCGTCTCCGGCCGGGAGCGTGTCGCCAAGCCGGACCCCGCGGTGTTCGCCCTGCTCCTGCGCCGGCACCGGCTCGACCCGGCGCGGACCGTCTTCGTCGACGACGGACCGGCCAACGTCGCCGCGGCGTCCGCGGCGGGCCTGCTGGCCGTGCGCTTCACCGATGCCCGGCGGCTGCGGGCGGACCTTGCCGGGCTGGGCCTGCTCGGCGGACCGCCCGCCCGCTAGCTGGCCGTCGCCGGGGGTGGCGCGGACGGCAGCATCCGCAACCGGGACGGGGCCTGCCTGGTGTCGACGCGCATCGTGGCTGCCTGGGGTCGGTCGCGCCACCTGCGTCAGAAGCATCCAGCGGGGAGGTGCTGGATGTCCCTCAATACCTGGGTTTGCGCATCTTGCCGCAATTTGACAAGATCGGGCGATGGGCGTAGAGTTGTGTCGTGTCCCGCCGGGGTGCGACCATCTTTGCCCTTCCGATAGTTCTGGTGGTCGGCATACTTCTCTCGGTACCGGCGACCGGACTAACCTTTCATAGTTACTCGATCGCGCGCGAGTCGAGCGGCTCCGTATATACAGGTGTCACGTCGGTTCGCACTGATCGCGACATAGGGGGATACCGCTGACCGGGTGCTCCAATTACTACAGCGGGAGTCCGGTGTACCAAACTCAATGGGTCATCATCACAGGCACTAACAACTGGCGTGAAATTGGCTCTGGACATCAATGCGCAGACCGGTTTCGTTACTGGTATTGGGGATACGGATACGCTGGCGGTTGGTACGAGACAGGTCATACGCCTGGACTGACCATTGGCCAGAGCCACACGTTCAAGATATCTCGAGCCTTCAATGGCAGGGTGACCGCGTACTTCTTCAGTGTCGACGACACCTACAAGGGCAGCCTGATCAGCTCATTGGCGGGCCCGCGGGTCGAAGCAGGCACGGCGCAGGTGTCGCAAACGACTCACAGCTTCCTGCACTACCAAGTCAACGGAGGAGGCTTTCTCAACTTCTCCGGCAGGGACAGCTCCGTCGTCGACACGGGAATGTGTGGGTCCTGGCTTGCCGACACGAGCTGGCGCGCGGGTGAGGGGGCATCATGCTGAGCAACGACCGTAAGACCTCCACGGAGAGCACGTCGCGGCGCGCCCTGGCGCCTACGATTCTTGGCCTCTGTTTGGGGCTCGTGATCGGCCTTGTGTGGTGGTCGTTCGTGTCGAGAGGCGCCGCGGGGTCCGCTGCTGGCAGCGCGGTCGCCGGTGAGAGCCAGGCGTCGGTCTCCAGCGCAGTCGGCGCGGACACTGACCTCCTGCAGTGCGAACAGCTGATGGGCGAGGACGCCACGGGAGTAGTGACGGCCGAACGCGACAAGCTCACCACCGTCGCAGAGTGGCAGGAGCAGCGGCACGCGCCGGACGTCACCGTGGTGTCTCGCCTGAGGTCCCTCGCTGACCGGTTCCCCTCCGATGCCGATGTCACAGTCTGTGTCTACGCGGGGCAGTTCCCCGCGCCAGGTGGACCTCCAGTGGAGGACGGAACCAGTCGACCGCCGTACGACCGGATGACACTGTTGGTGCTTCCTGACGGCAGCACGCTGTTCGACAGTGCAAGCCGCTCCACACCCGCGAGGCCTGACACGCCGCAGCGTTGGCTTCTTCGCCGCTCGTAGCCCGAGCGCGGTGTCCCACCGTGCAGACATGGCGGCCGCACCGCGCGCCGGCCGCTGACACCCGGCCTTGCCCTCGCCTGGGTAGAAGCCCGGGCGCGGGCGAGGCGGCCAGAGCAGCCTGCCGCGGGCGGATGCGCCCATCTGTCCAAGAGCGCGGTCCCCATAGGATTGGGTCGAGAACCCGCGACGAGAGGAGCCGACGCCGCCGTGCCCGTGCAGCCGATCCGCCTGTTCGGCGACCCGGTGCTGCGTACGAAGGCTGAGCCCGTCGTCGACTTCGACCGGGAGTTGCGCCGTCTCGTCCGCGACCTCACCGACACGATGCTCGACGCTCCGGGAAGCGGCCTGGCGGCGCCGCAGCTCGGCGTCCCGCTGCGGGTGTTCACCTACCACGTCGACGAGGAGCTCGGCCATCTGATCAACCCCGACCTGTCGCTGTCGGAGGAGGAGCAGGACGGACCGGAGGGCTGCCTGTCGATCCCGGGCTTGGAGTTCGACTGCCGGCGCGCCCTGCGGGTGGTCGCCAAGGGCTACGACCAGCACGGCGAGCCGGTACGGCTGGAGGGCAGCGAGCTCCTCGCCCGCTGCATCCAGCACGAGACCGACCACCTCGACGGCATCCTGTTCATCGACCGGCTCGACCGCGAGGCCCGCAAGGCGGCGCTGAAGGCGATCCGCGAGGCCGAGTGGGCCGGCGGCCCGGTGCCGCAGGTCAAGGTGTCGCCGCACCCCACCTTCGGCAAGCCGATGTAGCCGGTGCGCGTCGTCCTCGCCGGCACCCCGGTGGCAGCCCTGCCCTCGCTCGACGCCCTCCGCGCCTCCCGGCACGAGGTGGTCGCCGTGCTCACCCGTCCCGACGCCCCCGCTGGCCGCGGCCGGCGCCTGGTTCCCAGCCCGGTCGCCGCCCGCGCCGCCGAGCTCGGGCTGGAGGTCCTCGCGCCGCGTCGGCTGCGTGATCCGGGCGCGCTCGACCGGCTCCGCGAGCTGGCCCCCGACTGCGTTCCGGTGGTCGCCTACGGGCAACTGGTGCCGCGCGAGGCGCTCGATCAGCCGCCGTACGGCTGGGTCAACCTGCACTTCTCGCTGCTGCCAGCTTGGCGGGGCGCCGCGCCGGTGCAGCACGCCGTCATCCACGGCGACGACGTCACGGGGGCCACGACCTTCCGTATCGAGGAAGCGCTCGACACCGGACCGGTGCTCGGAGTAATGACCGAGCCCGTCCGCCCCGACGACACCGCAGGGTCGCTGCTCGAACGGTTGGCGACCGCCGGAGCGAGGCTGCTCGTCGCCACGCTCGACGGCATCGAGGACGGCGTGCTGACGCCGCGGCCACAGCCGGCCGAGGGGGTGTCGCAGGCGCCGCGGCTGACGCCGGAGGACGCCCGCGTCGACTGGACGGCGCCCGCGAGGCGGATCGACCGGCTCGTGCGGGGATGCACGCCGGCTCCCGGCGCCTGGACGACGTTCCGCGGCGAGCGGCTCGGGATCGGACGGGTGATCGTCGACGCCGACGGGCCGGCGCTCGGTCCGGGCGAGGTGGCCTCCGGGAAGCACGATGTGCGCGTCGGCACCGCGACCAGTGCCGTGCGGCTGCAGCAGGTGCGGCCGGCGGGGAAACGGGCGATGCCGGCCGCCGACTGGGCGCGCGGGGTGCGGATCGCGCGCGGGGAGCGGCTCGAGTGAGCCCGCGGCCTGCGCGCGCGGCGCGCCGGACCCAGGGCCGGGACCCCGCCCGGCGGCTGGCCTGGGACGTGCTGCGCGCCGTGGACGAGGACGACGCCTACGCCAACCTCGTGCTGGCTCGGCTGCTCGCCGAGCGGCAGCTGGACGTTCGAGACGCCGCCCTGGCGACCGAGCTGGCGTACGGCACCCTGCGCGGCCGCGGCACCATCGACGCGGTGCTCGCCGCTTGCGCGTCGCGGCCGCCGGAGCAGGTCGACCCGCCGCTGCTGGACGCGCTGCGGCTGGGGGCCCACCAGCTGCTCGCGATGCGGGTCCCCGCGCACGCCGCCGTGTCGCAGACCGTCGAGCTCGCCCGAGAGGTCGCCGGCGAAGGGCCGGCCCGCTTCGCCAACGCGGTGCTGCGCCGGGTCGCCGCCCACGACATCGACGGCTGGACCCGCCTCGTCGTCCCCGCTGCCGACGTCGACCTCGTCGGCCACCTCAGCGTGGCGCTCTCCCACCCCGAGTGGGTCGTTCGCGCGTTCCTCGACGCGCTCGGCGGGGACGTCGAGGCGACCGCCGACCTGCTGCGGGCGGACAACACACCGGCCGAGGTCGCGCTGGCCGCCCGGCCGGGGCGCTGCGACGTCGCCGAGCTCGTCGCCGCGGGAGCGCGGGCGGGCCGCTGGTCGCCGTACGCCGCGGTCCTCTCCGGCGGCGACCCGCGTTCGATCGCGGCCGTCCGGCAGGGCCGGGCCGGCGTCCAGGACGAGGGCAGCCAGCTCGTCACCCTCGCGCTGGCGGCGGCGCCGCTCGAGGGCCCGGACAGCCGCTGGGCCGACCTGTGCGCCGGGCCGGGCGGCAAGGCGGCCCTGCTCTCCGGGCTGGCCGGGCTGCGCGGCGCGAGCCTGCTCGCCGCCGAGCTGCGCGCGCACCGAACCCGACTCGTGGTGCAGGCGCTGCGCGGCTCGACCGGCCGCCACCTCGCCGTCACCGCGGACGCCCGAGCGCCGGCATGGGCGGCCGGGGGCTTCGACCGCGTGCTGGTCGACGTGCCGTGCACCGGCTTGGGCGCGCTGCGGCGGCGCCCGGAGGCGCGCTGGCGGCGCAGCCCGGCCGACGTCGCCGCCCTCGCGCCTCTGCAGCGCGACCTGCTCCGCGCCGCGCTCGACGCCGTACGCCCGGGCGGCGTCGTCGGCTACGTCACCTGCTCCCCGCACATCGCCGAGACCACGGTCGTCGTCTCCGACGTGCTGCGCGCCCGGCCCGACGTCGAGCGACTCGATGCCCGCCCACTCCTGCGCGGGGTGCCGGACCTCGGCGCGGACCCGGACGTCCAGCTGTGGCCGCACCGGCACGGCACCGACGCCATGTACCTTGCCCTGCTGCGGCGTCGTGCGCCGAGGTCATGAGCCGGCCGACCAGCGAGCACGGCGACACCGCCCTCGTCCTGCGGGTGCCCGAAGTGGAGCCCCCGGCAGCGGCGCTGGGGGTGCCGGCCCACGTCACAGTGCTGTACCCGTTCCTGACGCAGCAGCGCTACGACGGCCAAGCGCGCGACGAGCTGGCCGCGCTGCTGCACGACGTCGCACCGACCACGCTCACCTTCGACCGGTGCACACGCTTCCCTGACGGCGACCTCTGCTACCTCGCCCCGGAGCCTGCCGAGTGGTGCCGCCGGCTCACCGGGCTGGTGTGGGCCCGCTGGCCGGAGGCGCCGCCGTACGGCGGGGCGTTCGCCGACGTCGTACCGCACCTCACCGTCGCCCACGGCCGTCCGGCCGTCCTCGACGAGGTGGAGCGAGCCCTCACCCCGGCGCTGCCGGTGCGCTCGCGGGCCGGCGAGCTCACGGTGCTCGCCCTCGCCGCCGGCCGCTGGCGCGTGCTCGAGACGCTGCCGCTCGGGGCCTGACCGGTACCCTCGCCGCTGTGGGCGTCCAGATCTCGCCGAGCCTGCTCAACAGCGACTTCGCCGATTTGGCCGGCGAGCTCGCGCGGATCAAGAACGCCGACTGGGTGCACGTCGACGTCATGGACAACCATTTCGTGCCCAACCTCACGATCGGGCTGCCCGTCGTCGAGTCGCTGCTGCGGCGCACCGCCCTGCCCGTCGACTGCCACCTCATGATCGACGACCCCGACCGGTGGGCGCCGGCGTACGCCGAGGCCGGCGCGCGCAACGTGACCTTCCACGTGGAGGCGGCCGCGGCGCCGATCCGGCTGGCCCGCCAGCTGCGCGCGCAGGGGGCCCGGGCCGGGCTCGGGCTCAAGCCGGCCACGCCGGTCGAGCCGTACGCCGACCTGCTTCCCGAGCTGGACATGCTGCTCGTCATGACCGTAGAGCCCGGCTTCGGGGGGCAGGGCTTCCTCGACGTCTGCCTGCCCAAGGTGCGGCGGGCTCGCGAGCTGGTACGCCGCAGGGGGCTCGACGTGTGGGTGCAGGTCGACGGCGGGGTCTCCGCGGAGACGATCGAGCGCTGCGCCGAGGCCGGCGCGGACGTCTTCGTCGCCGGCAGCGCCGTCTACGGCGCGGAGGATGCCGCCGCCGCCGTCGACGACCTGCGCCGCCTCGCCGAGAACGCCCCCCTGCGCCCCGCCTGACCCGCTCGCCCTTCCCGACGTTACTGCCCTGGTGGCGGTCTATCGGGCTGGTCGGAGGGGATTCTCGACCCTGAGGGCAGTGACGTCGGGGGAGGGGGCTGGGGGACGCTGATGGCGGGGGCGAGGCCCGCGGGCGGTCGGTGACCGTGGTTCAGGCGGCGTGGCACACTGGGCGCGTACGACACGTACACGTGCTCCGGGGTCGGTGGAAATCCGAACCGGCGGTGACAGTCCGCGACCCGGCCGCAGCCAGCGGCCGGTTGACCCGGTGGAACTCCGGGACCGACGGTGAAAGTCCGGATGGGAGGCAGCGCGTGCGGGGCCGCACCGGCCGGGCCGGGGCGGCTCTGTGTCGGCGGCATGCCGTCGTCCCCGGAGCGCGTTCCACGCGACCCGGCGACCCGAGGACGGCACCATGGACCAGCTCCGGTGGCTCTACGAGGCCAGCATCCCGATCGGCGGCTACGAACTGCGGTGGCTCGAGCTCATCGGGGTCCTTTTCGGGCTCGGCTCAGCCGTCGGCGGCCTGCGTCGCCGCGTCTGGGCGTGGCCGGTGGGCATCGTCGGCAACGTCATCCTCTTCTTCGTCTACATCACCGTGACCTTCGACGCGGCGGACGGGCGAGCGCCGTTGTTCGGCCAGTCCGGGCGCCAGATCTTCTTCATCCTCACCAGCGTGTACGGGTGGTGGCGCTGGCAGCAGGTACGCCGGCTCAACGCACACGGCGCGGGTGCACCGGCCATCACGCCCCGCTGGGCGACTGCCGCGGAACGGCTGGTCCTCGTCGGGGTGTGGGTCGGCGGGGTCGTGCTGGTGCAATGGGGGTTCGCGCAGATCGGCGCCGGGTGGCCGGCCCCGCGCTGGTACTACTGGTGCGACGCGTGGATCTTCATCGGGTCGATGCTGGCGACGTACGCCATGGCGCGCGGGTGGAACGAGTTCTGGCTGTGCTGGATCGCCGTCGACATCGTCGGGGTGCCGCTGCTGCTGCACTCCGGCTACATCCCGACCGCGGTCCTCTACGCCTTCTACGCCGCCTTCGTGATCTACGGCTTCCTGGTGTGGATCCGCGCCACACGCACCGAGCGCGCCGACATCGAACCGGAGCAGCACGGGGCGACCGCGCCGACCTGACCGGCGGCTGGAACGCTTCGAAGGCCCGACCCGGCGCCTCGTACCCTGTGGCTGTGAAGAGCTTCGACGGCCTGTGGGCCGAGCTGTCGGCCAAGGTCGCCGACGGTGCCGCCGGATCCGGCACCGTGACCGCGGTCCGCGGCGGCGTCCACGACGTCGGCAAGAAGGTGGTCGAGGAGGCCGCCGAGGCGTGGATGGCCGCCGAATACGAGGGCGCCGACCGCGCCGCCGAGGAGATCGCGCAGCTGCTCTACCACGTGCAGGTCCTCATGCTCGCCCGCGGCATCGGGCTCGACGCGGTGTACGAGCGGCTGTGAATGCCGCCGGCGCGGGCCCCCGCCCGCTGCGGATCGCGGTGCCCAACAAGGGCTCGCTCGCCGAGCCGGCGGCCGAGATGCTGCACGAGGCCGGCTACCGCGGGCGCTCCGAGCGCCGTGAGCTGGTCGTGCACGACCTCGACAACGCCGTCGAGCTGTTCTTCCTGCGTCCCCGGGACATCGCCGTGTACGTGGGCTCCGGTGAGCTGCACGTCGGCATCACCGGCCGCGACCTGCTCCTCGACTCCGGCGCCCCGGCCGAGGAGGTGCTCGCGCTCGGCTTCGCCCCCTCGACGTTCCGCTACGCAGCCCGGCCCGGCACCGCCGCCGAGGTGGCTGGCCTGGCCGGACTACGGGTCGCCACCTCCTACCCCGGGCTGGTCGGCAAGCACCTGGCCGACGCGGGCGTCGACGCCCGGGTGATCCGCCTCGACGGCGCGGTGGAGACCTCGGTCCGGCTGGGCGTCGCCGACGCGGTCGCAGATGTCGTCGAGACCGGGTCCACGCTGCGCGAGGCCGGCCTGGAGGTCTTCGGCGAGCCGATCCTGCGCTCGGAGGCGGTGCTCGTGCGGCGCTCCGGCAGCGGCCCCACTCCGGGCTCGGAGCAGCTCCTCCGGCGCCTGCAGGGCGTGCTGGTGGCGCGCGCGTACGTGATGGTCGACTACGACATCCGCGTCGAGCAGGTGGATGCGGCCTGCTTGCTGACTCCAGGGATCGAGTCGCCGACCGTCTCGCCGCTGCACCGCGAGGGCTGGGTCGCCGTTCGCGCGATGGTGCCGCGCAGCGGCCATCAGCGCGTGCTCGACGACCTGTGGGAGCTCGGCGCCCGCGGCATCCTCGTCACCGACATCGCCGCCTGCCGGCTGTGAGCCCAGCGCCGCCTCGCCCGCCGGCGGGCGGGCCTCCCGGTCCGGCCGGGCCCGACCTGCCGCGCACCTGGCGCCCGTTCTTGGCCCGGTTGGTGGCCTGGGGGCTGGCCGGCTTCCTCGTGCTGTTCTCGGTCGGTGGCTTCTTCGTCCTGCCGGCCAGCACCCGGGCGGCGGTGAGCTGGCCTCAGCGGTTCACGCTGCTGTTCCTGCTCGCCGTGGGGGCCGGCCTACTGTGGGTGGTGGCCCGAGGCCGCGTGGTGGCCACGTCGGAGGGGCTCACCGTGGTCAACATGATCCGCACCCGTCACCTGGACTGGCCGCAGGTGGTGCGCGTGCGCATGCGACCCGGCGACCCGTGGGTGCAGCTCGACCTGGCCGACGGGACGACGCTGCCGGCGACCGGCATCCAGAACTCCGACGGTGAGCGGGGGCGCCGCGCGGCCGCGGAGCTGTCGGCTGTGGTCGAGGCGATGACGCGCACGGAGCGCGACGACTGACGCGACCGCCGGCCCACGGAGCTCACCCACGGCGCTCTTCCGCTGCGGCTACCCGCCGCGGCCCCCATCCCGGCGACGCAGGTAGCGCTCGAACTCACGGGCGATCGAGTCACCGGAGGCCTCCGGCAGATCGGTCTCGTCGCGGGCCTGCTCGAGCTCGCGGACGTAGTCGGCGATCTCCGTGTCGTTGGCCGCCAGGTCGTTGACCCCGTGCTCCCAGGCTCGGGCGTCCTCGGGCAGCTGGCGCAGCGGAACGGGGACGTCGAGCAGGTCCTCGATTCGGGCCAGCAGCGCCACCGTGGCCTTCGGGGCCGGCGGCTGGGCCACATAGTGCGGGACCGCCGCCCAGAAAGACACCGCCGGCATCCCGACCTGCTGGGCGGCGTCCGTAAGCACCCCGACGATGCCGGTGGGCCCCTCGTAGCGGGACGGCTCCAGCGCAAGGCGCGCGGCCAGTGCGGCGTCGCTGCTGGTGCCGCTCACCGGCGTGGGGCGCGAGTGCGGTACGTCGGCGAGCAGCGCGCCGAGCGTCACGACGGTCGACACGCCGAGGCGCTCGGCGACGTCGAGCAGCTCCGCGCAGAACGAGCGCCAGCGAAAACTCGGCTCGACCCCGCTCACCAGCACCAGGTCGCGTGAGCTGCCGGTGGGGCGGGCGACGTAGACCTCGGTGGTGTGCCAGACCACCCGCCGTGCGCCGTGCTCGTCGATCCGTACGTCCGGCCGGGTCACCTGGAAGTCGTGGTAGTCCTCGGGATCGAGCGCACCCACCTTGACCGCGTCCCACACCTCCAGCAGGTGCCGCACGGCTCCGCTCGCCGCGTCGCCGGCGTCGTTCCAGCCCTCGAACGCCGCGACCAGCACGGGATCGGTCAGCTGCGGGACATCGGCGAGCTCGACCACGGGGCCCACCCTAGGCGGAGTGGTCCGGCGGGGGTCGCGGCTGCGGCTAGCCTGGGGCGGTGCCGTCCGAGGGGTCCCTTGCCCGCGCGCTCGCCGAGCGCGTGGTGGTTGCCGACGGCGCGATGGGCACCATGCTGCAGGCCCACGACCTGGGGTTGGATGACTTCGAGGGCCACGACGGGTGCAACGAGGTCCTCAACGTCACCCGGCCCGACATCGTCCGCGGCGTCCACGCCGCGTACTTCGATGTCGGCGTCGACGCGGTCGAGACGAACACGTTCGGCGCCAACCTCGGCAACCTCGGCGAGTACGGCATCGAGCACCGCATCGGCGAGCTCGCCGAGGCCGGCGCGAGGCTCGCCCGTGAGGTGGCCGACGACTACGCCTCGGACGGGCGACCCCGCTGGGTCATCGGCTCGGTCGGTCCCGGCACCAAGCTGCCGAGTCTGGGCCACGTGCCGTACGCGGCACTGCGCGACGCCTACGACGCGCAGGTCGCGGGCATGGTGTCCGGCGGTGTCGACGCGGTGCTCGTGGAGACCGCCCAGGATCTCTTGCAGGCCAAGGCCGCAGCCATCGGCGCGAAGCGCGCCCTGGCCCGGGCCGGGGCCGACCTACCGGTCGTCGTGCAGGTCACGGTCGAGACGACGGGGACGATGCTGCTCGGCAGCGAGATCGGTGCCGCGCTGACCGCTCTGGAGCCGCTGGGCATCGACCTCGTCGGGCTCAACTGCGCCACGGGGCCTACCGAGATGAGCGAGCACCTACGCCACCTGGCCCGCCACGCCCGGGTCGGGCTGTCCTGCATGCCCAACGCCGGGCTGCCCGAGCTGACTGCCGACGGCGCCCGCTACCCGCTGCGCCCCTCCGAGCTGGCCGACGCCCACGACACGTTCACCGCGGAATACGGGCTGGCCCTCGTCGGCGGCTGCTGCGGCACGACCCCCGAACACCTGCGCCAGGTCGTGGAGCGGGTGGGCGGACGTGAGCTGGCGCCGCGCCGCCCGCGTCGCGACGCCGGACTGTCCAGCCTCTACCAGCACGTCCCCTTCCGGCAGGACGTCAGCTTCCTCGCCGTCGGCGAGCGCACCAACGCCAACGGCTCCAAGGCCTTCCGCGAGGCCATGCTCGAGGCGCGCTGGGACGACTGCGTCGAGATCGCGCGCAGCCAGACCCGCGACGGGGCGCACCTGCTCGACCTCAGCGTCGACTACGTGGGCCGAGACGGGGTCGCCGACATGCGGGCGATGGCGGGCCGGCTGGCCACCGCGTCGACGCTGCCGATCATGCTCGACTCCACCGAGCCGGCCGTCGTCGAGGCCGGTCTCGAGCACCTCGCCGGACGCAGCATCGTCAACTCGGTCAACTACGAGGACGGCGACGGGCCGGGTTCCCGCTTCCAGCGCGTGATGCCGATCGTGCGCGAGCACGGCGCCGCCGTCGTCGCGCTCACCATCGACGAGCAGGGGCAGGCCCGCACCGCCGAGTGGAAGGTCCGCGTCGCCGACCGGCTGATCGCCGACCTGACCAGCCACTGGGGGCTGGCCGTCGAGGACGTGGTCGTCGACTGCCTCACGTTCCCGATCTCGACCGGCCAGGAGGAGACCCGCCGCGACGCGTTGGAGACGATCGAGGCGATCCGCGAGCTCAAGCGCCGGCACCCGACCGTGCAGACGGTGCTGGGCGTCAGCAACGTCTCGTTCGGGCTCAACCCGGCCGCCCGCCAGGTGCTCAACTCGGTGTTCCTCCACGAGTGTGCGAAGGCCGGCCTGGACGCGGCGATCGTGCACGCCGCCCGCATCCTGCCCGTCGCGCGGATCCCCGAGGAGCAGCTGCAGGTCGCCCTCGACCTGGTCTACGACCGCCGGCGCGACGGCTACGACCCGCTGGGCCGCTTCCTCGAGCTCTTCGAAGGGGTCTCCGCGAGCTCGCTGCGGGAGGAGAAGGCCGCCGCGTTGGCGTCGCTGCCGCTGTTCGAGCGGCTGGAACAGCGCATCGTCGACGGGGAGCGCAACGGTCTCGAGGCCGACCTCGACGAGGCGCTTGCCCGCGGCACGCCCGCGCTGGACGTCGTCAACGACACGCTGCTGCCGGGCATGAAGACCGTCGGTGAGCTGTTCGGCTCTGGCCGCATGCAGCTGCCCTTCGTGCTGCAGTCGGCCGAGGTGATGAAGGCGGCCGTGGCCCAGCTCGAGCCGCACATGGAGCGCACCGGAAGCGCCGGCAAGGCGACGATCGTGCTTGCCACCGTCAAGGGCGACGTCCACGACATCGGCAAGAACCTCGTCGACATCATCCTCACCAACAACGGCTACACGGTCGTCAACCTCGGCATCAAGCAGCCGATCAGCGCCATCCTCGACGCCGCGGAGCAGAGCGCGGCCGACGCCATCGGCATGAGCGGCCTTCTGGTGAAGAGCACCGTCGTGATGCGCGAGAACCTCGAGGAGATCAACCAACGTGGGCTCGCCGCCCGCTGGCCGGTGCTGTTGGGCGGGGCCGCGCTGACCCGGGCGTACGTCGAGCAGGACCTGGCCGGCATGTACGCCGGCGAGGTGCGCTACGCCCGCGACGCCTTCGAGGGGCTGCGGCTCATGGACGCCATCGCCCTGGCCAAGGCGACGCCGGGGGCGAGCGTGGCCGAGACGCTGCCGGCCCCCAGGGCGCGGCGGGTGCGCGCCGTCGCCCGGCCGCCCGAGCCCGCCCCCGCGCCTGACGAGGCCCGCTCGGACGTTCGCACCGACGTCCCCGTACCCGTTCCGCCGTTCTGGGGTGACCGGGTGGTCCGCGGCCTCAGGCTGGCCGACTACGCCGCGTTCCTCGACGAGCGCGCCACCTTCCTGGGGCAGTGGGGCCTGCGCGGCAGCCGCGGTGAGGGCCCCGACTACGACGAGCTGGTCGAGACCGAGGGCCGCCCGCGACTGCGGGCCTGGCTCGACCGGCTGCACACCGAGGGCGCATTGGAGCCGGGCGTCGTCTACGGCTACTGGCCCGCCGTCGCCGAGGGTCGCGACGTCGTCGTGCTCGACCCGGCCGACCGCGCGACCGAGCTCACCCGCTTCAGCTTCCCGCGCCAGCGTCGGGACCGCCGGCTCTGCCTGGCCGACTTCTTCCGGCCCCGGGACTCCGGCGAGGTCGACGTGATCGGCTTCCAGCTGGTCACCATGGGGTCGCGGGTCTCCGAGCTCACCGCCAAGCTGTTCGCCGAGAACGCCTACCGCGACTACCTTGAGCTGCACGGGCTGTCGGTGCAGCTGACCGAGGCGCTGGCGGAGTACTGGCACTCGCGCGTACGCGAGGAGCTGGGCATTGCCGCCGACGACGCGCCCGACCTGGCCGGCCTGCTGCGTCAGGGCTACCACGGCGAGCGCTACTCCTTCGGCTACCCCGCCTGCCCCGACCTGGCCGACCGCGCCAAGGTCGTCGCCCTGCTGCGCCCGGAGCGCATCGGGGTGAGCCTGTCCGAGGAGCTGCAGCTGCACCCCGAACAGTCGACCGACGCGCTGGTGGTCCACCACCCGCAAGCCGGCTACTTCAACGCCACGTGACGCGGCCTGCGCACCACGGGCTCCCACCGCAAGGGCCGCCACGCCCGGTGCACTGCCTTCCGGACGCCGTCTTGTGGGACATGGACGGCACGCTCATCGACACCGAGCCGTCTTGGATGGCAGCCGAGCGCGCCCTCGTCGCCGAGCACGGAGGCACCTGGAGAGACGAGCAGGCGCAGGCGCTGATCGGCAACCCGCTGCTGGTGTCGGCCGAGGTCCTGCGGCGCGACGGCGGGGTCGCGCTGCACCCGCTCGACATCGTCGACCGGCTCCTCGACGAGGTGGTGGCCGACGTGCGGCGCCGGGTGCCCTGGCAGCCGGGCGCCCGCGAGCTGCTGGACGCGTTGTCGACGGCCGGCGTCCCGTGCGGGCTGGTGACGATGTCGTGGCGCCGACTGGTCGATGCGGTCCTGGCGGCGCTGCCGCCCGACACGTTTGCCGCGGTCGTCTCCGGCGACGAGGTGCGGCTCGGCAAACCGGACCCCGAGCCCTACCTGCGGGCTGTCGAGCTGCTCGGCGTCGACGCGGAGCGATGCGTCGCCATCGAGGACTCCCCTCCCGGCGCCGCCGCGGCCGCCGCCGCCGGCTGCCACGTCGTCACCGTGCCGCACCTGGCCCCGGTGCCCCCGGGGCCGGGGCACGTCCAGGTGCCCGACCTGACCGGGATCGACCCGGCGTGGCTGGGCCGGCTGGTCGCGCACGGCCCGGCTACTCGGTCGTGATCGCGCGCAACACGTCCAGCCGGGCCGCCCGTCGGGCCGGCCAGACCGCCGCCAGCACGCCGATGACCGCGGCGGCGACGACGTACGCGATGAGCTGACCCCACGGGATCGCGAGCACCTCCAGGCCCTGGCTGCGCAGCGGGCGCTGCACCGCGATCCCGAAGATCAGCCCCATCGCGATCCCGAGCAGTGCGCCGAGCACGGCGATGACCACCGACTCCAGCACCACCATGAGCCGCAGCTGACCGCGCCCCATGCCCACCGCTCGGAGCAGGCCGATCTCGCGCGTGCGCTCGATGACCGACAGCGCCAGCGTGTTGACGATGCCGAGGATCGCGATCACCAGGGCCAGTCCGAGCAGCGCGTAGAGGATGTTGAGCAGCTGGTCGACCTGGTCGGCCTGCGACC
Source organism: Jiangellales bacterium (assembly GCA_038246785.1). Taxonomy (GTDB): domain Bacteria; phylum Actinomycetota; class Actinomycetes; order Jiangellales; family Jiangellaceae; genus JBBRVP01. The sequence goes on from JBBRVP010000056.1 coordinate 14,869, forward strand.
CGGCGAACTCGTCGCGGGTCTGCACGGTGATCAGCGGCAGGTCCTTCACGACTGCGTCTAGTCCCTGACGGACGGCTGCGGTGTCGGCACCGGGTGCCGCGCTGACGTACAGGATCGTGTCGGCCACCGGTATCCCGCCGCGCTCGAGGTCGGCGAACGACATCACGACCGGGGTCCCGACGAACTGGCTGTTCTTGTAGACACCGGCGATCGTCAGCTCGTCCTTGCCCTTGGGCAGCGTGACCGCGACGCGGTCCCCGACGTCCAGAGCCTTCGCTGCGGCCTGCTGGTCCGACACCAGCACCGAGCCCGAGCGCAGGCCCGTCACGGAGCCTTTGGTCATCGTGAGGTCGACCGCCCCGGCGAAGTTCGCCGGGTCGAACGCCGAGATGCTCGTGGCGTCGCCGTCGACGAGCCCGAACGCGACGCGGTAGGGCGCCACCGCCGCGACCCCGTCGACCCGGGCCATGTCCCGCGCGATCGTGGGCGAGAACGGCTGGCCGACGGCGTTGGACACCACGTCATCGGCCTTGAGCCCGGTGTCGACGAGGTCGCTCACGCTGCTGCGGGTCGACGCGCCCAGCACCGACAGCGCGGTGACCAAAGCGAGACCGAGCATGAGCGCCGCAGCAGTGGCGGCGGTGCGGCGCGGGTTGCGGCGCGAGTTCTCCCGGGCCATGCGCCCCACTGCCCCGAACAGGCGCGGGTAGCCGGCGGCCAGCACCGCGACCACTCCCGGGGCGATGAGCGGTGCCAGCAACGTCACCCCGAGCAGGGTGCCGAGCACACCGAGGCCGACCAGGGACAGCGACTGGGAGCCCGATCCGGTGCCGAGCAGGCCGGCCGTGAGGGCGGCCGCCCCAGCGACGAGGAGCAGCACTCCGCCCACCGCCCGGCGGCGCATCGACGTCTCGGGCAGCGCGACGTCGTCGCGCATCGCGGCCACCGGCGGGACCCGTGAGGCCCGGCGGGCGGGGAGCCAGGCCGCGATGAGCGTCACCAGGATGCCGACGGCGTATGCGACGACCGCCGTACGCGGGAGGAAGACCAGCGGGGCCTGGCCGAGATCGAGCCCGATGGCGCCGAAGAGCAAGCGCAGAAGCATCGCCAGCCCGATGCCGAGCAGCAGGCCGGTGGTCCCCCCGGCGAGCCCCATGAGCAGCGCCTCGATCAGCACGGAGCGCACCACCTGGCTGCGGGCGGCCCCGAGGGCCCGCAGCAGCGCCAGCTCGCGGACCCGTTGCGCGACCAGGATCGAGAAGGTGTTGACGATGAGGAAGCTGCCGACGACGAGGGCGATGAAGGCGAACACGAGCAAGAACGTGTTGATGAAGCTGAGGCCCTGCTCGATTTGACGCTGCTGCTCGTCGGCGATCGAGGCCCCGGTGCGGGCCTCGGCGTCGGCCGGGATCTGTTTCGCAACCCGGTCGCGCAGCGTCTGCGGGGACACGCCGTCGGCCGCGGTGACGCTCACCGAGGTGACGACGTCACGCCCGCCGAAGAACGTGTCCTGCAGGAACTTCGTGTCGAAGAGCAGCAGCGAGGCCCCGACGAGGTTGTTGTCCGGCCCGAAGCGCACTGTGCCGACGAGCCGCGCCTGCAGGCGGGCCGGATCGCCGGTGGTCACCATGGGCACGGTGTCGCCCACCGAGTAGCCGGCCTTGCTCGCGGTGTCGATGTCGAGGGCCACCTCGGCCGCCGCATTCGGCTCGCGGCCGCTCTCCAGCGTGACCAGGGGCTTCCCATCGGGGCCTGGTGCGCCGGTGTAGTTCGTCGCTATGCCGGGCGCTCCCTGGCCGCCGACGACCTTCTTGTCGTGGTCGAGCACGAAGACGCTGAGCGGAACGCTGACGTCGGGATCCGTGCGGGCCACCCCGTCGACCTGCCGGAGCGAGTCCACGAGCGAGGCCGGCAGGGTCGCCGTGCTCGCGCTGCCCTCGACCACGCCGGCATCAGACAGCGCCGACGTCGGGCGCACCACCACATCGGGCTGTGTGTTGCCCACGATGTCGGAGAAGGAGCGCTGCAACGTGTCGGTGAAGACGAACGAGCCGGCGACAAACGCGACCCCGAGCACGATCGCGAAGCCGGACAGCAGCAGCCGCAGCTTGTGCGCCAGCAGGCTCTTGAGCGCGACGCGGAACACCTCAGACCACCCGCTCGCTCTCCAGTGCCTTCATCGCCTCGAGCACGCGCTCGGCCGTCGGGTCGCGCATCTCGTCGACGACGCTGCCGTCGTTGAGGAACAGGACACGGTCGCTGTACGACGCCGCGCCCGGGTCGTGAGTGACGATGACCACGGTCTGCCGATGCTCGCTCACCGCGCTGCGCAGGAACGAGAGCACTTCCTTGCCCGACCTCGAGTCCAGGTTGCCGGTCGGTTCGTCGGCGAAGACGATGTCGGGGCGGCTCACCAGTGCGCGCGCGCAGGCAACCCGCTGCTGCTGGCCGCCGGAGAGCTCGTTGGGCTTGTGCCCCAGGCGGTCGCGCAGGCGCACGGTGTCGATGACGGTGTCGAACCACTCCTGGTCGGGCCGTCGTCCGGCGATGTCGAGCGGGAGGGTGATGTTTTCCCGGGCGGTGAGCGTCGGCACGAGGTTGAACGCCTGGAACACGAAGCCCAGCCGGTCGCGGCGCAGGCGGGTCAGCTCGCGGTCGTCGAGCTCGGACAGCTCAACGTCGCCGACGAAGACGTGTCCGCCGCTGGGCGCGTCCAGGCCGGCCATGCAGTGCATGAGCGTGGACTTGCCCGAGCCTGAAGGCCCCATGATGGCGGTGAACTCGCCGCGCACGAGCTCGACCGTCACGCCGGCGAGCGCGACGACCTCGGTCTCGCCCCGCCCGTAGACCTTGGTGAGGCCGACGGCGCGGGCGGCAGCGGCCGGTGCCGACGGCTGGCTGGGGACGGCAGGGGTCGGGGCATCGCTGGACATCGGTGGCTCTTCCGGCAGGGGAGCAAGGTCGCCGCACACGGTATGCGCTCGATCGCGCCATCGGCCACGCAGTATCCCCAGCGGCGGCCTACCGGCCCGGGCTCCCTCGCCTGCAAGCGGCCTCCTCACCCAGACCGCCCCGGCCGCACCCCGCCCGCCCCCGCCCGCACCCCGCCGCCCCCGCCCGCCCCCGCCCGCTCCCGCCCGCTCCCGCCCGCTCCCAGGCTTGATCAAGGAGAAGACCACGTTCTGGCGCCGTCAGAACGTGGTCTTCTCCTTGATCACGGGGTGGCGAGGGTCGCGGGGGGCGACGTAGCCGGGAAGGCGCGGCGAGGGACGAGGGTCACGGGGTGGCGAGGGTCGCGGGGGGCGACGTAGCCGGGAAGGCGCGGCGAGGGACGAGGGTCACGGGGTGGCGAGGGGCGCGGGGGGCGACGTAGCCGGGAAGGCGCGGCGAGGGACGAGGGTCACGGGGTGGCGAGGGGCGCGGGG
>JBBRVP010000057.1:0-15707 GCA_038246785.1 Jiangellales bacterium
CCAGCTCCGGCGGGAACACCCGCGTCAGCACCCCCACCGACACAAGATCCGACAAGCGACGCTCGGTCTCCGGCTTCTTCCATCCAGCACGCGGCATGCCACCAAACTACACCGTTGGCATCTTAACTGAACGGTATTGGGTCTAGCGCTGGTCTAGCGCTGGTCTAGCGCCGGTCTAGCGCTGGTCTAGCGCAGAGCGGCCTCGTAGACCTCGACGGTGCGCGCGGCGATCCGGTCCCAGGCGAAGTCGCGCATGGCGCGCTCACGGCCGGCCCTGCCCATCGCGGCGGACCGACCAGGGTCACGGACCAGAGCGTTGACGGCCTCGGCGAGTCCCCGTTCGAGCTCCTCCGGAGCCTCGGGGTCGTAGGGCACGAGGGTCCCGGTCTCGCCGTCGACGACGACCTCGGGGATGCCGCCGACGGCGCTCGCGACGACAGCGGTCCCGCAGGCCATCGCCTCGAGGTTGACGATGCCCAGCGGCTCGTAGACCGACGGGCAGGCGAACACGGTCGCGTGGGTGAGCACCTGCCGCACGTCCTCGCGCGGCAGCATCTCGCTGACCAGCACGACGCCGCTGCGCTCGACGCGCAGCCGCTCGACGAGGGCGTCGGTCTCGGCCTTGAGCTCCGGGGTGTCGGCTGCACCCGCGAGCAGCACCAGTTGCGCCTCGTGGTCGAACGAGAGGGCTGCGCGCAGCAGGTGGGGCACCCCCTTCTGCCGGGTGATGCGCCCGACGAAGACTACCGAGGGCCGGGACGGGTCCACGCCGATCCGCTCGAGCACGTCGGTGCCCTCGTCCGGCCGGTAGAGCTCGGTGTCGATGCCGTTGTGCACGACGTGCACCCGTCCCGGGTCGAGGCCGGGATAGCTGTCGAGGACGTCGCGCCGCATGCCATCGCTGACCGCGATGACGGCGGCGGCGGACTCGTACGCCGTCTTCTCCACCCACGACGAGAGCCGGTAGCCCCCGCCGAGCTGCTCGGCCTTCCAGGGCCGCTTCGGCTCGAGGGAGTGCGCGCTGACCACGTGCGGCACGCCGTGGAGCAGCGCGCCCACGTGGCCGGCGAAGTTGGCGTACCAGGTGTGGCTGTGCAGCACGTCGCAGCCGGCGACGGCGTCGGCCAGGACGAGGTCGGCGCTCATCACTCGCAGCGCCACATTGGCCGCGGGCATGCGCGCGTCGTCCTCGCCGACGCAGACGGCGCCGGCGCGGTCCTCGCCGGTGCAGTAGACGTCGACGTCGACGAGGCGGCGCAGCTCGCGGACGAGGAAGTCGACGTGGACTCCGGCTCCGCCGTAGATGAAGGGCGGGAACTCGCGGGTGAGCACTCCGACGCGCATGGCCGGACCCTAGTGCGCGGCGCCGGAGTTGTCGGCGCCCTCAATGCCGTTGCACCGACTGGTCGACCTTCGCTCCGGCATGGTGCGGGTCCGCAGCCGGTGGGTAGGGTCCGCAACATGGCGGAGAGGTCGAAGGTCTTGGCGATCGTCCTCGCCGGAGGAGAGGGCAAGCGGCTGATGCCGCTCACAGCCGATCGAGCCAAGCCCGCCGTGCCGTTCGGTGGGTCGTACCGGCTCATCGACTTCGTGCTGTCCAACCTGGTCAATGCGGGATACCTGCGGATCTGCGTGCTGACGCAGTACAAGTCGCACTCCCTCGACCGCCACATCACGACGACGTGGCGGATGTCCGAGCTGCTCGGCAACTACGTCACGCCGGTGCCGGCGCAGCAGCGACTCGGGCCGCGCTGGTACCAGGGCAGCGCAGACGCGATCTACCAGTCGCTCAACCTCGTCTACGACGAGCGCCCGGAGCACGTCGTCGTGTTCGGCGCCGACCATGTCTACCGGATGGACGCCTCGCAGATGGTGAGGGCGCACATCGACTCGGGCGCCGCGGTGACCGTGGCCGGCATCCGGGTCCCGCGGGCGGGGGCCAGCGAGTTCGGCATCATCTCGACCAGCGACGGCCACACCATCGATGCCTTCCTCGAGAAGCCGCCCGATCCGCCCGGCCTGCCAGACGCGCCGGAGGAGACGTTCGCCTCGATGGGCAACTACGTCTTCACGACCGAGGGACTGCTCGAGGCCCTACGGCTCGACGCGGGCGACGCCGGCTCGGTGCACGACATGGGCCGCAACATCATCCCGCTGCTCGTCGACAAGGGTGGGGCTGGTGTCTACGACTTCCGCGACAACGAGGTGCCGGGGTCTTCCGCGCGCGACCGTGGCTACTGGCGCGACGTAGGCAGCATCGACGCCTACCACGAGGCGCACATGGACCTCGTCTCCATCGAACCCGTGTTCAACCTCTACAACCGCGAGTGGCCGCTGCTCACCCGCCACCCCCAGATGCCTGGCGCGAAATTCGTCGAGGGTGGGCGCGCCCACGAGTCGATCGTCGGGCAGGGCTCGATCATCGCCGGCGGCTCGGTGGTGACATCCGTGGTCTCGCACAACGTGAAGGTGCGCCCAGCCGCCCGCGTCGAGGGCTCCGTGCTCATGGAGAACGTCTCGATCGGCCGCAACGCCGTGGTGCGCAACGCCATCCTCGACAAGAACATCGTCGTCCCCGACGGCGTGCAGATCGGCGTCGACCACGAGGCCGACCGGGCTGCCGGCTACACCGTCAGCGCCGGCGGGATCTCGGTGCTCGGCAAGGGGCAGCAGGTCGTGGGCTAGCGCTTGACCGCCACGAGCAGGCCGTCGCCCACCGGCAGCAGGGCTGGCAGCAGCCGCTCGTCCTCGCGCACCGCCTTGCCGAGCTCGCGGATCGACACCGTCTCCGGGTCGCGCTGGGCCGGGTCGGGCACCCGGTCGTGCCACAGCGCGTTGTCGAAGGCCACGACGCCACGAGGGCGCAGCAGCCGCAGCGCCTGCTCGAGGTAGGCGGCGTACTCCCGCTTGTCCCCGTCGCAGAAGACCAGGTCGTACGCGCCGTCGGACAGCCGCGGCAGCACCTCCAGCGCCCGGCCGGCGATGAGCCGCGTGCGCTGGTGAGCCACCCCGGCCTCGGCGAACGCCTCGCGGGCCAGCCGCTGGTGCTCTGCCTCGACATCGACGCTGGTGAGGACGCCGTCCGGTGCCATGCCGGCGAGCAGCCACAGCCCGGAGACACCGGTGCCGGTGCCGACCTCGACGACGTGGCGGGCCCCGAGCAGCGACGCCACGAGGCGCAGCGCAGCCCCGCCGCCCGGTCCGATCGGCGCGACGCCGACCTCCTCCGCGCGCCCGCGGGCTGCGACGAGGACCTCGTCCTCGGCGACGTAGGACTCGGCGTAGGACCATGTGGTCGTCTTCATGCCGGCGCTGATGGCGGCCTCCAGGCGAGCGGTCGAGACGTCGGGTGCAGCCTAGCCACGACCGGGAACCTGCCCGCCACGACGCGCGTTGGCGCAGAGGACCGGCGAACCTGAGATCTACCCAAGAATCCGCTGGTCAGGAATCCGCTTGTCGGCGGCAGGGTTCACGATGGAGCAGGAGCACGATGGCTGCGACCGCGTTGGCCGGCCCCGCGACGGGCCCGGTGGCGCAACTGGTCGCGGCCCGGCCCTCTCCACGAGGAGGACGCGTGGCCGCCGACGAGGCGACCCCCGCGACCGGCCCTTCCGGGGCCACGCCCGTGGCGCCCGACGCCTGGGTGCCCCCCACCTGGGACGAGGTCGTCCGCAACCACTCCACCCGCGTCTACCGGCTTGCCTACCGGCTCACCGGCAACCAGCACGACGCCGAGGACCTGACCCAGGAGGTCTTCGTTCGGGTGTTCCGGTCGCTGTCGAGCTACACGCCCGGCACGTTCGAGGGCTGGCTGCACCGGATCACGACCAACCTGTTCCTCGACCAGGTGCGCCGCAAGCAGCGCATCCGCTTCGACGCGCTCGCCGACGACGCCGCCGAGCGGCTCCCGGGTCGCGAGCCCTCCCCGCAGCAGCGCCTGGACGACCGCACCTTCGACGCCGACGTCCAGGCCGCCCTCGACGCCTTGCCGCCTGACTTCCGGGCCGCGGTCGTGCTCTGTGACCTCGAGGGGTTCTCCTACGAGGAGATCGCCGCCACCCTCGGGATCAAGTTGGGTACGGTGCGCAGCCGCATCCACCGCGGCCGGGCGCTGCTGCGAGCGGCGCTGGAGCATCGGGCTCCCACCGCACCCCCCACGCCGGTGGACCCGATCGGCAACCTCGCCGACTCCCCTGCGCAGGACGAGCGGTGAGTCCTTTCGGCGGCTTCACGCTGGGGCATCTCGGGCGCCGGGTGAGCGCGCTCGTCGACGATCAGCTGCCGCCGGATGAGCGGGAGCGGGCGCTGGCCCATCTCGTGGGCTGCCCCCACTGCCGCGTGCTGGTCGACGCCGAGGTCACCGCCAAGGCGACGCTGCGCACTCTTGGCGACCCGGCGCCGCCGCCTGGCCTGCTCGCCGGACTGCTCGACCTCGGCGGCCCCAGCGGGCCGCTGCCGCGCGACCGCTCCGGCTTCCCCGGCTCAGGTCCGCCAGCGTCCCCGGGCTGGTCGCTCGCCCCGCGGCGTCCAGCCGGACCGGCCGGCCGCCCCGGTCCGCTGCGGCGCACGGACCGCGGCCCGGCACGGGTGGCGATCGTGGCCGTCGGTGCCGCCGGCGCCTCGCTCGGGCTCGCCTTCGCCGCCGGGGGAGCCACGCCGGCGCCGGTCGCTCCGGCGGTCGTCCCGGCCTTCGACCGGCTCACCACCGAACACGTCCGCACGACGGGCGGCACGCTGTTCTCCGACCCGCCAGCAGTGACGGCGGCGCTGCCGGGTGCCTCGACGCCACGCCACGCCTCGCCGTCGCCGCGGTCCACAGCCACCACGACCGCGGCACCGTGAACCGCCGGCTGCCCCTCCTCCTGCTCCCGCTGCTCGCCCTGGTCGTGGGCCATGGCCTGGTCGACCTGATCTGCCCGCTGCCCGCTTCAGCTCGGCCGGCGCCCCTGGCGCCCACCGGCGGCGCCGCCGACGACGACCCGGCCGCGGTGGCCTTGCTCGAACGCGCCGAGGCGGCACTGCGGGGCCTGGGCTGGTCGGGCTCCGAGTACGTCGCCGCCTGGGAGGTGACCGGAGCGTTTGCCTCGGTCGTCGACGTTACCCACGTCCCCGGACGCGGCACAGCCGCGCGGTCGCGGGGGGCCGCCGTCGAGGCCGCCCCCCCGCAGTTCAGCGCCGACACCACCGCTTCGGCGATGCTCGCGCCGGGCGGCGTGGACCGGCTCGTCGCGGCGTACCGCGCCGTCGTGCGTGGCCGCGACGAGGTCGACGGACGGCCGGCGGTCGTGGTCGCCGTCGAGCGGGGCGACGGGTCCGTGGCGGCTCGGCTGTGGGTCGACCCGCGCTGCGGGCTGCCGTTGCGCCGCGAGGTCTACACGGACGACGGCGTGCTGGCCCGCTCCTCGGTCCTCACCGACGTCAGGCTGCGCAGCCGAGGAGACCCGGCGACACGATTGACGGGCACCGCGTACCCCGTCGACGCCCTCGACACCGTCGACTCCAACGATGCCGCCGCGGTGGCCGGCGCGGCCGGGCAGGCGGCGACCTCAGGCGACGGTGCGGACGTCGTCCCGTCCGTGCTTGCCGGCACCCTCTGGCTGGCCGACGCCACGCGGCTTCCGGACGGAGTCCTGCACCTGACCTACTCCGACGGCCTGTTCTCGGTCAGCGTCTTCGAGCAGCGCGGGCGGCTCGACGTCGCTGCACTCGACGGCGCCACACCGCGCCGGATGGGCGGTTCCGTGGTCCGCACCCTCGCCGGGATGCCGGTGCGGCTGACCTGGCAGGGCGGCGACCGCGTCTTCACCGTCGTGTCCGACGCCCCGGAGGACGTGCTCGACGCAGTCGTCGGCGCCCTCCCGCACACCGACGCCGCTGCCGGCGGCGACCAGGGCGGGGGACTGCCCGAGCGGCTGTGGCGCGGCGCGGGGCGAGTGTCGGCGTGGCTCAATCCGTTCGACTGACGGCCGGAGGCGGCGGCCGCAGCCGGACTAGGCTGCTGGTCAGCGAGCGGGCGGGAGGTGGCCGGGGTGTTCGGCGTCAGCGCTCTTGAGGCGGCCGTCATCGTCGTCATCGGTTTGCTCGTCGTCGGTCCCGAGCGGCTCCCGGTCATGATCCGCGACGCGGTGCGCTGGGTGCGCGACCTCAAGCGCGTGGTCGACAGCGCGCGGCGCGATCTCACCGACCAGCTCGGGCCGGAGCTGCGCGACCTCGGCATGGAGGACCTGCGCGAGCTCGATCCCCGAACCTATGTCCGGCGCAACGTCCTCGACGGGCTGGAGGGCTTCGACGACCTCGACGGCCCTGGCGAGCATCGCGCGCCGCCGGGAAGCGGCCGCCCGCCGCGCCAGCGACCGCGGCCCCGCCCCGCCTCCAACGGCTCCCCAGACCGCGATACCGGCGCGCTGCCGGCGTTCGACCCCGACGCCACCTGACCCGGCGGGCTGCTCAGCGACCCGCCGGGGTGAGTCCGAGCGAACGCCCCGCCAGACCGCGCGGCCGCCCGCCGAGCCTGCGGGCCACCTCGGCCAGCACGACCGCCGCCGGCGACGCTGGGTCGGCCGCGACGAGCGGGGCGCCGGCGTCACCGGCGGCACGCAGCGCGGGGTCGATGGGGACGCTGCCGAGCACCGGCACCACGGTGCCGAGCCGGCGGCCGAGCGAGGCCGCCACCCGCGCGCCGCCGCCGCTGCCGAACACGTCGATGCGGTGCTCGGGACCGCAGTGCGGGCAGGGCAGCCACGACATGTTCTCGACGACACCGAGCACCCGCTGGTGCAGCTGGGCCGCCAGCAGCCCGGCTCGCTCGGCCACCTCGGCGGCCGCCTCCTGCGGGGTGGTGACGACGAGGACCTCGCAGCCGGGCAGCCGCTGCCCGACCGAGATCGCCATGTCGCCGGTGCCGGGCGGCAGGTCGAGCAGCAGGACGTCGAGGTCGCCCCACCACACGTCGGACAGCATCTGCACCAGGGCCCGGTCGAGGATCGGCCCGCGCCACGGCACGACCGAGTCACGGCGCGGCTTGAGGACCCCGATCGAGATCGTGCGGACGCCGTGCGCCTCCAGCGGCATGATCATGTCGTCGACGTTGATCGGCCGCTCGTCCGCGAGGCCGAGCATCGCCGGGACGGAGTGGCCGTACGCATCCGCGTCGAGCACCCCCACGCGCAACCCCGACGCCGCCATGGCCACGGCGAGGTTGACCGTCACCGACGACTTGCCGACGCCGCCCTTGCCCGAAGCGACCGCGAACACGCGGGTCAGCGAGTCGGGGCGGGCGAACGGGATCTCCCGCTCGGTGGCGCCGCCACGCAGCTGCTGGCGCAGCGCGGTGCGCTGCTCGTCGCTCATGACCTCCAGGTCGACGTCGACCGAGCAGACGCCCGGCACGGCGGACACCGCGGCAGTGACATCGCGCCGGATGGTGTCGCGGAGTGGACAACCGGTCACAGTGAGGTAGACCTCGACCCGGACGGCGCCGTCCGGAGCGACCGCGACGGACTTGACCATCCCCAGCTCCGTGAGCGGCCGCTTGATCTCGGGGTCCTGGACGCCAGCGAGGGCGGCGAGGACCTGGTCCTGCGAGGGAGGATGGCTCATGGTTCCCGATGCTACGTCCCGGTCGGGTGAGCGCCCCGCACGGTCCGCGACCGCGCGCATCCTGCTGCCCGACGACGAGCTGGCGGCCTGGCGGAGTCTGCTCCGGCTGCACGCCCGGGCGATCCGTGTGCTGGAGTCCGAGCTCCTGACCGCCCACGGGCTGCCGCTGACCTGGTACGACGTGCTGGTCCAGCTCGTCGAGGCACCCGAGCACCGGCTGCGCATGCGCGACCTGGCCGACCTCGTGCTGATCTCCCGCTCCGGGCTGACCCGGCTGGTCGACCGGATGGGCGCGGTCGGCCTCGTCGCGCGGGCGACGGTGGACGAGGACGCCCGCGGCTGGTGGGTCGTGCTGACACCGGCCGGCTACGAGCGCCTGCGCGCCGCTTCCCCCACGCACCTGCGCGGCATCCACGAGCACGTCACCGGGTGCCTGCAGCCGGAGGAGGCTCGCTTGCTGGCCGGGCTGCTCGAGCGGATGACCCCCCGCGTCAGCTCCACACCCAGTGCAGCGAACCCGTCGCCGCACTGACCGCCACGGCCAGCGCCGCCAGCGCCGGACCGGCGAGTGCCACCGCGAGGTCGGTACGCGACACCGCGCGCGGCCGGGCCACGGTGCGCGGCGCCGCCGGGTCGAAGCCGCGGGCCTCCATCGCTGTGGCCAGCCGCGTGCCCCGGCGTACGGCTGCGACGAGCAGCGCCAGCACCTGCCCGGTGAAGACTCGCAGCGCGGCCACAGGATTGCGGCCGGCGTCGATGCCGCGGGCGCGCCGGGCCAGCCCGAGCATGCGCCACTCGGTGGCCAGCAGGGGGAGCAGCCGCAGCGCGGCCAGCGTGCCGTACGCCGTCCTGGGCGAGACCCGCGCGCGCACGACAAGGCTGTCGGCCAGCTCGGTGGGGTCGACCGTGAGCAGGACCACCACGCCCGGCAGCGCCACCGCGAGGACCCGGACGACGGCGGTGATCGCGGACGCGACCGGGTCGACCGCCGCCAGCAGCAGCGCGGTCAACCCGACCCCGGCCGCGGAGGCTGCCAGCGGCCAGCCCCGGCGGGCCAGCAGCCCCAGCGGCACCCCGCCCACGACGAGGGCGGCCAGCTCCAGGCCCAGCGCGACCGCTGGGGTCACGGCGTCGCCGGACAGCGCCACCAAGACGCCGAGCGAGAAGGCGGCGGTGAGCGTGGCGAGCGGGTCGCTGCGGGCGAGCAGCCCCTCGGCGAGCGGGCGCTCGGTCACGGCCAGGGCGCTCATCGGGGCACCGCAGGCAGCGGCAGGTGGTCGTCGGCGAGGGTCGTGACGAGGTCGGGGTCGTGGCTCACCGCGACCACGGCGCCACCGCTGTCGCGGTGGTCGGCCAGCAGGGTGACGACCTCGGCCCACGTGCGGCGGTCCTGTCCGAAGGTCGGCTCGTCCAGGACCAGCACCCGGGGAGCTGCGGCCAGCACGGTGGCCACCGACAGCCGGCGCTTCTGTCCGCCGGACAGCGTGAACGGGTTGGCCTCGGCGAGCCCGGTGAGGCCCAGCCGCGCCAGCATCTCCTCGACGGTACGCGCCACCTCCGACGGTTCCCGCCCGGCCCGCCGCGGCCCCAGCGCCAGCTCGTCGATGACCCGACCGGTGAGGAACTGGTGCTCGGGGTCCTGGAAGACGCTCCCGATTCGGCTCGCCAGCCGGGCTGCCCGCCAGCGGTGCGGCGGGACGCCGGCGTCGTCACCGGCCAGTCCTCGGTCCGCGCGGACCACGCCGCGGGTGGGGCGGTCCAGGCCGCCCAGCAGCCGCGCCAGCGTCGACTTGCCGGAGCCGTTGGGCCCGGTGACGACGACCGCTCGGCGGGCGCGGACGTGCAGCGACGTCGCGGGCAGCGCCGGCACTCCGCCGGCGTAGCTGCGGGCGACCCGGTGGGCGGAGATCAGGTGCTCGGCCGCCGCTGCGCTGCCCGACGCCGGCCTGGGTGGCAGCGGCGGAGGGCCCGGCACCCATACCCCCTGCGCCGCCAGCGCGTCGCCGTGCCGGGCGAAGACGTCCTGCGGCGCCCCGTCGGCCACCACCCCGGCCCCGGAGGCGAGCACGACGACGCGGTCCACCAGGGGCAGGCTCTCGCGCACGCGGTGCTCCACCAGCACGGTTGTGGCGGCCGTGCGCTGCTGCACAGTGGCCAGCGCCGCGCGGACGAGCGTCGCGCCGTCCGGATCGAGGTTCGCCGTCGGCTCATCCAGCAGAACCAGCGACGGGGCGGCAGCGAGCACACCGGCCACGACCAGCCGTTGCTGCTCGCCGCCGGAGAGGGCGTCGGTACGGTGGCGCAGGCCGTACCCGAAGCCGACCGCGTCGAGCGCCTCCTGGACCCGCGGCCAGATGAGCGGCGCGGGCACGGCGCGGTTCTCCAGCCCGAAGGCGACGTCGTCGCCGGCTCGGGCCATGACGATGCCGGTGTCGGGGTCCTGCAGGACCAGCCCGGACCGCTGCCGCACCGTCCGGGAGTCCGCCCCGTCGACGAGGAGGACCCCCTCGGCCTCGCCCCCACCCTGCGGGTCGAGCAGGCCGCCCAGGGCGGCCAGCAGGGTGCTCTTGCCGGCCCCCGACGGGCCCAGCAGCAGCAGCCGCTCGCCCGGCTCGACGACGAGGTCGACTCCGCGGACGGCCCACGCCCGCCGGCCGGGGTGCCGCCAGCCGAAGCCGCGCAACTCCAGACGGGCGCCGGGCACGGCGGCTCAGACGAGCGTCCGCCGGCGCCCCGCCGGGAACGCGTCGAGGACGCCGGTGGCGGCGAGTGCGCGGACCAGCGCGACGGCGCCCAGGCCGGCCACAGCGGCGGCGCTGAGCACGACGACCCCGACGTAGCTGAACACCCAGCCGCTGGCCCAGTCGCGGTAGTAGTAGAACCAGTCGAGCAGCCCCGCGGTGAGCCCGGCCGCGGCCCCCGCCAGGGTGGCGACGGCCGCGCCGAAGCGGCGGTAGGCGAACAGCGCGAAGACGATCTCGGGGGCCAGCCCCTCGAGCACGCCGTACCAGACCACCTGCAGGCCCCAGGCGCTGCCGAGCAGGGCGGAGACGAGGGAGGCGACCAGCATGGTGAGCACGGCGGCACCGGGCTGGCGGACGACGAGCATCCCGAGGACGCCGGGCAGCAGCCACACCCCGTACATGAACGCCTGTGCCGGGGGGAACGCGGTGAACGCGGGCCCGGTAGCGGTCCAGAGCAGGTTCCAGGCCCAGAACACGACGCCGAAGGCCACGCCCAAGGTGGCGAGGACGACGGTGTCGACGACCCTCCAGGGCGGGCGGTGGTGTCCTTCGCCGGCACGGACATCGGTCGGGTGCTTGGAGGTGGCCTTGCGTGTGGGCATGCTGTCCTCCCTCGTCGGGAGGGGGCGGTGGCGCTCGAGGGCGAACCGCGCCGAGAGCGCGGGACGCACTCAGGTGCTCGACTCCCTGCGCCGGCATTACCCGGATCAGGTTCGAGGGTCAGCGGCGCGGGCCGGGGCCCGTGACCGCACTCTCAGCGCTGCGCGCTCCCCTGTCGTGCGGATTCGGCAAGGCCAGCCTACCCCTCTCCGGCGGCCTCACGCGTGCCGATCCGACCCGCTCAGAGGCTCTGCGTAGCCTCCGGGCGCTCGCCGCCGGCGAGCTCGTCGACGAGGTCGCGCAGCTCCGAGCGGAGGAAGTCCCGGGTCGCCACCTCGCCGACCGCGATCCGCAGCGCCGCCACCTCCCGCGCGAGGAACTCCATGTCCGCGCGCGAGCGGGCGTTGACCTCGCGGTCCTGCTCGAGGTTGACCCGGTCACGGTCGTCCTGCCGGTTGGTGGCGAGCAGGATCAGCGGCGCGGCGTAGGACGCCTGCAGGCTCAGGATCAGGGTGAGAAAGATGAAGGGGTAGGTGTCCCAGCGCAGCCCGGCCGGGCCGAGCACGTTCCAGGTGATCCAGACGGCGATGAACACCGTCATGTAGACGAGGAAGCGCCCGGTGCCGAGGAAGCGGGCGATGCCCTCGGAGAGCCGACCGAACGCCTCCGGGTCGAACGTCGGTCGGCGCAGGCCGGGCTCACGGGGCAGGTCGAGCCGCTCACGCGCCATGGCGCACCCCAGCCTCGTCGGGATCGCGGCGGCGCCAGTCGGCGCCGAGGCGGCCCTCGAGCAGGTGGTCGAGCACGTCGTCGACCGTCACGGCGCCGAGCAGGGCCCCGGACTCGTCGACGACGGGAGCGGCCACCAGGTTGTAGCGGCCGAAGTGGTCGGTGACGTCGTCGAGCGTGGCGTCGGTGCGCAACGGCTGCAGGTCGGAGTCGACTGCTGCCGAGACCAGCTCCGAGGGCGCCTCGCGGAGCAGCCGCTGGAAGTGGGCCACGCCGAGGAAGCGCCCGGTCGGTGTCTCCAGGGGCGGACGCGTCAGGTAGACCATCGCCGACAGGGCGGGCGACAGCTCCGGGTTGCGGATGTGCGCGAGCGCCTCGGCCACGGTGGCGTCGGGCCCAAGGATGATCGGCTCGCTGGTCATCATCCCGCCGGCCGAGGTGTCCTCGTAGGTGAGCAGCCGGCGAACCGGCGCCGCCTCGTCGGGATCCATGAGCCGCAGCAGCGCCTCAGCCTGCTCGGTCGGCAGCTCCCCGAGCAGGTCGGCGGCATCGTCGGGACCCATCTCCTCGAGGACGTCGGCGGCCCGCTCGGCCTCGAGGGCGGCGAGGATCTCCTTCTGCGCGTCGGGGTCGAGCTCCTCGAGGACGTCGGCCAACCGCTCGTCGTGCAGGGCGGCGGCCACCTCGCCGCGGCGCTTGGGCGAGAGCTCGCGCAGCATCGTGGCCACGTCGGCCGGCCGCATGCGCTCGATCGCGGCGAGCAGGTTGGCCGCCCCCTGCCCCGGCTCGGCATCGGCGAGGCCGGAGAAGTCCAGCCAGTCGAGCACGCGGGTCTCGCCGCGCCGCCCGAAGCGCTTGGCCCGCTTCTGCACGGCCACCTTGGACACCACCCAGTCGCGGACCCGCGTCGGCTCGAGCCCGACGTCGACGACAGGCAGCCGCTCGCCGGTGTCGCGGACGGTCACGGTGCGGTCGAGGAGCTCGGCGACCACGAGCGTCTCGGCGGGACGCTGCTGGAAGCGGCGCAGGTTGACCAGTCCGGTGGTGATGACAGCGCCGGGGTCGACGCTCGTGACGCGGGTCATCGGCACGAAGATCCGGCGGCGCCCGACGACCTCGACGAGCAGCCCGGTCGCCTGCGGCGGGCGACCGCTCGGCGAGAGCAGGACCACGACATCGCGCACCTTGCCGACCGGGTCGCCATTGGGGTCGAACACCACGGTGCCGGCGAGGCGCGCGACGAAGACCCTCGTCGCGCCGCTCATGAGCGCGAGGCTACCGGCGGATGCCCTGTCCACCGCGGCAGCGCGCGGCCGGTCGCGGCGACGGATAGGCTGTCCACTCCGTCCGCACCGCCCCATCCACAAACCCGGAGCCCTCCGTGACCGGCCCCTCCCGCCGCCGCTACGCCGCGGCGCTCGCCGTTCCAGCTGTGGCCGCGGTGCTGCTCGCTGGTTGCGGCTCCGGCGACACCGGCTCGGCCGCGCGGTCCCAGGCGCCCGGCGCCTCGACCTCCGAGCCCGTCACCACCAGCGAGCCCGCCGCAAGCGCATCTGCCGACGGCGCCGCGAACGGGCTGGCCGACAAGAGCGCGGCCGAGATCCTTGTTGCAGCCCGGCAGGGCCTCGCCGCCGCCGACTCGTTCCGGGTGGAGGGCAAGGGCTCGGACAACAAGAACCAGTTCACGATCGACATGGGGTTCGTGTCGGGCAAGGGGGCCCGGGGCACTGTGAGCATTTCGGGGCAGGAGTTCGAGATGCTCGTCACGGGCGGCCAGACCTACGTGAAGGCGACGTCGGCATTCCTCACGTCGCAGGGCGCGCCGAAGGAGGCGGCCAAGCTGTTCGAGGGCAAGTGGCTGCTGTTCCCGAAGACACAGAATGACGTTTTCGGCCCGTTCACGGACAGCGACAAGTTCGCGAAGTCGGTCCTCGAGCCCAGCGGGACGATCTCCAAGAGCGGGACCAAGGAGATCGACGGGGTGCCCGCCGTGGGTCTGGTCGACGGGAGCAAAGACTCCAAGGACGCCGGAACGCTGTGGATCGCCACCGAGGGTGAGCCGCGGCCGCTGCGTATCGAGCCGGCGGCGCAGGGCGGTTCGCAGGGCACGCTGGACTTCAGCTACGACGTCGACGTCGACCTCACCGCCCCACCGAAGGACAAGGTCATCGACATCGGCGCGCTGAAGGGCGGCGGTGTGGGCGGCTCCCTCGGCTGACCGCCGATCGCTGTGGGGGAGGTCACTGCCTCGGTGGCCGGGCGGGCGGTGAGACTTGGTCCCATCCGACGAGGAGGTCCACCGTTGTCCGCGCCACTGCCCACCCCGCCGCAAGCCACTGCGCCACCCGCTGCTGCGCACACCACCGGGGCGCGTCCACTGCGTTCCCGCCGCTCCTGCCTCGCCGTACCTGGGTCCAACCCCAAGATGCTCGACAAGTCGCAGGGGTTGCCAGTCGACCAGGTCTTCCTCGACCTCGAGGACTCCGTCGCGCCGCTGGCCAAGCAGAGCGCCCGGAGCAACGTCGTCAAGGCTCTCACCACCGGCGACTGGGGGAGCAAGGTCCGGGTGGTGCGGGTCAACGACTGGACGACCCGCTGGACCTACGGTGACGTCATCGCGATCATCGAGGGCGCCGGTGCCGACCTCGACTGCGTCATGCTCCCGAAGGTGCAGACGCCCGAGCAGGTCGTCGCGCTCGACCTCCTGATGCGCCAGGTCGAGGAGACCAACGGGCTCGAGGTCGGCCGGCTCGGGATCGAGGCACAGATCGAGAACGCCCTCGGGCTGGTCAACGTCGACGCCATCGCAGCCGCGTCACCCCGCGTGGAGACCGTCATCTTCGGGCCCGCCGACTTCATGGCGAGCATCAACATGCGCTCGCTGGTGGTCGGCGAACAACCTCCCGGCTATGACGTGGGGGACGCCTACCACTACATCCTCATGCGCCTGCTCATGGCCGCTCGGGCCCACGACAAGCAGGTGATCGACGGGCCGTACCTGCAGATCCGCGACGTCGACGGCTTCCGTCGCGTCGCCGGGCGCAGCGCGGCACTCGGCTTCGACGGAAAGTGGGTGCTGCACCCGGGGCAGATCGACGCCGCCAACGAGATCTACAGCCCTGCGCAGGCCGACTACGACCACGCCGAGGACATCCTCGACGCCTACGGGTTCTTCACCTCCGAGGCCGGCGGCAAGCGCGGCGCCGCCATGCTCGGCGACGAGATGATCGACGAGGCGTCGCGGAAGATGGCCCTCGTCGTCGCCGCCAAGGGCCGCGCCGCCGGCATGGAACGCACCACGACATGGAGTCCGCCGCAGGAGTGAGCGGACGGCGGCGCGCCGGCTGAGGCATGCTGGGGTCATGGCCAACCCGCGCATCAGGCCGGTCGAGCTGCCGCCCTACCCGCAGTCCGTCGGGGCGTTCGACACCTACGAGGAGGCGCAGCGCGCCGTCGACTACCTCAGCGACGCCAAGTTCCCCGTCGAGAACGTCGCCATCGTCGGCACCGACTTGCGCCTCGTCGAGCGGGTCACCGGGCGGCTGACCTGGGGTCGGGCGCTCGGAGCCGGTGCGGCCAGCGGCGCCTGGTTCGGCGTGTTCGTCGGGCTGCTGCTGGGGCTCTTCGCCGCGCAGGGGCAGTGGCTGGGGCTGCTGCTGTCCGCCATCGTCATCGGCGCGCTGTTCGGGGCCGGCTTCGGCGCCGCGTCCTACGCGGCGACCGGCGGCCGGCGCGACTTCACCTCCGCCAGCAAGATCATCGCCGGGCGCTACGAGGTGCTGGCCGCGCACCGCGTCGCCGATGAGGCGCGCACGCATCTCGCGCGGTTGGCGCTGGGTGGGATCGGGGCGCCGCCGATGCCCCCGGCATCACCGCCTCCGGCGGCTGGGGGGCCTTAGAACGTGTTGGGAAAGCACTCGGCGAGCCTCCGTGACTGTTGTGACTGAGGTGGCCAGTGTGGCGGTATGGCGTCCACTTCCCCGCGCCCCTATCCCTCCGATCTGACCGATGAGCAGTGGGTGTTGATCGCGCCGA
>JBBRVP010000058.1:0-15157 GCA_038246785.1 Jiangellales bacterium
GAACGGCTCCCCGAACACGCCGAGGCCATGATCAAGTGGTCCATGATCGGACTCATGACCCGCCGACTCGCACCCGCCCCTGGCCGCCGAGCCTGGCAGCCAGCTGCGGCCTCGTAGCCGCTTTCCCAACACGTTCTTAGCGCTGGCCGGCCTGTGTGGCCGTTCCCACAGCCTTGTCCGCTGCCCTGGCCGGGGCTGCGGCGGCCATACTCGAAACCGTGGGACGACTTGCGCAGACCGAGGGACTCAGCGACGTCCAGGAGCAGATCCTCCACACCGTCCGCGACTTCGTGGACAAGGAGATCATCCCCGTCGCCACCGAGCTCGAGCACTCCGACAGCTATCCGCAGGAGATCGTCGACGGCCTGAAGGAGCTCGGGGTCTTCGGCATCACGATCCCCGAGGACTACGGCGGCCTCGGCGAGTCGCTGCTGACGTACGCCCTCGTGGTCGAGGAGATCGCCCGCGGCTGGATGAGCGTCAGCGGGATCATCAACACCCACTTCATCGTCGCCTACATGCTGCTCCAGCACGGCACCGCTGAGCAGCAGCAGCACTATCTGCCCCCGATGGCGGCCGGTGAGGTGCGCGGCGCGTTCTCGATGAGCGAACCCGGCTGTGGCTCCGACGTCGCGGCGATCACCACGCGGGCCGAGCCCGACGGCGACGACTACGTCGTGACCGGCCAGAAGATGTGGCTCACCAACGGCGGCAGCTCCAACCTCGTTGCGGTGCTCGTCAAGACCGACGAGGGCGCCGACTCGGTCTACCGCAACATGACCACGCTGCTCGTCGACAAGGAGCCGGGCTTCGGCGAGGTGGCGCCGGGCCTCAGCGTGCCCGGGAAGCTCGAGAAGATGGGCTACAAGGGCGTCGACACCACCGAGCTCGTCCTCGACGGCTTCCGCATCCCGACCGCGCAGGTGCTCGGCGACGCGCCCGGGCGTGGCTTCTACCAGATGATGGACGGCGTCGAGGTCGGACGGGTCAACGTCGCCGCCCGTGGCTGCGGCGTGGCGCTCCGCGCCTTCGAGCTCGGCATCGCCTACGCGCAGCAGCGCGAGACGTTCGGCAAGCCGATCGCGCAGCACCAGGCCGTGCAGTTCCGGCTCGCCGAGATGGGCACGAAGATCGAGGCCGCACACCAGATGATGGTGCGGGCAGCACGGCTGAAGGACGCGGGGCAGCGCAACGACCTCGAGGCCGGGATGGCCAAGTATCTCGCGTCGGAGTACTGCTCCCAGGTCGTCGAGGACTCCTTCCGCATCCACGGCGGCTACGGCTTCTCCAAGGAGTACGAGATCGAGCGGCTCTACCGCGAGGCCCCGATGCTGCTCATCGGCGAGGGCACCGCCGACATCCAGCGCATGATCATCGGGCGCCGCCTCCTCGAGGACTACCGGCTGCGCTGATCGGCGGCGAGTTGATCACGTTAACGTGGTCATCTGCCCGTTGCCGCGTCCTGCAGGAGGGGGCAACGGGGGGTACGGCGCGGGAAGGCTATGGACCGCACGGCGCGCCCCCGCCGCGGTGCGGTGTGCCGGCCGCGGTGCGGTGCGGTGCGCGGCGGGTTGCCCGGCCGGACGGCGTGGTTGTGATAGGGGTACGGGGTGTCGCGCCCCCCGTCCGCACGTCACCCTCGCCGTCGCAGTCGACGGCCCAGTCTCCACAGCCGTCGCAGGAGCCGACTCGGACTCGGTGCGATCCTGCTCGTGCTCGTCGCCGCTGCCTGCGGGACGGGGTCCGAGGCGCCCTCGCCCGGCGCCGACCGGCACTCCAGCCGCAAGCCCGGCGCGGCTGGCACGTCGCGGCCCCCGGCTCAGCAGACGCCCGGCCCCGGCTCGACCAGCCGGCCGACGCGGTCGACGACAAGACCGGTCACGATCGCGTTCGCCGGGGACGTCCACTTCGCCGGAAGCCTGGCCGGTCGCCTCGCCGACCCCGCATCGGCGATGGGGCCGCTGGCCGGCACGCTGGCCCGCGCCGACCTCGCGATCGTCAACCTCGAGACCGCCGTGACCCAGCGCGGCGCCCCCCAGCCCAAGCAGTACACCTTCCGGGCTCCGCCGGCGGCCTTCACCGCGCTGGCCGACGCGGGCATCGACGTGGCGACCATGGCCAACAACCACGGGCTCGACTACGGCCCGGTCAGCGTGCCCGACGCGCTTGCTGCCGCCCGCGCTGCCGGCCTGCCAGTGATCGGCATCGGACAGGACGCTGCCGCGGCATTCCGGCCCTGGATCGCGGAGGTGAAGGGTCAGCGCATCGCGTTCCTCGCCGCAACCGCGGTGCTGGACGACCAGCTGAGGTCCTCGTGGTCGGCCGGACCCGACCGGCCGGGTCTGGCGACCGCGTTCGACGGCGACAACGCCGCACTCGTCGCGGCGGTCGAGGCGGTCCGCCCCCAGGTCGACACCGTGGTCGTGGACATGCACTACGGCTCGGACCTGCAGACCTGCCCGACCGCCATCCAGCGCGGGGTCGTCGAGGACGTCGTCCGCGCCGGAGCCGACATCGTGGTCGGTCAGCACGCCCACGTGCTGCTGGGCGGCGGCTACGACGGGTCGGCCTACGTCCACTACGGGCTGGGCAACTTCCAGTTCTACTCCTCGCACGGCCCCACGGCGCAGACCGGGGTGCTCGAGCTGACCGTCCGGGGCCGCCAGGTGAGCGACCCGCGCTGGACCCCCGGCCGGCTCGAGGCTGGCCTGCCGGTGCCGTTGAGCGGCTCGCAGGCCGCGAGCGCCCGGGACCGGTGGGCCTCGCTGCGCTCCTGCGCCGGCCTGAGCGCCGAGCCCGCCCCGGCCGCGTGACCCGCCCACGGGCCAGCACGGCACGCAGGCGCTAGAGCCAGCCGCTGCGCTTGAACCCCCGATAGAGCAGCAGGCAGGCGACCACGATGAAGGCCAGGACGACCTCGTAGCCGTAGCGCCAGGTTAGCTCCGGCATGTGCCTGAAGTTCATGCCGTAGATCCCGGCGATCGCCGTGGGCACGGCGAAGATGGCCGCCCAGGCCGCGAGCTTGCGCATGTCCTCGTTCTCGGCGATCGACAGCTTGGCGAGCGAGGCCTGCACCACGGTGGCCAGCAGCTCGTCAAAGCCGGCCACCGTCTCGGCGACCCGTACGAGGTGGTCCTCGACGTCGCGGAGGTACTTGCGCACCTGCTTGTCCACGAAGGGCGAGGGCCGCTGCGCGAGCTGGCCGAGCGGCACGACGAGCGGCGTGACCGCGCGGCGCAGCTCCATGAGCTCGCGCTTGAGCTGGTAGATGCGACCGATGTCGCGTGCGCCGCGCTGGGAGAACACCGCGGCTTCGATCTCGTCGACGTCGTCCTCGAGGCGGTCGGTGACGGCGACGTAGTCGTCAACGATGGCGTCGCACACGCCATGCAGCACGGCGGCCGGGCCGTGGGCCATGAACTCCGGCAGCTGTTCGAGCCGCTGCCGTACGTGGCCGAGCTGGCCGTGCTCGCCGTGGCGCACCGTGACGACTGAGTGCGCGCCGAGGAACACCATCACCTCGCCGGTCTCCACGATCTGGCTGGTCTCGGTCACTCCCTCGTGGGGGACGTAGCGGACCGTCTTGAGCACCATGAACAGCCCGTTGTCGTAGACGTCCAGCTTGGGGCGCTGGTGGGCGTTGACCGCGTCCTCGACGGCGAGCGGGTGCAGACCGAAGTCGGCGGCGACCGCTGCGAGCTCGCCCTGCGTCGGCTCGAACAGCCCGACCCAGACGAACCCCTCGCCGGCGCGGGCACGCTGCACCGCCTCCTGGTGCGACGCGACCGAGGCCCGCCGCCCCTCGACGTACAGCGCCCAGTCGACGACGCCATGATTGCCCGGCGCATTCGGCTGCCCGGAGGTCGTGTCCGGCGGACCGGGCGGACGGCGCACCGCGCGCACGACCGGCGCCAGCGGCATCCGGCGACGCCGCCGCTGCACGGGACCGGCCACGAGGCACCTCCCTGGCGTCGAGGGTTCGGTGCGCGAGCGTCCTGCCACGATGTGGCCCGTGGCGGACCCCGCGCGGCTGGTGGAGACCGTGCGGCTGCAGGCGGAGGCGTGCGGCCGGATCGGCTCGCCACTGTACGCGGACCTGCTCGCCCGGGTGGCCGACGACGTGCTCGCCGGCGGGCCCTGCGCCCGTGTACTGGCCGGTCACGAGTGCGACCCCTCCGCCGACGCGGTGACGCTGCGTCTCATGGGAGGGATCCACCGCCTGGTCCTCGAGCGGCAGGCGCCGGCCCTCGGTCTGCACTACCCCAGCGTCGGCGGCCGCCCCGGGCCACCGGAGCTGGTCTGGGCAGCATTTCGCGCCACTGTCGAGGAGCACATTGACAACCTGCGCGTGGGCCTGTCCCAGCCGCCGCAGACCAACGAGGTCGGGCGCGCCGCTGCGCTGCTCGGCGGGCTGCTGCACGTCGCGCACAACACCGGTTTGCCGGTGCGGTTGCACGAGATCGGTGCCAGCGGTGGACTCAACCTGCGGGCGGACGGCTTCCGGTACGAAGCGGCCGGAGCGCCCGCCTGGGGCCCGGCCGACTCGCCGGTGCTGCTGGCGGATGCGTGGCGCGGCCGGATGCCTCCGGTTGACGCTGCGCTGCGGGTGGTGGAGCGCGTGGGCTACGACATCGCCCCGGTGGACCCCGCCACCACGGAAGGCCGGCTGCGGCTCACCTGCTACGTCTGGCCCGACCAGCTCGACCGGCTGACCAGGCTGCGCGGCGCGTTCGCGGTGGCGGCGCGGGTGCCGGCCCGGCTGGAACGGGCGAGCGCCGGAAAGGCCGTCGCTGCGCTGGAACCCGTCGAGGGCGTGAGCACGGTGCTCTGGCACTCGGTGATGTGGCAGTACGTCCCCCCCGCCCAACGGTCCGGGGTCACCGCCCGGCTTGCCGAGCTGGGGGCGCGGGCGACGGCCACTGCTCCGCTGGCCCACCTGCGGCTCGAGCCGCACCGGATCGGGACCGGTCTGGTGTTCTTGGTCCAGCTGCGCATCTGGCCGGGCGGCCGCGAGCGCGTGCTGGCCCGAGCCGCGCCGCACGGGCTGCCCGTGAGGTGGCACTAGGGTCGCGCCGGGAGGCCACGCGTCGGAACAGAGGAGTGCCGCAGCCATGCAGTTCGGTCGCACGTACGAGGAGTTCGAGGTCGGGGCTGTCTACCGGCACTGGCCGGGTAAGACGGTCACCGAGTACGACGACCACCTGTTCTGCCTGCTCACGATGAACCACCACCCCCTGCACCTGGACGCCCACTATGCGACCACGACCCAGCAGGGCCGCAACGTCGTCGTCGGCAACTACATCTACTCGTTGCTGCTCGGCATGTCCGTCCCCGACGTGTCCGGCAAGGCGATCGCCAACCTCGAGGTGGAGAGCCTGCGCCACGTCGCGCCGACGTTCCACGGCGACACGGTCTACGGCGAGACGACCGTGCTGGACAAGCGGGAGTCGTCGAGCAAGGACGACCGTGGCATCGTCGCCGTAGAGACCCGGGGCTACAACCAGGACGGCACGCTGATCTGCGTCTTCCGGCGCAAGGTCATGGTTCCGAAGCGCTCCTACCTGGACCAGCGGGGTGGCGACCAGCCGGGACGGCCGCAGCCTCAGGACGCGTGACCCGTGCCCGCGGGCGCGCACGGCGACACGTACGGCGCCCAGCACTTGCCCGAGCTCTGGTGCGTCCGCCATGGCGAGACCGAGTGGAGCCGGATGCACCGGCACACCGGGCGCACCGACCTGCTGCTGACGCCGGCCGGTGAGGAGGCCGCGCGCGGGCTGGCCCCGCGGCTCGCCGGCATCGACTTCGACCTCGTGCTCACCAGCCCGCTGCGTCGGGCTCGGCACACCGCCGAGCTGGCCGGCTTCCCCCACGCCGAGCCGGTCGACGACGCGCGGGAGTGGGACTACGGCGAGGCGGAGGGGATCACCACCCAGGAGGTGCGAGCGAGCCGGCCGGGCTGGACGCTCTGGCGGGACGGTGCCCCCGGCGGTGAGGACCCGGCGGCGGTCGGTGCACGGTGCGACCGCCTGGTCGCCCGGGTCCGGGTGCCGGGCGTCCGGCGCGCCCTGCTCGTCGCCCACGCCCACCTGCTGCGAGTGCTCACAGCCCGCTGGCTCGGGCAACGGCCGGTCGATGGCGCGCACTACCTGCTCGACACCGCGACGGTGTCGGTGCTCGGCTGGGAGCGCGAGACGCCGGCCCTGCTGCGCTGGAACGCCTGACGTGGCCGGTTGCGGGGCTCGACGTGCACGCGGTCAGCGGGGCAGCCGACCCCACTCCTGTAACGAGGCCACCAGGCCCGGCGCCGTCGGCAGCCTGAGCACCTCCTCGACCGGGAACCACCCGGCCTCCGCGGCATCGTCGCCGGCGACGAGGCTGCCGGCGACCACCGTCGCGTCGTAGTCGGCGATGACGTAGCGGTCGTCGCCGAGCCCGGCACGCTCCACCGTCCCGATCAGCTCCCCGACCGCCACGTCGAGACCGGTCTCCTCGCGCAGCTCCCGGCGGACTGCCTGCACGGCGGACTCACCGGGCTCGACGCGGCCCCCGGGCACCGACCACATCCCCGCCGCCGGCGGCCGCCCGCGGCGCACGAGCAGCAGCCGACCGGCACCGTCGAGCACGACGGCGCCGACGCAGGGCACCCGCCGCGGCACCCGCCCGACGCTACGGCAGCGCCCCCGGCGGCACCGGCCGGACGACCCTTGACGGGGGCGGGCGCAAGCGCGACTGTCCGCCCATGCGTGGTCCGCCGTCCTGCCCACGCTGCGCGGCGGTCCTGCACGCGCCGGGCGTCTGGGACAGCGCGTGGAGCTGCCCCGCGCACGGGGGTGTGCCACCGCTGCAGCCGGCCGTCCAGCCCTCAGCCGACCTCGCCGTCCACCTCGCCACCACGAGCGCCCTTCCGCTCTGGCTGCCGTGGCCGCTGCCACACGGGTGGGTCGTCACCGGTCTGCTGCTCGCCGGCGACCATCCCACCGAGGCCGCCGCGACAGCGGTCGCGCTGTCCGGGCCGAACCCGCTCGGTGGGGCCGGGGACCTGCTCGTCGTGACCGAGGAGCCCGGCGTCGGGCTCGGCGCTCGCTTCGCCGGGCTGCCCGGACCCGACGCCGGGCTGCTCGACACCGGTGCCCCCGCCGCCAAGGTCACCATCGGCGGCCACCCGACGGCGTTGTGGCTGGCACCGCGGGCCGTCGACTGCGCCGCGTTCGTCGGGGAGTGGGCCGGCCGCTGGCTGTGGGCCGTCCTGCGCCCCGCCAGCGCCGGGGCCTTGCTCGCCGAGGACCTCGTGCTCAGCGACCTGCGCGAGCTCGGCCCGGAGGTTGAGCTGCTGCCGTACGGCGCGCTGCCGCCCTGGTTGGTCGCCGGCTAGCCGACATCCGCCACGCTCGGATCAGCCCCACGGCCGCGTCGCTACGCTGCCGGGACTCCCATGCGCATCGATCTGCACACCCACTCCGCGGTCTCCGACGGCACACAGCCGCCGGCCGAGCTCGTGCGGGCCGCCGCGGCGGCGGGCATCGATGTCATGGCGCTCACCGACCACGACACCCTCGCCGGCGTGCCGCGGGCCGCCGCCGAGGGGCGGCGAGTCGGGGTGAGAGTGCTGCCGGGGCTGGAGATGAGCTCCCGGCTGCGGGGCGCGTCGGTGCACCTGCTGGCGTACTTCGTCGACGCCTTCTACCCGCCGCTCGCCGACGAGCTGGCCCGCATCCGGGACGGCCGTCAGCACCGCACCGCGGCGATCGTCGACCGGCTGGTCGCCCACGGGCTGCCGCTGACCGCCGCCGACGTCCGCCGGGCGGCCGGGTCGGCGGCCAGCATCGGCCGGCCGCACGTCGCCGACGCACTCGTCGAGCTCGGCGTCGTCACCGACCGGGACGAGGCGTTCGCCCGCTGGCTGGCCGACGGCCGGCCCGGGGCGGTGCCGAAGTACGAGCCCGGCACGGCCGCGGCGGTCGCGCTGGTGCGCGCCGCCGGCGGCGTACCCGTCATCGCACACCCTTGGGGACGGCCGTCCGCCGACGTGCTCACCCCGGGGACGCTCGCCGCCCTCGGCGAGCACGGGCTGGTGGGGGTCGAGGTCGACCACGACGACCACGACGCCGACACCCGCCGGCGGCTGCGCGCGCTGGTGCGCGAGCTGGGCATGGTCGTCACCGGCTCCAGCGACACTCACGGAGCGGGGAAACCGGGCTACGACGTCGGCTGCAACACCACGGACCCCGACGAGTACGAGCGGCTGCTCGAGGCCGCCCGGGTCATCGCTCGGGTAGCCGGCCGCGGCGGCCCCGACGCCAGCTGAGTCCTCCGGCCGCGGCAGGGCCGGCCCCGACCGGCACAATGGCCGCCGTGACCCGCATCCTCGCCGTGACCAACCAGAAGGGCGGCGTCGCCAAGACCACGACGGTCGCGAGCCTGGGTTCGGCCCTGGCCGAGCTCGGCCAGCGCGTGTTGCTCGTCGACCTCGACCCGCAGGCGTGCCTGACGTTCTCGCTGGGCGTCGACCCGGAGGACCTGGAGGTCTCGCTGCACCAGGTGCTGCTCGGTGCCGCCGCCGCGAGTGACGCCCTGCTCACCGTCGACGAGGGTGCCGACCTGCTGCCGGCCACCATCGAGCTGGCTGGGGCCGAGGGTGCGCTGCTGACCCGTACGGGGCGCGAGCTCACCCTCCGCAACGCGCTGGAGGAGGTCGTCGACGACTACGACTGGGTCATCCTCGACTGCCCACCTTCGCTCGGGGTGCTCACCGTCAACGCGCTCACCGCCGCCGACGAGGTGCTGGTGCCGCTGCAGTGCGAGACGTTGTCGCACCGCGGGGTGGGGCAGTTGCTGGACACCGTGCACGACGTACGCCGGCTGCTCAACCGGCGGCTGCGCATCCTCGGGGTGCTGCCGACCCTCTTCGACGGCCGCACCAACCACGCTCGCGCCGTGCTCGCCGACATCGGGGAGCGCTACGAGCTGCGCGTGCTCACACCGATCCCGAAGTCGGTGCGCTTCGCGGAGGCGCCGGCGGTGGGGCGCTCGGTTCTCGCCACGGCGCGCTCGTCCAAGGGGGCCCAGGGCTATCGCGAGCTCGCTGCCGTGCTGCTGGCCTCCTGAGCCCCAGCCCGGCTCGCGGCTCACGACCCGCCTCCCGGGCCCACGCACCCGCCCCCTCCCAGAAGTTGATCAAGGAGATATCCACGTTCAGCGGGTCGCTGAACGTGGATATCTCCTAGGTCAACTGGACGGGCTGGCTGGCCCGGCGTCGCCGGCGGGGGCGGCGGCACCCGCGGCTCCGGAGTCGACGGCGCCGCGACCCCGCCCTCCGCGCCCGCCACGATGGCGCCGGCGGCGGGACGCGCCCTCGCCGTCCGCAGCGGCCGCGCCAGCGTCGCGCTCAGCCGCGGCCGGGGGCGGCGCCAGCGCCGAGGGAGCTCCGGCGGACTGGCCACCGCGGGTACGTCGGCGCTGTCGCTCACGTCTGGGCCGCGCGGGCTCGTCCGGCTCCTGGGCCGGGCGGTCACGACGACGATCGTCGCGTCCCCCACCGCGTCCGGCGCGGTCGCGCTGGGGCGGGCGTCCCCCGCGGCGAGGGCCGCGCCCGGTCTCGCCGAGGTCCTCGAGCACCTCGGCGTCGAGCCCGGCGCGGGTGCGTGCAGCGCGGGGCAGGAATCCCGTGGTTCCGTGAGGGATGCCGAGGTCGTGGAAGAGGTGCTCGGAGCTGGAGTAGGTCTCCGGCGGCTCTGGGAAGGGCAGTCCGTGCGCGTCGTTGATCAGGCGCCAGCGGGCGAGGTCGTCCCAGTCGACGAAGGTCACCGCCACGCCGGACGCGCCGGCCCGCCCGGTGCGTCCGATCCGGTGCAGGTAGGTCTTCTCGTCCTCGGGGCAGACGTAGTTGACGACGTGCGTGACCGCCTCGACGTCGATGCCCCGTGCGGCGACGTCGGTGGCGACGAGCACGTCCACCTTGCCGGAGCGGAACGCGCGCAGCGCCTGCTCCCGGGCCCCCTGCCCCAGGTCGCCGTGCACCGCCGCGGCGGCGAAGCCGCGGGTCGCCAGCTCGTCGGCCACCTTGTCGCACTGGCGCTTCGTGCGGCAGAAGACCATCGTCAACCCGCGGCCCTCGGCCTGCAGCAGCCGGGCGAGGATTTCCACCTTGTCCAGGGCGTGCGCACGGTAGACGAACTGTGCGGTGGTCGGCACCGTGCGACCCTCGTCCGGAGACTCGGCCCGGATGTTGACCGGGTGGCGCATGTAGCGGCGGGCGAGCGACACGACGTCGCTGGGCATGGTGGCCGAGAACAGCATCGTCTGGCGAAGCTCGGGGGTCAGGGCAAGCAGGCGCTCGACGTCCGGCAGGAACCCGAGGTCGAGCATCTCGTCGGCCTCATCCAGGACGAGCACCTTCACGTGCGAGAGGTCGAGCTCACGCTGCTGCGAGAGGTCCAGCAGGCGGCCGGGGGTGCCGACCACGACGTCGACGCCGCTGCGCAGTGCTCCGACCTGTGGCTCGTACGCGCGTCCGCCGTAGAGCGTGAGCACCCGCACGCGCCGGATGGTCGCGCAGGTCGCCAGGTCGCCGGCCACCTGCACGGCGAGCTCTCGGGTGGGGCACACGACCAGGGCCTGCGGCTTGCCAGGCTCGACGAGGTCGGCGTAGTCGCGGTCGTCCGGGGCGATGATGCGGGAGAGCAGCGGGATTCCGAAGGCGAATGTCTTGCCGGTGCCGGTGCGCGCCTGGCCGATGAGGTCGGCTCCAGTGAGCGCCACCGGGATGGTGAGCTCCTGGATGGGGAAAGGCTCGACCACGCCGACCCGGGTGAGCGCGTCGACGATGGGCGGGAGCACCCCGAGGTCTGCAAAGGTGGTCAGGGCGGTTCGCCTCTCGGTCTCGAGCGCGGCCCGGCGGCGCTGCGGGGCGTTCCGGGCGCGCCGCGTGCTGACCGGGCTTACGGGGGCGGCGGCCGGGCGGCCGAGCCGCGCGGGTCCGGCGCCGTCGGGGCGCCGCGAAGCCTCCGGCCAGTCTAACCGCCGCCCACCCGCGCGTGCTGGCGTCACTGTCCTGGTGGCGGTTTATCGCGCGATTCCGGCCCGGTTCTCGACCACCAGGACAGTGACGTCGGGGGCCGGCGGTGGGGCGTACGCGGGCAGAGCCGGTGATCGCTACCCTGCGCGCATGTCGGACGGCGCCACCCCCGACCTGCTGGTCGACGACCCGGGGTACCGGGCCGGGGTGATCGACCTGCTGGGGGTGCTCGCGTACGGCGAGCTGACGGCGTTCTCCCGGCTGGCCGGCGACGCCGAACTGGCGCCCACGCTGTCTGACATGTCCGCGCTGTCGGCGATGGCCGTGGCGGAGTTCCACAACTTCGAGCACTTGAGCGCGCGGCTGGTCGAGCTCGGTGCGGATCCTGCCGGCGCCATGGAGCCGTTCCGGGCGGCCCTGGACGGCTTCCACGCCCACACGACTCCGGCCGACTTCCTCGAGGGGGTGGTGAAGGCGTACGTGGGTGACGGCATCGCCGCCGACTTCTACCGCGAGGTGTCCACCCATCTCGACCCGGCGACCCGCGAACTCGTGCTCGAGGTGCTGGCCGACGCGGGCCACGCGGAGTTCGCGGTGGGCCGGGTGCGCTCGGCCATCGCCGCGGATCCGCGGGTCGGCGGTCGGCTGGCGCTCTGGGGCCGCCGGTTGGTGGGGGAGGCCCTGTCGCAGGCCCAACGGGTGGCCGTCGACCATGACGCGCTCGCCGCCCTGATCGTCGGCGGCCACGGCATGGACCTCGCCGAGCTGGGCCGCGTGCTCGCCTCGCTGACCGAGCGCCACACGCTTCGGATGCAGGCGCTCGGCCTGCACGCCTAGCGTCGGCGCCGCACCGGGCGGGCCGGACAGTGCCGCACGGTCCGGGACGGCAGGTCGGAGCGGTCGATCGGGGAGGGCCGGTCAGGCGACGGAGCGGCGACCCTGGATTCCGGCCACGATCGCGACGCCGATCGCGGCCAGCACGATCTGGGTGAAGAACTCCAGCCAGTCGAAGCCCTTGGTGTCGGCATAGCCGAGACCGCGTGCGATGGCCGTGCCGATGAGCGCGGCGACGATGCCGACGGCGATGGTGAGCAGCAGGCCGATGGCCTGCTTGCCGGGCAGCACGAGGCGCCCCAGCAGACCCACCACGATGCCGACGATGATCGCACTGAAGACGCCGACGACTTCCATGGGACGTGCCTCCTCTTAGGGCCCGCGGCCCTCACCGGGTCGGTTCCCCCGGATGATCCGGGCGAAACAGGGCCGCCGCAAGCAGGCGCGCCGGACCGGCTCACAGCGCCGTGAAGCCCACCCGTCGCTCGACCGGCTCGCCGACCTCGACGTACGCGATCTTGTCGCCCGGCACGAGTACGCGGCGCCCTCGCTCGTCGGTGAGCTCGAGCAGTGCGCCGGTGGACAGCGCCTCGGTGACGGCGGCGAGGACGTCGTCGGGCTGCTGGGCGCTCTCGAGCGCAACCTCACGGGCGGCGTGCTGGACGCCGATCTTGACCTCCACGTGCGCGACCTTCCGTGTTCGATCGAGCGAGTCGAGCGGCAACGGCGCGCCGCGGCGCCAGGTTAGACCAGGGGAGGTGGCTCTGAGGTACTGGCCTCGTCGCGCCGCGGGAAGCCGCGGATGCCGCGCCAGCCCAGCTGTGCCACGAGCTCGGCGGCGGTGCCGCGCGGCAGCCGGCCACCGTCGGCAAGCCAGTAGCGCGCCGCGGTGTTGGCCAGGCCGACCAGACCCACGGAGAGCAACATGGCCTCGTCGCTGGGCAGTCCGGTGTCCTCGGCGATGACGCCGGCGATCGCCTCGGCGCACTCACGGGTGACCCAGTCGAGCTGAGAGCGGACCGCCGACTCGGTGGTGAGGTCGTTCTCGAAGAGCAGGCGGAAGCCGGCAGCCGGGTCGTCCACGAAGGCGAAGTAGGCCTCCACGGCAGCCTGCACGCGTCGCTTGTTGTCGTGGGTGGAGTCCAGTGCCGTCCGGATGCGTTCGACGAAGGCGTCGGCGTTGCGCCCGAGCAGGGCCAAATAGAGATCGAGCTTGCCGGGGAAGTGCTGGTAGAGCACCGGCTTGCTCACCCCGGCCCGGACCGCGATGTCGTCCATGGCGGCCGCGTGGTAGCCATTGGCCACGAAAACCGTCTGCGCCGCGTCGAGCAGCTGTTCGCGGCGGGCGCCGCGCGGCAGGCGCGCGCCGCGGCCAGGCGCCTCGGCGAGGCGGCGTTGCTGGCGGGCCAGGGGGTCGCCCGTGCCGGCAGCACGCAGCGAGTCCCCGGCCACGGCTTCGGGTGTCACGCGCGCTCCTCGCTCGACCTGACCCGCAAGACTACTCACGGGTACGGCGGCGGGCTCGACGCCGCCTCAGCGGCGGTCGTCCTCGTCGTCGTCCCCGACCGTCCGCCGCTGGTCGGCGGCGTCGGCCGGGTCGACGTCGAAGGCGACGGTGGCCACGCTCGCAGCGTCGTAGCCGGCCTCGTCGGCGGCATCGCCTGTGCCCACCGCCTGGGCCTGCTCGACGGCGTCGGCCTCGGGCACCTCGACGCCGAACTCCGGCACGGAGGCCGGCTGCACGTCGACGACGGGATCGAGCGCGTCGGGTCGGTCGCTGACCACGGCAGCTCCTCCTCACGGCCTGGAATCGGCGTCGGCGGTCCGCGCCCGCGGCGCCGGACCAAGCGTACGGCGGACTGGCGGCGACCTCCGAGGCGCTCACGGGAATCCGGAGGCATCGGACGCGGTTGCCTCCTGCGCTCGGACGTCGACGACATCGTCCACGAGGAGGAACGTCGTGCCCCTGCCACCGCTGGTCGAGCCCGCCGTGGGGCTCAGCGTCGACGAGGTCCGCCGCTACTCGCGGCACCTGATCATCCCCGACGTCGGCATGGACGGTCAGCGGCGGCTGAAGAACGCCAGGGTGCTCGTCATCGGCGCCGGCGGTCTGGGCTCTCCCGCGCTCATGTACCTCGCCGCCGCCGGTGTCGGCACGCTGGGCGTGATCGACTTCGACAGCGTCGACGAGTCCAACCTGCAGCGCCAGATCATCCACGGCCAGAGCGACGTGGGGCGGCCCAAGGCGGAGTCCGCGCGGGACTCCGTACGCGGGATCAACCCGTACGTCGACGTCGTCGTCCACGGTGAGCGGCTCGACTCCTCCAACGCGCTGGAGATCTTCGCCGGCTACGACCTCATCGTCGACGGCACCGACAACTTCGCGACGCGCTACCTCGTCAACGACGCCGCCGTGCTGCTCGGCAAGCCCTACGTCTGGGGCTCGATCTTCCGCTTCGACGGGCAGGCATCGGTGTTCTGGCCGGCGGCGCCCGGAGCCAGCGCGCCCTGCTACCGATGCCTCTACCCCGAACCGCCGCCTCCGGGCATGGTCCCCTCCTGCGCCGAGGGCGGCGTGCTCGGCGTGCTCTGCGCCTCGATCGGCTCTATCCAGGTGACCGAGGCGATCAAGGTGCTGCTCGGGATCGGCGAGCCGCTGGTCGGACGGCTGATGATCTACGAGGCGCTCGACATGGCGTACCGCACCGTCAACGTCCGCAAGGACCCGCAGTGCGCGGTGTGCGGCGAGCACCCCTCGATCACCCTCGAGACCGGGCTCATCGACTACGAGGCGTTCTGCGGTGCCGTGTCCGAGGAGGCCGCGGAGGCCGCGGCAGACGCGACCATCTCGGTGCTGCAGCTGCGCGACTGGCTGAACGAGCGCGACCGCGGGCAGCGCGACTTCCTGCTCGTCGACGTGCGGGAGCCCAACGAGGTCGACATCAACCGGATCCCGGGAGCGGTGCTGATCCCGAAGGGCGAGTTCCTCACCGGGGAGGCGCTCGGCAAGCTCCCGCAGGACCGCCAGGTCGTCTTCCACTGCAAGGTGGGTGGCCGCTCGGCCGAGGTGCTCGCCATCGCCAAGGGCGCCGGCTTCGCCGACGCGGTCCACGTCGGGGGCGGCGTCTCGGCGTGGGTCAGCCAGGTCGACCCCAGCCAGCCCTCGTACTGAGAACGTGTTGGGAAAGCACTCGGCGAGCCTCCGTGACTGTTGTGACTGAGGTGGCCAGTGTGGCGGTATGGCGTCCACTTCCCCGCGCCCCTATCCCTCCGATCTGACCGATGAGCAGTGGGCGTTGATCGCGCCGA
>JBBRVP010000059.1:0-12524 GCA_038246785.1 Jiangellales bacterium
ACCAGCTCGTCGGAGAACAACTCCCGACGCAGCCGACGAGCCTCGGACTCGGACACACCGTTCGTCTCATTGCTGGTCGCAGTCACACAGGACTCCTTCGTCATCGGACCCGCCGCTTACACAGACCATCTGACACCCCCTAGCCCCCGGGCCGCAGCGGCAAGATCGGTGCGGTGCGGTCCAACGCCTGGATCTGGGACTTCTCGTCGATGCACAGCACGACCGCCCGCTCCGGCGGGTCGAGGTAGAGCCCGACCACGTCGCGAACCTTCGCGTCCAGCTCGGGGTCGGTGGAGAACTTGAAGGTCCTGGTCCGCCACGGCTGCAGGTTCCACTTGCGCCACACCCGGGCGACCGTCGCGAAGGAGTACCCCAGATGCCCGGCGAGGAGCCGCGCGGACCAGTGCGTCACCCCCAGCTCCTCCGGCGGCGGGGTGACCGTGGTGACCACGATCTCGACCTCGTCCACCTCGATCGGGCGACCCGGGCGGGGCAGATCGTGCAACGCGGCGACACCGCCGGCGACGTACCGGTTGCGCCAGGCCAGCACCGTCGGACCGGACACCCCCACCCGGCGTGCGATCTCAGCGTTCGCCAGCCCCTCGGCCGCCAACAGCACGATCCGGGCCCGCTGCGCCGCCCCGGCCCGAACCGACGACGACCGCACCAGCGCCGCCAGCCTCTGCTCGTCCCCCACCCGCAGCGCCAGCGGCGCAGCAACCGACATACCTCATTCTCGCGGACTCACACCACAAAGTCACTTGCGACACGCGACACTAGGAGCAAACGTTCCGCACCAGCGCGCGGCGAGCGCGTTCGGCAGCGTGCGACAGTGCACCATCAGCGGTGATGACCGCTTCCGCGCCGGCGGGCCCACTCGCCGACCCTGCCGCCCGCCGCCGCGAGCAACGGGCCTGGTACTTCTACGACTGGGCCAACTCCGCCTACGTCACCACCACGGCGACCGTGCTGTTCGGCCCCTACCTCACCGCCGTCGCCACCGACGCGGCCTGCCCCGGGCTGGCCGCCGACCAGACCTGCCGGGCCACCCTGTCGGTGCTCGGTATCCCGGTGGCGGCCGGCTCGCTGGCGCCGTACGCCATCACGTTCACGACGCTGCTGTCCGCGCTGGTCCTGCCCGTCGTCGGGGCCGCCGCCGACCGGACGTCCCGCAAGCGCCACGTGCTGGCCGGCTTCGCCTGGGTCGGCGCGGCGGCGGCGGCGGCGATGTTCCTCGTCACCGGCACCGACTGGCAGCTGGGCGTGGCGCTCCTGCTCGTGGCGAGCCTGTGCCTGGGCAGCTCGCTGGTGGTGTATGACGCGATCCTCTGCGAGATCGCCGCGGAGGAGGAGCGCGACGCGGTGTCCAGCCGCGGCTGGGCGCTGGGCTATCTCGGCGGCGGGCTGCTGCTGGCCGCCAACCTGGCCTTCGTCACGCTGCGCCCCTTCGGCCTGTCGGAAGGGCAGACGGTCCGGATCAGCCTGCTCTCGGCCGGCCTGTGGTGGGGGCTGTGGACGCTGGTGCCGTTCCGCGGCCTGCACGACCGGCCGCCGCTGGCCGTGGAGCGCGTCGCCGGCGGCGGCGTGCGCGCCGCCTTCGGCCAGCTGCGCGCGACGGTGGTCCATGCGCGCGGATACCCGCAGACGCTGCTCTTCCTGGTCGCGTACCTGTTCTATAACGACGGCATCCAGACCGTCATCGTCTCGGCCTCGATCTTCGGCGCCGAGGAGCTCGACCTCGGGCAGAGCACGCTGATCGCGGCGATCCTGCTGGTGCAGTTCGTGGCCTTCGGCGGCGCGCTGCTGCTCGGCCGGATCGCCGGCCGCTACGGTTCCAAACGCACGGTGCTCGGCAGCCTCCTGCTGTGGACCGTGGTCGTGGCGGTTGGCTACGTCCTGCCGGCCGGGCGGGTGCTGCCCTTCCTGGCGCTGGCCGCCGCCATCGGGGTCGTCCTCGGCGGCAGCCAGGCGCTGTCCAGGTCGCTCTACAGCCTGCTCGTGCCGCGGGGCAAGGAGGCGGAGTACTTCAGCCTCTACCAGGCCGCCGAGCGCGGCACCAGCTGGTTCGGGACGCTGACCTTCGGCGTCGTGTTCCAGCTCACCGGCTCCTATCGGAACTCGATCGTGGCGATGGTGGCGTTCTTCCTCGTCGGGTTCGGGTTGCTGTCGCGGCTCGATGTCCGGCGCGGCATCCTCGCGGCCGGCAACCAGGTGCCGAGCACGGTCTGAGAGGCGGCTCGGACGCCGGGCTCCGCGGTGTTCGGGCCGGCGCGCCGGCGTTCGGCAGCGTTCGGCAGCGTTCGGCCAGGTGCGGCCGGACTGCCTGCGCGGAACACCGGGCACCCTCTCGACGTTGTGAGCAGCAGTGCCTGCGCGGCTGTCCCGCGCACATCGTTCAGGGCCCGCTCGCCGAGGCCCGGGGAGGTCCATCCATGTCGGAGCGTTCTTCGCTGCGTGGCTCGCGGCTCGGAGGTCTGAGCTACGAGGACGAGCGGAACGTCGAGCTGGCGGCGCGCCAGCAGGTCGACTTCGACTGCCCGGCCGGCCACCGCAGTACCGTCACCTTCGCCGAGGAGGCCGACGTCCCCTCGCTGTGGGAGTGTCAGAAGTGCGGGCTCGAGGCGCTGCGGGTCGCCGCCGACCGCCCGCAGGGCAAGCCCGGCAAGCCGCCGCGCACCCACTGGGACATGCTGCTGGAGCGGCGCAGCGTCGCCGACCTCGAGGAGCTGCTCGAGGAGCGGCTCACCCTCCTGCGCGCCGGCCGGCTGGGAGGCGGAGCGCACCTCGCCGCCCAGACGACAGCGCCACGCCGCAAGTCCGCCTGACCCGCCGCCCGCCTGACCCGCCGGCGGCATGGACATCCGGGCTCTCTCGGGCACGGGCGCAACCTTTCCGCATCAGACCAGCACGGGCGGGCGCTGCTGTAGCTCACCGCCGACGACGTGCTGCGCGTCCCTACCGCGTTCGCAGCGGGTCGAGGACGAGCTCCGCGCCGCCGGCTGGCACATCCCCGAGCCGCGCGATCAAGGAGAAGACCACGTTCTCCGGGGCTCAGAACGTGGTCTTCTCCTTGATCAACTCGATGTGGGGGCGGGGATGGGCGTCGGGGCGGGGATGGGTGTCGGGGTGGGGAACGGGAGGCCCCGCGACGCCGTTGCCCCCCGGCGGCCGTGATTGGCTTGGACGCGACCTGCGAGCCCGCTACCGGGAGGGGTTGCGTGCCCGAGCTCGAGCTGTTGCACCTGGACAAGTCCTACGGCGAAGTCCGCGCGCTGCGCGACCTGAGCCTGGCCGTGGCCTCCGGGGAGATCGTCGGCTTCGTCGGATCCAACGGCGCCGGCAAGACCACCGCCATGCGGATCGCCCTCGGGGTGCTCGCCGCCGACGCCGGTGAGGTCCGCTGGGCGGGCAAGCCGGTCGACTTCGACGTCCGCCGACGGATCGGCTACATGCCCGAGGAGCGCGGGCTCTACCCGCGGATGCGTGTCGCGCAACAACTCGGCTACCTGGCCAGGCTGCACGGCCTGAGCGTCGGGGAGGCCGAGAGGGCGGTGGCCCGCTGGACTGACATCCTCGGCATCTCGGCCCGCCGTGACGACGAGGTGCAGAAGCTCTCCCTGGGCAACCAGCAGCGCGTCCAGCTCGCCGCGGCACTGGCCTACGATCCCGACATCCTCGTCCTCGACGAACCGTTCTCCGGCCTGGACCCGGTGGCGGTCGATGTGATGAGCGCGGTGCTCCGGGAGCGTGCCAACGCCGGCGTACCCGTGTTGTTCTCCTCGCACCAGCTCGACCTCGTCGAGCGGCTCTGCGACCGGGTCGCCATCATCAAGGAGGGCGCGATGGTCGCTGTCGGAGCCATCGAGGACCTGCGGACCCTGGACAACCCCCGCTGGCTGGTAGAAGGCCCACCGGCCGCCCTCGGCTGGCCAGCGCAGGTGCCCGGGGCCCGCGTGGTCAACAGCGCGGACGGCCGCACCGTCGTCGAGATGGCCGACGGCTCAGCCAGCGCCGAGCAGTCGCTCCTGCGGGCGGCGCTGGCCGCGGGGCCGGTCCGCGCGTTCGGCGCGGTCCGCCCGCACCTCGTCGAGCTGTACCGCGACGCGGTCGCCGACTCCGACAACGGACCTGGTCGCGAGACCGTCAGTGAGGACGCGCACTCATGAGCACCGGCGAGACAATCCGCCTCGTCGCCGGCCGCGAGATCACCACGCGGATCCGGTCCAAGGCGTTCCTGTGGACCACGGGTTTCCTCCTAGCGGCGGTCGTGATCGGCGGCGTCGTCCTCAACGTCGCTCTCGGCTCGTCGTCGGCGACCCGGATCGCCGTCACCCCCCAGACCGCGGCCCTGTCCCAGCCGCTGCAGGACGTCGCGCGGGCGAGCGACGAGAAGGTCCACGTCGTCGCGGTGGCCGATGATGGCGCCGCGGAGTCCGCCGTGCGCGGCGAGGACGTCGACGCGGCCCTGGTCGGCGGCCCGACCGACTTCACCGTCGTGGTGCGCTCGGAGTTGGATCCCACCCTGTCCGCCACGCTGACGGTGCTGCGCCAGCAGGCGGCGCTCGATGCGGCCGTCACCGAGCTCGGTGGGGACCCGGCGAAGGTCTCCGCGCAGCTCGCCGCCGCCACGTTGGAGGTCCGCGCCCTCGCCCCGTCGCCGAAACGGGATGGCGGCCAGATCGTCGCCGGCTACGTCGCGGGCATCCTGCTGTTCATCGCGCTACAGACCACGGCCCAGCTGGTCTCGCAGGGCGTCGTCGAGGAGAAGTCGAGCCGGGTCGTCGAGCTGTTGCTCAGCACCATCCGGCCGTGGCAGCTGATGGCCGGAAAGGTGCTGGGCATCGGGATCATCGGGCTGCTGCAGGTCGGCGTCGTCGTCGCCGCGGCGGCCGGGACCGCCCTCGGGCTCGGTCTGCTCGACGCGAGCAGCATCGACCTGGGGTCAACCGTCGCCTGGGCCCTGGTGTGGTTCGTCGTCGGATTCGTGATGTTCTCGCTGGCGCTGGCCGCGCTGGCCTCGCTGGTCTCGCGGCAGGAGGACGTCGCGTCGGTCACCGCGCCCGTCATGGTTTTCATGATCATCCCGTACGTCATCGGCGTCAGCATCGCGCCGTGGGACCCGACGAACCCGCTCGTCGTGGTGCTCAGCTACGTGCCGTTCGCCGCACCGATGGTCATGCCGATCCGGATCGCTCTCGGCACCGTCGAGACATGGCAGGTGGTCGCCTCGCTCGCGCTGTCCCTCGCCCTGATCCCGGTGCTCGTGTGGGCGGCCGCGCGGATCTACTCCAACGCGGTGCTGCGCACCGGCGCCCGGGTCCGGCTGCGTGACGCGCTGCACGTCGGCTGACAGCCCGACGCGGCTGACTCGACAAGGGCCACTCAACCCCCGCCGGGCTCGTCGCCCTCCCTGTGTTCGACGACCTCGCCGGGCACGACGGGCCCGTCCCAGCCGGGAGCTCGGGGGTCGTGGTCACCACCGGTGGGCCGGCCGCGGGGATCGCGGCTGGCGCCGCGGAAGGTTCCGCGCGGTACGCCGAACGCGACCGCCCGCCGGTCGGCCCACCGGGCGAGCAGCCCGCGGGCGAAGGCCCGGGTGGGCGGCAGCACCAGCAGCAGGCCGAGCGCGTCGGTGAGGAAGCCGGGGGTCAGCAGCAGCGTGCCGCCGATGAGCACCAGGCCGCCGTCGGCGGCCTCGCGGGCGGGCAGCCGACCGCCCTCGACCGCCGCCCGCAGCGCCCGCCACGCCCGGCGGCCCTCGTGGCGCACGATCCACGCGCCGGCAGCGCTCATCGCCAGCAGCAGGAGCGCGGTCTGCCACCCACCAATGACCTGCCCGACCTGCAGGATGATCGCGATCTCGAGCACCGGCACGACGAGGAACCCGATGAAGAGCAGCACGGGCACGACTCAGCCCCCCCGGGCCGCACGCAACAGAGTCGCGGCCCGCGCGCGGCGGGCCGCGAGTCCCCAGCCGGTGATCCGCAGCAGCGCCTCGCGCACGATGCGGCCGTCCATCTTGGAGGTGCCCAGCTCGCGCTCGACGAACGTGATCGGGACCTCGACGACGCGCAGCCCGGCCCGTACGGCTCGGCAGACCAGGTCGACCTGGAAGCAGTAGCCCTGGCTCGCCACGCTGCCCAGGTCGAGCGCCTCGAGGGCCGCGGCGCGGAAGGCTCGGTAGCCACCCGTCACGTCACGCAGCGGCAGCCCGAGTGCCAGGCGCGTGTAGGTGTTGCCGCCGCGGGACAGCAGCTCGCGCCGCATCGGCCAGTCCACCACCGAACCACCGGGCACGTAGCGCGAGCCGAGCACCAGGTCGGCGCCGGTCAATGCGTCGAGGAGCCGGGGCAGCTGCTCCGGTGCGTGCGACCCGTCGGCGTCCATCTCGACCAGCACGCCGTAGCCGCGCTCGAGGCCCCAGCCGAAGCCCGCAACGTAGGCGGTGCCCAGGCCGGCCTTGCCGGGGCGGTGCAGGACGGCGAGCGCGGCATCGTCGGCGGCCATGGCGTCGGCCAGCTTCCCGGTGCCGTCGGGGGAGTCGTCGTCGACGACCAGGACGCCCGCCTCCGGCACCGCCGCCCGCACCCGGGCCACCACGCCGGGCATCGACTCCGACTCGTTGTAGGTGGGGACGACGACGAGGACACGCCCCAAGGAGACCGGGACCTGGTACGTCACGTGCTTCCTCCTCGAGTCGGCCCCCGGGCGTCCACGACGGGCGACGCCTGAACGGGAGCTTGCCCGGCCGCTGCGGAGGGCACCGGTGGCCTCACCGCCTGTGTCCGCGCCCGTTCCTGTGTCCGCCGTGCCGGTGTCGTTGGCTGCGGCAGTGCCGGTCCCCTCCGCAGTCCGACGACGATAGCGATCAGGGCCGCCGCGGCAAGGATCAGCTCGGGCCAGGCCCCCAGCCGCGTCGCGAGGGTCGTGGCGGTGCGCAGCGGCACCTGCTCGACCAGGATTGCCGGCACCAGCTGGCGAGTCTCGGCCCGGACCACCCCGTCGGGCGTCACGACCCCGCTGATCCCCGAGGTGGCGGCCACGACGACGGCGCGGCCGGTCTCGACCGCGCGCAGCCGGGAGATCGCGAACTGCTGCGCGGGCTGGCCGGTCAGGCCGTACGTCGCGTTGTTGGTCTGCACGACGAGCAGCTGGGCTCCACCGGTCACGACGTCGTGGACGAGGTCGTCGTAGGCGACCTCGAAGCAGATCAGGTCGCCGAGCTTTGCCCCGTCCAGCTGCAGGACGCCGGGGCGGTCCCCGGCGGTGAAGTCTCGCGGGATCCGCTGGAACCGGGTGAACCAGCCACCGATGAGGGAGCGGAACGGAATGTACTCCCCGAACGGCACCGGATGGCGTTTGACGTAGCGCTGCCCGGGGCCGGTCACCGGGTCCCACACGATCCCGGTGTTGTCCGTGGTGGTCGAGCCCGACCGGTCGACCAGCGTGCCGACGAGCACGGGCACGCCGATGTCACGGACGGCGCCGTCGATGAGCCGGTAGGCCTGCGGGTCGCGGAAGGGGTCGATGTCGCTGGAGTTCTCCGGCCACACCACGAACGCCGGCGCTGGCAGCCGTCCGGAGCGGACCTGCGCGGCCAGCCGCTCGGTGGCCGCGACGTGGTTGCGCAGCACCGCCTCGCGCTCGCCGAGGAAGTCCATCCCGACGCCGGGCACGTTTCCCTGCACCGCGGCGACGGTCGTCGTCGGCCCGTCGGTGCCCAGCGGTACGACGGAGGCGCCGGCCACCAGCGCCGCCGCCCCGCCGAGCGCCGCGGCGGCGACGGCCCAGGCCCGCGGCCGCCGGGCGGCCGTCGGTCGTTCGCGCACGGCCTGCGTCACGGCGAGCACGGCGAGCGCCAGCAGCTGAGCGGCGAGCGCGACGACGAAGCTGAGGCCCGGCGCGCCGGCCACCGCGGCCCACGCCAGCAGCGGCGTGTCGGTGACCGCGAACGCGAGCCGCCCCCAGGGGAACCCGCCGAAGGGCACCTCGGCTCGCAGCAGCTCCACACCCACCCACACCGTGGCCGCCCAGACCGGCCAGGCCCGCAGCCGCTGGACGGCGACCAGCCCGATGCCGACCAGCACCCACGCCGCCGCCTCGAGGGCAGCCAGCGCCAGCCAGGCGTCGTTGCCGATGACCGCGGCCCAGCGCAACAGCACGAGGAAACAGCCGAGCCCGGCGATCGCGCCCACGGCGGCGCCGGTCCGCAGCCGGGCACCGCGGGTGAGCAGGGTGAGGGCGGCCAGCCCGGGCGCGAGCAGGGGCCACCAGCCGTACGGCGGGAAGGACAGGCCGATCCCCAGGCCCGCGGACGCAGCGCCGGCGAGCCGCCCCCCCAGACGTGCGCGTGGGCGGCTGCGTGCGGGGATCGTCACCGGCTCGCTGCCCACTGCACGCCCGGGTCTCCCGCCGAGGTCGCCGCGGCCCCCGGCCGGGTGGCCGCGGGGATCCTGCGACGCTATCAACGCGCCGTGGCGTGGGCGCGTGCCCGGGACTGCCGTGGCCGGCGTACGGGTGAGCGTCACCGCCCGGGCGGTGACGCCCGGGCGGTGCCGGCTCACGCGCGGATGGAGCCCGCGCCGCCCTTCGGTCCGGCGTTGCCCCGCGGGATGCGGGGACCCCACCGTTGTCTAAGGGGCTGAGGCGGGCCCATCCGGCGGCACCCGCCCCTCGGCCGGTGCCGGTACGCCTGGAACAGGAGCGGTCCCCCGCGCCCGACGTCCCGGGCCGCAGCGTGCCGCTGCCGCGGGCGGGGTGTCAACGGCCCGTCGACCTGCGGCGATGCGCCCAGTCGCAGGTCAACGGCACCTGCCGGAAACGCCCGGCTCGCACGGAGTTCATCTCCGACGGCGTGTCGTCCGTGACACGCCGACGGCGTCAGGTCGGCTGCGGTGGCACGACCACGATGCCGGTCGCGGTGGTCGCGACGACCGACGGGTCGAGCACCTCGGCGGCCGACGCGGAGCGGTCCGGGCGGCCGCGACAGACCACCCGCGCCTCGAAGTCGATCGTGCGCGACCGGGTGCCGACGCGGGTCACGGTCGCGACGACCTCGAGCACGTCGCCGGCCCGGACCGGCGCGAGGAACGCCACGGCGGAGTAGGACGCGAACAGCCCCTCGTCGCCGTCAGTGCGGATGCACACCTCGGTGGCGGCGTCGCCGAATAGCGCGAGCGAGTAGGCGCCGTCGACGAGCTCGCCGCCGTAGTGGGCGTGGGAGTACGGAACATAGCGCCGGTGCACGACCTGTAGACCCACCCGCGGGTCGGCCTGGCCAGTGTTCACGCGGTCCTCCTCGCGCCAGTGGTGTCGGGCAGCAGGGCGTGCACCAGGTAGCTGGCCACCTCCCCGGGGGTCGTGCCCCGCCCGAAGACGCGGTCGACGCCGAGGCCGGCCGCCGATCCCTCGTCGAAACGCGGTCCGCCCACGACGAGCAGCGGTGCCTCGCCCGCGGGGTAGGCCTCGCGGAAGGCCGCCGACATCTCCCGGGTGTTGCGCAGGTGCGCGTCGCGCTGGGTCACGACCTGCGAGACGAGCACGGCGTCGGCTCGCGCGGTGCGTGCTCGGGCGACCAGCTCGGGCACGAGCACCTGGGCGCCGAGGTTGACGACCGTGATCTCGCGGTAGTACTCCAGGCCCTTCTCCCCCGCGAATCCCTTGACGTTGAGGATCGCGTCGATGCCGACCGTGTGCGCGTCGGTGCCGATGCAGGCGCCGAGCACGACGAGGCGGCGACGCAGCCGCTGCTTGATCGCGGCGTTGACCTCCTTCGGGCTCAGCAGGGGGTACTCCCGCTCCACCACTTCCACCTTGGCCAGGTCGACCAGGTGGTGCACGGGCCCGTAGACGACGAAGAACGTGTAGTCGGGGCCCATCGGCTTGGCGTGCACGACCAGCGCCGGGTCGATGCCCATCCTCTGCGCCAGCTGGGCCGCAGCGCCCTCGGCCCGCTTGCCGTGCGGGACCGGCAGGGTGAACGAGAGCTGCACCATGCCGTCGCCGGTGGCGTCGCCGTACGGGCGGACGACCGGGCCGCTCACCGGGACTGCCCTGCCTCGAGCAGGTCGATCGCCGGGTTGGCGTAGCCGGGGGCCCGGGCCACGACGCCGTCGAGCCCCTTTCCGCCGTTCGCCGGCCGTTTCATGAGGCCGAACGTGCCGTCGCCGATCGCGGCGAGCAGCGGCGGGCCACCCGCCGCGCCATCCGTCGTGCTGGTGTCGTGCACGATCCGCTCCAGCAGGTCGACGGCCTCAGACAACACCTGGCGGGCCCGGGTGGCGATGAGGCCGTCGGCGGGTGGGTGGAAGTCCTCGGCGAGGCCGCCGGCGGCGTTGAGCACGTACCGGACATTCTGCAGC
Source organism: Jiangellales bacterium (assembly GCA_038246785.1). GTDB lineage: Bacteria > Actinomycetota > Actinomycetes > Jiangellales > Jiangellaceae > JBBRVP01. The sequence continues at coordinate 10,362 of JBBRVP010000059.1, forward strand.
GCAAGGTCGCGGTCGGACAGCCACGGGGTAACGACGGCCTCGGTCATCATGCCGACGAGCAGGATGCCCTGACCGGTCATCGCCCCGACGAGGTTGAAGAACCCGTCGAGCAGGTAGCCGCGGAAGATGTCGCCGGACATGTGCTTGGTCGGCGGCATCCACTTCAGCGGCGCCTTCGGGAACAGCTCGCGGGCCAGCAGCGCGTGGGCCAGCTCGAGCCGGAACGAGTCCGGCAGGTCGGGGTTGATCTCGAAGGCGTGGCCGAGCCCGAGCAGCTCGTCGGGCAGCCCGGCCTCCTTGGCGAAGTACTCGTTGAGCAGCTGGCTCACCGTCACCGTGTGCGCCGCCTCGACAGCGTCGGCGGTGGTGAGGTAGTTGTCCTCGCCGGTGTTGATGACGATGCCGGCCCGAGCGTGGACCTGACGCGAGAAGCGCTGGTCGACGAAGGTGCGGACGGGATTGATGTCGCGGAACAGAATCCCGTACATCGAGTCGTTGAGCATCATGTCGAGCCGTTCGAGGCCGGCCAGGGTGGCGATCTCCGGCATGCACAGCCCGGAGGCGTAGTTGGTCAGTCGCACGTAGCGGCCGACCTCCTTGGACACGTCGTCGAGGGCGGCGCGCATGAGGCGGAAGTTGTCCTGGGTGGCATACGTGCCGGCGTAGCCCTCCCGGGTCGGGCCTTCCGGCACGTAGTCGAGCAGCGACTGCCCGGTCGAGCGGATGACCGCGACGACGTCGGCGCCCTCCCGGGCCGCGTTCTGCGCCTGCGGGATGTCCTCGTAGATGTCCCCGGTGGCGACAATGAGGTAGATCCAGGGGCGCCGCGGTGGGTCGCCCAGCCGGCGGACCAGCCGCTCGCGCTCGGCCCGGCGACGGTCGATCGCCCGGACGCCCTTGGCTACCGCGACGCGAGCCGTACGGGCGACGCGCTCGGCTGCCCTGCCCTCCGGCAGCCGCAGGCCGAGCGGGCCGGCGGCGGCCTTCTGGGCCAGCGTCAGCAGGTCCGGCGCCTCGCCGCGGCGCAGCGCATCCCAGACCGGCAGGGCGACGCCGTGCTCGAGCCCGACCTCCTCGCGGACCCGGTCCACGAGCCGGTTGACCCACGGGATGCCCTCGACGTCGGCTCCGGACAGCCCGGCGAGGCGCAGCGTGGCGCGCTCGACGGAGACGGTGGTGGAGGTGCGGGCGATCCGGACGACCGGTCGGCCGGCCCGGCGGGCGAGCGATCGGGCCTTGCGCACGACGACGGGGTCCAGGTCGACCACCGCGCGGCGACGAGCTGGCATAGGTTGATGATATCAGCGGCGGCCGCACTATCCTGCGGTCTACCGTGCTGCTGACCGCAGATTCTGCGTTCGAACGCGCGCGCAGCCGCAAGTCCTGCAGGCGATACCGTCGGTCGGGTCGCGGCGCCCTGCCCGGCACCAGCGCGGGAGGTCAGCGTGGTCTACGCCGTCGTGCGCTGGGTGCTCGGGGTGGTCTTCCGCTTCGGCTGGCGCCCGCGGATCGAGGGCGTGGAGCACGTCCCACTCGAGGGGCCGGTCCTGGTGGCGAGCAACCACCTGTCCTTCGTCGACTCGGTCGTCATCCCGCTCGCCGTCCCGCGGCGGGTGCACTTCCTGGCCAAGAGCGAGTACTTCGAGGGCACCGGGCTGCGCGGCTGGCTCTCCCGCGCCTACTTCACCTCCGTCGGCGCGGTGCCGGTGCGCCGCGGCGAGCATGCCGACGCCCGGGCCTCCCTGCAGGCGGCGCTCGGGGTGCTGCGCGACGGCGACGCCTTCGGGATCTACCCGGAAGGGACGCGTTCGCGCGACGGCCGGCTCTACCGCGGCCGCACGGGCGTGGCGTGGCTGGCGCTCGACGCCGGCGCCCCGGTGGTGCCGGTCGGGCTGGTCGGGACCGATCGGGTGCAGCCGGTGGGCGCGCGCGGCGTGCGGGTGGCGCCGGTGACGGTGCGCTTCGGGCCGCCGGTCCGCCCGGAGCCCTACCGCGACCTCAGGCCCGGTGTCGCACGGCGCCGGCTCACCGATGCGGTGATGGACGCCATCGCCGCGCTCAGCGGCCAGCAACGGGCGGCGGGCTACAACGAGCGGCCACCCGAGGACTAACCCCCCGACCTCTCCCGGGGGGGGGGGGGGGGGGGGGCCCGGGGACGGCGGC
>JBBRVP010000060.1:0-12475 GCA_038246785.1 Jiangellales bacterium
CGGCCTGGCGTGTCGGCCAGGCGTTCCACTCGAGGCGGGTGGGGGGTGGGACGGTGCGCGCGCCCGTAGGCTCGCCGGTCGTGGCGCGGGTGGTGGTGGTGGGGGCCGGGATGGGCGGGCTGGCCGTCGCCGTGCGGCTGGCCCGTCAGCGCCACGAGGTCATCGTGTGCGAGCAGGCCCCGAAGGTGGGCGGCAAGGTCGGGTCGTTCACGCGCGAGGGCTTCACCTTCGACACCGGCCCGTCACTGCTCACCCTGCCGGCGGTCTACCGCGACCTGTGGCGCAAGACCGGGCGGGCGCTCGAGCGCGAGCTGGAGCTCGTGCCGGTCGACCCGGTGTGCCACTACCGCTTCGCCGACGGCACCGAGGTCGACGTCCCCAACGCCTCGCGCGCCGGCGTACGCCGGGCCTTCGACGGCGCCTTCGGCTCCGGCGCGGGTGAGCAGTGGGACGCCTTCCTCGACCGGGCGGGCGCGATCTGGGAGGTGACACGCGGCCCGTTCCTCGAGTCGCCGCTTGACGGCCCGCGCACGCTCGCGGCGTACTCCCGTGACCTGCGCGCGCTCCGCACCGTCGCCCCCTGGCAGTCGCTGCGCTCGCTCGGCGCGAGCTACCTGCGCGACCCGCGACTGCGCACCTTCCTCGACCGCTACGCCACCTACACCGGGTCCGACCCGCGGCGAGCCCCGGCGGCGCTGGCGACGGTGCCCTACGTCGAGCAGCAGTTCGGGGCCTGGTACGTGCCCGGGGGCCTGCGCCGCCTCGCCGAGGCCCTGCACCAGCGGGCCGTCCTGCGCGGTGCCCGCATCCGGACCGGGGCCGACGTTGATGAGGTGCTGGTCGAGCGCGGGCGGGCTGCCGGCGTACGCCTGGCCGGCGGCGAGGTCATCTCCGCCGACGTCGTCGTCGCCAACGCCGACGCCGCCCATCTCTACCGCGACCTGCTCCGCACGCCGCTGGCCGACCAGGCTCGTGCGCAGCTGCGGCGGGCGACGCCCTCGCTCGCCGGCTTCGTCCTGCTGCTCGCCGTCCGCGGCCGCACCCCAGGACTGCGCCATCACACGGTGCTCTTCGCTGGGCGCTCCCCGGCCGACTACGACGACGAGTTCGACTCCGTGTTCGGCACCGGGCCGCACCGTGGACGCCCGCGGCCGTGTCCCGATCCGACGGTCTACGTCAGCGCCCCAGACGACCCGGCGATGCGCCCCGACGACGACGGCGAGGCCTGGTTCGTGCTCGTCAACGCACCCCGGCACTCCCCCGCCGACCCGTCGGGCGGCGTCGACTGGACGGCGCCGGGCATCGCCGAGGGCTACGCCGACCAGATCCTCGCCGTCATGGCCCAGCGCGGCCTCGACGTACGCGACCGGCTGCTGTGGCGGGAGGTCCGTACCCCGGCCGACCTCGAGCGAGACACCCGCAGCGTGGGCGGCGCGATCTACGGCTCGTCGTCCAACGGCGCGCGCTCGGCGTTCCTGCGCCCGGCCAACCGGTCGCCGGTGCCGGGGCTCTTCCTCGTCGGCGGCTCGTCGCACCCCGGCGGCGGGCTGCCGCTCGTCGGCATGTCCGCGGCGATCGTCGCCGACCTCGTCGGCCCGGCCTAGCGCGCCCGCACCTCGATCAGTCAGGCCGTGGCGGGGCTCCAGCCGCGTCAGGGCCTGACACATCTGGCCCCGAGGCGACCAGTCAGGCCGTGGCGGGGCTCCAGCCGCGTTTCGCCCTGACTGATCCGGGGTGGGGGGCCGCCAGCGGGGTGGGGGGCGCCAGCGGGGTGGGGGCGCCAGCGGGGCGGGAGCGGGAGCCGCATCAGCGAAGCAGCTCCGGCACCTCCCACGCCTGCCCGAGCACGTGCTCGCCGAGGAAGCCCAGCACCACCTCGTACCAGATCGTCGCGTGCCGGGGCGTGAGCACCCAGTGGTTCTCGTCGGGGAAGTACAGAAAGCGGTGCGGCAGCGACCCGTCGGGCTGCTTGGACCGGCTGGCGAGGTCCCACCACAGCCGCAGCCCCTCACCGATCGGCACCCGGTAGTCCTTGTCGCCGTGCACGACGAGCATCGGCGTGACGATGGCGTCGGCGTGGCGGTGCGGGCTGTTGGCCAGCGCCATCTCCGGGGTCATCTCGCGCGACCAGTACCACGACGCATCGGTCGTCGGGCCGAACTGGTCGAGCGCCCACAGGCTGGCATGGCTGACGATCGCGCGGAAGCGGTCGGTGTGCCCGGCCACCCAGTTGGCCATGTAGCCGCCGAACGACCCACCCATCGCCGCAGTTCGCTCGGCGTCGAGGTCCGGGCGCGCCAGTGCGGCGTCGGTCATCGTCATGAGGTCGGTGTACGGCGCTCCGCCCCACGACCCCCAACCCCGGCGCACCACCTCCCGCCCGTAGCCCGTCGACAGCGCCGGGTCGGGCATCAGCACCGCCCAGCCGCGGGCTGCCATGAGCCACGGGTTCCACCGCCAGGACCAGTTGTTCGACGACGCGAGCGGGCCGCCGTGGATCCACAGCACTGTCGGGGCCGGAGCCTCGGCCGACGCGCCGTCGGGCAACACGAGCCACGCACGGAGCGCGGTGCCGTCCTCGGCGGTGGCCGTGACCTCCTCCAGCCGGCCCGGGAGCGGCAGCGGGTCGACCGGGCCACGGAGGTGGACCGGCTGCTGGCCGGGCGTCGAGGCGTCGAGCCGCACCGGGGCCGGCGCCGCGTCGACGGCGCTGCGCAACGCGTAGACGGCCGAGCCGTCGACGGCGACCGCAAGCTCGGTGTAGGCGCCGGCGTCACCGGTGAGCCGGGTCACGGCGCCGGTGGCCTCGTCCACGCGGAACACCGGGGAAGCCCCCTCCTCGTCGGCGACCGCGAGCACGGCCGATCCGTCGGCGCTCCAGCGCGGACCGTGCGGCCAGCGGTCCCAGCCGGGGGCGAGGTCGCGCGGCTGGCCGCCGGAGAGCGGCACGACGACCAGGGTCAGGTCCGGCGGCTCGTACGGCGTCGACAGTGACTCGCGGACGGCCACCACCTGGCTGCCGTCCGGAGAGATGCGCGGGTCGGCGTACTCGTGGCGCTCGTCGTCCAGGAGCGGGCGCTGCTCGCCGGTTGCGGTGTCGATGGCGACCAGCGTCGAGCGCAGCGTGCCGCCCGGACCGGGCCGCAGCCAGGTCGTCACGACCGTAGCCCCGTCGGCGGAGACGTCGTAGCCGGCCTCGAACAGCGCGGCCCCGGGCGCGGGCGTGAGGTCGCGGAGCTCGAGCCGTTCGTCCGCGCCGGAACCGGAGGTCCGGCCGGCGAGCAGCCGCGGCGCATCCGGGCCGAGGTCGTGGTCCCAGTAGCGGACGGGGTAGCCGGTGTGCAGGATCGCCGACACTTTGGCTTCCTTGCGGGCTTTCCGCCGCCCCTCCTCGTCCTCGGCGGTGATCGACGAGGGCAGCGTCATCGACGCGACGACGACGGTGCCGGCGTCGCGGGCGACCACCGGGCCGCCGACCCCTCCGGCGCGCTTGGCGACGACCCGGGCCTCACCGCCGCCGGCCGGCAACAGCCACAGCGCCGGCGGCGCGTCGTCGTCGGACCCGGCGTCGGCGTCGGGATCGGGGCGGGCGGAGCCGAACAGCACACCGCCGTCGGGCAGGAAGGCCACGCCCGACTCGCCCTTGGCCGAGCGGGTGAGCCGGCGCGCGGGCTGCTCCCCGGCCGGGTCGACCTCCCACACCGCGTTGACCCACCGCGTGCGCTTGGGGTCGAGGGTGGCCACCGTGGTCACGAGCCGCGAGCCGTCGGGGGCCAGCGCCAGCCCGGCGACCCGGGGCTGCGCCTGATAGCTGTCGAGGTCGGCGTAGGGGTATGCGTCGTCGGTCATGCCGGCAGTGTGCCCCGCTCACCCGGCGGAATGGACCGGCCCCCGCGCGTCCCGGACCAGCGCCCCGGCCGCGGCCACCAGGCATACGCCGGCGCACAACGCCAGCGGTGGCACCAGGACCAGGTAGTAGCGCTGCCACGGCAGCGGGTTGGCGAGCAGCGCCAGCGCGGTGAGCAGCGTCCAGGCGGCCAGCCCCGCCGCCGCGGCCCGCTCCACCGGCAGCCGCCGCCGGTCCCCCGCCCGCACCGCCGCCATGGCGAGGCCGCCGGCGGCGACCAGCGTGACCGCGGCGCCCAGCCAGCGCCCGAGCTGGACACCCGACAGCCACGACCGCTGGTACGCGGCAGCCTCTCGCGCCCACGCGCCGCTGCGCTCGACGGCAGCGAAGGTGAGGCTCTCGTGCAGCTGGAGGTCTGCGGCGAAGGGCTGCCGCACCACCGCGGCCAACCGCTCGGGCGGCGTCATCGGCGCTCCCGGATCGGTGCGCTCCTGGACGCTCACCGTCCCCGCGCGGTCGACGAGCAGCTGCGCGACCCGCTCCCACGGCGCCCCCCACATCGCCGGCGACAGGACCGTCCAGAGCAGCGCCGCGCCGGTCGCCGCCGCCGCCAGGCCGCCGAGCACAGGTCGCCGCCGCCCTCCGGGCGGGCGCGGCGCGAGCACCAGCGCGCCGAGGACCCACACCCAGGCCGCCACCAGCAGGATCGCCGCCGTCTGCTTGGCCAGCATCGCCAGCGCCGCGGTCACCGCCAGCAGCACCCAGCGGCGCCGGCGCACGGGCGCGCCCGCCGCGACGGTTGCGGCGATGCCCGCCGCCACCAGCAGCGCCGCCAGCCCGAAGAACATCAGCGAGCCCTCCATGGTGGCTCGCCGCACGCCGAGCAGCACCGGTGGGGAGGTGGCGAACAGGCTGCTGCCGACGTACGCCACGGCCCGCCCCCCCACCCGACGCCCGAGCGCGAAGAGCACCGCGACCGCCCCCGCGCCGAGCATCGCGGACCCGGCGCGCGCGGCGACCAGCAGGTGCTCGGGCGGTCGGCGCCCGGCGGCGACGTTGGCGTCGTAGGACGCCTTCCAGTTCCAGCCCGGGTAACCCGGCAGCTCCGCCGGCGTGCCGCCGGCCAGCGCCCAGCCGGCGGCGACCGTGTAGCGGTTGATGCCGCCGTTGATGATCCGCAGCTGGTCGTCGAACGCCCGGCCGTGGCCGGGCAGCAGCGCGGCCGGGTCGTGCACGAGCCGCCAGCCGTCGCGCGCGGTGTAGGCCTGGCGCGCCTCGTCGCCGTGGAACGGCGCGAGGGCGGTGCCGGCGAGCACGTACGCGGCGAGCAGCAGCACCCAGCCGACGTCGACCCAGCGCGGGAGCCGCCGGCGAGTACCGCGGAGCCCGGTGGGCGGGCGCTCAGCCACCGGTGGAGACCGGGCCGGCAAGCCGGCGGCGCAGTGTGGCACCGAGCTGGACGTTGCCGACCGCCCCGAGACCCACCCAGGCGGCCGCGCCGGCGGTCGCCCAGTCCGCGGCGCGGCCGGCGAACAGCCCGGCGCCGACCAGGAAGGCGGCGGTGGTGATCACGCGGGTGGGCCGCTCCCAGACGGTGACCACACCCACCTCGGACATGCCACCGGCGGCCGCACGCGCCCGGGCGTACTCCTGCACGCCCATCAGCGAACCGCCCACCACGGCGAGCCACCCGGGCGCTCCGAGCACCCACAGGGCGAGCAGGTAGAGCCCGTCGCAGACCCGGTCGACGACGGAGTCCAAGACGTAGCCCCACCGCGACACCCGGTCGCTGAGCACCGCGACCGCACCGTCGAGGTTGTCCCCGAAGCCGCTGAGCACGACCACGAGCGCGGCCAGCAGCGGCCACCGGCCGCCCGCCGCGGCGAGCCCGACCGCGCCGAGCGTGACGAGCAGGCCGGCCAGCGTGAGCAGGTCGGGCGCGACGCCGGCCCGGGCCAGCGGCCGCGCGACCTGGTAGGTCCAGCCGAGCCAGGTGCGCACCATCCACGACGAGCGCGGGTCGTAGCCTCCGTGCAGGGAGGCCCAGCGCGCGAAGTAGCCGTCCCGGTCCGGCACCGCCGTCACGACCGCGGCACTGTCCCTGAGATCGGTGGCCCGCTGGACGAGGCCGCCCAGTCCCACGACACGGTGACGGCGGCCCGCACCTCCTGCTCGCCGGCGTCGACCGGCACGGGCTCGGCCGAGGCGACCATGGCGTACGCCCGGCCGACCGGCACCGGCGCCGACGCGTCGACCTCGACGACCTCGCGGACGGCGCCGAGCGGGCGCCCGGCCAGCGCCGCGAGCTGCTCGGCGCGGGCCTGGGCGTCGCGGAAGGCCGCCTCGCGCGCCGTGGCGCGCAGCGCGGTCGGGTCGGAGTGCGCGAAAGACAGCCCGTTGCTGCGCCCGCTGTCGCCGGCCGCCGCCAGCGCCGTGGCGAGCAGCCGGCCGGCCGCGGCCAGCTCCCGCACGGTGGCCTGCAGCCCCAGCCGGGTCGTGTGCCGCACCGGTCCACGGCCGGTGGGGCCGTTGTCGGACCACAGCGCCGTCTCGGTGGTGCGCAGGTCGGTCTCGGCGACGCCGCCCTGGACCAGCGCGGACCGCATCGCACTCACCCCCGCCGAGGCGCGCTCGAGCGCGTCGGACACCGACCCCGCGCTCGCCTCCGCCGCCAGCGCCAGGCGTACGACGTCCGGCGCGGCCGCCGCGCCGCCGTGCCCGCTCACGGTGACCCCCGCCGACGCCTCGGCCAGCTCGGTCACGACGCCACCGCCGGTCGCCGCGCGAGCCCGAGCGCCGCGTAGATCTCGCGCGTGGCCGTGGACCGGTTGAGCGTGTAGAAGTGCAGCCCCGGGGCGCCCGCGTCGAGCAGGTCGGCACACAGTGCCGTGGCCGCCTCGACGCCGACCTGCCGGACCGCCGCAGGGTCCTCGCCGACCGCGTGCAGCGCGGCGACGAGGTCCGCCGGGACCGCCGTGCCCGACAGCTGGGCGAAGCGCTCTACCTGCGCCAGGTTGGTCACCGGCATGATCCCGGGAATGATCGGGAGGTCGCAGCCCAGCCCGCGGACGCGGTCGAGCAGGCGCACGTAGTCCTCGGCACGGAAGAAGAACTGCGTCACCGCGAACTCCGCCCCAGCCTCCGCCTTGCCCACCAGGACGCGCGCGTCGTGGTCGAGGTCGAGCGACTCCGGGTGCCCCTCCGGGAACGCCGCGACGCCGACGCAGAAGTCCCCCAGCCGGCGCACCAGGCGCACCAGCGCGTCGGCGTGGTCGAGACCGGCCGGGTGGGGTGTCCAGGCACCGCCGGGCCCGCCCGGCGGGTCCCCGCGCAGCGCCAGGACGTTGCGGATGCCGGCGGCGGCGTACTGCGCCACCACCCCGCGCAGCTCGACGGCGCTGGCGCCCACGCAGGTGAGGTGGGCGACCGGGGTCAGCGTCGTCTCCTCGGCGATCCGCCCGGTGACGCGCACGGTGCGGTCGCGGGTCGAGCCACCCGCGCCGTACGTCACCGACACGAAGGTCGGCGCCAGCCGCTCGAGCTCGCGGATCGCCTGCCACAGCGCCACCTCGCCCGCATCGGTCTTCGGCGGGAAGAACTCGAAGGAGTACGAGCGATCGCCGCCGGCCAGCAGCTCGGCCACGGTCACCGCGCCGCCGGGCATCGTGGACGGGAGACCGAGCGCCATGGCGTTCAGCGTAGGGCGCGGTGGCCGCGGACGGAGCCGACCTGCCGGTCCGGGCGGACTCACCTACGCTCGAGCCATGCCTGCCGGGCCGCCGCACGTCACCTCGCCGCTGGACGCGGAAGACCTCCGCTCCCGCGTGCAGAAGGTGCTCGACGAGGTGCTGTCCGGCCAGGCCGCGGTCCTCGAGGGGGTCAGCACCGACCTGCTGCCGCTGGCCGAGGCCGCCACCGACCTGCTCCGCGGCGGCAAGCGGCTGCGCCCCGCGTTCTGCTACTGGGGTTGGCGAGCCGCCGGCGGCACCGGTGAGGGCTCACTCGGCGAGGCCGCTGTGCGCGCGGCGACCGCGCTGGAGATCTTCCAGGCGGCGGCGCTGCTCCACGACGACGTCATGGACGGCTCGGACACCCGGCGCGGGATGCCCTCCGTGCACCGCCGCTTCGCCGAGCTGCATCGGGCGTCGGGCTGGTCGGGGTCGCCGGAGCGCTTCGGGCAGGCTGGGGCGATCCTGCTCGGCGATCTGTGCCTGACCTGGAGCGATGAGCTGCTCACCGCGTCCGGCCTGCCGGAGGCGGCGCTGCGGCGCGGCCGGCCGACCTTCGACCTCATGCGCACCGAGCTCATGGGCGGGCAATACCTCGACATGCTCGAGCAGACGCTCCCCGCGGCGCAGGGCGGCGGCACACCCGAACGCGCCCGAGTCGTCACCCGCTACAAGAGCGCGAAGTACTCCATCGAGCACCCGCTGCTGCTGGGGGCGTCGCTGGCCGCCGGTTGCCCGTCGCTGCTGGCCAGCCTGTCGGCGTACGGGCTCCCGCTCGGTGAGGCGTTCCAGCTGCGCGACGACGTGCTCGGGGTCTTCGGCGACCCCGCGGAGACCGGCAAGCCGGCCGGCGACGACCTGCGGGAGGGCAAGCGCACGCTGCTGGTGTCCTACGCGCTGGAACGGGCCACCCCCGCGCAGGCGACCGCCGTACGCCGGCACCTCGGCGACCCGCGGCTGGACGCCGACGGCGTGACCACCCTTCGCGAGGTCATCGTCGACACCGGTGCCCTCGACCGCGTGGAGCGGCTGCTCGACGAGCTCGTCGCCGCCGCGCGGGCGGCGCTGCGCGAAGCCGAGGTCAGCCCGGCCGCCAGGCCGGTCCTCGCCGGGCTGGTCGGGGCCGCGACCGCCCGGTCCGTGTGACGCGCGTGCGGACGGTCAACGGTCCCACCGACTCCGTGGTCGTGGTCGGCGCCGGGCTGGGCGGCCTGTCCGCGGCGCTGCGACTGGCCGGCGCCGGGCGCCGGGTCACCGTCCTCGAGCGCGAGCCCGTGCCGGGCGGACGGGCCGGACTGCTGCTCGATGGCGGATACGCCTTCGACACCGGGCCGACCGTGCTCACCATGCCCGACCTGATCGCCGACTGTTTCGACGCCGTCGACGAGCGCATGGAGGACTGGCTCGACCTGCGCCCGGTCGACCCGCTCTACCGCGCCCGCTACCCCGACGGCTCCCGGCTCGACGCGCACGCCGACCCGGAGGCGATGGCCGAGGAGCTCTCCCGGGTCGTCGGGCCGGCCGAGGCGGCCGGCTACCGCCGGTTCGTCGACTACGTCAGCGAGCTCTACCGCCTCGAGCAGCGGCACTTCATCGACCGCAACCTCGACTCGCCGTTCGGTCTGGTCAACCGCCAGCTGGCCCGGCTCGTCGCGATGGGCGGCTTCCGCCGGCTGGCGCCGAAGGTCGCGGAGTTCCTGCGCGACGAGCGGACGCAGCGGCTGTTCTCGTTCCAGTCGATGTACGCGGGCATGTCGCCGTACGACGCCTTCGCCATCTACGCCGTCATCGCCTACATGGACTCGGTCGCCGGGGTCGTGTTCCCCCGGGGTGGGATGCACGCCGTGCCGCGGGCGCTGGCCGGTGCGGCGGACAAGCACGGCGTGGCGATGCGCTACGGCACGACCGTCACGCGGGTCGAGCGGCGGGGCCGGCGGGCGGTGGCCGTGCACACCGCCGACGGCGAGCGCATCCCCGCCGACGTCGTCGTCCTCAACCCGGACCTGCCGGTGGCCCGGCGCGACCTGCTCGGCGCGCCGCTGCGCCGGAAGCTGCGCTACTCGCCGTCGTGCGCCGTGCTGCTGGCCGGCTCGACGGCGGCGTACCCCGGCCTCGCCCACCACACCATCCACTTCCGGCGCTCGTGGCGGTCGATGTTCCGCGAGCTCGTCGAGGACGAGGTGCTGCCCAGCGATCCGTCGTTCCTCGTCAGCAACCCGACCCGCTCCGACCGGTCGCTCGCGCCGGCGGGGCGCGAGATCTACTACGTGCTGTTCATGACGCCCAACCTGCACGGCGGCCAGGACTGGGCGCGGCTGCGCGGGCCGTTCCGCGACGCGATGGTGGCGGCGTTGGAGGATGAGGGCTACGCCGGGTTCGGCGACGCGGTCGAGGTCGAGCACCTCACGACTCCGCTGGACTGGCAGGCCCGGGGGCTGGAGATGGGGGCGCCGTTCGCCGCCGCGCACTCCTTCACCCAGACCGGCCCCTTCCGCCCGCGCAACCTGTGGGGTGACAACGTCGTGTTCACCGGCTCCGGAACCGTCCCCGGCGTCGGGGTTCCGATGGTGCTGGTCTCCGGCCGGCTGGCCGCCGAGCGTGTCCTGGGCCCCGACCCCGGCTACCGCTCCCGCGCCTGGCGCTAGCACCCCACCCAGCCCCGCAGCCCGGCCCCAGCCCCCGCAGCCCGGCCCCCAACCCACATTCGTCACGGCAGCCAGCTCCCGTGGCACTGGCAGTCGCCTCCGCCGTCTCTGGCGTGACGAATGTGGGTTGAGGGCCGGGAACTGCCCTCAAGGAGGCCAACCGGGCGTCGTCAGACAGTCGCGGCCACAGCCAGGATGAGCCGGATCACCCCATCCGGCCCCCGGACGACGTCACGATGGGTGAATCGCAACACGACATAGCCGAGCTCCACGAGATGGGTGTCGCGCCGCCGGTCTCGGGCGAGGTCCCGTTTCGAGGAGTGGTACGCGAAGCCGTCCACCTCCGCGACGACGCGACCAGCCACGAGGAGGTCGACCCAGCCGACGCCCTCGATCGGCACCTGCACCTGCACGTCGAGGCCGGCGAGCTGAAGGCGGCGACGCAGCACGCTCTCCCCGACGGCTTGGGACCGCCCGTCCGCCCAGGCCAGCGTCGCCCGCGCCTGCGCGGCGCCTCGGCCCCGGAGGTGGCGCAGGACGTCCGACCGCGCGATCCCCGCCTCGAGCGCCGAGTCCGCGACGACGAGACCTTCCTCGGGTGGCAGGCAGCGCAGGCAGTCCGCCACCGTCCGGCTCGGCGTGGTGAGCCACCCGTCCGTGGCCACGTTGCGACGATGGAGGACCACGCCGGCAGGCGTGTCGACCCTCGCGTCTCGGGGCACCGTGACGTGCCAGCCAGGTGCGGAATGGAGCAGTCGGCGGCCCTGGCGCGCAGCCGCGGGGGCGCACGACACGACACCACCCAGCGTGGCGGCCAGCACCACGGCCTCGTCGGCCGGCTCCAGCGCGACCAGACCTCGCCTGGGACGGCACAGCTCACCCGTCGCGACGAGACGGCGCACCTCGGCTGCCGGCAGGCCGCGCGTATGGCGTACGCCGCCTGCCGCGGCGATGTCTACCAGTGGGCTCATGGCGCGACAGTGAATGCTGTGGGCAGCGGCGAGGGACCGCCCGGCCGGATCGGTGGACGGCAGGAACCACGCCGCGCCGGCTGTGGATAACCCCTCAACCCACATTCGTCACTCCAGAGGCGGATGTGGCGGCGAAGCTGGCCACTGGCCCCCCTGGCGTGACGAATGTGGGTTGAGGGGGCAGATTCCAGTGAATTCGGGCCGGAGAAGCGCCGGAGGGGGCGTGGCGGGGGGGGCGGCGGTGGGGCGCGCTGGCAGGATCGGGCCGATGAGCGACCGAGCGAGCCGCGATGAGTGAGCGCGAGCTGGATGCCGCCGGGATCACCGACCCGGCGCTGCGGGCCTCCTACGAGCGCTGCCGCCGGCTCAACGCGGCACACGGCAAGACCTACTACCTGGCCACTCTGCTGCTGCCCCCGGCCAAGCGCCCGTACGTCCACGCGCTCTACGGCTTCGCGCGCTACGCCGACGAGATCGTCGACGACCTGGCGAGCACGCTCACCCCCGCTCAGAAGGCCGCCCACCTCGAGGCCTGGGGCACTGGCTTCCTCGCCGACCTCGACCGCGGCAGCTCCGACGACCCAGTGGCCCTTGCGACCGTCGACACGGCGCAGACCTGGGGCATCCCCGCCGGCGACTTCGAGGCCTTCCTCGCCTCGATGCTGATGGACCTCACCGTCACCGAGTACCCCACCTACGACGACCTGCTGCGCTACGTCCACGGCAGCGCCGCGGTGATCGGGCGCCAGATGGTGCCGGTCCTAGAGCCCCTCGACGAGGCCGTGTACGGCCCCGCCCAGGACCTCGGCATCGCCTTCCAGATCGCCAACTTCGTCCGCGACGTGGGCGAGGACCTCGACCGCGGACGTCTCTACCTCCCGCTGGAGGACCTCGCGCGCCACGGCCTGTGCAGGAAGGACCTCGAGCGGCGGGTCGTCGACGACCGGGTGCGCGCCCTGCTCGCCTACGAGATCGCCCGCGTCCGCGCCCTCTCGGCCGGGGCCAGCCGTGGAATCCGGCTGCTCGCCCCACCGAGCCGACCGTGCATCGAGGCCGCGCAGGAGCTCTACATCGGCATCGTCGACGAGGTCGAGAAGATCGATTATCAGGTCTTCAGCCGCCGTGCCCGCACGTCCACCTGGCGCCGGGCCCGGGTGGCAGTGCCGGCGTACGTCCGCGCCGTGCGGGCCCGCCGCGCCGCCTGACCCCGCCGCGCCGCCCGACCCGCCGCGCCGCCCGACCCGCCGCGCCGCCCGACCCGCCGCGCCGCCCGACCCGCCGCGC
>JBBRVP010000061.1:0-10470 GCA_038246785.1 Jiangellales bacterium
ACCGCGGCGCGGGTGGGGATGCTGCGCAACCCCGCGCTGCTGCCGCGACTGGCCTGGCGGCTGGCGCTGTGCTGGCTGCGGCTGTGGCGGACCTCGCGGCCCTACCGACGCGACGGCGGCTGGCCGGACGCCGTCGTGGTCGGCTACCTCGGGCACTTCGACGTGCTGCTGGCCCGGCGGCTGTTCCCACACGTACCGATCGTGCTGGATCACCTCATCGGTGCCAGCGACACAGCGGCCGACCGCGGTGTGAGCACGGGCCTGCGCCCGAGACTGCTGCGTGCGCTCGACGACGCGGCCCTGGCGGCGGCCGATGTCGTCGTCGTGGACACCGACGAGCACCGCGACGCCGTGCCGGAGCACGCGCGGCACCGGGCCCTCGTCGTCGAGGTCGGGGCACCCCACGAGTGGTACGCCGGTTCACCGGCCGCCAGGGCTGGTGGCGAACAACGGCCGCTTCGGGTCGTGTTCTTCGGCCTGTTCACCCCGTTGCAAGGGGCGCCGGTGATCGGTGCCGCACTGGCCGCGGTCGCCGGCGACGACATCGAGGCCACGATGATCGGCTCCGGCCAGGAGCATGCGCAGACCCGCGAGCTGGCGGCCCCGAACTCCCGGGTGCGCTGGCTGGACTGGGTCGCCCCCGACGCGCTGCCCGTGATCGTCGCCGGTCACGACGTGTGCCTCGGCATCTTCGACACCGGCCCCAAGGCGTCGCGAGTCGTGCCGAACAAGGTGTTCCAGGGGGCAGCGGCCGGTTGCGCCTTGGTCACCGCCGACACCGCACCGCAGCGGCGGGTGCTCGGCCGGGCCGCCCTGCTGGTCCCCGCCGGCGACCCGGACGCGCTGGCCACTGCACTGCGGCGCCTGGCGAAGGACCGGCTGCTGCTCGGCGCGACCCGCGCTGCGGCGGCCCGACTCGCTCTCGACCGCTTCACGCCGTACCAGGTCGTCGCTCCGCTGCACGAGCGACTGCGCTCCCTCGTCCCCCCGGAGGTCCCGCGATGATGTCCCGATGAACGGCACCCTGCCTCCCCTGAGCCCGAACGCCTGGCTGCGCTGGTCGGTCGTGTCCCGGTTGCTGCCGCCGGCCGACACCGCGCTGCGGGTGCTCGAGGTGGGCTGCGGCCAGGGCGGGTTCGGCGCCCGGTTGGCCCAGCGGTACACCTACCTCGGCGTGGAGCCGGACGCGACGTCCTGCTCCGTCGCGGCGCAGCGGCTGGCTCTCGCCGGCGGGCATGGCGAAGTCCGCGAGGGTGACCTCTCGGTGGTCGGTGCGGGCGAGCGTTTCGACCTGGTCTGCGCGTTCGAGGTCATCGAGCACATCGAGGACGACCACGCCATGATGCGGTCCTGCTCGAGCCACCTGCGCCCCGGCGGGACGTTGCTGCTCTCGACCCCGGCATGGCAGCGGCGGTTCGGCGCGGCCGACGAGATGGTCGGCCACCACCGCAGGTACGACCCGCCGGTGCTCGCTGCGTTGCTGCGGGACGCGGGCCTCGTCGACGTCGAGCTCGTGCACTTCGGAGCGCCGCTTGGCTACCTGCTAGAGGCCGGGCGCAACGCCGCGGGCCGGCGACGGATGGCGGCTGGCGCCGTCCCGGCCGCCGGCCACGGCCCGGCGGTCGCCGAGTCGATGGCCGCTCGCTCGGACGCGTCGGGGCGCACCCTGCAGCCCTCGACGTCGCTGACCGCGACCGCCGCGCGGGTCGGCACCCTTCCCTTCCGGGCGATCCAGCGCGCCTTCCCGCGCACCGGGCCGGGCCTGGTCGCTGTCGGTCACGCCCCGCAGCACTGAGCCGGCCGGTCAGGTGCGGCGGGCGGGGACTGCGGCCGCCCCGAGCGCGAGCAGTCCGTCGGTGAGCATCAGGATGCCGCGCGACGTCAGCGCCACCGCGGTCGCGGCCGGTGTCGGCAGCACCGACGCGAGCAGGATCACCAGCACGGCCTCGCGGACCCCGGCACCGGCCGGCAGCACGACCAGCAGCGGCCCGAGGGAGAACGCGATCGCGAAGCCGCCGATCGCCACGGGCAGCGCGGCGAGCGGGTCGGCGCCCAGGCCGACCGCGAGCAGCCAGACGTGCCCGCCATAGACCAGCCAGAAGAGCAATGCCGACCCGACTCCCCGGGACACGTCCCGCCCGGTGAGCGGCTGGTCGAGCCCCGGCCGCCGGATCACCCGGAGCCCGAGCCCGAGCAGCGCGTTGAGCACGCGAGGGACGAGCAGTGCACCGAGCAGCGGCAGGGCCAGCAGCCCGAGCAGCACCAGCCGGCCCTCCGCCCGCAACAGCGCCGGCAGGGCGGCGACACCGACGAGGATGCCGACCAGGGTCGACAGCCCCAGCGTCAGCAGGAACGCGAGCGCCATCCGTTGCCGAGGGACGCCGAGCTCGCGGCCCATCCGCATCTGGGCGACGACCGGCCAGACGGCGCCGGGGAGGTACTTGCCGAGCTGGGTGACGAAGAACAGCCGCGCACCGGACCGGACCGGCAGCGTCGAGCCCAACGTGGTCAGCGTGCCGCGCCAGAGCAGAAAGCTCAGGAACACCCCCGCCAGCGCCAGCGCCAGCGCGCCGAGCACGACGGCCGGGTGCTGGTCGCCGAGCCGGTCGACGATCTCCGACCACTTGCCGGCGAGCGCCCAGGCGAACGCCGCGACCATCGCCACGACGAGAACACCGGAGATGAGCGGTCGCCGCCACGAACCACGACGTACGGCCTCCTGCTCGTCGGCCCTGGCGCTCACCCGTGCCGCGCTAGACCTCGGAGCGCGAACGCACGATGAGGTCCGCGAGGAGTGCCAACGCCGCGACGAGCATCCCCGTGATGAAGATCAGCACCGTGTTGACCGCGAACCGGCCGAAGTGCGCCACCAGGTCGTACACGCCCTTGAGCAGTCCGATGCCGATGAGCGTCAGTGCCGGTGGCATCAGCACCTTGAGCGGGTTGAAGTACATGACCATCCGCAGCACCTGAAGGATGTAGCGGTAGGCATCCTTGGTGAAGTGGAACTTCGAGACCCCGGAGCGCTTCGCGTAGGAGATCGGCACGTAGCGGATGTCGTGCTGGTTGGACAGGAAGGCCAGCGTGATCGTGGTGACGCAGGAGAACCCGGGCGGCAACAGTCGCAGGTAGGGCAGCGACACGGTGCGCCGGAACGCGCGCAGGCCGGAGTTCAGATCGGGTATGGAGGAGTTCGAGAGCCGCTCGGCAATCTTGCGGATCACCCACTTCGCGGGTACCCGCAGGAACTTGTGCGTGCCCTCCTCGCTGGTGCGGGCCCCGACGACCTGGTCGTAGGACGGGTCCTGCAGGAGCATGAGGACGAACTCGGGGATCCGCTCGTTCGGATAGGTCATGTCTGCGTCGGTCCACACGACGATCTCGCCGCGGGCGTCCAGGGTGCCGATCCGCCGGGCCGTGCCCGACCCGCCGTTGCGCCGGAAGGGCATCAGCCGCAGGTGCGGGAACCGCGGCGCTGCCTCCTTCAGCAGCGCGAGCGTGTCGTCGGTGCTGGCATCGTCGATGGCCAGCAGCTCGTAGGTCAGGCCGGACTCGTCCATCGCGAGACAGATGCGCTCGACCTCCTCGATGACGTGCTCGCGCTCGTTGAAGCACGGCAGCACGATCGTGACCTGGAGGTCGGCGACGGGGGGGTCTGAATGCAGGGCGCTCATGTCGCCGGACACCCTACGGGTTTGCTGCCGCCGGTCGAGCCACGCGCCTAGACTCGCCCACCGTGCCGCGCAGCAGCGCCCGGACGGGGGCGGCGGAGCAGACCTTCGGCGCGCTGCTGCGCGCCTTGCGCGGCTCCGCCGGGCTGACCCAGGAGGAGCTGGCGGGTCGTGCCCACCTGACCGTGCACGCCGTGAGCGCGCTGGAGCGCGGGCTGCGGACCCGGCCGTACCCGAGCACCGTGCGATCGCTGGCCGCGGCCCTCGACGCCTCCGACGAGCAGCTCGCGCAGCTGTTGGCGGCAGTGGCGGGTCGCCCTCGCACGAGCACCCGCGCCGCTGATGGCTCCGGCCTGGCCCGACTCGCCGGAGTTCCCACCCCACCGACCGCGTTGGTCGCCCGGGAGCAGGAGCTGGAGCAGCTGCGCGCCTTGCTCTCCGACCCGGGGCACCGGTTGGTCACCCTGACGGGCCTCGGTGGCGTCGGCAAGACCCGGCTGGGCATCGAGGCCGCCCGGGCAGTCGACGGCGAGTTCGCAGACGGCGTGGCCTTCGTACCGTTGGCACCGGTGCTCGATGCCTCGCAGGTGCTGGCCGCGATCGGGGCGGCGACGGAGGCGGACGTGACCGAGGGAGCGGACGCCCGCACCGCCGTGGCCGCAGTGCTCGCGGACCGGCGGCTGCTGCTCGTGCTGGACAACGTGGAGCACCTGTTGGCCGCCGGCCCCGACGTGGCGGCCTTGATCGGGACCTGTCCGGGGCTGACCGTGCTGGCGACGAGCCGCGCGCCGCTGAGAGTCCGGGGCGAGCACGAGTTCCCGCTGCACCCGCTCGCGGTTCCCGCACCGGAAGCGGCAACAGCAGCCAGCGTCGAGGCCTCCGCAGCCGGAGCCCTGTTCCTCGACCGGGCGCGGGCAGTAGCCCCGACCTTCGATGTCTCAGACCACGACGCGGTGGCGGTGGCAAAGATCTGCACCCGGCTGGCCGGGATCCCGCTCGCTCTCGAGCTCGCCGCCGCCAGGACCCGCCTGCTGGACGCCCACTCGCTGCTCGACCGCCTGGACGAGGCCATTGCGCTGGACGGTGCTCGCGACCTCCCCGCACGCCAGCGCACGTTGGCGGCGACGCTGGACTGGAGCTACGGCTTGCTGAGCCCGGCCGAGCAGGGGCTGCTACGAGCGTCCTCGGCGTTCTCCGGCGGCTTCACCCTCGACGCCATCGAGGCCGTGGCCGGTCGGGCGGGAACCGTCCGCCCCGACCAGGTCCTCGCGCTGATCGAGTCGTTGGCCGAGCAGTCGCTCGTCACGGCGGAGCCCCTGACCGGCCCGCGCCGGTTCGTGCTGCTCGAGCCGGTGGCGCAGTACTGCCGGGTGCGGCTCGACGAAGCCGGCGAGACCGACGTCGTCACCGCGGCGCACGCGGCCCACTACCTCGGCCTGGCCGAACGTGCCTACCGCGAGTACGAGGGGTCCGATCAGGTCGCCTGGCTGGACCTGGTGTCTGCGGAGCACGCGAACATGGCCACCGCGGTGACCCGTGCCGTCGCGGCCGGAGACGGGGACGTTGCGGGCCGGCTGTGCTGGTCGCTGTGGCTGTACTGGTGGTTGCGCGGACACTCCCTGCACGGCCGCCGTCTGGTGGAGTCGGCGCTCGAGCTGCCGATGCGCTCTGCAGTGCGGGCGCGCGCCGAGATCGCCGCCGCGACAACCGCGTTCCGACTCGGCGACGTAGCGGCTAGTGCTCGCCGATGGCGGTCGGGACTTGAGCTGGCCCGGGAGTGCGACGACCTGCTCTCGCAGACGAACGCCACCGCTGGCGCCGGTCTGGTCGCGCTGGCATCGGGCGACCCCGAGCAGGCCGAGGAGCAGCTCATCGCCGCGCAGGCGCTGGGCGGACAGGTGGGTGAGGAAGGTGCGTGGATCCGCGGACTGATCAACGTCTGGCTCGGGACGGTTGCCATGCTGCAGGGCGACCCCGACCGGGCCGTCGCCCGGGTCGAGACGGGGCTGGCGTCCGCCCGGCGGCGCGGCGACCGCCCGACGGCGTACATCGCGCTGTACAACCTCTCGCAGGTGTCGTCCGCCCGCGACGACCACGTCTCGGCTCGGCGCCACCTCGAGGAGGGCATGCGGCTGTCGGTCGAGACGGGTGACCTCGCCAACCTCACCTATTTCTGCGACGCGCTCGCGGTGGTCGAGGCGGCCGTCCGCGACTTCGCCCGCGTGCCGATGCTGCTCGGCGCCGCCGAGGGGATGCGCGAGGTCGTGGGCAACGCCCAGTTCGGCTACTACCGCCCCGACGAGGAAGGCGGCCGGCGTGCGGCCGCGGTGGCGTTCGAGGCCCTCGGGGCCGAGGCGTACGAGGATGCCAAGGACGCGGGCCGCGGCATGGAACCGGATGACACCGTGCGCTTCGCCCTCCGTGTCACGCCGCCGGATGCAACGACCGCAGCCGACGCATCGACGCGATGCCGCGGCAGGTCTGCGACTTGACGGCCCCGACGGAGATGCCGAGCAGCGCTGCGGTCTCGGCGACCGAGCGGTCGTGCAGATATCGCAGCGCCACTGCCGACTGCTGCCTCGGTGGCAGCGCCCGCAGCAGGGGAGCGAGCTCGTCGCGAGCTGCGAGGGCGGCGAAGTCGTCGGTGCCGGACGCGAGCTCTACGCCGACATCGCTGCCGGACGGGATCTCCTGCCGCCTCCGGTTGCGACGCCACCAGGACGAGTGAGTGTTGACCATGACCCGGCGCACATACGCGTCGAGAGCGTCCTGATCACGCACCCGGTCCCAGGCCAGGTAGACCTTCGTCAGTGTGGTCTGCAGCAGGTCCTCGGCCTCGTGGCGGTCGCACGTGATTGCCACGGCCATCCGGAACAGGCGCGTTCGATGGTCCCGGGCCCACGAGTCGAACTCCAACCGCGCAGCGCAGTCAATCGCGGTCGTCATCGCCGGACCTCACGGACGAGCATGATCGACGCCACGGGGAGCCACATCAGAGCGACGAGCCCGACCATGTGCTGCAGCGGAATGAGCGCGACGCTCGTGAGAAGTCCGCCCAGGCCCAGGCTCAACCAACCGAGCCAGTGGGCGGCAACGATGCCATCCTCCAGCGCGGCCGCCGCCAGGGACAGCGCGACCGGAATGGTGCCGCCCCAGGGCGACGGGATGGTCATGATCCGGCGCACAACTGTGTGAACAGGTCCTGTGATCATGGAACTGACCCCTGACGGCTCGGTTGTCAGGCGCTGGGGTGCGCCGGACACCACCGTCGTCGACCGCTGCAGAACAGACCACGCACAGCACCCGTACAGCCGAAGGTTGTCCGACCCCGACCCGACCCCGACTACCGGCTATGGGCTGCGGGCCTCAAGGGTAGTAGCCGACGACGTCACCGACGAGGTGCGTCGACCCTGAGCCATTGGTGAGCTTGATCCGGTTCTTCTTTCCGATGCGGACCACCACCAGGTTCGCGGTCGTGCGCCAGGCCGGGACGCTCAGGTCGGGGAAGGCGGGGCGGCGCTTGCCGTTCGGCCAGGCCGTGACGAACGTCGACCGGGTGGCGCTGCGCGCCGTCAGGGTCATCACGACCGCCTTCGCGCTGCCCGGGATCGGCCGACGCTTGCCGGCGACCCGTACCCTGATGGCCTTGCCGGACGCGACTTTCGCCTTCTTGGCGCCGATCCCCTTGCGGGTGTCGAGCACCCGGGTCAGCGACTTGGGCTGGAACAACCGGCCGCGAACGACCTCCGCGGGTGCCCACCAGCCGACGAGATCGACGACGACGTGCGCGGCCGCTGCTCCGGTGTTGGTCACCTTGAAGGTCCCGTCCTCCAGCTTGGCCACGGCGCGATTCTTCACGTTCCGCCCGGGGGCGAAGCTGACGCTGGCGCTGTCGCGCGTGCTGCTGTTGGACTGCACCGTGATCGCACCGGCGCCCGCGGCCCCGAAGGCGGTGACGTTGAGCAGCGCGCCGGTCATCGACGCGGCCGGGACGCGGGCCAGCGTCGGCACGGTGATGGTCCGGTCACCGCCGGCCGGCAACCGCCCGCCGTCGCGTCGGGAGTCATACAGCCGCAGCGTCTTGCTGGGCCGAAACACGTCGCCACCTTCGGTCGGGTAGTAGCCGACGACGTGCACGGCCAGCTCGGTGGTGCCCGATCGGTTGCGGAGGCTGATGGCGCCGTTGCCGCCGAGGGCCGTGACGGTCATGGCCGATGCATTGGTGCCGGCGGCGACGTTGAGCGCTGCTGTTGACGGCAGCCGTGAGCCCGCTGCCCACACCTTGATCGCGGTGCTCGCCGTCGAGCAGGACGTCGAGATGTTGAGCGCCACCGCAGCGATGCCCGACTCGGGCAGCTTGCCCACACCGGGGACCCGGAGGTCGATGCGCTGCCTGGGGGCGAGAGGCAGATTCGCGTCGGAGCGGGTGTCGTAGAGCCGGATCGGGTCGACCGCGACGAAGCCGGTGCGCCCGGGCAGAGCGGCTGCACCGGACGACGTCGGCAAGGTTCGCGCCGCGTTGACCGTCACCGTCGTCGTCCAGGTGTTCGTGCTGGCGTTGGCGTCGGCGCCGACCAGGCTGAGTGTGTACGCGCCGGGTCTGACCTCGGCCCCCGAGTCGTCGCGCAGGTCCCAGAGCGCCGAGACAGGCAGCGATGGCGACGACGTTCCCGTGATGGTCCGGACCAGGGTCGCCCGGCACACCTCCCGGACCTCGACGCGCCACTGCTGGTCGGTGTTCGGCCGTGCGGTCGCGGTGATCGAGGCACCGGTGCCGTATACCGCCGTCGTCGAGGAGAGCGACGGGTCATACATCGTCGTCCCGATGTACGACGTGGTCAGCGCGCGGATCGTGGCCAGCTGCGCGTACAGGTTGCCGCCCGGACACGAGGTCTTGCCCATGTCGCGGTGGCCGGAGATGACATTGACCGACACCCGGGTTCCCGCGGAGTAGCGCGAGGTGCCACCCCCCTGCGAGGTCAGCGTGGTCCTGCCGTTCGGGTCGCGGAAGTTCTGGCCGAGCTTCCACGCCAGGACGCGAGCGATCGAGTCGACCATCACCGATGGCGCCGCCGCCTTGTCGTAGTTGCCGATCGCGGACACGGCGAACGAGTCGACGTTGAAGCCACCGGTGTGTGCTCCGACGACGGCACGGTCCATCCCGCCGTACCGGCCCTCCCAGAGCCGACCGAACCGGTCGACGAGGAAGTTGTAGCCGATGTCGGACCAGCCGTTGCCTTTCACGTGGTAGGCGTAGATCGCCCGGAGGATCTTGGGAACGTCGGACTGGGAGTAGCCGTTGCTGCCGGCCGTGTGGTGCACGAACCCCGCCCTGATCGTCGCGTTGTAGCTGGGCGTCCCGCGACGGAGGTTCTCGTCGGCACCCCACTGGGCCCGGGTGAAGATCTGTGGCTGTGCCGCGGCAGCGTCGGCTGACTGCAGCGGTCGGCTGCCCTGTGGGTGTGCATCCGCCGGAGAGGCACCCGGGTCGATGAGGTCTATGCGCAGGCCACGCGGGCGCGGCCCCGAGCGCACGTCGACGCGCACCTGGTAGCCGTCGGACGGTCCTGTCCACAACGGCTCGGTCCCAGGACGGGTCGCACCCTCGGTGGCCGCGGGGGGCGGGGCGAGGTCGAGCGCTGTCCACTCGCTCCAACCGCTGCCGGAGTGGGTCCGGATCAGCACGCCAAGCTTGGACTCCCGCGCCTTCGCAGCCGGCGCCTTCCAGGTGACGCCGACCAGGTCGAAGGAGGCGACCCCGGTGCGCGTGACGAACACCTCGGGCGGGCCGGCCGGGCGGCCGCGGTCACTGGCCGCTGCCGCTCCGCGGGCCTGGTCGGCCGCCGCGAAGCTGCGCCGGACGGTGCCCCGGGAGGCCCCCAGGTCGACGCCGGTCAGCGCGGCGGAGCGCACCTGGGGAGCCACGGGGCGGGGAGCAGCCTGCACGGGAGTGATCACCGGCACGGCCCCCGCCATGGGAACCAGGACGCTCAGCAGGAGGGCGGATGGGGCCTTGCGCATGGACAGGTACCTCACGCGTTGTGACTGGTGGGACAGGTGGGACAGACGTGCAGGGAGAGGCTGCCTGGTTCAGTGTCCACTGGATCGACCGCAAATCCGGACGTCTTGACGTCATCGGCGGGTCGCACGCTGCAGGTTTTGCGTTCCCGTGACCTCCGGGCCGCCCGGGCGCTGCCCTTGCCGCCGGTTCGCCGTAGCGTGGCCGCCGTGCCCACCCCGCCAACGCCATCAGTGCCACGGACCCCGGCCGACCTGCTGGCCCGCGCTCTCGCCGACGACCCGTCCCGACCGCTGCTCACGGCGTACGACGACGACACCGGCGAGCGCACCGAGCTGTCGGTGCTGACGTTCGCCAACTGGGTCGCCAAGACGGCCAACCTGCTGCGTGACGACCTCGTGGTCGAGCCCGGCGCCCGGATCGGCGTACGCCTCCCTCTGCACTGGCAGTCGGCGGTCTGGCTGCAGGCGGCCTGGGCACTCGGGCTGGTCGTCGACCTCGACGGCAGCGGCCCGGTCGAGGTCGCCGTTGTGGATCACCGGGTGGCCGAGCTGGATGGGCTGGCCGCCGACGAGGTGGCCTCGCTGGGACTTGGCCCCATGGGACTGGCCCGGCCGGGCAGCCTCCCCGCCTACCCCGGCGCCCTGGACTACGACCGGGAGATCCACGGCCACGGGGACCGATTCGTCGCGGACGGTCCGCCGGACCCGGCGTCACCGGCGCTGAGCGCTGACGGCCACGACGTCTCCGCCGCCGCTCTGGTGCGCGCCGCACTGGACT
>JBBRVP010000062.1:0-10167 GCA_038246785.1 Jiangellales bacterium
ACCCTCCGCAACACCGTCATCAGCCTGCTCCGACTCGCCGGTTGGACCAACATCGCCCACGCATTGCGACATCACGCCGCAGACCCACAACGTCCCATCGCCCTGCTGACCTCATGAAGCACGACTTTGCCGGGGCCCTGCTGGGGAGGTCTACTCCTCGCGCAGCATGCGGACGGTGCAGCGAAGGCCGGGAACAGCGCCGATCTTGTTGTCGACGGTAAACAACTCGGCGTGCAGCGACTCGGCCAGCGCCACGTACGCGGCCTCGTGCGGCCACATGTTCTGGCGTAGTTCCCACACTCGCGGCAGCAACGGCACGTGGTCGCAGCGCCGCAGGTTGATCGACGCGAGCAGCCGCAATGCACGCCTGCCCTCGTCCTCCGGCAGCTTCCCACCCTGCACCAGACCGCGCAGCGCCGCTGCGCACTCGAGGTCGGTCGCATGCGGTGCGGCAAGCCGTTCGTGGAGGACGGCAGTCCGTACGCGTGCAGCGACAGCGTCCGTGCCCACCAGGAACTCGACCAGGGCGGAGGTGTCGAGCACGATCACCAGCGAGCCCGGCGGCCCTCGGCGATGGCCTCCACCACGTCGTCGGCGGTGACCGACGAGCGTGCCGCGATGTCACGCGCCCGGTCGGCCGCCTCCTCGACAGTCAGCAACGCAGCCTCCCGGTCCAACAGCTGCCGCACGTACGCCTGCAGGGACAGCCCGGCGCGCGCGGCACGCACCCTCAGCGCGACGACCGTGGCGTCGGAAACGTCACGGATGTGGATGGTGGCCATGGCAAGCCCATTCAACTGCCTCGGCAGCACGACGGGCTGCTCGCGTGTCCGGTGCTGGCTCCGTAGCTGGCAACTGTGACGGCATGGCGCGCTCGTTCAGCCCGCGGGGCTGGTGTCGCCGGAGGGCGTAGCGCGCCATACCGGGGCTGGGTCGCGCCACAGCTCGACGCGGTCGATGCGGTCGGCGATGCGGGTGAGCCAGCCCCGCAGGTCGGTGGGGAGCACGTAGCCGCCGAGCGCGGTGACGGTGTCGCGCAGGCCGGTGTCGGTGGCAGTGGTGGCGAGCAGCTCGCGCAGCTGGCCGGCGACGCGGGCCTTGACCGGTTTCTCGGTGACCACCTGCCAGCTGCACTCGGCCTGCCACACGGTGGCGTCGAGGGTGCGCCAGTCCTGGCCGAAGGAGCCGCCGAGCAGCCAGCTCAGCTCGGGCCAGCGCTGCCGCGGGCCCTCGGGCAGGTCGAGCTCGGGGTAGGCGGTGGCGATCATCGGCATGCCCCGGTCGGGCCGCCACCGCCAGGTGACCACGGCGGCGGTGGCCCGGGTCGTGGACTCGGCGGTCTTGATGGTGCCGATCTGACGGCCGACCTGGCCGTAGCACCACACCGTCTTGACCCCGAGCGTGTCGTCGAAGAACGCCCGCAGCGTCGGCTCGTGCTGGCGGATCACCATCGTCAAGGCCCAGTTCGCCACCTCGTCGTCGTCGAACAGCGACGTACGGGGCAGGGCGGGCATCGGGTTACCCTTGATCGGCTGCCGCGGTGTCTCCGGCCGCGCAGCCCTCGCCAGCGTCTCGCGGAAGTAGTCCATCCACGCCGAGCGTGGTACCCCATCCATGGAGGGCAGGTCTGCTCCCGCGAGATCCCACGTGGCCTCGTCGATCCGATCCAAAGACACTTCGCGAACGAGGTCGTCGAATTCGCGGAGGAGCCGCTCGTCGGTCCAGCCCTCGCCGTAGCCGACGGTGTTCGCGCGGGCGTCGAAGATCGCATGCTCGGGATCGAGGTACTGCTCGTCCCACTCCGCGCCCAAACCGACGCCCAGAAGATGCTGCAGGACCTCGTAGCGGTTCCAGTCGACGATCCGGCCGCTCATAGCGGATATGCCGTGAGGATCACGAGCCGGTCACCGTCCTTTCGCAACTCGACGTGAATGCCCCGAGCCTGCCGCAGCGGGCCGTTCGGATCCGCGACCAGCGCCGATCTGCCCAGCGGTCCAAGGTCCATGTCGGGAATTCGAATGTGCGTCGCCTGCTGCGTTGTCATCATGAAACTGCGCAGCTGCGTCTCTTTGGCCTGAAGTGCGTAGGTGATCGCCATCTCCGCGGTGTCGCGGTCCTCGAACCGGGAGGCCGCCTTCTTCGGCTTCGGGCCGCGGGTGCCGTCGGGCATCAGGGTGCCGTTGGCGGCGCGGTCGCGGATGTAGTCGTCGTCGACCTCGACGTGGCGGCGCAGGGTGTGCCCGATCGCGTCCTCGTGCAGCGAGAGGTCGACGTAGGCCAGTGCCTCGTCCAGCGTCTGGTGCGCGGCCTTGACCAGTCCGTGCGCGGCGACGTGCTCGACGACGTGGCCGAGGCCGCCGGCGCCGGGCCGGCGGGTGAGCAGCGTGCCGACCAGCACGCCGGAGCCCTCACCCCAGTGCCCGCCAGCGAAGGCGTCCCAGCCGATCGAGTCCTTCGCGGTCTGCACCGGATCGGTGAGCATGCCGGCCACGCCCTGTGCGGTGGCCGCCACGGTGCCCCACCACCGCTGCCGGTCGACCAGCGCGTCGACGCTGAGCCCGTACCCCAGTGCGGCGGCGCCCACCACGTTGCCGCCGACGGCGTCGCGGAAGCCCTCCCACTGGTCGCGCACCCCCAGGGGCCGGTCGGGGATCTGCACCCGCAGCCCGTCCAGGGCGTGCGCCAGCCTCCCGGACAGCTCCTCGTAGGCGGCCGCGAGTGCCTGCTGCCTGGCCCGCAGGTCCAGCAGCAGGTCCAGCGACGGATCCCGCCCCGGCGACCCGGCCGCCACCCAGCGGGCGTTGGCCTCCTGCATGTCCGCGGCGTCGCGGTCCAACGCCCGCTCCCGCGCGGCAAGCTCTGCCACGTCCACCGCGAAGGACGCCAGCAGCCCTGCGGCGGCGGCTGCCACGTCGCGTACCAGCGCCGCGGCGTCCTCGACCCGCTCCGCCGCGTCGGCCGCGGCCTCGGCGGCCGGCCCCGACCACACGCGCGCGTCGGACCGGCACTCGGTGCCCTGGTGCGCCCGGCGCGCGGCAGTCCGCACGCTGGCTGCGACCTCGTCGACCACGGCCGGGTCGGCACGCACCAGCACCCCGCTCGCCACGGCGTCGACGGTAGAGCCTCACGACACCGCGCCGCTCCGGCCGTCCACAGGATCGACGCCACGCACCCGGCCTAGCACGGGATCGAAGGGGCGGTTCAGGTGAACCGCGGGTGCGCTGGCCGGGTGCGCGGTAGGGCCGAGCCACCGGGCCGGCGGTGGCCGCAGGCAACGCCGTACCGCTGGTGCGGGTCGTGCCCGGGGGGCGGTTCAGCTGAACCGCCCCCGTACCGCACCTCCTCGCTTGGATAGCGTGCTTGCGTGTCGAGCGACCAACCCCGCGACCCGTCCTCGGCCGAGCAGGCCGAGTTCATGCGCCAGTTCGAGCAGGCGATCTCGGGGCTCGCGCCGAAGGACCTGCAGAAGGTGCTGCACGGCCTGCTGGGCACCGGGGGGCCGCGCGACCCGTTCGAGCGGACGCCCCCGCCGTCTCGGCGCCGCTCCCGCCGCGGCGACGTCGTCACCTATCAGGTAAGGATGGACGTGACAGGGGCCTCGCCGCCCCTGTGGCGCCGGCTCGAGCTCGCCTCGAACCTATTCCTCGACGATCTGCACGAAGTCATCCAGGCGGCCTTCGGGTGGACCGACAGCCACCTGCACCGGTTCGCCTCCGGACCCGACTACTACAGCGACGACACCGAGTACTACCTCTGCCCGTTCGAGGTGGAGGAGGGCGAGACGGGGGTCCCCGAGGAGCAGGTCCGCCTCGACGAAGTCCTGGTCGACGCCGGAGACGTCCTGCTCTACACCTACGACTTTGGTGACAACTGGCAGCACACGATCAAGCTCGAAGCCGTCCAGCCACGGACGGATGCGACCCCGCGCGCGACCTGCACCGCCGGCCGGCGTCCCGGTCCGACCGAGGACTGTGGTGGCGTGGATGCGTACGAGTTGATTGTCGCCGCCACGGACGCGAACCACCCCCGTCATGCCGAGGGAGCCGCCGAGTTCGCCCACCTGTTCGGTGAGGAGGTCGACCCCGCGGGGTTCGAGCTCACGGCCTTCGACATGGATGCGCTCAACCGCGAGCTCGTCGATCTGGGACTCGACGACGGCTTGGACACCGAACTTCCTGGACCGCTCGACGATCTCGTCAAGCGGACGCGAACAACCGTCGGCCGGCGCTCGCTGCTGCGGCTGATCCGCGATGCCTCGCTGGACACGCCAGTGCTGATCGACGCCGGGACAGCCGCTCGCCTGGTGCGGCCGTACACCTGGTTGCTGGAACGAGTCGGCGCCGGCATCACGCTGACCAGCGCCGGCTACCTCCCACCAGTTCACGTCGAGGCCGCCATGGCCGAGCTCGGGATGGCGGACGAGTGGATCGGCGCGTTCAACCGCGAGAACCAGACCGTGCCGGTGCTGCACCTGCGGGAGTCCGCGCAGAAGACGGGTCTGCTGCGCAAGCACCGCGGGACCCTGCTGCCCACCTCACGCGGGTGGGCGCTGCGCAACGACCCGGTCGGGCTGTGGTGGCACCTGGCCGAGCGGATGCCGTTGCGGTCGACCGACGCGTGTGAGGTGCAAGCCGGACTCCTGCTCCTGCTGGCCGTGGCCGCGAACGTCGAAGGCCCGCAGGCGACCGTCGCGGAGATGCTCAACGCGCTCGGCTGGATGAGCAGCGACGGCGGCGAGGTGACCAGTGCCATGGCTGGCCAGGCCGCCTGGGACAACGAAACGGTGCTGCGACGGCTGGGCGGCTTCACCGGCGATGGAGGTGTACGGCGACCAACCACGCCGACCGCTGAGGGAGTGTTATTCGCCCGCGCGGCCCTGCGCACCTGGCCCGACAGCAAGCCTTGACCGCTTCCAGGGCGGAGGTCGGGCGAGACAGGTTCGTGGCTGCGGACCGTGCCGCTCGGTCGACGAGCCAGGGCATCGAGCAGCTGACGGACCATCGCTGCACGGGAGACGCCCGCGACACGTGCCCGTTCGTCGAGCTGCGCGCACTGGCCCTCGGTGAGGTGGACGCTTGCCCGACGCATGCGCCACTCGGACGTCAGCCCGTCTCGGCGAGCTCCACCGGCCGCGCGATGACGTCGACCATGGCGCCGTTGCGGTAGGTGGTGATCGCCAGCGGCACGTCGATGGCCTCGGCGAACATTCGGCGCTGCAGCGCTTGGGCGTCGTCGACCGGTTCGCCGGCGACGGTGAGGACGAGATCGCCGACCCGCAGCCCCGCATGGTCGGCGGGGGAGCCGGCCTGCACGTGGACGATGCGTACCCCGTGCTGGCGGCCGGTGCGCTCGGCCAGCCGGGCCGGCAACGGAGCCGGTGCGGTGGCGATGCCGAGGAACGCCCGGCGTACCCGTCCCTCCGCCAGCAGCGTCTGCACGATGCGCAGGCTGGTGGTGTTGATCGGAACCGCGAGCCCCACGCCGATCCCGGCGACGGCGGTGTTGACGCCGACGACCTGAGCTCGCGAGTCAGCGAGCGCGCCGCCGGAGTTGCCCGGGTTGAGGGCTGCGTCGGTCTGGATGACGTCCTCGATGATCCGTACGGTGCCACCGCTGCGGGCCGGCAGCGCGCGGCCGAGAGCGCTGACCACCCCGGCCGTGACCGATCCGGCGAGCCCGAGCGGGCTACCGAGCGCGACGACGAGCTGGCCGACGACGAGGTCGTCGGCGTCACCCAAGGCGGCGGCGGCAGGTGTGGCGCCGTCGGTGCGCACGACCGCGAGGTCGGAGAGCCGGTCGCGTCCGATGACGGTGCACGCGGTGGTGGCGCCGTCTGTGAACGCCGCCACGCCCCGCCTCGACTGGCCGACGACGTGGGCATTGGTCAGCAGGAAGCCGTCGCCGGTGAACACCACCCCCGACCCCGTTCCGACGACGACCTGCCGGCCGCCGCGGTCGGCCAGGACCTGCAGGCTCGCCACGCTGGGCAGCACCTCGCGGGCGACCGTGGTGACCACCTGGGAGTACGCGTCGAGCGGGCTCTGGTCACTCATGTCCGGGGAACGCTGGCGCCGGCCCGCTCGACTCCCGGCGTACGCCGTGAGCGCAACCCGTCCCAGCCTGGTCGCTTGCGTCTTGCGAACGTGGACGGCCACCACGAGGTTGACGTCGGGGACGGGATCAGTGACTGCTGAACGAAGCCGTGCCCTCGTCGAGGATTGCGGAGCGGGCGCGGTTGGACGCCAGGTCCACGCCCGGCCGCGGCCCCGTGCCGGGGCACCGTGCACGCTGCTCAGGATCCGTTCCCCAGCCTCAGCGTGCGTTGGGTACCCCGCGACCTTTCCGTGGCGAGGCGGCGACTCGCCGATGACGGCGCAGGTGGTCGCGGGCGCCGCTTCCGCCCTCGCGCTCATCACGCTGCTTGGCCGCTCCGGCGCGCTTGGGCTTCCAGCTGGGAGATCCGTTGCGCGGACAGGCCGAGCAGCCGGCCGATGTCGCGCACCGACAGCCCATCCGCCCTCAGAAGCGCGACCAGCTCGAGCTGGGCCTTGGCAGCGTCGCGCGCGGCAGCGTCGGCTTTCAGGCGCTTGCGTTCAGCCCGACTCATTGCTCGCTGCTCTGCCGTAGACAGCTCCACCTCCAGCCGGATCTGCACCTCGGACGGGTCGACACGGTCCACGAAAGAGACGGCGTCCCGCGCCATCGCCTCCACGCGGTCGAGTCGTTTGCACTGCGAGTGGATGCCAGGACGCTCGTCGACGGTGATCGCCCACCACCTGTCCGACCGGCGCGCTCGAGCCACGTATACCGATCTCATGCCTGCCACCACCTCTCGCCAAGGACCCGTTGGAGGTTCCTTGCGGATCCCTTCCGCGGTGAGCCGGTTGATCTCGCGGTGCCGAGGGATCGTGACCCGGAACCCGCCGACGACGAGCTTGTCGTGTGGTCCGCGGCCGCCCGAAGCCTCGATGACGTCGATCCCGCGCACCCTCGCAGCCGTCCGAATCTCGTTCAGCAGCTGGCGCCGGCTGGTCACCAGCCTAAGTCCATAAACGCTGGACAAGTCAAGTGCAGCGTTGCTAGACACAGTCGAGCGTGACGTGCCGGAAGGCCAGTCACGACGCGGGTCGGTCGGGCCCGTCGGGATCGGGTGCGCGCCAGACTGGTGCGGGGTCGCGCCAGAGTTCGGTGCGGTCGATGCGGTCGGTGATGCGGGTCAGCCAGCCGCGCAGGTCGTGGGGGAGGACGTAGCAGCCCGGCGCGGTGACGGTGTGGGGCAGGTCGGTGTCGGTGGTGGTGGCGAGCAGTTCGCGTAGCTGGGTGGCGACTTTGGCATTGACCGGCTTGTCGGTGACGGTCTGCCAGTGGCATTCGGCGCGCCACACGGTGGTGTCGAAGGCGCGCCAGTCCTGGCCGAAGTAGCCGCCGAGCAGCCAGCTCAGCTCCGGCCAGGCATGGCGGGGGCCGTCGGGGAGGTCGATGTCGGGGTAGGCGGTGGCGATCATCGGCTTGCCGTGTTGTGGCCGCCACCGCCAGGTGACGACGGCGGCGCTGGCCCGGGTGTTGCCTGCGGGGGTGGTGATGGTGCCGATCTCGCGGTCGAGGTGCCCGTAGCACCAGACCCGCTTGACCCCGAGCGCGTCGTCGAAGAACGCCCGCAGCGTCGGCTCGTGCGGCCGGATCACCATCGTTGACGCCCAGTTCGCCACCGTGTCGTCATCGAACAACGACGTACGGGGAAGCGCGGGGACGCCGGCGCCGCTGAGCGGTCTCGCCGGCACCTCGGGTCGGGCAATGCGTCGCACGACCTCGCTGACGTAGTCAAGCCATGTCGACCGCGGAACGCCATCGACGTACGGCAGGTCGGCGCGGGGGTCGCCCGCACGGTGGCCCACCACCGTTGGCGGTCGACGGCGGCGTCGACGGTGAGCCCGTAGGCCGGCCCGGCGGCGCCGACCAGGTTGGCGGCGGCAGCGTCGCGGAAGCCTTCCCACTGGTCGCGGGCGTGCAGCGGCCGGTCGGGGATCTGTACCCGCAGCCGGTCCAGCGCGCCGGCCAGCCGCCCGGACAGCTCCTCGTACTCCATAGCCAGCGCCCGCTGCCGCCTCCGCAGTGTCTGCAGCAGGTCCAGCGAGGGGTCGCGGCCGGGTGAGCCGGCGGCCACCCAGGCGGCGTTGGCCGCCTGCACCTGTCCGGTGTCGGCCCCCAGCGCCCGTTCCCGCGCGGCCAGTTCGGCGGCCTCGGCGGCAAACGAGGCGAGCAGCCCACCGGCGGCCACGGACATGTCGCGGACCAGCGCGGCATCGGCGTCGACCCGGGTGGCCGCCGCGGCGGCGGCCTCGGCGGCTGGCCCCGACCAGTCCCCGGCCTCGAAGCGCGGCCCGGTCGCCTGGTGCGCGCGGCCGGCGGCGCTGCGCAGCCGGGCCGCCACCTCCTCGACCACGGCCGGGTCCACCCGCACCAACACCCCAGACCCCACGAACCGCGAGGCTAGAACCTCCCGGCAGCAGCCCGCGGCGGCCGTCCACAGGCGGCCCGCCTCGCCACGAACATTTAGCCGGGCCGCTGGAGCAGCCCGTACGCGAGCGCGTCCTCCGCCGAGAGGACACGGCCGGCGCGGAGGTCGGCGTCCACATTCGCCGCCGCCTGCCCCGTCGCCGATGCAACAAGATCTCGCATCAGGGTGGAGTATCGCTCGAACGACTCAGCCTGGACGGCGATGCGCGTGGCCGTGCCGTCGACGGCGCCGGTGGGCAGAGACAGCACCACGGTCAAGTTCGGGCTGCCCGCGCGATCGGCCGCGGCGGCCAGCACGGCCACCGAGGGACCGCCGACGATTCCTCGTACAGGCACGTGCACCGGTGCCGGGAGCGTCTGGATCGTGTCCGCGAGGGCGAGGCAGGCGTCGAGGTCGCCTTCGGCGGCGGACAGGTGCAGCGTGATGGGGTCCTCGGCGTCCTGCGCGAGCAGCAGCAGCTGTGCCGTCACAGACGACGCCAGCGCCGGGTTGAGCCGGCCGACGGCTAGCACCTGCCGCTGCCGAAGCAGCGCGCCGAGGACGGCACGGTCGCGGTTGCCGAAGTCCGGCTCGTCCGAGGCCGGCGATTGTGGCTGCGGCGCCGGCTCCGGGCTCGGGGGCCGCGGCAGGACCACTTGCGGCGCCGGCTCGGGACTTGCGCGGGGCGGCGAGTGTCTCGTGACGACGGACGCTGAGGCCGTCACAGTCTGACCCGTGCTGCGACAGTCCGGCGCGGACCGCGCGACCAGTGCGCGAGATCCTCGACCTCGTCGCTCGCCGGCTCACCAACGCCGCGATCGCGCGGCGACTGTTCCTGTCCGACAAGACCGTGCGCAAACGTGTCGAACGTCTTCACCAAGCTGCAGGTGAGTGGGCGGGCCGAGGCGGTCGCCCGAGCGCGGGACGCCGGGCTGGGCGGTGGGTGATCGTCTGGGTTGACGGTCTCGGGCAACGGGTATGCGTTGGACCTCGTCGTCGCAGCGGAGGAGGTAATGGAGTGGCCAGGACGGTGACGGTGGAGACGAGCATCGCCGCTCCCGCCGACCGGGTGTGGACGGCGCTGACTGACCCGGAGATCATCCAGCGGTACATGTTCGGCTCGAAGGTGGTGACCGACTGGCAGCCAGGTAGCCCGATCGTCTGGAAGGGCGAGTGGCAGGGGAAGGCCTACGAGGACAAGGGCGTCGTCCTCGACGTCGCGCCGGGCAAGCGCCTGGAGGTCACCCACTTCAGCCCGCTGACCGGGCAGCCGGACGTGCCGGAGAACTACCACCGGCTCAGCTATGAGCTGGACGAGTCCGCCGGCCAGACCCGGGTGCGCCTCACTCAGGACGGCGCCGGAAGCGACGAGGAGGCCGAGCACTCGGCGCAGAACTGGCGGGCCATGCTCGAAGGCTTGAAGGGCGTCGTCGAGGGCGGCAGCGGAGCGGGCTGAGAGTCGCGGTAACTGGCTCTTCGTACCTGCGGTGGGGGTGGTGTGACACGCCGGGCGGCTTGTTGCAGGGTGTGAGAACGTGTTGGGAAAGCACTCGGCGAGCCTCCGTGACTGTTGTGACTGAGGTGGCCAGTGTGGCGGTATGGCGTCCACTTCCCCGCGCCCCTATCCCTCCGATCTGACCGATGAGCAGTGGGCGTTGATCGCGCCGATG
>JBBRVP010000063.1:0-9823 GCA_038246785.1 Jiangellales bacterium
CGTCCGAGCGCCGCTCCCGCACCCCGCACACCGCGACAGCCTCATCCACCGCGTCGCGCGACACCGCCTCGACCAGCACCCCGACCGACACCTGATCCGGACTCACCGGCACCTTCGCGTCCATGACAGATGAGCACACCAACACCACCAGCCACACAGGTCACACCACGCCGAAAGCCCGCCACAACGCCTTGATCAACTTAGGCTACGTGGCATTGAGGTGCTGACCCGGCCCCGCGACAGTACTGCTTCGACACTGTCACGATCACCGAGGTCACGGGCCAACTACATCAGCCACCCGCCAGACCGAGCTGCCCGGTCACGTGCGCAGAGCCTGCAAACGTGCCGTACGCCGTGGCCTCGAACGCTATCGCCGGCGCACCCAGGGCCATGCAGAGCTGGTCGAAATCCGCAACCGCGTCCCATTCACGTCGATGTGCATCGCCTGGCTGCCGCCGATCCCGTCGCCCGTAGCGCTCTACTCGTGAGACGTGGACGACGAGGACGACTACCTGTGCCGCACCTCGGCCCTCGAGCCCTGAGGACGCCGCCGGCGCCCCGGCGGTCAGTGCGGCCCGTCAGTGGGGCAGGTCGAGCCCGAGCAATGCCACGGACTCCTGGCGCATCTGCACCTTGCGCACCTTGCCGGTCACCGTCATCGGGAACTCGTCGACCACGTGGACGTACCTGGGGATCTTGAAGTGGGCCAGCTGGCCGCGGCAGAATTCGCGTACGGCCTCCGCCGTCAGCGGCTCGGTGCCGGGGCGCATGCGCACCCACGCCATGAGCTCCTCGCCGTACTTCTCGTCCGGAACGCCGATCACCTGCGCGTCGAGGATGTCAGGGTGCCGGTAGAGGAACTCCTCGATCTCGCGCGGGGAGATGTTTTCGCCGCCGCGGATCACCAGGTCTTTGATGCGGCCGGTGATCGCGACGTAGCCGTCCTCGTCCATCGTCGCCAGGTCGCCGGTGTGCATCCAACGGGCCCGGTCGACCGCCTCCGCGGTCTTCTCCGGCTCCTCCCAGTAGCCGAGCATCACCGAGTAGCCGCGGGTGCACAGCTCGCCCGGCTCGCCGCGCGGCATGGTCAGCCCGGTCGTCGGGTCGATCACCTTGACCTCGAGATGCGGCCCGGCCCGGCCTACGGTGGACACCCGCCGGTCGAGCGAGTCGTCGGTGCGGGTCTGCGTCGACACCGGCGAGGTCTCGGTCATGCCGTAGCAGATGGACACCTCCGCCATGTGCATGCGGTCGATGACCTGCTTCATGACCTCGACCGGGCAGGGCGAGCCGGCCATGATGCCGGTGCGCAGGCTCGACAGGTCGAAGCCCTCGAAGCCGTCGACGGCCAGCTCGGCGATGAACATCGTCGGAACGCCGTACAGCGACGTGCACCGCTCGTCCTGAACCGCCTGCAGCGTGAGCTTGGGGTCGAACGCCGGTGCCGGGATGACCATCGCGGCACCGTGGCTGGTGGCCGCGAGGTTGCCCATGACCATGCCGAAGCAATGGTAGAAGGGGACCGGGATCGCGATGCGGTCCTGCTCGGTGTAGTCGATCAGCTCACCGACGAAGAAGCCGTTGTTGAGGATGTTGTGGTGCGACAGCGTCGCGCCCTTGGGGAACCCGGTCGTCCCCGAGGTGTACTGGATGTTGATCGCCTCGTCGCAGGAGAGCTGCCGTGCCGCCTCGGCGACCCTGGACGTGTCGGCGCGCCCGCGCTCGACGAGCTCGCCCCACTCCGGCCGGTCGACCAGCAGCACGTCGTGCAGCTGCGGGCAGCGCGGCCGCACCTCTTCGATCATCGCGGCGTAGTCGGCAGTCCGGAAGCTGGTCGTCGACACCAGCGTGCGGACGCCGGACTGGTTGAGCACGTACTCCAGCTCGTGCAACCGGTAGGCGGGGTTGATGTTGACGAGGATCGCGCCGATCTTGGCCGTGGCGTACTGCACGAGCGTCCACTCCGCGCAGTTGGGCGCCCAGATGCCAACCCGCTCGCCCTTGACGGCGCCGAGGTCGAGCAGCCCGGCGCCGAGCGCATCCACCTCCTCGCCCAGCTCACGGTAGGTCCAGCGGCGCCCCGTCGCGCAGTCGACGAGCGCCTCCCGGTCAGGCACCCGGGCGATCGTGCGGTCGAGGTTGTCCCCGATCGTGTCGCCGAGCAGCGGCGTGCCGGAGGTGCCGTTGGCGTACGAGGGCAGCGCGAGCGTCATCGGAGTCCTCCTTGTCGGGTCCCGTGGGCGAGCATGCCACCGCCGGCGGGGGCTCGGCAGGGGTCAATCGACCCCGCTCGCCACTGGCCCTCGCGGGTTGTCGACGACCTGGTCCACCGGTCCGGCCCGGTCGCCACCGACGGCATCACGCAGTTCCAGGCGCAGCCGGTCCCGGCTGGCGCGGAGCCTTTCGCCGGACGAGTAGAGGGCTTCGAGGTCGGCCCCGACGTCTGTGTAGAAGGAGATCTGCGTGTCCAGGTAGACCAGCAGCGCCGCGCGCCCCCGGCGGAGGTCGCCGTGCCATGGCCACGGCGCCAGGGCGGCCACCCGCGCCCGCTCGCGGCGCAGTGCCGGCACGCCGTCGCGGGCGGCGGACTGCACGATCGCCTCCAGGTCGCGCTGGAGCCGCG
Organism: Jiangellales bacterium; assembly: GCA_038246785.1. Lineage (GTDB taxonomy): Bacteria > Actinomycetota > Actinomycetes > Jiangellales > Jiangellaceae > JBBRVP01. The sequence continues at coordinate 2,624 of JBBRVP010000063.1, forward strand.
CGGGGTTGTCGGCCCGATAGATCACCGGCGAGGTGTAGGCCACCATCGCGGACACCCGTGCGGACACGTAGTCGGCCGACACCCGTGCGTCGCGCGTGGCGGCGAGCAGCGCCGTTGCCTCGTTGTCGCGGTGGTGCGCGTCGACGAGCAGGGCGACCGCGACTGCCAGGGCGATGACGACGGCGAACACGGCGGACGACCGCCGAGCGGCGGCTTCAGAGCCGGCGGTCAGCTGGTCGGTCTGCGGTGCCGACGACGCCACGTCCACGGCACCAGCGTGGCCCGGCGGGGGCCGCCGCGCACCTGCGGTTCCGTGCCCATGCGGCTTCGTCATTCCCCCAGAAGGATGCACGGAGGCCGTCGGAGGAGTTGAGTGTGACGTGTGACGTCCTGGGCGGCTCCCTGATGGACGCCGGGCGCCTGGCCGACACGGCGTTCGGCGCCGCCGTGGTGTCCGCCGGCGCGCTGCTGGCCCGCGGGGCCGCCGCGGCGCGGATGGCCGGCGGCGCGGCTGCGTTGCCCGCCCGGGTCGCTGGCGGCACGGCCGGCCTCGCCGTAAGCGCGGTCGACGCCGTGGCCCCGGAGCTGGCGGCAGGCGTACGGCGCTCCGCGGCCCGGCTGCGGGGCACCGGCCGGAGCAGCCGGGCCGAGCTGCGCCGCACGGCCGAGCTGGCGGTGCGGGCAGCGGTGGCCAGCGTCGCCGCGTACGTCGTCGAGCAGGTCGACCTCGACGCCGTGGCCACCCGGCTCGACGTGAACGCCGTCGCCGCCCGGGTCGACGTGGACGCCGTCGCCGCCCGGGTCGACGTGGACGCCGTCGTCGCCCGTGCCGACGTGGACGCCGTCGTCGCCCGTGCCGACGTGGACGCCGTCGTCGCCCGCGCCGACATCGCGGCCATCCTCGACCGCGTCGACCTCGACGCCGTCGCCTCCAGGCTCGACGTGGACGCCGTCGTCGCCCGCGCCGATCTCGACGGCGCCGTGGCCCGGGTCGACATCGAGGCCATCCTCGACCGGGTCGACCTCGACGCCGTCGCCTCCAGGCTCGACGTGGACGCGGTCGTCGCCCGGGCAAACCTCGACGGCGCCGTCGCCCGGGTCGACATCGAGGCCATCCTCGACCGGGTCGACCTCATCGGCATCGCGCAGGAGGTCGTCGACGGCATCGGGCTGTCCGACATCGTCCGGGAGTCGACGGGCTCCATCGCCACGGAGACCGTCGACGAGGTACGGCTGCAAGGCATGGCGGCCGACGACGCGGTGTCCCGGCTGGCCGACCGCCTGCGACTGCGCCGGCAGCCACGGCTCCCGGCCCCCCGGTGAGCCACCCGGCGCCGCCCCGGCAGGGCGAGGCGGCCGGCATCGTGACCCGGGGCCTCGCGGCGACGGTCGACGTCGTCCTCGTCGGCCTCGGCGTGGCCGCGGTCTACCTCGGGTGGATCGGTCTGCTCTTCCTCGGGTCGCCGACCGGATTCAGTTGGCCGACCGTGCCGTGGGGGCTGCTGCTCCTCATCGGCATGGCGCTGGCCTTCTGCTACCTCACCGCCGGCTGGGCCACGACGGGACGTACGTATGGCGCCGCGCTGCTGGGGCTGCGGGTGCTCTCGCGCAGCGGGCACCACCTGCACTGGGCGGGAGCGGCGGCGCGGGCCGCGCTGTGCACACTCGTCCCGTTGGGTCTGGCCTGGGTCGCGGTCAGCCGCCGCCGCCGGTCGCTGCAGGACATCGTCCTCGGCACCCGCGTCGTCTACGACTGGAGCCACTCGACGGCTCCGAGCCAGTCGGCTCCCCCGCGTCCTCGCTGACGAGCCCGGACGCTGGTCTACCGTGACGGCGTGGTCGAGCCGGTGTACGGCGGCGTCGTGCGCGTCGCCCTGGGATTCTTCCGCGCGCTCGACGTGCACCTGGACGTGGCGGGCGAGGAGCACGTGCCCTCGGCGGGGGGCGCCGTGGTGGTGTTGAACCACATCTCCTACCTCGATTTCGCGCTGGCCGGCGTGCCGTTCTGGACGGCGCAGCGTCGGCTGGTGCGGTTCATGGAGAAGGAGTCGGTGTTCCGGCACCGGATCAGCGGGCCGCTCATGCGCGGCATGCACCACATCCCGGTCGACCGCTCGGCCGGCAGCGCTGCCCTGCGGGCCGCGATCGACGCCCTGAAGGACGGTGAGCTGGTCGGGGTGTTCCCGGAGGCGACGATCAGCCGCAGCTACTGCCTCAAGGACTTCAAGCCAGGCGCGGTGCTCATGGCGCGCGCTGCCGGAGTACCCATCCTGCCGGTGACGCTGTGGGGCAGTCAGCGCATCTGGACGAAGGGACGAGGTCTCGACTGGCGCCGCGCCCGCCACGTACCCGTCGCCATCACGGTCGGACCCCCGATCGACGTCCGGGCGTCCGCCGACCCCGTGGGCGAGCTGCGCACCGCCATGCAGCGCCTGCTCGAGCAGACGCAGTCGCGTTATCCGGCACCGTCGCCGGGCAGCGACCTGTGGTGGCAGCCGGACCACCTTGGCGGCTCGGCACCGACGCTGGAGGAGGCGAGCACGATGGACGCCGCCGACCGGGCCTCCCGGGAGTGAGCGACGGCGCGACCGGGAACGACGTTGCTGACTGAAAGGGATGAACGATGACGGACGCGAAGGAACGCTGGAACGAGGTCGGCTCGGCACTCGACGGGCTGGCCGACAAGCTGCGCGAGCGGGCGGCCCAGGCAGCGGCAGAAGCACGGGAGTCCGGCGGGAGAAGTGGCTCCGGCGACGACGTCGACTCCGCGGTCTCCGACGCAAGCCGCAAGGCCAGGGCCGCGGTGGACCAGGGCGTGCAGGCGGTCGGGGACATGTGGCACGACCCCGCCGTGCGCGCGGACATGTCGCGGTTCGGCCAGACACTCGGCGGCGCGCTGTCCGCGACGTTCGACCGCCTCGGCCAAGAGCTGCGCGGCGCCCGCGGCCAGGCCCACAGCGCCGAGTCACGAGTCCCCGCCGCGTACGTCGGCGACCTCGACCAGGAGGGCAGCGCGAGCGACTTCCGGCGCGTGCTGTTCACCGGCGAGCACAGCCAGCTCGTCGTCATGACCCTGCAGCCCGGCGAGGAGATCGGCGAGGAGGTCCACGACGTCGACCAGAGCTTCGTCGTGCTGGGCGGCTCCGGTGAGGCGGTGATCGACGGGACGGTGCACCCGCTCGCGACCCACACTGGGTTCGGCGTACCGGCCGGGGCGCGGCACAACGTCGTCGCCTCCGGTGCCGAGGCTCTGCGGTTGCTGACCGTCTACGCGCCGGCGCACCACCCGGCCGGGACGGTGCACCACACCAAGGCGGAGGCCGACGCGGCGGAGTGAGTGCGGCGCCCCCCGGGCTTTCTGTCAGGCCGTCGCGCGGCCCCGGCCGCGTATCGGCCTGACACATTGGCGGCGTCGGGCGCGCCCTCCCGATGTGTCAGGGCCTCACGCGGCCCCACCCCCGCGTCGGCCTGACAGACCGGAGAAGGCGGTTGCTCAGGCGACCGACACGGCGCGGAAGCGGCGCAGCCGCAGGCTGTTGGACACCACGAACACCGACGAGCACGCCATCGCGGCACCGGCGACGAGCGGGTTGAGCAGGCCACTCATGGCCAGCGGCAGGGCTGCCACGTTGTAGGCGAAGGCCCAGAACAGGTTGCCCTTGATGGTGGCCAGCGTGCGCCGGGAGAGTCGGATCGCGTCGACCGCGGCCCGCAGGTCGCCCCGCACGAGGGTGAGGTCGCTGGCCTCGATGGCCACGTCGGCGCCACTGCCCATCGCGATCCCCAGGTCGGCCTGCGCGAGCGCGGCGGCGTCGTTGACGCCGTCGCCGACCATGGCGACCACCCGGCCGGCGCCCTGCAGCCGGCGTACGGCAGCGAGCTTGTCGGCCGGCAGCACCTCGGCAACGACGTCGTCGATGCCGACCTCCGCTGCCACGGCACGCGCAGCGAGCTCGTTGTCGCCGGTGAGCAGGACGGGGGTCAGCCCCAGGCCGCGCAGCTCGGCCACCGCCTGGGAGCTGGTCGGCTTGACGGTGTCGGCGACGACGAGCACCCCGCGGGCCCGCCCGTCCCAGCCCACCGCGATCACGGTGCGCCCCGCCGCCTCGGCCGTCCGACGGGCCGCGTCCAGGCGGTCGGGCAGCGGCAGCGACCACTCCTGCTCCAGCCACGACGCCCGGCCGGCGACGACTGCGTGGACGTCCACGACCCCCTGGACGCCGAGGCCCTGCGTGGCGGTGAAGGACTCGACCGCCGGAACCTGTCCGGTGCGCTCCACCGCGCCGGCTGCGACGGCGGCACCGACGGGGTGCTCGGAGGCGTGCTCGACCGCACCGGCCAGCCGCAGCAGGTCGGCCTCGTCGACGCTGTCGGCGGCGACCACCTCGACGAGCCGCATGCGTCCGGTGGTCACGGTGCCGGTCTTGTCGAGCACCACCGTGTCCACGCGGCGCGTCGACTCCAGCACCTCCGGCCCCTTGATGAGGATGCCCAGCTGGGCGCCGCGGCCGGTGCCGACCAGCAGAGCGGTCGGCGTGGCCAGGCCGAGCGCGCACGGACAGGCGATGATAAGGACCGCCACCGCGGCCGTGAAAGCCACCTCGGCGCCGGCTCCGGCGAGCAGCCAGAACGCCAGGGTGGCGAGGCTGAGCGCGATGACGACGGGCACGAACACCGCCGACACCCGGTCGGCGAGCCGCTGCACCGGCGCCTTGCCCGACTGGGCGTCCTCGACGAGGCGGGCCATCTGGGCGAGCTGGGTGTCCGAGCCGACGCGGGTGGCTCGCACGACCAGGCGTCCGCCGGCGTTGACGGTAGCACCGACGACGCTGTCTCCGGGCCCGACTTCGACCGGCACCGGCTCGCCGGTGAGCATGCTGGCGTCGACCGCCGACGAGCCCTCGACGACCTCGCCGTCGGTCGCGATCTTCTCGCCGGGACGCACCACGAAGCGGTCCCCGACGGCGAGCCGGTCGACCGGAACACGTAGCTCGGCGCCCTCGCGCAGCACCGCGACGTCCTTGGCGCCCATCTCCAACAGCGCCTGCAGGGCCGCGCCGGACCGCTTCTTGGCCCGCGCCTCCGCGTAGCGACCGGCGAGGATGAACACCGTGACCGCGGAGGCGACCTCGAGGTAGATCTGCTCCGAACCCGCGCCGCGCTGTGGCACCAGTTCGAACGTCATGCGCATGCCCGGGTCGCCGGCGCCGCCGAGGAAGAGGGCGTAGAGCGACCAGCCGTACGCCGCGAGGACCCCAACACTGATCAGCGTGTCCATCGTGGCTGCGCCGTGCCGCGCGTTGACCCACGCGGCGCGGTGGAACGGCAAGGCGCCCCACACGACCACCGGCGAGGCCAGCGTCAGCGAGAGCCACTGCCAGTTCTCGAACTGCAGCAGCGGCACCATGGCGAGGACGAGCACCGGGAGCGTCAGCGCTGCCGACACGATCAGTCGCCGGCGCAGCAACTCGACCTTGGCGTCCTCCGGGACGGCGTCCTCGGCGCCCCCGGGTCGCACAGTGTGCTGCGGTGGCTCCGGAAGCCGCGCCGAGTAGCCGGTGGCCACGACGGTGGCGATAGCGTCGTCGACCGTCGTGCCCTCGGGGAGGCGCACGCGCGCCTTCTCGGTCGCGTAGTTGACGCTGGCCTCGACGCCGGGCATGCGGTTGAGCTTCTTCTCGACCCGCGCGGCGCAGGACGCGCAGGTCATGCCGCCGATCTCCAGGTCGACACCCTCGGTGCCGGCGCCCGGGCGACCCACGCCGGACGGGCTGGTCATCCACGGACTCCGGTGAGCACGTAGCCCGCCTCGTCGACAGCCGCCCGGACGGCGTCGTCGTCGAGGGGGGACTCGCTGGTCACCGCGACAGTGGAGTCGCCTCCGGTCACGAGATCGACATCGACACCGGTGACCCCCGGCAGCGCCCGCAGCTCGTCGCTCACGGCGGCGATGCAGTGTCCGCAGGTCATGCCTGAAACGGTGTACGTGGCGGTAGACATCAGGTCCTCCTGGATCGGGTCGGGTCAGGAACGCACGAGCCGCGCGATGGCGTCCGACGCCTCCTTGACCTTCGCGTCGGCGACATCACCGCCCTCCGCGATGGCGTGGGCGACACAGTGCGACAGGTGGTCCTCGAGCAGGGTGAGAGCAACGGACTCCAGCGCCTTGGTGGCCGCCGAGACCTGGGTCAGGACGTCGATGCAGTAGGTGTCCTGCCCGACCATGCGCTGCAGTCCGCGCACCTGGCCCTCGATGCGCCGCAGGCGCTTGAGAACGTCGTCCTTGTTGTCGAGGTAGCCGACGGTGGCGACATCATGGGGCATGCCGGCCATCATACCCCCCTGGGGTAATAGGCTGGCGTCCCGTCAGCGGACGAGGGCGCCGACCACGCGGTCGAGCGCGTCGAGGCCGGGCGTCGAGGTCGGCCTCGCCGATGGTCAGCGGCGGCGCGAGGCGCAGCCTGCTGCGCAGGGTCTCCTTGACCTGCACTCCCTCGGCGAGCATGGCCTCGCACAGCCTCGCAGTCGCAGGCGAAGGTCGTGCCGGTGCGGCCCAGCCCACTCCGCACCTCGTCGGCGACGAGCAGCACGCCGGTACGCGTGCACACTCGCGCAGCCCGCGGAGGAAGCGTGCAGGATGAGGACGCCGGCCTCGCCCTGCACCGGCTCGACGAGCACCGCCACGGTGGTGTCGTCGATCGCCGCCTCGGCGGCGGCCACGTGGTCGTAGGGGACGACGCGGAAACCGGGAGTGAATGGGCGTGGTCTGCTCGCGCAGTGTCGTCCGTGGAGGCGGAAACCAGGGTGATCGTGCGGCCGGGGAAGTTGCCGGCTGCCACCACCACTGCGTCCGGTACGTCGCTGTGGCCTACGGCGGCAACATCAAGACCCTCCTAGTCTCGTAGACCGGAGGTCAGGCGCATGAAGGGTTCTCTCCGGGTGGAGCCCAAGGTGAAGGGCTCTCCACCTGCTCGTCGACTTCAGGGCGTGCTTGCCTACGGTCTTGCGGTGGCAGCGGCGATTGGTGCTGGCCTGCTCTTCCGTGCTGGGGCCGAGGGGCAGGGCCCCGGCAAAGTCGTCCGGTAGGGCTGTGACCTGCGGGTTCGTCGGCTTGCTCGCGGCGTGGCGTGTGTGACGGGTGTGGTCCCTGAGGTTTCGATGGTGGTTCTCACATCAGCCATCGAGCCGAGGACCACACCC
>JBBRVP010000064.1:0-9807 GCA_038246785.1 Jiangellales bacterium
CGAGTGGAACGCCGGGCCGACACGCCTGGCCGGCGTGTCGGCCTGGCGTTCCACTCGATCTTCGGGATACGCGCGAGCAGTCCGGTCATCGGCAGGGCATCCCTCTTGTCGGCTTTGACCCTGCGGTGGTAGGCCTGCTCCCGACGCTGCACGGCGCCCTTCGACAGGAGGAGGTGGTTCGGCGCAGCGAGGGCGCCTGGCGTCGAGGGTCCCCCTCGGGACGTCGTCACCTTGATCAGGAGGTAGCGATGCGTGCTCGCGTCGCAGGCTTGGCCGGTTTGCTGGTGGCAGGGCTCGTGGTCCTGCCAGGCACCGCCGGCATCGGTGTCGCCCAACCCATGACGTACGACCACCTGACGAAGATGCAGAAGCGGCTGCTCTCCGGCTTCGCCAGCACGGAGGTCGACGCCGCCCGAGGTGCGCTGTCCCAGCGTCGCGCGGCCGCCCCGGCGCAGCAGAGTCGGCTCGCGGCGGCGGCGAGCAGTGCCCCGTACTACTTCCCGCGGTCGGCGGCCGGCTGCAGCTACCGGTTCGGCTCCAACGTCAACATGGACACCGACTGTCAGAACGTCTCCGACCCCGACCTGGCCGGTCGCGCCCAGTCCCAGAACGAGACCTACATCTCCGAAGACCACCAGAGCCGCGGCACGCTCGTCGGCAGCGCCAACGACTACCGCCGCGGTGACGGCGGCTGCTTCGGCTACTTCAGCGGCGACAACGGCCGTACGTGGGGCGACGTGGCCGTGCCCTTCTCCTTTACCCGCGGCGGCGCGCGCTACGGCGATGCGCTGCGCCAGTACTGGACCGCCGGCGGCGACACCTCCAGCGCGTTCGACACCCGCGGCAACGCCTACTTCAGCTGCCAGGTCTTCAACCGTGGTGAGCCGGTGAGCGGCAACCCCGACCTGTCCAGCGCACTGCTGGTGTTCCGCTCGACCGCCAACGGCGGGGCGTCGTACAACTTCCCGGCCCGCGTCGTGACCGAGCAGCCCGACCTCACCGGCACCGGCGTCGAGCCGTTCCTCGACAAGCAGCTCATGACGGTCGACAACCACGTGCGCAGCCCGTATCGGGACCGGGTGTACGTGACGTGGACGACGTTCGCGCCGGACGGCACCGCCTACATCTACGAGAGCCACTCCGCGGACTACGCGGAGACGTGGAGCGACCCGGTCGTCGTGAGCACGACCAGCGGCCTGTGCACCAACACGTTCGGCGTCCCCACTCCGGAGGGGACCTGCAACCAGAACCAGTTCTCCCAGCCGTTCACGGCACCCGACGGCACGCTGTACGTCGCGTGGGCCAACTTCAACAACACCGTGACGGGCCGGGACAACCGCAACCAGATCCTGCTGGCCAAGTCCACCGACGGCGGCGCGTCGTTCGCCAGCCCGGTCAAGGTGGCCGACTACTTCGACCTGCCGGACTGCGCGACCTACACCGGGCAGGACGCCGGGCGGGCCTGCGTGCCGGACAAGCGCGACGGCAACTCCTTCTTCCGCGCGGCCAACTACCCGGTCGGAGTCGTCGACCCGACACGCCCCAACCGGGTCGCGGTGACGTTCGGCTCCTACATCAACCGCAACTCCAGGGGCGCGAACGGCTGCCGGCCCGCCGGGTTCTCGCGCTTCGGCCTCAACCTCTACACCGGCGTGCTCACCCGCGGCGCCTGTAACAACGACATCGTGCTCAGCGTCTCCCGCAACGGCGGTGCATCGTTCACCGGCACCACCACCGACGTCCGCCGGCTCACCACGGTGACGCAGGCTCGTCGGCAGGCGACCACCGACCAGTGGTTCCAGTGGGCGGACTACACGAAGAACGGCCGGCTGGCCGTGTCCTACTACGACCGGCAGTACGGCAACGCCGAGCTCACCGGCTGGTCGGACTTCAGCCTGTCCGGATCCAATGGCGTGAACAGCTTCGGCACCCGCCGTGTCACGACCTCCTCGATGCCGCCGCCGACCCAGTTCTCCGGCACGTTCTGGGGTGATTACACGGGGCTGGCGGCCTACCACGGCACGGCGCACCCGGCGTGGTCGGACACCCGGACGCCGGAGGTCTTCGCGTGCTCGGTCCCCGGGTCGCCGCCAGGGCTGTGCACCCAGCTGGCGACCAACGCGCCGCGGGCCAACGACCAGGAGGCGATGACGGCCGGGCTCGGGGTGCCCAGCGGCTGAGCCGCCACTCGAGTGACCACGTCGGCCGGATGCGACTGTCCGGTCGACGTGGTCAGCGGGGGAACCCGCGACGCACCGCCCGCGTCACAGCGGCATGCTTCCCAGTTGGCTGCTCGTCGCGCCAGTCATCGCCGGGTCGGTGATTTCCGGTTCTACGCTCGCCGGGCCGGGCGGTCCGCCGCCGACGTCACGCGCGCCCGTTCACCAGCCCACCTGTCGCGTGCTCGTCAGTGCCGAGGGGGACTGGACGCTCGCGCACGACGGCGCGTGGCCGGTGCGGCTGCCGCCCGAGGCCGCTGGTGGCGGTGGCCTCGCCGGCATCACCGCTGTCGGCTGTGCACCGGAGCGCATCCTGCGGGTGGTCGCGCTACGCCCGCCGGCGGGCACCTCCACCGATGCGGGCAGCCCCTGATCGGCGGCCCAGGAAGGATTCGGACCCACCGGCTCAGGTTGCCGGCTCCAGCCGCACGAAGGGCAGTTTGCGCCCGACGGCGCGGAAGTCGTCGTCGCTGCCGTCGACGGCGAAGCCCATGAAGCCGGCCAGCCGGCGCGCCGTACGGCGGTGGCGACGGGCGTAGTCGAGCATGACACCCTCGGCCTCCGCGGGCGGTACGGGGATCGCGCGCACGTCCAAGCGCCGGGCGCCGAGCTCGATGCGGGCGGCGGGGTGGGCCAGCAGGTTGCGATACCAGTCGGACTCCGGGCCGAACCCCGACGCCACCGTGACGGTCCCCTTCACCGGGTCGTGGTGCACCACTTCGAGGACGACCTCGCGCGGGCGCCCCGATCGGCGGCCCAGGTGGTGGACCAGCACGAACCGCCGGCCCAGCAGCGCGCCCAGGCGCGCCCGGTAGAGCCAGATCGGCAACCGGAACAGCAGGCGCCGTGCTCCCGTTGGCGGACCGGGCCGGTCGACGACGTCCATCTCGCCATGATGGCGGTCCGACGCGGATCACGGGAGCTTGCGGCCCTTCCAGACCAACCCACCCCGCCGCCGGCGAAGCCACGAGTCGACGACCAGCCAGCCGAACACCACCACCGAGGCGGGTTGGGCGAGCACATCCGGCCACACCCGCTGACGCGTGCGCCGGGCGACCAGCCAGCGGCCGAGCACCGCGACCCCGTAGCCGAGCGCACCCATCCGCGAGCCGGCGAGCACCGCGGCCAGCGGTGGGACGACGTACGCCAGTCCGAGCAGCCCGAGCGCACCGGCGGCACCTGCGGGCGAGCCGAACGCCGCCCACAACGACTTGGCGTAGCCCTCGCGCAGGTCGGGCCAGCCGTCGTACATCCGGCAGGTCGCCACCGTCGTGCCGTCGACGATGCCGCCGCGGCCCGCGACCCGCTTCACCGCCCGCACCAGCGCGACGTCCTCGAGCACCTCGCCGCGCACGGCGAAGTGCCCCCCGCTGCGCCGGTACGTGGCGGCGTCGATGACCAGCAGCTGCCCGTTTCCGGCGCTCAGCGACGGCCTGGCGGAGCGCTCGGCCAGCGCGAGCGGCAGGGTGGTGAGGAACGACCACTGCAGCAGTGGCTGGACGAGCCGCGGGCCCAGCCCGTCGGCCAGCTGACGCGGGTAGGGGCACCCGACGTCGAGCCCCGCGCCGCGCAGCAACGTCACCGATGCCGCCGCGCCGCACGGTGCCAGCACGACGTCGGCGTCGAGGAAGACGAGCACCGACCCGGTCGCGGCGGCCGCCAGCCGGTCGCAGGCGTGCGCCTTGCCGAGCCAGCCCGCCGGCAGCGGACGACCCGCGAGCACCCGGACCCGAGCGTCGCCAGCGGCAACCCGGTGCACCAGCTCGGCGGTGCCGTCGGTCGAGTCGTCGTCGAGGACGAGCACCTCGAGGTCCGGTACGCGTTCCTGCGCCAGCACGGCGTGCAGGCACGGCGCCACCCGGTGCGCCTCGTCGCGCAACGGCAACAGGACCGACACCCGCTCGCTCACCGGCGGCGGGTCGGTCGGCGGTCGGCGGTAGGCGCGCAGGTTCCATGCCGTGTGGACGGTCAGCGCGACGGCGACCAGCGACCCCGCCGCGCCCGCCGCGCGCAGCGCCGACCGGGCGCTCACCGGCGCGCGAGATCAGGTGAACGGCGCAGGGAGCGGGCGTACGGCACGATCGCCACCCCCATGAGGGCCCCGCCCCACAGGGCGACCGCTGGGCGGTGAAAGAAGGCGAGGTTGGCGAGGACCTGCGAGGCGTAGGTCCACAGCAGCAGCACGGCCGCGGGCCCGTCGACGGCCAAGGGCCGCGGCGGCCCGGAGATCCGGACCAGCACCAGCATCATGAGCACGGCGCTGAGCAGCCAGCCCAGGTAGTTGGTCAGCGGGACGCCGGGCACCCCGGCCAGCCCCGGCGCGGGAGAGCTCCACGTCCAGTGCCCCTCGCCCACCATCTGCGGGTCGAGGAAGATGTCCCAGGTCGCCAGCAGCCACGCGGCCGGCAGCCAACCGCGTGCCGCCCCCGCAAGCCGGCGGCCCGCGAGCGCGCACGGGTGGGCCATCATCACCCAGGCCAGCGGCACGACCAGCGGGACGCCGAGCGCCCGCGGCCCGAGGGAGTCCGCGCCCCCCGAGCCGGCGTAGTCATATCCCCCGAACGGAAGCCCGGTCGCCGTCCCGACCGCCTCGACGAGAAGTCCGCCGCCACCGGCGACGAGCATGAGGAGACCGGCGTACGTGGCCCCACGGCTCGCCAGCGCGTGCGCCAGCGAGGCGGCCGCGAAGACGACGACGGTCGTGATCGTCAGGATCCGGCGGGGCTCGCCCGACAGCAGGGGCCAGGCCACCTGGAGCAGCACCGTCACGGCGACCAGCCCCCGGACGAGGCCCTGCGCGAGACCCCGGGCCACACCGGCCGACGGCGTCCCCGTGCTGGTCACGGCGTCCATCCTGCCCGGCGGCGGCGGGGCCGGCGCTATGGCGCTGCGGGTGTCGGACCGGCGCGGCGTTCGCGCCAGCGCTTGCGTGCCCGCCGGATCCGCGACAGCAGCATCAGCACGAGTGCCCCCCCGGTGAGCAGCAGCCCGATGGCGATGCCCGCCGCGGCCCAGGGATGCTCCCAGGCCAGGGCCACCACGCCGACCACCGAGAAGTCCTCGAGCAGGCTGACGCCGACGTTGCTGGCCGGCTCCGGGGAGGTGTTGACGGCCAAGCGCAAGGAGGCCTTGGTGAGGTGCGACCACAGGGCCGTACCCCCCATGCCGACCGCGGTCAGTGCCTGGTCGAGCGTGCCGGCGTCGCCGGCGAGCAGCAGCCCCAGCACGGCCGCGATCGTCGGGCGGATGGCCGTGTGGACCGAGTCCCAGGTCGAGTCGATGTAGGGGATCTTGTCGGCCACGAAGTCCAGGACGGTGAGCACCGCGGCGGCCACCATCACGTCGGTGCGGGTCAGCACGTCGGGGATGTCCGCGACGCCGCTGCGCCCGGCGATGCCGAGGACGAGTACCACGGCGTACGCGTTGATGCCGGCAGCCCAGCCGTTGGCGATGGCCAGCGGGAGCAGGTTCACGGCGCCCTCCCGTCGAAGGTCCCGCGCAGCGCGGTCACGGCGAACCGGGTGAACAGCGATTCGGCGAACCACTGCCGTTCGGCGGTGCGCCGGATCACGTCGGTGTGTGCCGTCCGCCGGTAGGCAAACGCCTGCAGATCGGCCGCGGACTCCCAGATGCTGAACGTGCCGAGCAGGCCGATGGGGGCGTCGCCGACGCCCAGCGCCAGGCGCAGGCCCGGTGCCTGCCGCAGGTCCGCGGACACGCGTGGCACCGCGCGGTGGAAGGCAACCACGTCTCGCGCGCGGATGCGCGCACGGGTCAGCGACGCGACCGGGCCGTCCCACCGGCGCGGAGCCGGGTCCCCGAACGGCGTGCCGCGGTCCCATTGGCCGCGCGTGATCAGCGGACGGAGTTCGACCCGCAGCGTCTCGTTCGCGATTCCGGCCCAGGCTCGCGCCGTGCGCCCGGATTCGAAGGCCGCGGCCGCGTCGGCGTCGTCCCACGCCACGAGCAGCGCCCACCGGGTCAGCTGGGTGTCGCGCAGCGCGAAGGTACGTCCGTCGCTGGTGCCGAGCAGCTTGGCCAAACGGACGCCGGGCTCGCGGCGGACCCGGCGGTCGAGCGCCATGCGCCCGAGCGCCGTCGCCACGTGCCGACGCGGCACGTGCCAGACGTGCAGCGTCACCGTCGCAGGGACGTCCACGGCCTCATCGTCGCAGCGCCGGCCCGGCTGCGCCCACACCTACGCTCGCCCGTCCGCTCACCACGAGCCCCCGCCGCCGCCCCCGCCGCCTCCGCCGGAGAAGCCGCCCCCGCTGAAACCGCTGCCCTGTGACGCCGGGCGGGCGGACAGCGTGGCGGCCGACTGGGCGGCGAAGCCGTCGAGGGAGTCGGCCAGGTAGGCCGGGTTCCAGCCCGCCGGACCGGCGTACCAGTACGGGGTGAGGTCGCTGACGCCCTCGCGCGCGGCGAGCGCACCCAGCACGCGCGCCCAGCGATCCGTCTCGCCGAACACCATCGCCCAGGGGAGGTAGCGGGAGAACACGTCCACCGACTCCTCCTGGCGGAGCTGGTCGACCTCGGCGGTGGCGATGTAGCGCCGGAAGCCCAGCAGCTGCTCCAGCGCCGCTGTCCCGGTGCCGCTGCGCGAGGGCATCGAGCCGGACATCGCGAGCCCGCCGGCGGCGACGAGGAGCAGGGCGACGCCGACCAGGCCGTACGTCGTGAACCGGGCCAGCAGGAAGAGCACGCCCGCGGCGGCCAGCACGGCGACGAAGCCCACTGCCATCGCGATCCCGCGGACCTGGCGGGGGTCGCCGCGGAACCAGTGCTGGGCCACGCATTCGGCGTTGAGGGCCTTCTGGGCGCGGTCCATGTCGAGGTGGAAGCGGGTCTTGAGCTCGGAGAGCCGGACGGTGTCGCCAGTCGCGAACAGGGCGCTCAGCAGGTCGGTCTCGTACGGCCGCAGCCGGTCGCGCCGCGCCCGGTCGCTCTCGGCGGTGCGCTCGAGCAGCCAGTCGCGTGAGCCGAACAGGTGCGCCCGCTCCAGCTCGGTGATGCGCACGTAACCGCGCACGGCCAGGTCGACGATCGTCGCGGACACATCGAGCGGGTCCGCGCGCTCGTCGAGCAGCGTGCCGGCGACGCCCGGGGCCATGCCCCGGGGCGGGGTGAACTGCACCGGCGGCTCCGGTGCGCGCCACGGCCGCGGACGCTCCACCGCCTCGGTGCCCGGCGGCGGGACGAAGCCGGGCGTGGTGCCGACGTACTTGCGGTCGCGGGCCACGGTCCAGCCGAGCCGGGCCAACCCAGCGGCTCCGAGCACCAGGACGAGGGCCGCCAGCCCGACCTGCAGCGCGGCCGGCCGGAACGCCCGGGCCAGCGACCAGCGCTCGACGAGCACCGGGCCCGGGTCGGAGATGGCACCGACGGGAAGGCCGACCGCCGTCGTCAGGCCCTCGCCGGGGTCGAGGCTCTGCTGGGTGAAGGTCGCGGTCCGCCCCGCCGACGAGGCGTGCGCGCACGGCTGGGTCGACTGGTACGGCCCGGCGTAGCAGGCCACCCGGGTGATCCGGTCCGGCGCCCGTACGGTTACCGACACCGCCTGGATGGGGACGTCCCACTGGTCTCCGACGGCGTTCCAGGTGAGCTCGTCGCCGCTGGTGAAGCGCGCGGTCGCTCCCGCCACGGTGTAGCGCAGGGTGTAGGTGTGCAGGCCGGTCACCGTCGTGTCCGGATCGCCGATGCGCAGCGTGAGCACGCCGTTGTCGGTGCTGCTCTGCACGTCGGCCGGTGCGTCGGAGGAGACCTGCACGTCCGAGACCTCCCACACCCGGTCGTGCGTGGAGTCCCACTGCAGGCGCACCGGGATCTGGCGGAAGATGCCGTGCCGCTGGGCCGTGCCGAAGTCGTAGCGGATGCGCTCGCTGACCTGCAGCGTGCCGCTGGCAGCCAGGTCCAGCGTCACGTCGTAGCCGCGGATGCTCTCGCCGGACTGGGCGAGCGCCGGGGCCGCGAGCAGCGGCACGGCGGCGATGGCGAGACCGAGGACGGCCGAGCCGAGCCCGCACGCGCCGCGGCGCACGCGAGCCGCGCGGGGGGACCTGCCGGAGCCGGCAACCGACATGGACGGCACGGCTGGGAGGCTAGCCGTCCCGGCCGCGGACGTCGGCGGCCGTGCCGCCGGTGATGCGCACGAGCTCGGCGAAGGTGGTCGGGAACACCGCGTGCGGGTGCCCGGCCGCCGCCCAGACCACGTCGTACGGCGCGAGGGCGCGGTCGACGAGCGTGCGCAGCGGCGCCGGGTGGGCCAGCGGGGGCACGCCGCCGATCGCGACGCCGGTGTGGGTGCGGACGAAGTCGGGGTCGGCGCGACGGACCTTCGTCGCGCCGACGAGCGTGGCGACGACCGTGGTGTCGACCGGCCGCCCGCCGCTGGCGAGCACGAGCAGCGGCGCGCCGTCGGCGTCGAACACCAGCGAGTTGGCGATCTGCCCGACCTCGACGCCGAGGGCGTCGGCGGCCGCGCGGGCCGTGCGGGCGGAGTCGACGAGGTGCCGTACGCCGTCGGCGGCGGTGGTGGCACCGGCCTCGCGCAGCGCCTCGCGAACGCGCTCGACGGCCGGGTGCTCACCGCGGGGGGCTCCCGGGGAAGGTGCTGGCACTCGGCGGAGCGTACGTGGCGGTGAAGGTCCGCGACGGCGCGCATGTGGTGAACAAGGCCGCCCACCAGGTCGTCGGGGTCGACACCGACGGGATCAAGTCCGTGCTCAGCATCTGGGTGCGAAGTTCTGAACGCAGGTGTTCACCGAGCTCGCAACCGTGGCGTGCTCACCGCTTGGTGCAGACCCGCGTGGTGCACCTGATCCGGCTTGACCGTCCTCGGCGACCGGAGTACTTAAGCTTTTCAGAGTCGTCGACATGGACCGCCTCCCGGTGCGCCTCGTCCGAGACAGAGCAGCCCGCTCGGCGGCCGACTCTTCGGCAACGGAGGACCCATGACGACGAGGACTCGACTGCTCGGCGCTGCTGTCGCTCTCGCGTCGGCGGCCTGGGCGATCCCGGCGGTTCCGGCGGATGCGTCGTCTCTGTCCGACGAATGCTCGCGCGGGTCCCACTGTGCGACTGGGCTGTACGCGCAGCGTCCTGGGGCCGACGCGCCAACGCGGCTTGCGCGGACGCAGTGCTTCGGCAGCTTCGCCGAGAGCATCGCCCTTGCCACCCATGGCCGGCTCCAACTCCCGAGAGGGGCGACGACGATCACGACTGCTCAGCTCGTGGATAGCCGGTCGGTATCTACGCCCGACTCCGTCACCACCAACCCGCTGCTGTCCATCGAGTACACTGGGACATATCGGATGGGCGATTCGCACGCCTTTTATGGGATCGGTGGCACCGGATGTTACAACGGCGTCACCTATGGCCTGGCCGTTATCTGGTCTGGATGGAATGACGGCATCAGTTCGAGCCTCGGGTACTCGAACTGCGATGTTAGCCCCAATACCGTTCAGTTAAGATGCCAACGGTGTAGTTTGGTGGCATGCCGCGTGCTGGATGGAAGAAGCCGGAGACCGAGCGTCGCTTGTCGGATCTTGTGTCGGTGGGGGTGCTGACGCGGGTGTTCCCGCCGGAG
>JBBRVP010000065.1:0-9639 GCA_038246785.1 Jiangellales bacterium
CCGGACTACCTGCGGCCGGCCGCGCCGCAAGGGAGCCCCGCCTGAACGCCGGGGAGCTCGAGCCGGCCGCCGTCATGCGCCACGAGCACGACGGACGCCGCAATGGAGCCCCGCCTGAACGACGGGGAGCACGCGGACCTCGCGGCCGAGCGTGACGACAATGCCCAGCCGCAATGGAGCCCCGCCTGAACGACGGGGAGCACCCCAGATGACACCGCCATGCTGGCCGTCATAGACGGTGCCGCAATGGAGCCCCGCCTGAACGACGGGGAGCACCGGTGGCGCGCAGCCGCTGCCGCACCTGCTCGTCGGTGCCGCAATGGAGCCCCGCCTGAACGACGGGGAGCACCGCCGGCACGGCGTTCACCGCGCCGGCCGCGAGCGCGGTGCCGCAATGGAGCCCCGCCTGAACGACGGGGAGCACGTGCCGTGGCGTCCCGCCGCTTTGACCCGTCGAATCGCCGCAATGGAGCCCCGCCTGAACGACGGGGAGCACTGATCGCCTCGACTGGCGGTGCCGCTCACGTGACCGCGCCGCAATGGAGCCCCGCCTGAACGACGGGGAGCACGTCGCGGGGCTCCAGGTAGCCGTAGGCCATCTTGACCCGGCCGCAATGGAGCCCCGCCTGAACGACGGGGAGCACCATGAGGCCAAATGCCGGAACAACACTACCGGAGATGCCGCAATGGAGCCCCGCCTGAACGACGGGGAGCACCGCGCTGCCGGTCGGTGAGGGGCGTATCCGGGTCACGCCGCAATGGAGCCCCGCCTGAACGACGGGGAGCACGGGCACCCGTTCGCGGGTATCCCACGCCGGCATCATCTGGCCGCAATGGAGCCCCGCCTGAACGACGGGGAGCACCTGGGGACTGCCTTCGACGTGCGAAACCAGGACGTGATGCCGCAATGGAGCCCCGCCTGAACGACGGGGAGCACTATCGATGAGGACTCCCCTGACGGTGTTCTCCTCGTGCCGCAATGGAGCCCCGCCTGAACGACGGGGAGCACCTGATAGGACGAGATCAAGACCTCGGCGCCGTCCGTGCCGCAATGGAGCCCCGCCTGAACGACGGGGAGCACCCCGAGTCGACGAGCGTCTTGATCTGCTTCTTCTGCGCCGCAATGGAGCCCCGCCTGAACGACGGGGAGCACTGTCGTTGCCCTTGCCGACCTCATTGCGGATGTTCTTGCCGCAATGGAGCCCCGCCTGAACGACGGGGAGCACCCGAATGTCCGCCCGGATCGCCTGCTTACCCTCGACGCCGCAATGGAGCCCCGCCTGAACGACGGGGAGCACGGCTCGCTCATCGTACCCATGCTGACCTGCGGCGATGAGCGGCCGCGCGAGCGGTGCCGGCTGCGATGCCGTGTGTTGCCACTCTGGAGTTGCAAACCACCTCATCCATGCGGCCTGACCAGCCCGCGAGGGCTTCACGCTCACACTGCCCGATGAGCCAGTGCTCGCGCCAGGATCACACTACGGTGGGCCCGGTGGACGGCAACCTCCGCGGCGTCCCCAGCACGTTCACCGGCGCGCTGCTCGAGACGTCGCCGAGGTCGATCCAGACGACCGAGTCCTCACCGAGCCGGACGACGTCCAACACCGCGGACCGCCACCGCGTGAGCTCGACGCCGGACAGGTCGCACAGGAAGACCGAGTACTGCAGGCGCGTCCCGTACGACTTCATCACCTTGATGACGCGCCGAAGCCGCTTAGGGTCGGCGATGTCGTACGCCACCAGAAAGCGTCGCCGGGCCATCGCTGTTCACCGGGTCGTCATGGGGACGTACTCCTCCAGCTCGCCGATCATGACAGCGGCGAGGATGCGCGCCTGGACGTCGATGACACGCCGGTAGCTGATCTTGTACCGGAAGACAGGGTGGGTGACGCGGGTGTCGAGTCTGCGCTCGTACGCCCGGATCACCCGCCGCCGGCCTTCCGGTGTGAGGCTGACCGACGACCCTCGGCGGACGAAGTCGTGCTCGTCCACCTCGCCATTGTTGAGCAGACCGACCACCACGGAGTCCGCGATGAGGGGACGGAACTCCTCCATGAGGTCGAGGGCGAGCGCCGGCCGGCCGAAGCGTGGTCGATGCAGGACCCCGATGAACGGGTCCAGGCCGACACCGATGCAGACGGCCACGATGTCCTTGAGGAGCAGCGCGTAGACGAACGACAGCAGGCTGTTGACCGGATCCGGTGCCGGTCGACGTGCGCGACCGTGAGCCTCGAACTGCGAGGCCAGCGCATAGCGGGTGGCGCCGAACATGTCTGTGAACCGGTCGAAGTACAGCCGGGCCGCCGTCCCTTCGTACCCGAGCAGTGCGGGTACAGACGGGCAGCGGGCGGCCTCGCGAGCCAGACTCGCCAGCGTCGCCACCTCGTCGGCGACGTCGATGCGGGCGTTGCGCCGCAGCAGCGTCCGCGCGTTCTGGATCTTGCCGGCGATCATCGCGGCGGCGATCCCCTCGCCACCGCGGCCGTGAGTCAGCACCTGCCGCCGCCGCAGCTCGACGTAGCGCGACGGCTCTCCCTGTGCCCAGCCCCGCAGCCATCCGCCGTAGCTGAACCACAGGACCGGACAGCCGGCGGTCCACAGCCGAGCCAAGGCCTCGCTGGACACCTGGACGTGCCCGAAGAGACTGAGCTGGGAGACGTCGATGAGGCGTACGTCCTCCAGCAGCTCGCGCTTCTTCCGGATCTCCAGCCGGCCGCCCTTGACGCCGACGGACGCTCCCTGCTCGGTCACGTAGACAGGGCGGTCGTCGGGGTCGCGTGGAACGATGCGGCGCGGCGGCCGCTCCGCCCGCTGCAGCAACGCGTTCGTCTCGTCCGGCAGGCACAAGCCCACGAGCGAGCAGCGCGGGCACTTGGGACTGTCGACGAGCGGCAGCGGGGGCCGCGCACCGTGGGCGACGACCCGCGCCTCCCCCACCAGTTCAGTGACCCTCGCCTCCAGGTCGTCCGCCATCGCCACCGCGACGCGCTGGTTCGTCGAGGCGTAGTAGACGATGCCCTCGTCGACCCGGAACCCGGCCCGCCGCAGCAGCACCGCCTGGACCTGGAGCTGGGCGAGGTCAGCCGGCCACGGCTGGGAGTCGGCCGCCGGCGAACCCTTCTTAAAGTCGACCGGCACAACCGCACCGCCGCGCCCTTCGATCCGGTCGATCACCGCGATGAGGCCCAGCTCTGGGTCGTCGAGCCGGAGCGCCCGCACCTCACGCAGCAGGTCCGCGGCCTCCGGCGTGGGCATCCGCCCGGCCTCCTGGTCGACGACCCGGTGCGCGAAGCGGCCCTCCTCGGTGTCGTCGCTGTCGGCCCACCGGTGGTCGACCCACTCGAGGTAGAACAGCCGCGGGCAGTAGACGTACTCGTTGAGCATGCGGGCCGGCAGGTATGTCGGCACCTCCTCGACCTCCATCGGGCTACCGCGGCTTGAACAGGCCGAAGCCGAAGTGGCTCAGCCTCCCGAGGACTAGCGGGCCACCGATGCCGGACTCCAGCGTGAGGCGAAGACGGAAGCCCTCCCTCCGCTGCGCCATCGTCTGCTTCATCCGGTAGCGGCGGTGCCGCCGGGCCCAACCGTCGACGTCCGGCAGCACCTCGAGGTCGGCGGGCGGCGGCAGCCGGCGGTAGCGCAGCTCGAAGCCCAGGTCCTCGAGCAGCCAGTCGTGAAGGCTCCCTTTCCGGTGCCGCACGGGCAAGTACGGCGTACGGGTTTCCCAGGTCGACGTGCCCGTCGACACCAGCTCCGGGAGCACGTCGGGCGCTCCGCCGGCCGCGACGAGGAACAGCGATCCGGCGCGGAAGCCCTCCGGCGTGTAGTCGGCCGGCCCCCGCAGGCGCCGGTGCGCCAGGATCGCGGACATGACCTCAGCAGGGGCGCCACCGGGCACCCACAAGGCGAGGTCCTGCACGTCCTCCGAAGATCCTTGGCCGCTGCCCAGCCACAGCCAGTGAGCGTGGCGGTGGTCGTCGTGCACCTTCTCCGTGCCTTGCCTGCCGACGATCTCCGCCGGGGCAGTGATGCCATGACGTTCCACCTGCCGCAGCGCGCCGGACCGCAGCAGGTCCGTCGCCAGCACGCCGTAGCGAGCCATGAAGGGCGCGGCCGTGTCGAGCGTCCAGCGAAGCACCTCGACCGGTCGCTGCCGCGGCGGTGTCGCCGCGACCTCGGTGGCAACCGGAGACTCGTACGCCACCCAGCGCGACCCCGGTGGGATGAGGCGCCGCTGGCGGCGCAGGCCCGTCGGTGACACCTCCAGCTGCTCGCGGGTCACGCCGGGGGCCGGGGCGAGCAGCCGTGTGCCGTCCGCGTCCGAGCCCGGGCGCCACCATGACTCATCCACGGGCGGCTCGTCGTCGACCAGCGCTACCTCGCAGACGGACTCCGATCGGCCGAGGTAGGGCACGAGCTCGGCGAGCTTGCCGAGGGCCGTGCGCGCGTCGGCGTCCAGCTGCGCCTCCGGCCAGCGCACGAGCAGCGGCTCACCTGCAGGTACGAGCAGGAACGGGTCGAGCGTCAGGTCCGTGGACCCGGTATTTCCCTTCCGGTGAGCCAGATCCGGCAGGTAGTGCCGGGTGTGTCCGGGACGGGTCGGCGGAGTGCGGTAGACCAGCGCACCGGACAACTCGTGCACGATTTGGTCGACAACGTCGGCCGACAGCTCGGGCCAGCGCAGGTGCCACGTGGCGAGCAGCGCCCGCAGCAGACGCCACGGGCTGGGGGGCCAATCCGTAGCCCCCTCGTTGACGGTGCGGTCCCAGGGCGTCGCGTGGTAGCGGCCGAGTGGGAAACGCAGCGCGAGCGTGACGCCCACTGCATCACCTGCCGGTCCACACGACATCGTTCACCGGGCCGAGGTCGCCACTGCAGGCCCGGATCGCCGCCTGGACCCGCTGCGTCGCCGGCTCGAGCTCGGGGAGCGCCGCGCCGGTGACGCCGCTGACCTCCAGATCGCACGCCGTCCGCAGGCGCAGCCCTCCGGAGAACAGCGAAGCGAGCTCGAAGTCGATCAGCGCCTCCAGCAGCTCGATGCCGGCATCTCCGAGGCCGTAGCTGCGGATCTGCTCCGAGTCAACGGTCAGGTACGCCACGATCGAGGCCGCGGTGTACTCGGTGCGATGGTGCGGCACCATCCCGTACCCGCGTGCGGTGGCCCCCGCCTCGGCCGTGTTGATGACGGAGTCCTTCTTCACCCCACCCGACACGGCGGGTCGCACGTCGTGCGCCTCGACGAAGCAGGCGACGGCGCGGGCGACCTTGGGCTGCCATGGCCACTTCTGCTGGGCGAAGAACACGCCGTGCACGAGGGACACGGGATCCAGGGCGAACACCGCCGCGGCAACCCGACGGTAGTCCAGCGGCTCGCCCTTGACGAGCCCGAGCCGACCGGGCAACACCTCCACGCCCTTTCCGCCGTCGAGGGTCCCCTCCATGACGTAGGCGGATGCGAGGCGGTGGGCTTCCAGCCTGCTGGAGGTGAGGACGACGCCGTTGGCATCGACGATGCGGACGTACGGCAGTCCGTCGAGCGCAGCGACCTGCGTGCCGGCCGCGACGTCCCACGTGGTCTGCTCGAGATGGTTGGCCATGGACTGCACCGACTCGACGAGCAGGGCGTCTTCCCAGCCACCCTTGCCGTCCGGCGCTGTGAACGTCGCGGCGCCGAGGTCCGGGAACCCGGTGGGCTGGAACCGGGTGCCGGCGACGGGGGTGAGCTCGATCTTGCGGACGGCGCGACCGGTGGTCATGCGGGTGCCTCCTCGAAGTGATCGGACGGGTCGGACGGCGGCGCAGCGCTGTCCTCGAAGCGTGGGCTGTCGGCCACGCGGGAGAGCTCGCGCAGGACGTGCGCAGAGGCGGGTACGAGGGCGGCGAGCGTCCGCGCTCCGCCGGCATGCGCGGGCAGCCGTGGTACGGCGGTGGTCCATCCGCAGCGCCGCAGTGCAGCAACGGCCTCTGCAGCCACCTGTCGGCCGTGCCCGCTGCGCAGGCGAACCGGCCAGTCGAGTGCCAGGCCGACGCGGACGTCGTCCTGGCCCGGCCGCCGCAGCACCCCGGAGCGGAACGCCTGCAGCATCGTGAGCAGCGGGTCGGGAACGTAGCCGACCTCGTCGGGGGCGTCGGATGCCCAGGGCGCTCGGACGCGGTCCCAGTCCAGAGAAAGAAAAGCGGTGACGTGGCGCTCAATCTCGGACTCGTCCAGCTCGCCATTGAGCCAGGCTTGGACGTCCCGGGCGGGCACGTGGACGCCGCTGTACGGCCACGGCACCAACCCGACCGTCTTCTCCTCGCTCGACCAGTGCTGCGACCTCCACACCATCGCGTCGGCGAGCACGTCGACCAGTGGTCGGGCGCCGAACCCCTCCACCCTCGACCGGGCCCACGCCGGCGGCCGCCCGCCGCGCCGGGGCTCGAGCGGCAGCACGACCTCCCGAAGCGCACGACTGGACGAATCCGAGTCGGGATCCGGGCAAGCCGCCGCGGCGATGCTCGCGGCGAGGCGGACCTCGGGAGTGGGTGAGTCGCGGTAGACCACGTCGAGGTAGTCGGCGGCACGGATCCGCCCGTGAGACACCGCGAGCACCTCGGCCGCCGAACTAGAGCGGCCGACGGCCAGCTCGACTCGCGTGGCGGCGGCGAGCAGGTCGACGAGCGCGCGGCCGCCACCGTTGCGCGCGAACGCAAGGTGCCCCTGCTCGGCCTGCCGCAGAGCTCGGGCGACCGCGGAGGAGCTGGCTGCCCGGCGCGCCCTGTCGAGCCAGTCCTCGATGGGCTCAGCCAGCCGCACGTCGGGGCGCTGCACCACGTCGACGGTGTCGAGCGGCACGGCGACGAAGGCGAGCCCGTTGCGCTGGTGCAGTCCGTAGCGGACGAAGCGGTCGACCCCGCGAGCCACGCCGAGCGAGCGCGTGGCCTCGTACATCTGCACCGCTCCCGTCGCCACCCTCCCCCGCCACGACGCGCGTGCCTCGCGGAACAGCTGCTGCACCTCCGACCACGCCATCGGCTCCTGCCAGACGGGGCTCCAGACCTCGCCTCGGCTCTCCTCGTCCGCTGCCCCGGCCCCGAGGTCGTCGGCCGCAGTTCGGACAGAGAACGGCATCGCGGCCTGAGACGACGCGTGCGCCGCTGTGCCGAGGCGCCGGCTCACGCCGGAGGCGTAGAGCAGGCTGCCCTCGACGAGCAGCACGAAGGTCCAGGGGTTGACGAGGGAGTCCGCGGCTCCGAAGACCGAGGAGTTCCGGCCACCCCCGGCGAGCGGGCTGAACTGGCCCATTGCGGCCGGCTGCAAGGGCGCCCCTTGGGTTCCGTGCAGGGCATCGCGCGCCCAGCGCAGCGACCGCGCCCGCCCTGCGGGCTGGTCGTCGAGCACGTCCTGCAGGCGCTGGTGGAAGTTGGTGGAGAAGTCCAGCCGACCGTCGTTGCCCCCGGTCCCAAGCAACGGCGGGAAAACCGCCTTGTCCCCCGCCAGCACGACCGACGCGTCGATCCACTCCAGCAGGTCGTCGGGACAGCGATTGCGCAGCTCCCGGACCGTGCGCTCCTTGCTCCAGCCGTGCGTTCGCCCGGCGGCACCCACCGCAGCCGCGGCCTCGTGGGCCGCGCGGAAGACCGCGAGACGCGGCTCGTCCCGCTCGATCAGCTCCCGCAGCGTGACGCGGGGCTTCTTGTCCTTGCGGCCGTATCCGCTGCCCTCGTTCCAGGGGCTGACGACAGGAGTGGGGCGGTAGGCGTCGACGAGCCACCTGGCGATGTCGTCGACGCAACTGTCGACGTGCGCGACGTCATCGCTCCACCACAGACGGAGCTGCGTGTCTGCCTGCTCGGCGAGCACGCGGGCCAGGCCGATGGCCGCCAGGTAGGAGGCGAGCGGGGTGGTCCGCAGCCCGTCGAGTCGAGTCACGGTCACGACGTCGTCTCCTCGGTCGGCAGGGGGCGACGACCGCTGGCGCGCCAGTCGGCGACCCGCACCAGCATCTCGAGGTAAGCCAGCCGGAACGGGCCGAGCCGGTCGCGAAGGGCGAGCGCGGTGCGGGTCCAGGAATGGTCTCCCCCGAGCCGGAACTCGCCCAGGTCGACTCGCAGCTCCGGCGTGTCGACACCGAGAACGTGCGCCGTCGCTACCTGCTCGCCGTCGCGCAGGCCGAGCAACCGGTCGGGCGAGGGCTCACCGGACTCACGGGCTTGCAACCGGATCCGTCCGTGGTGAGCGGCGACGAGGTAGCGCAACAGATCCCGGTCCTCGTCGCCACCGAGCAGGGAACCCGGGGCGAGGCTGGTCACGAGCAGGGCGCTGAGCAGCCCATGGCGGAATCCGGCGCGCTCGCGGGGCAGCGGAAGCCGGCCGTCATACGGCGACTTGGCGAGCAGCCCCTCCGGCGGCGGCTCGCCGTCCCGGGCGAGCTCACGCAGCGCCGCCTGCCAGTCGGGCTGCATCTTGCCCAGGTCGTGGACGCGGGCGGCGGTGATCGCCGTGTCGACAAGCCCCTCGTCGAGAGCCGGAGCCATGATCTGCACCAACGCTGCCGCCTGGTCCGCGGTCTCGGCGAGGTGCACGTCCAGGGCAAGCCATCCCGGCTGGCCGACGCTGCCGGGATCGGCGGAGCGACTGTCGGCCGCGTAGCCGGCGGTGTCCTCGCCCGTGCTGTCGGGCGCGGTGGAGGGCACTGGAGCCACCGGGGTGGTCGACGCCGCGTCGAAGCCGCGCTCCGCGACGTACCAGCCGGCTGTCGCGGCGGCGATGAGGACCTCACCGGGGCGAGGTGGGGTCTCCGAGCGCACGGGCGTCCAGCGGTCGGCATGCACGTCGAAGCGCCAGAGGTTGGCGCGCCGGCTGAAGGCACGTGCCTCGCCGATCGGGACGGGACACCGCCAGGCGGGGTCCGGCAGTCGCGTCCCGGCCGGTGGCCCTGTCTGCGCGTCGATGTCGAGCCAGGCGATCTGCACGTCGAGGTCGTCGGCGTCCCGTACGTACGGACCGATGTCGACGTCGGAGCCGTCCAGGTCGGCCGCGGTGTCGAACAAGCCTATGAAGTCGGGGCGACGGAGCACGCTGAGTTGTGGGTCGCTGACTTTGACCTCGGTGCCGAGGAGGTCCTCGGAGGTCACGCTCGCGCCGTCCAGCCGCTCGAGGGCTGCCTCGGTGGCCGTGACGTCGGCCTCCTCGTAGGGGTGCTTCCCCTTCGCCGGCGGCAGCCAGAGAAGGCGCGCGTCGTTGTAGCGGGCGTACCTGTTGCAGCGCCCGGCGCGCTGGCAGAGCGACGGCCAGGGGGCGGCCTCGGTGACGAGCGTGGCCGAGTCAATGTCGACGCCCGCCTCCACCACCTGGGTGGCTACGGCGATGAGGCCAAGACCGTCGGGGTCGATGTGCGCGCACAGTTCCGCCGTGCGGACTGCGCGCTCGACCGGGCGGAACCTCGAGTGCACCAGGGCGCGGTCCACCGGTGGGGCCAGGCGGTCGAGCGCGCGAGCAAGGTCGGTGGCCGCCTTGACCGTGTTGAGGACCACCAACGTCCGGGTGCCCGAACGGTGCTCGGCCACCACGGCCCGGGGGGGGGGGGGGGGGGCCGCGGGGGGGGCGGCGGGGGGGGGGCCCCGGCCCCGCGCGGCGCGGCGCGGGCCCCGCGCCCC
>JBBRVP010000066.1:0-8988 GCA_038246785.1 Jiangellales bacterium
GACGGTGTCGCCGATGATCGTCGCCTCGTGCGAGGGCGAGCCCTTGCCGCCGTACGCGCCGTCCTCGACCATCTTCTTGGCGTTGTCCCACGCCCCGCCGGAGTTGGCGAGCAGGATGGCCATCAGGGTGCCGGTGGCAATGGCTCCGGCCAGGTAGGAGCCGAGGGCACCGACGCCGAGGCCGAAGCCGACTCCGATCGGCGCGAGGACGGCCAGCAGGCCCGGGGTGGCGAGCTCGCGCAGCGAGTCGCGGGTGCAGATGTCGACGACCTTGCCGTACTCCGGCTTGCCGGTGCCCTCCATGATCCCCGGGATCTCGCGGAACTGGCGACGCACCTCGAAGACGATGGCGCCGGCCGCGCGGGTGACCGCGTTGATGGCGAGGCTGGAGAACATGAAGACCACCGAGGCGCCGATGATCAGGCCGACCAGGTTCTTCGGGTCGGACACATTGAGAACACCGGTGTACTCGAGGTTGCGCACCGTGTCGTCCAGGGCGACGCCGGTGTCCGCGACCGCGGTCTTGACCGAGTCGGTGAACGAGCCGAACAGCGCGGTGGCGGCCAGCACTGCCGTCGAGATCGCAATGCCCTTGGTGATCGCCTTGGTCGTGTTGCCGACCGCGTCGAGGTCGGTGAGGACTCGTGCGCCGGCCTCGTCGATGTCACCGGACATCTCCGCGATGCCCTGCGCGTTGTCCGAGATCGGGCCGAAGGTGTCCATCGCGACGATGACGCCGACAGTGGTCAGCAGGCCGGTGCCCGCCAGCGCCACGCAGAACAGGCCGAGCAGGACCGAGCCGCCACCGAGCAGGTACGCGCCGAAGACTGCGCCGCCGATGAGCAGGGCGGTGTAGACCGCGGACTCCAGACCGACGGTGAAGCCGGACAGGATCACGGTCGCCGGTCCGGTCAGCGACGTACGCACGATGTCCTTCACCGGTCGGCGGGTACCTTCGGTGAAGTAGCCGGTGAGCAGCTGGATGAGCGACGCCAGCGCGATGCCGATGATCACAGCGCCGATGGCGAGCAGCCGCGGATCGCGGTCTCCTGCGTCGTTCACGATGTCCTGGGGCACGTTGGCCAGCCCCGACAGGTTGCTGGGGAGATAGACGAACGCAGCGATCGCGCACAGCACGGCCGAGATGGCGGCCGAGGTGAAGAACGAGCGGTTGATGGCCTGCATGCCGCTCTTGTCGGTGGGACGCAGGCGGGTGATGAAGACGCCGATGATCGCGGTGATGACCCCGATCGCCGGGACGATGAGGGGGAAGACCAGGCCCTCCTCGCCGAAGGCCGCCTTGCCCAGGATGAGCGCGGCCACCAGCATGACGGCGTAGGACTCGAAGAGGTCCGCGGCCATGCCGGCACAGTCACCGACGTTGTCACCCACGTTGTCGGCGATGGTCGCCGCGTTGCGCGGGTCGTCCTCGGGGATGTTCTTCTCGACCTTGCCGACCAGGTCGGCGCCGACGTCAGCCGCCTTGGTGAAGATGCCGCCGCCGACCCGGATGAACATGGCCAGCAGGGCGGCGCCGAAGCCGAAGCCCTCCAGCACGGTCGGGGCGTCGCCCTGGTAGATCAGCACGACGGCCGCCGCGCCGACAAGGCCCAGCCCGACGGTCAGGAAGCCGACGACCCCGCCGGTGCGGAACGCGATCTGCATCGCTGTCGCGGCACCGTTGGCTTCGCGGGCGGCTGCAGCGACGCGGAGGTTGGCCCGTGTCGCGAGCCCCATGCCGGCGTAGGCGATGAAGGCCGAGAACGATGCGCCGATGACGAAGAACACCGAGCGGCCGATGCGGATGGACGCGGTGTCGGCCGGCAGCAGGCTCAGCAGCACCACTGCGAGAACCGCGAAACCGGCGAGCGTCCTGAACTGGCGGGTGAGGAACGCCGATGCGCCCTCCTGCACGGCCGCGGCGATGCCCTGCATCTTCTCGGTGCCCTGGCCGGCAGCCAGCACGCTGCTGCGCAGCCTGACCGCGAAACCGAGCGCGATCAGCGCGATGACGGCCACGATCACGACGTACGTGATGTTGGCCCCGGTCAGGTCGAGCTTCTCGCCAGTTGCGGCAAGGGTGAGCCCCGGCATGCATCCTCCTCGAAGGGGGTGCCGCCCAGAGGAACGAGGCGGACCCGGTTGACGCGCGTTGTCGCGACCGCGGCCGCTCAGTCGGGGCCACGGGTCACTCGAAGCGCGGGCGGAGTCTACGCAGAGATGCGGGCCGAGGGCACACGGACCCCCGGCGGGAGGCCTGGGTCAGGCCGAGATCGGCCAGGACATCCGGACCACCATGCCGGGCGCGCCAGCGGCAGCGGGCTCGACCGAGACGTCGTCGACCAGGCCGCTGATGACCGCGAGCCCGACGCCCGGCGGGACCGCGTCGAGATCCAGATCTGCGTTGTCGGCCAGGCCCTCGAGGTCCATGTCGTCGTCGGCCCCGTCGCCGGCCGGGGCCTCGTCGGTGACCGCGACCCGGAACAGGTCGGGCCCGTCGACGAGCGTGACCAGGACGGGCACCTCGGGGCAGTGCCGGCGGTGCAGGTGGACGGCCCGGGAGCATGCCTCGCCGACGGCCAGCCGGACCTCGTCCAGCACGGCCTCATCGACCCCGGACCGGCGGGCCACGGCGGCCGCGACAAGTCGAGCCGTGCGTACGTGCGCGGGAAGCGCACTGAACCGTAGCTCGACTGTCGCCACGCTCACCTTCCTGTCCCGAGAGGTCCGACGGTGCTGGGCGAAGGCTATTCGGTGGCGCTGACGGCTTCCGCGACCGTGGCGTGGATCGGGAACACCTTGGTGAGCCCGGTGATCCGAAAGATCTTGAGGATGCGCTCCTGGGTGCAGACCAGGCGCAGCGACCCGTCGTGGGCACGGACCCGCTTGAGGCCGCCGACGAGCACGCCGAGGCCGGTGGAGTCGAGGAAGTCGACCCGCTCCATGTCCACCACCAGGTGGTACTTGCCGTCGGCGACCAGGTCGACGAGCTGCTCGCGCAGCCGCGGGGCGGTGTAGACGTCGATCTCGCCACCCACCTCGACGATGGTGCGGTCACCCTCGGTACGGGTCGAGAGGGAGAGGTCCACGAGTCCTCCTGCAGAGTGCCTGGTTGCGCCGGAACGTTCGGTCGAAGCGTGCAGTGTCTACCCCGTCGACCCGGTGGCATTCAACCACTCGCGATCATCTCGCCGACCGGTGGCACACTCCGGAGCGGGCGCGGGCGGGCGCAGCGCGGCGACCAGCGGTCCGCCCAGGGAGAAGGGAGACGCCCGATGGACAGGTCTGCGGACGAGCGGCTGGCGATGCTGCTGGCAGCGCCTGGCCGCGGCGATCGACTCACCCACGTCGAGCGCGTCCCCGCCCGAGAGGGGGTCCGGGGAAGCTGGCCGTCGTGGGTCGACAAGGACCTGGTCGCGGCTCTGGGCGACGGTGGGGTCGACACCCCGTGGTCCCACCAGGTGGAGGCGGCCGAGCTCGCCTGGTCGGGCCGCTCGACGGTGGTGGCCACGGGCACGGCCTCGGGCAAGTCGCTCTGCTACCTGCTGCCAGCCCTCACCGCGGCGCTGTCCGCAGGCGGCGGGAGGGCCGGCATCGACCGGCCCGGGACGACTCTGTACCTCTCCCCCACCAAGGCGCTGGCTGCCGACCAGCTGCGCAGCTTGAGCGCCCTCGGCCTGCCGGGAGTGCGGGCGGCGGCGTTCGACGGCGACACCCCGATGGAGTCACGCGACTGGGTGCGCCAGCATGCGACGTACGTCCTGACGAACCCCGACATGCTGCACCGGTCGATCCTGCCCGGGCACCCGAGGTGGGCACGCTTCCTGCGGGACCTGCGCTTCGTCGTGATCGACGAGTGCCACCGCTACAGGGGTGTCTTCGGGTCCCACGTGGCGTCGGTGCTGCGCCGGCTGCAGCGCCTGTGCGCGCGCTACGGCTCGTCGCCGGTGTTCATCCTCGCGTCGGCGACCGTGTCCGAGCCGGAGGTGGCCGCGAGTCGGCTGGTGGGTGGAGCGGTGCAGCCGGTGACCACCGACGGGTCGCCGCGTGGCGAGCTGGTCTTCGCGCTCTGGGAACCGCCGCTGACCGAGCTCGCAGGCGAGCACGGCGCGCCGGTGCGCCGCTCGGCGACCGCAGAGACCGCGGACCTGCTCACCGATCTCGTCGCCGGCGGGGTGCGCACCGTCGCCTTCGTCCGGTCGAGGCGCGCGGCCGAGACGGTGGCGGCAACGGCACGACGGTTGCTGGGCGAGGTCGACCCCGAGCTCGCCGGGCGGGTGGCGGCCTACCGGGCGGGCTACCTGCCCGAGGAGCGGCGCGAGCTCGAGGCCGCGTTGCAGTCCGGGCGGCTGCTGGGCGTGGCGTCCACGACGGCGCTGGAGCTGGGCATCGACGTGGCCGGGCTGGACGCCGTGCTCCTCGCGGGCTGGCCGGGCACCCGGGCCTCGCTGTGGCAGCAGGCGGGTCGGGCCGGGCGGGCCGGGCAGAGCGCGCTGGCGGTGATGGTGGCCCGCGACGACCCGCTGGACACCTACGTCACCCACCACCCCGAGACCCTGTTCGGCCGGCCTGTCGAGGCCACCGTGCTCGACCCGGACAACCCGCACGTCCTCGCGCCGCACCTGTGCGCCGCGGCCGCCGAGCTGCCGCTGACGCCCGAAGACCTGGAGCGCTTCGGTCCCCAGGCAGCAGCAGTCGCGGAGCACCTCATCGAGCGAGGGATGCTGCGCCAACGGCCGACCGGCCTGCACTGGACCCGCCCGGAGCGGGCCAGCGACCTCGCTGACATCCGCGGTGTCGGGGGCCGGCCGGTGGGGCTGGTCGAGGAGGCGACCGGACGGCTCCTCGGGACGGTCGACGGCGGTGCCGCGCACGTGACGGTGCACCAGGGCGCCGTCTACCTCCACCAGGGCGAGACGTACCTGGTCACCTCCCTCGACCTCGACGAGCAGGTGGCGGTGCTGGCGCCGGCAACCCCGGACTTCACGACCGTGGCCCGCGACGTCACCGACATCGCCGTGGTCGACACGTCCGAGACGCGGTCGTGGGGACCGGTGACGTTGTCCCTGGGCACGGTGCAGGTGACCAACCAGGTCGTGTCCTTCCTGCGCCGGCGGGCGATCACCGGCGAGGTGATGGGCGAGGAGCCGCTGGACCTGCCCCCGCGACACCTGCGGACCCGGGCGGTGTGGTGGACCGTCGAGGACGCTGCCCTGGCGACGGCCGGGCTCGGGCCGGCCGACGTGCCTGGCGCGGCGCACGCAGCGGAGCACGCGTCGATCGGGCTGCTGCCGCTCTTCGCGACCTGCGACAGATGGGACATCGGCGGGGTCTCGACCGCCCTGCACGCTGACACCGGCCTGCTGACGGTGTTCGTGTACGACGGGCATCCCGGCGGCGCCGGGTTCGCCGAACGGGCGCACGCCGCCGCGCTCCCGTGGCTGCAGGCGACCCGCGACGCGATAGCCGCGTGTGAGTGCGCCGACGGCTGCCCGTCGTGCGTGCAGTCGCCCAAGTGCGGGAACGGGAACGATCCGCTGGACAAATCGGGCGCCATCCGGCTCCTGGACGTGGTCCTCGTCGGTCAGACCGGGCCGGCGAGGGACGCACGGGCTGAGCCGCAGGTCGATCCTGGCGCATGAACCGCCCGGCGACGGGGCAGAAGCCCGGACAGCGAAGGGAGATTGCCATGCTCGTGCTCGGTCTGCTGCTCATTCTCGGAGCAGCCGTCATCACCGTGGGTGCCATCTTCGACGGTGGCGAGTCCGCCAGCGTCGTCATCCTCGGCCAGACCATCAACACGACAGCCGCAGGCGTGTTCGTCGCCGGGCTGGTGACCATGCTCGTCTTCCTCATCGGCGTCTGGCTGATCTATGCCTCGCTCGGCCGCGCCCGTCGGCGCCGGGGCGAGCGCAAGGAGGCCAAGCGCCGCGAGGTCGAGTCGGTCACGGCACTCAAGGAAGAACGCGCCGCGCTGCAGGAGGAGAACGAGCGGCTCGCGGAGCGCCTGTCCACCACACACCCGCCGAAGGCCTCCGACGGCACCGGCGCCGGGGCCGCTGCTGGCGCCACGGCTGCCGGCGCAGCCACGGCCGGTTCGCCGGATCCGCACGACACCACCGGTCATGACACCGCCGGTCACGACACCGCCGGTCACGACACGACCGGGGAGACCGACACGGCACGCTACGACGCGGCTGGGCAGGACAGCACCACCGCGGCCGACGACCGGGTGATCGACCATCGCACCGATCTCACCGCGCACGAGGCCACCGACAGCGGGCGGCACCGCGACGCTCCCTGAGTGAGGCGTCCAGGCAGCTAGGGCGAGGCAAGGCCACCGGCCCGGGCGCGCGCCCGGGCCGGTGGCATGTCCAGCACCTGCAACCACGCCACCGGGACCTCCACCGACGTCGACACCCACACGCTGCCGTCAGCGGCGACCACACAGTCCTCCACGGTCGCCGTCATCGCTGCGGCGACCCGGTGTGCGACCGCACAGGCGCCTCGCCCGTCGGGTACGGCGGCGACGCGCGCAGCAGACAGGGCCGCCAGGTCGGCCGCCGCGTCGGCACGCTGGCGTGCCTGCAACGCGGCCGCCCAGCCGAGCACGCCGAGGGTCGTGGCGAGCACCACCGCGATGGCCCAGATCACCCACAACACGGCCGAACCCGCATCCCCGGATGCGTTCTTGTCCCGCTCGACCGTCACGGTGGCCACGGCGTCACGCCCTGCTCGGCTGCAGCCACCACCTCGCCGCCGACGGTGATGGCCGGGCTGCGCGGCCAGCCGGTCACCATCGCCACCGTGACCTGGACCCGGACGGCGACCAGGCCACCACCGCGGTCCAGGATCTCGACCCGTGCGCCATCCGGTGCCCTCGCGGAGGTGAGCTCACGCACCCGATCGAGCGGCTCGCCGCGGGCCAGCTCACGGGCGCCGCTGCGAGCCGCGTCAAGGCAACGCAGGTGTGCGGCGGCCGCACCGACCGACCACACGCACAGCGCGGTGACGAGCGCCAGCGCCGGCACGGCCAGGGCCAGCTCGGCCGTCACCATCCCGCGATCCCAGCGAGACTGCCGGCCTCGCGATGTCCCCAGGCTGATCACGCGCACCGGCTCAGAACGCGATGCTCAGCGCGCGTTCGATGATGTCCTTGAGCAGTTTCTGCACCGAGTCGCTGGTCAGGAGCTTGTAGAGGATGCCGCCGAACCCGCAGGCAGCCACGGTGCCGACGGCGTACTCCGCCGTTGTCATTCCTGCCTCTGTCGTCAGCCGGTTGCGGAACCGGCGACCCGCTCGAGCGTCGTCCACCACGTTGTGCACCTCCGTCGTCCGGGCCGCCGGGATGGCGGGCCCTGGGACAACCGTGGCGGCCGCAGCCGGTGCGACGCGGGCACCGAAGGACTCTGTGGACGGGTGGCTCGCTACCAGCCCCTGTGGACGAGTCCGGTCAGGTCAGGTCGCCGAGGACCTGGCTCGCGACGCCGGCCACCACCGGAACGACACCGAGCAGCAGGAACGCCGGCAGGAAGCAGGCCGCCAGCGGCCCCACGACCCGGACGCCGGCGCGCCGGGCCGCCGCCTCTGCTTGCCACCGCCACCGCTCCCGCTCGTCATGAGCCACCCCGGCGACCGTTGCCGCGAGCGGTGCACCGGTGACCGCTGCGCGCGACATCGCGCGGCCGAGTCGCGCCACCGGACCGGGGCCGTCGACAAGAGCAGACCATGAGACGTCAGGGTCGGTGCCCAGTCGCAGGGAGGTCGCCACGGGGAGAAGGTCCGCCCGCAGCGGGCCGCCGACGTGGTCGCACACGAGGGCCAGCGCCTCATGCGGCGCCGCCCCAGCCTCCAGCACACCGGCGAGCAGATCAGCCATGCGCGGCAGGTCGCGGGCGATGCGGGAGCCCCGGCGCACGGCGGCCATCCGCTGCCGGTGTTCCGGGACCAGCACGACTGCAGCGATGCTGGCCAGCAGCGCAGCGAGAAGTCCGTGTCCGGTCAGCAGCAGGACGACGACGGCCGAGACGGCAGTCTGCGGAGCCCGCCGCCGCAGCCTGTCGGGCAGACCGCGCGAAGAACCCGGCCTCGGGACGGCTCGCGAACCTGGCCGCAGGCGACGGGCTGCCGCGACCGGAGCGCCTGCCAGGTGAAAGCCCGCCGCGGCAGCCAGCCCGACGGCGATCCAGCCGCTGGTCACGGGGGCCGACCCGGCTCGCCCAGGTCGCGCGTCACCGATGCGGTGATCGCGGCGGTCCACCGGACGCCGACCGCGACCAGAGCGAGCCCGGTGACGAGGACTGCCCGACCAGGCCCGGTCCCCAGCAGGAACCCGAGCGGTTCGGCGCCGAGGCCGCTTCCCAGAACGACGCCGACCACTGGCAGGCCGCTGAGCAGTCGTGCCGTTGCCCTGGGTCCCGCTAGCTGGGCGGCCACCTCGTGCCGGAGCCGCTGCTCGGCCCGTCGGGCCGCGTGCAGCCGGTCGACCGCAGGGCCCAGCGCGGCGCCGGTGGAGCGGGCGACCTCCCACGCCACCGCAAGGTGCGCGGCCGCTCCCCCGCCCGGGGTCGTGGCCAACGCGCTCAGCGCGGCGACCGGATCCCCGCTCGGGCTGGCGGCGGCTGCAGCGACGCCGCTCAGCCGGGGCAGCCCGACCGTGGCGGACAGCAGCGCGTCGCGGGGATCGACGCCGGTGCGCAGCTCGCCGGTCAGGCCCGCGAGCAGGTCGTCCACCTCGGTCTGCAGGGCGCCCGACTCACGTCGCGCCGCGACCGCCGACCACGGCAGCCGCCGCCACTCCCCGGCCGCGGCCCCCTGTCTGGCCCCAGTCGGCTGTCGGCCCACGGTCGGCTGTCGGCCCGCGGTCGGCTGTCTGGCCTCGGTCGGCTGTCGGCCCGCGGCGGAATGACGCCTAAGGGTCGCCCGCGTCGCGCGGCGGCGCCCCCTCGCGCCACCGGACAGCAACGCGCCGGCGGCCGCGACGAGCAC
>JBBRVP010000067.1:0-8265 GCA_038246785.1 Jiangellales bacterium
CTGCAGCAACTGGCCCGCCATGTCGCGCTCGCTCGTGGCGAGAATCCGGACTCACCGCGGCGGTTGGCCAAGGTCACCCGAACCCTGTGATGGAGGTCCTGCGCTACACCGCCTTCAGCTCCGACCCGACGGGCGGCAACCCCGCGGGGGTCGTTCTCGACGCGACCGGGGCCTCGGACGATCAGATGCAGGCCGTCGCCGCAGACGTGGGCTTCTCCGAGACGGCGTTCCTGATCCCGACCGACGACGCAGGCCGGCTGCGCGTTCGCTACTTCAGCCCCCTCGCGGAGGTGCCGTTCTGCGGGCACGCGACCATCGCGTCCGGCGTCGCGTACTCCGAGCGGAACGGCCCCGGGACGCTGTTGTTCGAAACGGCGGCCGGGAACGTCGTGGTCCACACCACGCGCGACGGTCGCCGCATCACGGCGACCCTGGTCAGCGTGACCCCGACGTCGGTCGACCTGGCCGACCAGGATCTGTCCACGATCCTGCGGGCGCTGCGCTGGGACCAGGATGACCTGGATCCCGCCCTGCCACCGCGGACCGCGTTCGCCGGAGCGTGGCACCCGGTGATCGCAGCGGCAACGCGTGAACGGCTCGCTGACCTCGACTACGACATGGACGCGCTCGGCTCGCTGATGGCGGTCCGCGGATGGACGACCGTGGATCTGGTGTGGCGGGAGTCGGCCGCGGTCTTCCATGCGCGCAACCCGTTCCCGCCGGGGGGCGTGCGCGAGGACCCCGCGACCGGGGCAGCTGCCGCAGCATTCGGCGGCTACCTGCGCGATCTCGGCCTGGTGGACCTGCCGGCCACGATCACCGTCCACCAGGGCGCCGACAT
The DNA here is from genome assembly GCA_038246785.1 of Jiangellales bacterium. Classification (GTDB taxonomy): domain Bacteria; phylum Actinomycetota; class Actinomycetes; order Jiangellales; family Jiangellaceae; genus JBBRVP01. The sequence goes on from JBBRVP010000067.1 coordinate 842, forward strand.
GGGACGCCCCGGGCTGCTGACCGTCGACATCCCGGCCGAGCCCGGCACCGGCATAGCCGTGACCGGCACCGCGGTCCCCATCTGAGCCGCGAGCCCGGGCATCGAGTTCGGTGTGCGTCGCGCGGTACGCCGCCCAACCGGCCGCTCAGCTGCCCCGTCCAGGCCCCGAACGCGATGATCGGAGTGCCTGGGTGCCGCTCCCTGGCGCCGATCTGCTCCGATCCGGCAGATGCCGGCACGACCCGGTGGGCGGCGACGCAGCGGGGTCACTGTCGATGCGACCGGGGCCACCATTCGTACCGGGAACGCGATGATCGGAGTGCCTGGGTGCCACTCCCTGGCGCCGATCTGCTCCGATCATGGAGATCGTGCGCAAACGCCCCGGGGACGGGCCCGGGCCGAGCCGGTGCCCGCGCCGAGCCGAGCCGGTGACAGCACCGAGCGCCGGCGTCTAGTGGTGCATGTGCAACGCTGCGGCGCCGTCCATCCGGGCGGCGGGCATCCGCAGGTAGGCGACGACACCGAAGGCGGCTGCGAGGACAGCCGCAGCGAGGAACGCGGTGGAGAACCCTTTGACGACCCCGGCAGCATCGGTGAGGCTGCCGGCCGCGGTCGCGACCGCGGACAGGACGGCGACGCCGAGGGCCGCGCCGACCTCGTGGCCGGTCATCAGGAAACCCGACGCCATGCCGGCGTGCTGGGCAGGAATGCCGGCCATCGCAGTGACGGCGACGGCGACGAACACCATGCCGACCCCGAACCCGAGGACGACCGTGCCCGGCAGCAGATCGATCGCAAAGCGCGCATCGGAGCTCACGAACGAGAGCAAGGCGGAGCCGGCCGTGACCACGGTGAGGCCGGCGCTGGCGATGTTCCGCGGCGACGTCCTGGCGAGCAACTTGCTGGCGAGGTGGGTGCCGGCGGTGATGGCGAGGGCGAGCGGGAGGAAGGCGATGCCGGCGCGGAGCGCGGAGTACCCCATCACGGTCTGGAAGAAGATGCTGGTGAGGAAGACGGTGCCCACCAGCAGAGCCGTCGCGCCGAGCATCACGGTCGTGCCGGACACCAGGGTGCTCACCTTCCAGGTGTGCGGCGGGACCAGCGGTCGTGCTGCACCGTGCTCGATGCGGACGAACGAGGCGAGCAGCACCGCGGATGCGGCGAACCCGATCAGGGCGCGGGCCGAGAGCCAGCCGTGCGCGGACGTGCTGGCCAGTCCGTACATGAGGGCGCCGAGACCGCTGATGACGGTGAGCGCGCCGGGCAGGTCGAATTGGGTCAGGTCGGCGCTGGCGACGGCGTCCTTGGGGAGAACCTTGAGCCCGAGAGTCAGGGCGATGACGCCGATGGGGACATTGACCCAGAAGATGAGCTGCCAGCCGGCCCAGGTGGTCAGAGCACCGCCGAAGAGGACGCCGGCTGCAACGCCGAGGCTGCCGACCGCGCCCCACAGGGCGAGGCCACGGGTGCGCTGCGTCCCGGAGTAGGTGGTCATCAGCAGCGACAGTGCGGCCGGTGTCATCAGCGCCGCGCCGAGACCCTGGGTGGCGCGAGCAGCGATGAGCTCGGTGGCGTTGTTCGCGAAACCGCTGAACAGCGAGGCGCCGGTGAAGACGGTCATGCCGGTGAGGAACACCCGGCGTCGTGGCAGCAGATCGGCGATGCGGCCGCCGAGCAGCAGGCCGCCGCCGGAGAGCAGGAGGTACGCGGTGACCAGCCATTGCAGGTCGCTGCTGCCCAAGCGGAGTGACTCGCCGATGGACGGCAGCGCGGTGTTCACGACGGAGATGTCGAGGACGACAAGAATCTGCGCAGTCAGGGCGAGGGCGAGGACAGCCCACGACTTGTGGGGACCAGCTTCGCCGTCCGTCCTGTCCTGCGGCGCGTGCTGCGGCGCCGTGGCGGTTCCGGTGGCTGCGGTGTCGGCGGTGTGCATCGGGACTCCTGTGCTCGGGTGTGCGGAAGGTGCGGAGCGGCTCGAGCTGGCCTTGCTGGCTGGGCTGGCCGTGCTGCGTGTGCTCATCGGACGGCCAGCGACGTGCCGGTGCGGACCGCGGTGACGACCGCGGTGATGGCGCGAACCGAGTCGGTCGACCCGCTCGCGTCGTCGAGGAGCCCGACGTGGGTGGTGTCGGCGACCCAGTGGGTGCTGTTGGTCGACAGAGCGGCCATCCGGTCCTGGGCGGCGGCCCAGCCGTTCGTGCCGTCGGCGTTCTCGCGGGCAGTGACCACGGCCAGCGGCTTCGGGTCGAACGTCCTCAGCGCCTGAGCCTGGGTGAAGACAGCTTGGAGCCCGGCCTGCTCGTCGCGCATGTTGCGGGCTCCGCGCGGGCTGGTTGCGAACGCCTGGACCTGCGCCGCGGCGCCCGGGGACAGTGCGGTCGACGCCGACGCAGGGATGAGGCGCAGCGCGCCGACTCGAGCCAGGGCCGGCATCACCGGAAGCAGCCGGCGCATCATCGCGTATGTGCCGGGGAAGTCGGGCTGGTCGGTGAACTGGTGCGGGCTGGACGAGTCGAGCAGCACCAGCCCGGCGACCTGCGCTGGATAGCGGGCGGCGTAGGTCATGGCGAGCGTGCCGCCGGACGAATGCCCGGCCAGGACGTACGGGCTGTGCTCGCCGGCGCGGGCCAGCAGGCCGTGCAGATCCGCGGCGATGGCGAGCCCGTCCTGCGTGCCCTCGGCGTCGTCGCTCCAGCCCTGGCCGGCCCGGTCGTACGCGCACACACGGGTCGTGCGGGATACCTGGGCGATGACGGCGCTCCACAGCGGCGAGATCTCGTTGAGCCCGTTCTCGAGGACGACGGTGGGGCCGCCGCTGCCGGTGCACGTCAGGTGAAGGTGGTGTCCACCCACGTCATGCAGCGCGCCAGTCATCGCGTACCGACCATGGTCACGGGCCAGGGCGATGCTCTCGGCGGTTCCGCCGAGTGCGGCGACGGTCACCAGGCCGATGACCGGGTACAGCAGCCAGCGGGACCGACCGGTCGTGGCGCGGCGCGCGGCGCGCTGCATCCAGACGGCCAGGACGAGCGCGGCGGCCGGCCACACCCAGCCGGCCGCGGTGAGGGTGCCGTCGCCGGGGGTGACGGCGAGCAGGCCGGCTCCGGTGGTCGCCATCACGGCCGCAGGGACGGTCGCCCAGCGCTGGGGCTGGTCGGTCCACCGCGTGGTGAGCGTTGCCAGCAGCGCCCAGCCGGAGGCCAGGCCGACCAGGCCGGCGCCGGTGACGACGGGCTCGGTGGCGCCGGCGAACAGGACGAGGACGAAGAGCAGGGTGGCTGTCAGGCCGCCGAGCATGGAGGCGGCGACCACGACGCCGAACGGCACCCGGCGGCCGCCCTCGGCGGGCTCGCGCTTGGCGCCGGAGTGGCTGGTGAGACGGTCGGCCGGGGTGGAGGTGGTGGTCGTCATGACGGTCTCGCTTCCGGGAGATTCGGCGGGTCGAGCGGGGTGGCGGTACTCGTTGAGCGTGGGCGCGAGGACCGAGGTTCGCCCCGGCCGAATGACCGGGTTCTCGCAGCGGAGGGCCGACCGGGCGGGCTGGGCGTGGACGGCGGGGTGAACTGCACGGCCCTGGAAGGAGCGGAACTGGTCAGTCGCGGAACGGCGCGGCCTTGATGGCCAGGCCGAACGCGCCGTACCGGCGCAGGAAGTGGGCGCGGCCGGCCGGCACCCGCGCCGCCTCGGTCCGGAACGCGGCAGCGAACTCCCGCTTGAAACCGGCCCGCGGGTGCGCGGCCAGGACCGCGGAGAGAACGGATGGTGGCAGCTGCCAGGACCACAGACCGAAGACGTCGAGGCTGGCGCCAGCCGAGAGGAGGTACGCGACCGGGCCCTGCGCCAGGCTCACGCCCGGGCTGTGGTGCAGCGTGATGGCGGTTCGCAGCGTCTCGGTGGCGGCCGTGGACAGCCCGACGTGCTCGGCGACGTCGCGGGCGGCGCGGGCGCTGGCCCGGGTGAAGTCGACGTTCGCGACGGTCGTCGGCAGCCCGACGTCGTGCAGCAGCGCGGCCGTGAACAGCAGCTCCCGGTCCACGTCCAGGTTCTCCAGCTCGCCGAGGGCAGCGCCGAAGGCGTACGTCCGGTAGGAGTGGTTCAGCAGCGCCGGGCTGAGCCGCCGCTGGGCCAGGTCCTCGGCCGCGCGAGTCAGGACTGAGTCCGGTGCCGGGCGCTGGCCGCGGGTGGCCGGCGCTCGGCGGCCCGGGTTGACCCGCAGCAGCATCGAGAGCCGACCGGCAGCGTTGGTCGCGTACGTGCGTGCGAGTGGCCGGAGCAGGCTGCGCCGTTCGGCGGCCGTGAGCAGTCCGCCGCTGCGTTCCAGCCAGGCGTGCGTGCCGAGGTCGGTCGGCGCGGGGGTCATGGAGATCTCCCGGAGGGGAGCGGCGTCGGGCCGGTCCGCCCGGCACGCAGATGAACCGAGGCATCCCACGATCGCGGCGACTCGTGCTGGTCGCCCCGGCGAAACCGCCTGGGTCCGAACAACATCCGCCCGACGGGTCGCCATGCGCGTAGCGTCACCGGCGTGCTGCACGGGCGGGACGCGGAGAGAGCTCGCCTTACCGCGCTTCTGGACGACGCCCGCCGCGGCCACGCCGGAACGCTGCTGTTGCACGGGGAGCCCGGCGTCGGGAAGTCCGCGCTGCTCGAGGATCTCGTCGCGACCACCGGCGGCGACATACGGGTTCTGCGCGCCCAGGGCGTGGAGTCCGAGGCGCCGCTGCCGTTCGCCGCACTGCACCGGCTGCTGCGACCGGTCCTCGGCCTCCTCGACCGGCTCCCTGCGCCTCAGGCCCGAGCACTGCGGGCGGCGTTCGGCCAGGCGGACGATCCTGGAGAGGACGTCACTGTCGAGCCGTTCCTGGCAGCGCTCGCGACCCTGTCGTTGCTCACCGAGGCCGCGGAGGACGCGACCGTGCTGTGCGTCATCGACGACGCGCAGTGGCTCGACCTGGCCACCGCCGGCGCGGTGCTCGTCGCCGCGCGGCGCCTCGGGGCCGACCGGGTCACGGTCGTGTTCGCCGCCCGTGACGGCGAGGGCCGAACCTTCGCAGCCGAAGGCGTCCCGACCGTCGCGCTGACGCCGCTGTCCGGGGAAGCGGCCCGCGCGGTGCTCACGGAAGCGGCCGGCGCGGCACTGACCGAGGACGTCGCGGACCGGTTGATGATCCAGGCGGCCGGGAACCCGCTCGCCCTTGTCGAGCTCCCCGCCTCGCTCTCGCGGGAGCAGCTGACCGGCGCTGCTCCGCTGCCGACCAAGCTGCACATCACCCCCGGCATCGAGCGGGTCTTCCTGGACCGCTGCCGGCGGCTGCCGCCTGCGGTGCAGACCCTGCTGCTGGTCGCCGCAGCCGACGACTCCGGTCACGTTGCGACCGTGCGTGCAGCCGCCGAGAGCCTCGGCGCCGGTCCCGACAGCATGGACGCGGCGGAACGCTCGGGGCTGCTCGTCGTCGACGGTGACGCCGTCCGGGTGCGGCACCCGTTGGTCCGGTCCGCGGTGTACGAGGCCGCGACCAGCAGGGAACGCCGTGAAGCACACCGGGCGCTGGCCGAGGCCTTCGATCCGGCCGGAGACCCGGACCGGTTCGCGTGGCACCGGGCCGCCGCCGTCGACACGCCTGACACGGCGGTCGTCACCGGTCTGACCGCGGCCGGCGAACGGGCGGAACGCCGCGGCGGGTACGCCGCAGCTTCGGCAGCCTACGAGCGCGCCGCCGATCTCACTGCGGGAGAGCAGCCCCGCGCCGCACATCTGTACGCCGCGGCCCGCAACGCGTGGGCAGCCGGGCAGACCACGCCGGCACGCACGCTGTCCACGGCCGCGCGCGAGCTCGCTGATGACCGGATGCTGCGCGCCGACATTGACCGGCTCCGCGGCCGAATCGAGGTCAACGTCGGTTCCGCGACCGACGCGCACCACACGTTCGCCGCCGCCGCCCGCGCCGTCAGCACCGACGACCCCAACCGAGCGCTCGAGCTGGCCGTTGCCGCCGCGCTGCTGAGCACCTACGGCGCTGACAGCGGAACCACCCTCGACGCAGACGCTGTCGCCGCGCTCGTCGCCGACGCCATCGACGGCCAGATGCCCCGGGCCCGCTGCCTCGGCCAGCTCCTGCTCAGCCTCACGCGCGGCGCAGCCCACGACTGGGCGCCCGCCCTGGCGTCCCTACGAGCAGCGTTGGACGCGGGCGCCGACATCGCCGACCTTGACCTGCTGTCCCATCTCGGCAACGCCGCCCTGCACGTCGGCGACGACGATGCCCACCACCGGTGCTTCTCACAGATGGTCACCGGCGCCCGCGACGCCGGGGCCGGCATGCTGGTCCTCTACGCGCTGCCTCGGCTCGGCTTCACCCAGCTCGTCACCGGTCGATGGTCAGCGCTGGGCGGCAACGCCGAGGAGGCGCTCTCCCTCAGCGCAAGCGCTGGGCAACGAGCGCTCGCCGCGGCCCCGCTCGGGTGGGTGACCGTCCTCGCCGCCCTCCAAGGCCGACCCGCTGCCGAGTACGAACCGCTCCTGGCCGACGTCGACACGTTGTCGCGGCGGCCGCTCGGCGTACTCGCCGACCCCGTGCACGACCTGAGGCGCTGGGCGCAGGGCACCCGAGCCGCGCACGACGGTGACACCCGGGCGGCGCTGCACCACTTCGCCAGCATCCGCGTGAGGGCCGTCAGCCGTCTCACCGCGCTCGACCGCATCGACGCCGCCGTCCGAGCCGACGATCACGACCAAGCCGCAGCCTGGGTGAAGGAACTCACCTCGTTCGCCGACGGCACCCGGTGGCCGTGGGCGCTCGCCGTCCTCGACCACGGACGGGCCTTGCTGTCCGAACCTGCTGACGCGCCCGCCCTCTTCGAGAGCGCGCTCGCGCACCATGGCGACTCCCGGACCGGCGGTCGGCCGTACGACCGGGCGCGCACCCACCTCGCGTACGGGGAGCTCCTGCGGCGCTCACAGCACCGCGTCGACGCCCGCGACCACCTGCGGGCCGCGCTCGAGACGTTCGAGGACCTGCGGGCGGAGCCGCTCGCCACTCGCGCCACCCAGGAGCTGCGGGCCTCCGGGGAGACCGCCCGCAAGCGCGACCCGTCCACACAGCTGACGCTCACACCGATGGAACGCCAGGTCGCCGGACTGGTCCGCCAGGGCATGTCGAACAAGGACATCGCCGCCAGGTGCTGGGTCTCGCCCCGCACCGTGGCGTTCCACCTGCGGAACATCTTCACCAAGGCCGGAGTCACCTCCCGCGGTGAGCTCGGGCAGCTCGACCTGGACTAGCTGTACTGACCAGACAGGTTGGTCAAGCGGCTGATGGGCGTGGCCTTGCCGATCGCGGTGTGGGGCCGGTGGTGGTTGTACTCGTGTAGCCATGCTGGCAGAGCTGCCCGGCGGGCGGTCTCGGAGTTGTAGAACCGCTTGA
>JBBRVP010000068.1:0-6987 GCA_038246785.1 Jiangellales bacterium
ATAGGTGATCACGTGGGGTCCTGCCCGTGGCCGGGTTCTTGGTCGAAACCGACCCTTTCGGGTCAGGACCCCACGCCCGGCCTCCGACACGCCGCGACCTCACGAGTCACACGCGTCACTCCCGTGAGAAAACCTCAGTGAAGTGCCAATTTGTGCCATCTGAATGAAGATAGTCACCTTCGAGGAGGCCTTCGGAGAATCTGACGGAATCGGACACATGGCGACCAAGGGGGAGCGCACCACACGGGCAATGTTAATGGTGATCTTTGAAGGGGACTGCTGGTACAAGGACGAATCCGGCAGGCGCTTCGCTGTGACCGCTCCCGCGGCCATCGAGTGGAGCGTCGGCGACTGGGTGGAGTACGGCTCTGACGGCCCTTCCCGTCGTTTCGTCCTCCAGGATCGCCTCGTCGAAGGAGAGTAGCCGGCGGCCCGCGCCGACTGGTGATCCCGGACGCCCGGGCACGACGACCGCGGTGCCGTGAGCCGCGCGCCAGGAGGAACCCGTCGCTGCGGGTCGACCTCGACGACGCCCGCTGATCCGAGCCACCAGGACCGCGGGGACGGCGGGGTTGGCCCGGTGGCCGCCGGGGCACGTGTCCACCACTGGCCCCACAAGGAGCCCGCCACGAGGAGGTGCGCCCCGTGCCCGCCCGCAAGGACATGCCGTCGACCGTCGCCCGTTCGCCGAAGAAGGCGCAGGACACCTACGCCAAGACCCACGACTCCGCAGTGGAGCAGTACGGCGAGGGCGAGCGAGCGCACCGCACCGCCTTCGCGTCGCTGAAGCACAGCTTCGAGAAGGTCGGCGACCACTGGGAGCCCAAGGAGCGCAAGGGGCCTTCGGACGAGCAGGCGGCCAAGTCCGGCGCGGCGGCCCGCCGCAGCCGCACTCCGACCGCCGGCGGCGTCGACGCCAACGCCTCGAAGGCTCATCTCATGGACGTCGCCCGCCGCCTCGACGTGCGCGGGCGCTCCACGATGACCAAGGACGAGCTGGTGGACGCGATCCAGAAGGCCAACAACCGCGAGACTGCCCGCTCCCGCAAGCGCTGAACGGCCCGCCGTACCGTCGCTTCCGAGCGTCCACGTGCCGCGTCCCGCCGTATGGTGGCGGTATGGACCGGCGGATCTTCGGCCTGGAGAACGAGTACGGCGTCACGTGCGCCTTCCACGGCCAGCGCCGGCTGTCCCCGGACGAGGTGGCCCGCTACCTGTTCCGCCGAGTCGTGTCGTGGGGGCGCTCGAGCAACGTGTTCCTGCGCAACGGCGCGCGGCTCTACCTCGATGTCGGCTCCCACCCCGAGTACGCGACGCCGGAGTGCGACGACCTCGTCGACCTCGTCACCCACGACAAGGCAGGGGAGCGCATCCTCGAGGGGCTGCTCGTCGACACCGAGCGGCGACTGCACGAGGAGGGCATCGCCGGCGAGGTCTACCTGTTCAAGAACAACACCGACTCCGCCGGCAACTCCTACGGATGCCACGAGAACTACCTCGTGGGCCGGCACGGCGAGTTCTCCCGGCTGGCCGACGTGCTCATCCCCTACCTCGTCACCCGCCAGCTCATCTGCGGCGCCGGCAAGGTGCTGCAGACCCCGCGCGGCGCCGTCTACAGCGTGAGCCAGCGCGCCGAACACATCTGGGAGGGCGTCTCCAGCGCGACCACGCGCAGCCGCCCGATCATCAACACCCGCGACGAGCCGCACTCCGACGCCGAGCGCTTCCGCCGGCTGCACGTCATCGTCGGCGACTCCAACATGGCCGAGCCGACGACACTGCTCAAGGTCGGTGCCACCGACCTGGTGCTGCGGATGCTCGAGCAGGGCATCGTCATGCGCGACCTGACCCTGGAGAACCCGATCCGGGCCATCCGGGAGATCAGCCACGACATGACCGGCCGCCGCAAGGTGCGGCTGGCCAACGGCCGGGAGGCCAGCGCGCTGGACATGCAGCGGGAGTACCTCGGCAAGGCGCGCGACTTCGTCGACAAGCGCGGCCTGCACCGCCCGACGGTCGACCGGGTGCTCGACCTGTGGGAGCGCACGCTGCACGCGGTGGAGACCGGCGACCTCGACCTGGTGGCCCGCGAGATCGACTGGGTGGTCAAGTTCCGGCTCATCGAGCGTTACCGAGCCAAGCACGACCTGTCGTGGACCTCGCCGCGGGTGGCCCAGCTCGACCTGGCGTACCACGACATCCACCGCGACCGCGGCCTGTACTACCTGTTGGAGAAGCGCGGCGTCGTCGTCCGGGTCTGCCACGAGCCGGCTGTCTTCGAGGCCAAGTCGGTGCCGCCGCAGACGACGCGGGCGCGGCTGCGTGGGGAGTTCGTCCGCCGGGCGCAGGAGCGCCGCCGCGACTTCACCGTCGACTGGGTCCACCTCAAACTCAACGACCAGGCCCAGCGCACCGTGCTGTGCAAGGACCCCTTCCGCTCCGTCGACGACCGGGTCGAGCGGCTCATCGCCAGCATGTGAGCCTCGGCACGCCGGCGCCGCCCGGCCGCTCAGGCCGCTCTCAGGTCGCCGGGTTAGGGTCCGGAGACCCCGCCCCCATCGGAAGGTCGCTGCTCGTGCGCCGACTGTCCATGCTGCCCCTGCTCGCCGCCACACTGCTCGCTCTGAGCGCGTGCAGCGGGTCCACAACCCCCTCCGCCGACGCCACGGTGACAGCCTCATCCGGCGTCACCGTGACCGGGAAGTTCGGCAAGAAACCAGACCTCACGGTCCCCGCCACCGCCGCGCCGACCACCCTGCGGACCGACGTCCTGAGCAAGGGCGACGGCGCCACGGTCGGCAAGGGCGACCTGATCGTCGTCGACTACCTCGGCCAGACCTGGAAGCCCAAGGCCAACAAGGAGAACGTCTTCGACAACTCCTTCGACCGCAAGCAGCCCGCCGCGTTCCCCATCGGGGTCGGGCAGGTCGTCAAGGGATGGGACGAAGCCCTCGTCGGGAAGCGGGTCGGCTCACGGGTGCTGCTGACGCTGCCCCCGGACAAGGCGTACGGCGGCAAGGCCAGTGGCAGCATCCCCGCCAACTCGACGCTGGTGTTCGTCGTCGACCTGGTCAACGCCTTCGACAAGGGCAGCACCGCGTCCGGCGCGCCGGTCAAGGAGCTGCCCCCCGGCCTGCCGACGGTGTCCGACGGCGGGGCCGGCAAGGCACCGTCGGTGACGATCGGCAGCGCGAAGGCGCCGAAGAAGCCGACCGCCACCGTGCTCATCAAGGGTGACGGCGCCTCCCTGGACGGTGCGAAGAACATCGCTGTCCAGGTGCAGGAGGTGAGCTGGCCCAAGGGCGCGACGGTGTCCTCGACGTACGGCTCGTCGCCGGCGGCGCTGCCGCTGCAGCAGCTCACCAGCCAGCTCCCCGCGCTGGGCGCGGCACTGAAAGGGCAGCAGACCGGCACCCGGGTGCTGCTCACCCTGCCCGCCCAGGGCACCACCCGCCCAGCGGAGGCCGCCGTCGTCGACATCGTCGGGGTGTTCTGACCGGTCAGCCATTCAGCAGCGCTGCCGCGTGGCGCCCGGCGGCGGCGGCGGCGAGGAACGCCCCGGGGTCGGCGTCCAGTCCGCGCCCCATCGTGGACAGCGGCACCGGCAGCGCGCGCAGCGCCGGCTCCAGGCCGTCCAGCGGCACGTCGACCAGGCGGTGCCGGTCGCCGAGGGCCGCCACCTGGCGGCGTACGAGCTGGCCGAGCTCCCCGTCGAGGAGGGGCACGGGTACGTCGGCAGCCACCAGTGCCACCCGGCCGTACGCCGTCAGCGAGTGGTGCGACACCCCCCGGTGCCGCTCCCGCGGATCTGCCCCGGACACCCGCAGGGACGCCACCGGCCGGCCGCCGAGCACCGCGGTCGCGTTGACCGCCTCGCCCGCAGACACCCCCGAGAAACCCCACACCGTGTCGGTGCCGAGATTGCCCGGACCCTGGGCGACGACGACGACGTCGGCTCCCAGCACCCGCACGGCAGCGAGCAACCCGGTGTGGACCGTCACCGCCTCGAGGTCGCCGCCGAAGGCCTGGCCGGTGCTGACGGACCCGACGAGCAGCCCGGCCGTCCGCAGGGCGGCCAGCGTGCGCGAGTACGCCGCCGGCAGCGCCGCCCCCTCGGTCAGCACGTAGGCGACCCGCGCGTCCGGCCGGTCGGCGCGGACCCCGGCCACGACGGCCGGAAACGCGGAGTGCAGGTCGGCCACCACGACCGGCGTGCCGGCGATGCTGTCGGCCGCGCGCAACAGCTCGTGGTGCGGCGACTCCTGCTCGTCGACGCCGAGCACCATCGTCTGCAGCGGGGTGTAGCGCGCCTTGACCAGGTGCCCTGGGCGGGGCGGCGGGTCCGGTGGCAACCGGGCGGGGACCGCCACGACGAGGGCGGCGCCGCCGGTGCCGAGGCCGCGGGTCAGCGCAGCGGTGTTGAGCAGCACCTCGTCGCCGACCTGTGGCCTGCCGACCAGGTCCACGTACGCCAGCGCCTCCAGCCGGCCGTCCGGGTCGGTGTCGACGTCGAGCTCGACGACGCCGGGCCACCCCCGGCGTACCGCGACGACCTGCCCCCGGCGCCAGCGGATCACGGCGGCGAGGCTACCGGCGCGCTCGGGGGTAGCGTGCTCGCCCGTGAGCCAGGCCAAGAGCGAGCGGCTGATGAACCTCGTCATCGCCCTCCTGGTGACCCGGTCGTACGTGTCGAGGTCGCGGCTGCGGCAGGTCGTCACCGGCTACGCCGACTGCACCGACGAGGCGTTCGAGCGGATGTTCGAACGCGACAAGGACGAGCTGCGCGAGCTCGGCATCCCCATCGAGACCGGAAGCCGCGACCCCTTGGGCGAGGATCCCGGCTACCGCATCGTGCGCACGGAGTTCGAGCTGCCGCCGATCACGCTGGAGCCCGACGAGGCCGCGGTCCTCGGGCTGGCGGCCCGGGTGTGGCAGCACGCCAGCCTGGCGCGGGCCACGTCGCAGGCGCTGCTCAAGCTGCAGGCGGCCGGCGTCGAGACCGACCGGTCGGCGCTGCCGGCAATAGAGCCGCGGGTGGGCGCCGAGGAGCCGGCGTTCGAACCGCTGTGGCAGGCGGTCCTGCACCGCCGCCGGGTCCGCTTCGACTACCGCAAGCCCGGCGCCGGCGAGGCGGAGCATCGCACGCTGGAGCCGTGGAGTGTGCTGTCGTGGCGCGGGCGCTGGTACACCGTGGGGCACGACGCCGACCGCGGCGCCGCGCGCATGTTCCGGCTGTCGCGGGTGGTCGGTCCGGTCCGGACGCTGGGGCGCAACGGCTCGTTCACCCCGCCCGACACCGCCACCGTGCGCGCCGCCGCGCGCTCGCTCGCGCCACCAGGCCCGCGTAGCACCGCGCGCATCCGGCTGCGCCCCGGCACCGGCATCGGTCTGCGCCGGCGTGCTGTCGCGAGCCGACAGGTCGCCGACGGCTGGGACCAGATCGACGTGTCGTACGTCGACGCCGGGGTGCTCGCCGACGACGTCGCGCCCTGCGGTCCCGACGCCGTTGTGGTCGAGCCAGCCGCGGTCGTCGACGAGGTCGTCCGGCGCCTGCGCGCCGCGGCCGGGGAACGGCAGGCGGCACGATGACACAGAGCGCCCCGGCGCAGGTCGCCCGCCTGCTCGCGCTGCTGCCCTACCTGCTCGCCCACCCGGGAGCCCGCGTCGACGAGACCGCGCGGCTGTTCGAGATCAGCGAGGCCCAGCTGGTGAAGGACCTCAACGTGCTCTGGTTCTCCGGGCTGCCCGGGCTGTCGATGGGCGATTACATCGAGATCGACATGGAGGCCGTCGAGGGAGAGGGCGTCATCCGGGTCGGCAACGCCGACTACCTGTCGCGCCCGCTGCGCCTGAACCCCGACGAGGCCGTTGCGCTGCTCGTGGCCTTGCGCACCCTGGCGGCACTGCCCGGGGTGACGGACGGCGACGCGGTGGCGCGCACCATCCGCAAGCTCGAACGGGCCTCCGGGGCCGTCGCCGAGACGGCCCAGGCGGTGGCGGTGGAGGTCGAGAGCTGGTCGTTCCGGCCGGGCTCGCTCGAGCAGGCCACGGCCGCCGTCGGCCGCGCCCTGCGGGACGGTCGCCGCCTGCACCTGAGCTACTGGGTTCCCGGACGTGACGAGACGACCGAACGCGACGTCGACCCGATGCGGCTGTTCCTCGACGAGGGGCGGCTCTACCTCGAGGGGTGGTGTCGGCTCGCGGACGACGTCCGGATATTCCGGCTCGACCGGGTGGCCGCAGCCAGCGTGCTCGACGTCGCCGCTGAGGTGCCCGCGCAGGCGCGACCGCGTGACCTGTCCGCCGGGCTGTTCCAGCCGTCGCCTGACGACCTCCTGGTGACCTTCGAGCTCGAGCCTGCCGGCCGCTGGGTCGCGGAGTACTACCCGTGCGAGTCGGTCGCCGAGCGCGGCGGCGGCGGCGTCACGGTCACGGTCCGCACTCCAGACCCCGCCTGGGCCCGCCGGCTCGCACTGCGGCTGGGGCCCTCCGGGCGGCTGGTCGCCCCGCCGGAGCTGGCCGAGCAGGTGCGCGAGCGGGCCCGCGCCGCGCTGGTGGCGTACGGGGGGTGAGACGCCATCGGCACGGTCCGCCGCCCGAGCATGCCCACGGCGAGCGGCCCCCTCTCGCCGGCCTCGAGCGTCCTCCTCCCGCCGGCCGCGGCCCTTGAGCGTCCCCCCCACTCCAGGCTCGAACGTTCTCCGCTGGCTGACCCCGGCCCCGAGCGTCCCCCTCCCGCCGACCGTCCCCACTTTGCCCTCGCAAGCCTCACCGTTCCCATCAGCATCTCGTGCCCCAGCCCGCCGCGTTGATCTAGGAGAAGACCACGTTCTGTGCCGCTCTAAACGCAATACCGTTCAGTTAAGATGCCAACGGTGTAGTTTGGTGGCATGCCGCGTGCTGGATGGAAGAAGCCGGAGACCGAGCGTCGCTTGTCGGATCTTGTGTCGGTGGGGGTGCTGACGCGGGTGTTCCCGCCGGAGCTGG
>JBBRVP010000069.1:0-6428 GCA_038246785.1 Jiangellales bacterium
ACCTCGGCCCCGATCCAGCCGGCGCCGACGATCGCCAGCCGCGACCCCGGCGTCAGCCGGTCCCGCAGCCGACTCGCGTCAGCGCGAGTGCGCAGCGTCAGCGCGGTCCCGTCGCCCGGCAGCTGCCGAGGCTCGGCACCTGTCGCAAGGACCAGCCGCTCGTATTCGACCTGACCACCGTCGGTGATCAGGACATGGTCGGCGACCGAGACCGCGGTGGTCGCGAGCTGCAGGTCGACGTCGAGCGTCGGCCAGTCGGCATCCAGGGTCGTGCTGTCGGTCTCGCCGGCGAGCAGGTCCTTGGACAGCGGCGGCCGGTCGTACGGCAGCTCGTCCTCGGCACCCAGCAGCGTCAGCGGTCCCCCGTACCCCTGGGCGCGGAGCGCGACGACGGTTTGCAGGCCGGCGAGCCCGGCCCCTGCGACGACGATCACCGCACTAGGGTCCCAGCCCGTGTTCACCGATCGGACGGCGCTGACCACCCGCGGCTACTCCTCGCACGGCCCGCTGGCCGCGAGGATGTCGATCTACCGGTGGCAGGTGGACCCGGTCGACCTGCCCGGCCTCGCGGTGCGCGAGCTCACTGGTGTCAGCGGAGCCGTGCTCGACGCCGGCTGCGGTCTGGGGACGTACGTCATGAGGCTCAACGCCGAGCGCCCCGACCTGGCGGTGCTCGGCCTGGATCTGTCGGCCGGGATGGGCCCGATGATCGTCGGCGATGTCGGGCAGCTGCCACTGGCCGACGGATCGGTGAGCGCGGCGCTGGCGATGCACATGCTCTACCACGTGCCGGACATCCCGGCGGCGGCCACGGAGCTGCGACGGGTGATTGCCTCGGGCGGCCCGCTCCTGGCGAGCACGAACGGTCCCGGCGACAAGCTGGAGATCGGCCGGCTGTGGGCAGCTGCAGCCAGTGACCTCACGGGTGAGAAGGTCGAGGTACGCGACGGCGACTCGAGATTCACCCTGAACGACGGCCACCTGTTGCGTACGTCGTTCGACTCCGTCGAGGTCAGCGTGTTCGACCGGGAGACGCTGGTGCCGGAGGTCGAGCCGGTCGTGGCCTTCGTCGACAGCATGCGCGGCCTGGCCGAGACCGACCTCCCGGCCGGCGTCCCGTGGGAGGCGTTCCTCGGCCGGGTACGCGAGCGGGTGGGCGCCGAGGTGGAGCGCAATGGGTCGTTCCGGCTCGGCAACCAGGTCGGCTACTTCGCCTGCCGCTGAGTCCCGGCTCCATGTCGGCCGCGGTTGCCTGCGGCCGATTCCCGGCTGACGTTCATGTCGGAATCCTCATGATCGGAGCAGATCCGCGCCATGCCCTGACACCAGGGCACTCCGATCATGGCGAAATGCGCACGAGACCCGGGCCGGGCGGGGCGATAACGCACCGGCCGAGGTTCGCAGCGCCTTCAGCGCGAGACTTCCGGCCCTCACCGCCACGCTGAATAACAGTCGTGTAGTACCACATTTGGGTAACAACAGCCCCACAGGTAACATCCGTCACTCGAATCACGGCAGTATCGGCGGTCGCCACGACCGGTGACCCCCTTTCCCCGACCGTGAGGAACCTCGGCGATGTCGCAGTCCCCGCGCCCGGCCCGTCCGGCCGCAACGCGCACCCGTCCGACCACGCGCCGACCAGCCGCAACGCGCACCCGTCCGACCACCCGAGCCAAGACTCTGCTGCGCCTGGCCAGGAACCTCGGCGTCCCGCTCCTGCTCGCCGCCCTGGTCACTGCCGGGTCGCCGGGCTGGGGGCTCTACACGATCAAGCGTGGCGACACGCTCTCGGAGATCGCCAAGCGCTACCACACCTCGGTGTCCAAGCTGGTGCAGGTCAACCGGCTCCCCGGCAACGGCCACCTGATCATCGCGGGCAGCAGTCTCAAGGTCCCCGGCGCGACAAGCACGCGCTCCACCTCGGGCAGCCGCAGCCACCGGGTCGTCTCCGGCGACACCCTCTCCGGCATCGCCGTGCGCTACCGGGTCAGCCAGACAACGCTGAAGAAGGCCAACGGGATCGGCCGCAACAACGTCGTGATGCTCGGCACGACGCTACGCATCCCCGGCGCCTCCACGTCGAGATCCGGCAGCACCTCGTCGGCGGGCTCGGGCAACACCTTCGCCGGCCGTACGTACTCGAAATCGGTCGTCGGCGCCGCATCTCGCAACCGCAGCCAGCTCGCTCGTGGCGCTGTCCCCTCGCGGGACCGGATGCGGTCGATCATCGCCGGGAAGGCTCGGGCCAACGGGGTGGACCCGGCCCTGGCGCTGGCGGTCAGCTATCAGGAGTCCGGATGGAACCAGGGGGTCGTCTCGGTCGCCAACGCGGTCGGGGCCATGCAGGTCATCCCTGCCACCACGGACTGGATCTCCGGCGTGGTCGGCCGCCGGCTCAACCCGCTCGACCCGCACGACAACGCCACCACCGGGGTCGTCCTGCTGCGCATCCTCACCCGCACGGCGTCCAGCGAGCGCCAGGCCGTGGCCGCCTACTACCAGGGCCTGCGGTCGGTCCGCGAGCGCGGCATGTACAGCGACACCAAGCGGTACGTCGACAACGTGATGGCGCTCAAGAGGCGCTTCGGCTGACCGGCCCCGGCCCCGCTGGAACGGCACCCGCCAGCGCGTCCAGACCGGGACCTGGCGCTCGTCACCCGTAGACTCCCCGCGTGGATACGACCGTCACGGATGCTCTCGTCGGGCGTGTGCTCGACGGGCGGTACCGCGTCGGGGCCCGCCTGGCGCGCGGCGGCATGGCCACGGTCTACGAGGCGCACGACGCGCGGCTGGACCGCACGATCGCCCTCAAGGTGATGCACCCCAACCTCGCGCAGGACGAGGAGTTCGTCTCCCGGTTCATCCGCGAGGCCCACTCCGCGGCCCGCCTCTCGCACCCGAACGTGGTCGCCGTCTATGACCAGGGTGCTGACGGCGGCACCGTGTTCCTCGCCATGGAGCTGGTCCGCGGGCGCACGCTGCGCGACCTCATGCGCGAGCGCGGCGCGCTCAGCGGCCGGCAGGCCATCGACGTCCTCGAGCCGGTGCTCGCCGCGCTGGGCGCCGCCCACCAGGCCGGCATCGTGCACCGCGACGTCAAGCCGGAGAACGTGCTGCTCTCCGAGGACGGGCGGATCAAGGTCGCCGACTTCGGGCTGGCCCGCGCCGTCACCGGAGCGAGCACGCACACCACCGCCAACGGCGTGCTGATGGGCACCGTCGCCTACCTCTCCCCCGAGCAGGTCGAGCGCGGGGTGGCCGATCCGCGCTCCGACGTCTACGCCGCCGGGATCCTGCTCTACGAGATGCTCACGGGCAGCAAGCCGTACGACGGCGAGAGCGCGATCCAGATCGCTTACCGACACGTGCACGACGACGTGCCTGCGCCATCGCTCGCGGTGCCGGGAGTGCCCGCCGAGCTCGATGCACTGGTGGCCCGCGCGACGGCCCGTGACCCGGACCGGCGACCCGGCGATGCCAAGGCGTTCCTCGGCGAGGTGACCGCCACCAAGCGGTCGCTGTCCGACGGCGAGCTCGACGCCCTGGGCCCGGCCCTGGCCGCAATCCCGTCCGGTCGCGCCGAGCCGACGCTGGTCGTGCAGCTCGACCGCCCGAGGCCCGCCCGGCGCGGTGACACCGGCCCGCTGTCCGCACCCCCGGAGGCAACGAAGCGCCGACGCAGCCGCGGACCGCTGGCGCTGCTGCTCGTCCTCGCTCTCGCGCTGGGCCTGTCCGGCGCCGCCTGGTTCTACGCCGCCGTGCTGACCAAGACGACGACGCCGTCGCTGCTGAAGCTGACCCGTGCCGAAGCCAAGGACCGGGCGGCCAGCTCCGGGCTGGAAGTCACGGTCGACGAGCGCACGTACGACGAGGTGGTGCCGGCCGGTTCGGTGCTGGCCACCAACCCCAGGGGCGGCCAGAGCATCGACAAGGGCGGCACCGTCGGGCTCGTCCTCTCCCTCGGCCCCGAGCGCTACGAGGTGCCCGGCCTGCGAGGACGCACCGAGGACGTGGCACGACGGATGCTCGAGGACACCAACCTCGTCGTCGGGAGCTCGGACCGGAAGTTCAGCCTGAAGATCGACAAGGGGGCGGTCATCTCGTCCGATCCCAAGGCCGGCGTCTCGCTCAAGCCCGGCACCGCCGTCGCGCTGGTGATCAGCGACGGACCCAAGCCGGTTGCGGTCCCCAACGTCGTTGGTCAGCCCGTCGAGGACGCCACCAAGGCGATCCAGGCGGAGGGGCTCAAGACCGCTGTCCGTGAGAAGTTCAACGACACGGTCCCCCCCGGCACGGTGATCAGCCAGAACCCGACCGGTGGCACGGCTGACAAGAGCTCCATCGTCAACCTCGTCGTCTCCAAGGGTCCACCGCTCGTGGCTGTGCCCGACGTCAAGGGCAGGCCGGTCGCCGAGGCGCAGGCCACGCTTGAAGGCGCCGGGTTCAGCGTCAACGCCGTCGCGATCCCGGGGCCGGGCATCGTGCGCACCCAGTCCCCGGGCGCCGGCGAGGAGAAGCCGAAGGGCACCCAGGTCACGGTGTACGTGTTCTGAGCCTCATCCGGCCCCGGCTACCCGCAGATCCTGCCTGCCGAGACACGCCGGAACCGGGCCGCGACGCCCGACTAGTCTCGGTGCGTGGTCGTGGTCATGCAGCCGGAAGCCTCCGACGAGGACGTCGCAGGCGTCATCGGGCTCGTCGAGCAGTCCGGCGGCGAGGCGTTCGTCAGCCGCGGCGTGACGCGCACCATCATCGGGCTGGTCGGCGACGTCGAGACCTTCCACGGCTTGAACCTGCGAGCCCTGCCCGGGGTCGCCGACGTGATCCGGGTCTCCGCCCCGTACAAGCTGGTCAGCCGCATCCACCACCCGCAGATGTCGACCGTCTACGTCGCGGGCGTGCCCATCGGGCCGGACACCTTCACCCTCATCGCCGGCCCGTGCGCGGTCGAGACGCCGCAGCAGACGCTCGAGGCCGCCGAGATGGCCAAGGCCGCCGGGGCCACGCTGCTGCGCGGCGGCGCGTACAAGCCGCGGACGTCGCCCTATGCCTTCCAAGGGCTCGGCGAGGCGGGGCTCAAGATCCTGGCCGATGTACGCGAGGCCACCGGTCTGCCCGTGGTCACCGAAGTCGTGGACGCGCACGACGTCGACCTCGTCGCGGGCTACGCCGACATGCTGCAGGTCGGCACCCGCAACATGCAGAACTTCGGGCTGCTGCAGGCCGTCGGCCAGTGCGGCAAGCCGGTCATGCTCAAGCGTGGGATGCAGGCCACGATCGAGGAGTGGCTGATGGCGGCGGAGTACATCGCCCAGCGCGGCAACCTCGACATCGTGCTCTGCGAGCGGGGCATCCGGACCTTCGAGACGGCGACCCGCAACACCCTCGACGTGAGTGCCGTGCCGGTCTCGCACGGCATGTCACACCTGCCGGTCATCGT
The DNA here is from genome assembly GCA_038246785.1 of Jiangellales bacterium. Classification (GTDB taxonomy): domain Bacteria; phylum Actinomycetota; class Actinomycetes; order Jiangellales; family Jiangellaceae; genus JBBRVP01. The sequence goes on from JBBRVP010000069.1 coordinate 5,441, forward strand.
CGACCCGTCGCACTCGGGCGGCCGGCGGGACCTGGTCGTCCCGCTCGCGCGGGCGGCGATCGCGGTCGGCGCTGACGGCGTGATCGTCGACGTGCACCCGCACCCCGAGCAGGCGCTGTGCGACGGGCCGCAAGCGCTCGTCGACGACGACCTGCGGGCGCTGGCCGCCGCGGTCCGTCAGCTGCCGCCGATCATGGGCCGGCGACCGGCTGTCGCCGCGGCACCCTCCCGCTCCTGACGTCCGGGCCTGTGCGCCGGGCCTGTCGGTGGCGGCTGCCAGGCTGGTGGTCATGGCTGATGACATCCCCGACCTGACCGTCGCCGATGCTGCTTCCTGGCAGAGCTGGCTCGACCAGCACCACGGCGAGACCGCGGGCGTGTGGCTGACCCTGGCAAAGGCGGGCGCCCAGGAGCCGACCAGCCTGACCTACGCCCAAGCGCTCGGGTGGGCGCTCTGCTTCGGCTGGATCGACGGCCAGGCGCGGCGCGGCGACGACACGACCTACCACCAACGCTTCACCCCCCGCCGCGCGCGCAGCAGGTGGTCGCTGCGCAACGTCGGTTTCGTGGAGCGGCTCTCGACGGAGGGCAGGATGCACCCGGCCGGTGTCGCCGAGGTCGAGCGGGCCAAGTCCGACGGCCGGTGGAATGCCGCTTACGCAGGGCCGGCCGGCAGCGAGACGCCGCAGGACCTGGTGACCGCTCTGCGCGCCGAGCCGCGCGCGCAGGCCATGTTCGACATCCTCACCAGCCAGAACCGGTTTGCGATCGTGCACCGGACCAACGAGGCCAAGCGGGCCGACACCCGGGCGCGGCGCATCGAGACCTTCGTGGCCATGCTCTCCCGGGGCGAGACGATCTACCCCCAGAAGCGCGGCCTGCCCCACTAGTCCGGGCTCCCGTGGCCGTGGAGTCAGGCCTTCCCGCCGGCCTTCGTCTTCCGGGAAGGAGCCTTGGCAGCCGCGGCCTTCCCCGCTGGAGCCTTGGC
>JBBRVP010000070.1:0-6065 GCA_038246785.1 Jiangellales bacterium
CAGCCTGCGGGTCTGCGGCGGCCCCGCGGCTCCGCAGCCGGCGATCTGTGGACAGTGCCCGCCGGCCGCGCGCCTGTGGTCCGGCCCTGCCGGCCGCCGGCCAGCACCCAGCGCCCGCCGGTCCGGACCGGCGCCCGCGGGGCTCGCGGCGTACCGGAAAGGCGACGCAACGCACGGTAAGTGGCCCGAACGGCGCCGGAATGGCGATTGCGTCGCCTTTCGGGACCGCACGGGGCGGCCACCGGGACCGCACGGGGCGGCCACCGGGGTGGGGGTCAGCCGGTGGCCCAGCCCTTGGCGCGCTCGACGGCGGCCCGCCACTGGTCGTACGTCGTGGCACCCGCGGCCGGCTGCTGCGGCTCGAACCGCCGGTCCAGCCGCCAGCTCGACGCCAGCTCGTCCGTCGAGGACCACACCCCCGAGCCCAGCCCCGCCAGGAAGGCCGCGCCCAGCCCGGTCGTCTCCAGCACGCCGGGTCGCTCGACCGGCATGGACAGCGTGTCGGCCTGCAGCTGCAGCAGCAGGTCGTTGGCCGCCGCGCCGCCGTCGACCCGCAACGTCGTCACGTCCGGCAGCAGCTCGACGACGTCACGCACCTCGAACGCGATCCCCTCGAGCGTCGCGCGCGCGAGATGCGCCCGCGTCGTGCCGCGCGTGATCCCGACGATGGTGCCGCGCGCCGACGGGTCCCAGTCCGGCGCCCCGAGTCCGGTCAGGGCCGGCACGAACACGACGCCGCCACTGTCCGGCACGGTCGCCGCCAGCGACTCGGTCTCCGCCGCAGAGCTGATGATCCCGAGTCCGTCGCGCAGCCACTGCACGGCCGAACCGGTCACGAAGATCGCGCCCTCCAGTGCGTACGTCAGGGTGCCGCCCGGCTCCATCCACGCCACCGTGGACAACAGTCCGGCATCGGAGCGCACGATCTCGGAACCAGTGTTGACCAGCACGAAGGTCCCGGTGCCGTACGTGCACTTGGACTCGCCCACCTCGAAGCAGGCCTGGCCGAACAGCGCCGCCTGCTGGTCACCCGCGATCCCCGACACCGGCACGTCCAGGCCGAGGAACGCATCCGGCGCGGTCCGGCCGACCTCGCCGTAGGACGGCACCACCTCGGGCAGCGCCGTCCGCGGCACACCGAACAGCTCGCACAGCTCGTCGGACCAGTCGCCGCGCTCGAGGTCGAACAGCAGCGTGCGGGAGGCGTTGGACGCGTCGGTGACGTGCCGCGCGCCGGCGGTCAGTCGTGCGACGAGGTAGGAGTCGACCGTCCCGATCGCGGTGGAGCCGTCGGTGACGCCGCTCCACGCCGACTCGTCGTGCTCGGCCAGCCAGGCCAGCTTGGTCGCGGTGAAGTACGGGTCGAAGCGCAGGCCGGTCAGCTCGCGGACACGGTCCTCGTGACCGGCCTCGCGCAACCGGTCGCAGATCGCCGCCGAGCGCCGGTCCTGCCAGACGACGGCGCGGCAAGGCGCGGCCAGCGTCGCCCGGTCCCAGAGCACCGCCGTCTCGCGCTGGTTGGTGATGCCGATCGCGGAGACCCGGCGGCCGGCGAGCGCCTGGCTGCAGGCCGACAGGGTCGCCTGCCAGATGTCCTCCGGGCCGTGCTCGACCCAGCCGGGTCGCGGGAAGTGCTGGGCGAACTCCTCGTACCCGCGGGCCACGACCGCAGCATTCTCGTCGACCACCAGCGCCGTCACGCCCGTGGTGCCGGCGTCGACCGCAAGGACCCCGCCGCCCGCGCCGGACTGTCCGGCGGTTGAGAAGGTCATGGGGCGGACCCTAGCCCGCGCCGTAGGGTCTCCCGCATGAGAATCGGAGTGCTCACCGGTGGTGGCGACTGTCCAGGTCTGAACGCGGTCATCCGCGCCGTGGTGCGCAAGGGGGTCGGTTCCTACGGGCATGACTTCGTCGGCTTCCGCGACGGCTGGCGCGGCCCGATCGAGGGTCTGACCGCCACCCTTGACGTCGATGCCGTTCGCGGGATCCTGCCGCGAGGCGGGACCATCCTCGGCTCCTCGCGCACCAACCCGTTCAAGACCGACGGCGGGGTCGAGGCCATCGAGGCCAACCTCGACAGGCTCGGCATCGACGCGCTGATCGCGATCGGCGGCGAGGACACCCTCGGCGTGGCGACCCGGCTGCACGAGCACGGCGTAAACGTCGTCGGCGTACCCAAGACGATCGACAACGACCTCAACGCCACCGACTACACGTTCGGCTTCGACACCGCGGTCAACGTCGCGATGGAGGCCATCGACCGGCTGCACACGACGGCTGAGTCGCACCACCGTGCGCTCATCGTCGAGGTCATGGGCCGGCACGCCGGGTGGATCGCGCTGCACGCGGGCATGGCCGGCGGCGCGAACGTCATCCTCATCCCGGAGGTGCCCTTCGACATCGAGAAAGTCTGCGCCTACGTCGAGTCACGGTTCGAGAGCCACTACGCGCCGATCCTTGTGGTCAGCGAAGGGGCGACACCCGCCGAGGGAACCATGACGCTGACCGACGGTGAGCTCGACTCCTTCGGGCACGTGCGACTGGGCGGGATCGGCACCGTCCTGGAGAAGGAGATCGAGAAGCGCACCGGCAAGGAGGCGCGGACGACGGTGCTCGGTCACATCCAGCGCGGCGGCACACCGACTGCACGAGACCGCTGGCTGGCAACGCGTTTCGGGCTGCACGCGATCGATGCGGTCAACGACGAGGACTGGGGCACCATGGTCGCCCTGCGCGGCACCGACATCGACCGGGTGCCGCTCGGTGACGCGACCACGGTCCTGAAGCTGGTCGACCCGCACCTCTACGCCGAGGCCGAGGTCTTCTTCGGCTGAGGCTCCGCGGCCGCAGACATAGACGGTCGGTCTGGACAACGACTTGCTGCGGGGAGGGTCACGCCCGAGCAGTCAGGAACTGGTCAAGATCCCCATTGCTGCATGATCGACAAGGCTGGTGGGGGGCGGCCCCGTACGCTGGGCTGGTGAGCACTCAGCCCGCGGGCCAGCAGCCGGACTGGGCCGACCGTGACGAGCTCGCGCGCGTGGTCACCGAGCTGCGCACCCTGCCCCCGCTGGTGTTCGCCGGTGAGTGCGACGCGCTCAAGGAGCGGCTGGGCGCCGTCGCCCGCGGCGAGGCCTTCCTGCTCCAGGGCGGCGACTGCGCCGAGACCTTCGCGGAGTCCACCGCCGACGCGATCAGGGACAAGCTCAAGACGCTGCTGCAGATGGCGGTGGTGCTGACCTACGGCGCCGGGCTGCCGGTGGTGAAGGTCGGCCGGCTGGCGGGGCAGTTCGCCAAGCCACGCAGCTCGGACGTCGAGACCCGTGACGGCGTGACCCTGCCGGCCTACCGCGGGGATGCGGTCAACGGCTTCCCGTTCACCGCCGAGGACCGGGTGCCCGACGCCCGGCGCCTGCTGCGGGTCTACAACACCTCCGCAGCCACGCTGAACCTCGTACGTGCGTTCACCCAGGGCGGTCTGGGCGACCTGCGTCAGGTGCACGCGTGGAACCAGGGCTTCGTGGGTGGCGACGGCGCCCATCAGCGCTACGAGGCGATGGCCCGCGACATCGACCGGGCCATGACGTTCATGCACGCCTGCGGGGTCGAGCCGGGCGCGCTGCGCACCGTCGACCTCTACAGCTCGCACGAGGCCCTGCTGCTCGACTACGAGCGCGCTCTCACCCGCATCGACTCGCGCACCGGGCTGGCCTACGACACGTCTGGGCACCTGCTGTGGGTGGGGGAGCGGACCCGTGACCTCGACGGCGCGCACATCGACTTCGTCGCGGGGATCCGCAACCCGGTGGCCGTCAAGCTGGGGCCGACGAGCTCGGCCGACGACGCGCTGCGCCTCATCGAGCGGCTCGACCCCGACGGCGAGCCGGGTCGGCTGACCTTCGTCACGCGGATGGGCGCCGGCAAGGTGCGCGACACGCTGCCGCCGCTGGTGGACAAGGTCACTGCTAGCGGTGCGGTCGTCGGCTGGGTCTGCGATCCCATGCACGGCAACACGTTCGAGGCACCCGGCGGCCGCAAGACGCGTCGGTTCGACGACGTCATCGACGAGGTCCGTGGCTTCTTCGAGGTCCATCGCGGCCTGGGCACCCATCCCGGCGGCGTGCACATGGAGCTCACCGGCGACAACGTCACCGAGTGCCTCGGCGGCACGGGCGGTGTCGACGAGAGCGACCTGCCGGTGCGCTACCAGACGGTCTGCGACCCGAGGCTCAACCACCAGCAGTCCCTTGAGCTCGCGTTCCTCGTGGCGGAGATGCTCGCGGCGCGCACGTAGGCTCTGCACGTGATCGATCTCCGCAGTGACACGGTGACCCAGCCGACCGAGGGCATGCGTGCCGCGATGGCCGACGCGAAGGTCGGTGACGACGTCTACGGCGAGGACCCGACCGTCATCGAGCTGGAGCGCCGCATCGCCGAGCTGCTCGGTCATGAGGCGGCGGTGTTCACCCCCACCGGCTCGATGGCCAACCAGCTTGGCCTGCGCCTGCTGGTCCGGCCGGGGGAGGAGCTGCTCTGCGACTCCGACGCGCACGTCGTGCGTGCAGAGCTCGGCGCCGCAGCGGCGGTCTCGGGCATCACGACGCGTACGTGGTCGACGCCGGGCAGCCGGCTGGACTCCGCGAAAGCCGCCGCGATGATGCGGCCGGACGCCGGGCCGCACCTGGTGTCGACGACGGCGGTCGCGGTGGAGAACACGCACAACTTCGGCGGCGGCACGGTGGCGCCGTTGGCGGAGATCGAGCGTCTGCGGGAGCTCACGACCGCAGCCGGGGTCGCCATGCACCTCGACGGGGCCCGGCTCTGGAATGCGCACGTGGCCAGCGGCGTGCCGTTGGCGACGTACGGCCAGCTCTTCGACACCGTGAGCGTCTGCCTGTCCAAGGGGCTGGGAGCGCCGATCGGCTCCGGTCTCGCCGCGAGCGCCGAGCGCATCGCTGAAGCCCGGGTGTGGCGCAAGCGGCTGGGTGGTGGCATGCGCCAGGTCGGGGTCCTCGCCGCCGCGGGGCTGTACGCCCTCGACCACCACGTACGCCGGCTGGCCGACGACCACGAGCGGGCGCACCGGCTCGCGGTCGCCTGCGCGGATGCTGCGCCGGGCTGTGTCGACCCCAAGGGGGTGGAGACGAACATCGTGGTGCTCGAGGTGGCTGACGCTCCCGGCCTGGTGGCGCGCTGCCACGACCTCGGCCTGCGCATCGGCGCGCTGGACCCGACCCACGCCCGGGCGCTGACACATCTCGACGTCACCGACGAGGACGTGGACCGGGCCGCCAAGGCGCTGGCCGCCGCCCTTGCCGCGTCGAGCTGAGCGGCTAGATTCGCTCTCATGGCGGGCGACCTGCAGATCACCGGTGATGCCGAGGCCGACGAGCTGCTGAACACCGACGGCACGGCGCTGATGATCGGGATGCTGCTCGACCAGCAGGTGCCGATGGAGTGGGCCTTCACCGGGCCGGCGACGCTGCGGTCGCGACTGGGTCACCTCGACGCGGCCAAGATAGCGGCGATGAGCGAGGACGAGTTCGTCGCCGTCTGCGTGGAGAAGCCCGCCGTGCACCGCTATCCGGCGTCGATGGGGCGCCGGGTCCACGATCTGTGCGGTGTGCTCGCGGACGAGTTCGGCGGCCGGGCGGAGGGCGTCTGGGCCGACGTGGACGGGGCCGAGCTGGCCCGTCGGGTGAAGGCGTTGCCCGGCTTCGGAGCGGAGAAGACGCAGATCTTCGTCGCCCTGCTGGCCAAGCGGCACGGTGTCCGCCCCGCCGGCTGGAAGAAGGCGGCCGGCGACTACGCTGACGCGACACCGCGGTCGGTGGCCGACATCCACGACGACGCGTCCCTGGCGCGGGTCCGGGAGTGGAAGCAGGCCCGCAAGGAGGCCCGCAAGCAGACCAGGAAGACCGCCGCCAAGAAGGCGGCCGCTGCCACGGCTCCAGCGGGGAAGGCCGCGGCTGCCAAGGCTCCTTCCCGGAAGACGAAGGCCGGCGGGAAGGCCTGACTCCACGGCCACGGGAGCCCGGACTAGTGGGGCAGGCCGCGCTTCTGGG
>JBBRVP010000071.1:0-5810 GCA_038246785.1 Jiangellales bacterium
AGGAATTGTGGGGGGGCTGACCTGCGGTGATGCACAAGATCCCCATTGCTGCATGATCAACAGGGAAGTTTGTGGGGGGGTGGGGGGTGGGGGGGTGGGGGGAGGGGGTCAGGTGGGGAGGCCGGCGAGGGCGGTCAGGCTCACGACGAAGATCGGCGCACCGCTCGCGTTGCGGCGCACCTCGAGGACGTAGGACGGCAGTCGCTCGCTCAGCCGGCCCTGCGCGGGAGCGAGCTCGTCCGGCGTCAGCACTGCTGTCACCTTGTCCACGGCAAGCCCGAGCACGCCGTCGGCGGTCTCGAGCACCAGGACGTCACCGCTGTCCCCGGGCTCGGTCGCGCTGCGCAGGTCCACGATCGGCATCGGTGAGCCGCGCAGCACCATCAGCCCGGTCACGGGAGCGCGGGCACCGTCGAGCTCCTCGATGCCCTCGGCGCGCACCACCTCGCGCACCTCCGACAGCCGACCCGCCAGCTCCCGGGGGCCCATCCGGAGCAGGACGTACCCGCTCACGACGAACCTCTCGACGATGCCGGTGTCGCGTCCCGCCCCGCCTGCTCGGTCGCCAGGCGCCGGCACAGCGACGCCAGCTCGCGGGGGTCGCGACCGCCGAGGAACGCGGTGTGACCGCCGACAGGGGCCAGCTCCAGCGCCCGGGCCGCAGCGCGGTAGGACACCGCCGAAGCGCCGTGCTGCCGCAGCCTCGCCAGGACACTCGCCAGCATGAAGTGCGCCGGAGCGTGCGCCGGGTCGAGATAGACCGCCTTGCGCAAGGGGTCGACCGCCGCGTCGTCGTCCCCCACCGATGTGCGCGACTGTCCGAGCACCAGATAGGCCTCGGTCAGCAAGGGCGCTGCATCGATCGCACGCCGTGCGACCCGGGCGGCTACGTCGTACTGACCGTCCGCGAAGGCGACCTTCGCGTCGGCCAGCAGCTCACCACCGGGAGCCGTGCTCTCCGACCCCACGGGCACCGATGCGACGGGTACCGATGCGGCCGGCGCGGTAGTCGCCGCTGACTGCGGGCGCTGCGCCGCAGGAGCCCGCCGCGCCGCGGCGGCGGGAGCGGCAGCGGTCGGGCGACTGCGGGCGCGGCGAGCCGCCGAGGGCGCCGCCCCGTCGGCCCGTCGGTAGACGAATGCGTCACCGACGGGCATCAGCGAGAACGCGTCGCTGACCTGCCAGAGCGTCTCCGAGTGGCCGAGCAGCAGGTAGCCGCCCTCGGCGAGCACGTCGTGGAAGCCGCCGATCAGCCGCGACGTCGTGGGCCGGTCGAAGTAGATGGTCACGTTCCGGCACACGACGAGGTCGACCTCGCCGGGCTCGAACGGCGCGGGCTCGGTGACCAGGTTGTGCAGCCGGAGATCGACGAGACGACGAACCTGGTCGCGGACGCCGAGTGCCCCACCGGGACGCGGCTCCAGCCATCGGTCCCCGACCGTCGGCGGCATCAAGTCCAGGCTGCGGCCGGTGTACGTGGCACGCGCCGCGGCCCGCAGCGCCTCGGCGGACACGTCGGTCCCGAGGATCCGGACGTTGCCCGGCCGGGCGAGCACCGGCGACAGCTCCAGCAGCATCATCGCGAGGGTGTAGGGCTCCTCGCCGGTCGAGCAGCCCGCACTCCAGATGGTCAGCGGCCTGGTGCGGCCGACGGTCCGGCGCAACAGCTCGGGCAGCACCCGCTGGCGCAGCCCCTCGATCTGCGGTGGGTTGCGGAAGAAGCGCGTCTCCTGCACGGTGACGGCGTCGAGCAACCGCTGCCGCTCGTCGGCACCGGAGGTGCTGTTCAGGAGTGCGAGGTACTCCGCCACCCCCGCCGACTCGGTCGCCATCACCCGGTCGCCGATGACGGCGCTGAGGGCTGCCCGGCGACTCTCGTCGAAGGCGAGCCCGGCCTCGGCCGCGAGATAGTCGCGGATCGCGATGAACTCGTCGTCAGCGAGGCGGCTCATGTCCCCACCGCCTCGGCGCAGCCGGCCGCAGCAAGGACGGCCGCGATCCTGGGCAACGGCAGCTCGACCTCGACCGCGCCCAGCGACTGGGCGGCCGCCGGCATGCCCCAGACGACCGACGTCGGCTCGTCCTGGCCGATCGTGAGGGCGCCGGCATTTCGCATCTGCAGCAGCCCCTCCGCACCGTCGCGCCCCATACCGGTCAGGAGTACGCCGACGGCACGGGCGCCGCACGTGACCGCTGTGCTGGCGAAGGCCGCGTCGACGCCGGGGATGTGGAACTGGCCGTCCGGCGGGGTCCGCAGCTCGATCCGCAGCCCGGGGCGCAGCAGGGTGTTCAGCCGGGCGGGGGCGACGTGCACGACGCCGGGCCGCAACCGCCGGCCGTGCTCGGCCATGACGACGGGGAGCTGGGACAGCCCGTCCAGCCAGCTGGCCAGCCCTTCGACGAATCCGTCGGCCATGTGCTGCACGACGAGGACGGGGACCGACAGGTCCGGCGGCAGGTCGGCAAGGATCGTAGCCAGCGCCGGCGGGCCACCGGTCGAGGCGCCGATGACGATGGCGCGCACCTCTCGACCGAGGATGCGAGGCATGGCCGGCGGGCCAGCGGTGGCCGGGTCGGCGGTGGCCGGGTCGGCGGTTGCCGGGTCGGCGCCCGCCAGTGCGGCGCGGCGCGAGTGGACCGGCACGAGCGACGCGCCCGCGACCGCCGCCCCAACAACGGCCGGCTCCGCGACAGCTGCCGCCGGGCTGAGGCCGCGGACCCGCAGCCGGTTGCGTGGATGGGTGATGACTCGCACCCTGCTGGCGACTCGCAGGTGCCGACGCAGCGCGAAGGCGTACTGCGGCGAGCTCGGCAGCGCGTCGAGGGCACCGACCACGTCGACGGCCCCCGCGGCCAGCGCCGCCTGGGAGTGCTCGACGAGCGCCCCGCAGACCACGATCGGGGTCGGCCGGGTGCCCATGATCCGCTCGATGGCCTCGATGCCGCCGGCCGCGACGTCGAGGTCGAGCAGCACGGCGTCGGGCTGGTGGGCCACGACCGCGTCCTCGGCATCGGCTGCGCGGCAGACCTCGGCCGCGATGTGGAAGCCCGGCCCGGACAGCAGCCCGCGCAGCGCCCGGGTGCGGGTCCGGCTGTCACCGACCACGACCACCACGAGGACGTTCGCCGCGGTACCAGCCGGTGTCTCACCGGTCGTCATGGACATGTGCGGGACACGCCACCTCTCGAACGCCGTGGGCGCTCTGGTGGGCGCAGATTCCCTGCGCGGCCACGCCCTGCCTTCCGAATCGTCACGCAGCGGGAAGGACTTGAGGCACGTCGAGCGTCCCCCGGGCGCAGGAGCTAGCGGCGCGCGCGCTCCCGCAGCGACCTGACCCGTCGGCGCGCGTCCGGAGGGAGCCGGTGCAGCGCCCGCCGGCCCGCGGCGCCACCACGCTCAGCCAGCCGCTCGATCGCTCCCGAACGACGTGAACCGCCCCTGGCCCGTTTGCGCAGGCGCGCCAGGTCCTCGGCCTTGAGCTCCCGGTTGGCCAGCGACGGTCCGGGCCGGCGTTTCCACCGCACGTCGGTGGCGACGGCGATCGCCCGGGCGACGCCGTCGCCGTCGAGCAGCGTCCCGCCCCCCGGGCCGTCCAGCGGCCGGTTCGGCAGCGCCTGGTCGGGCACGTAACCCAGCAGCCGGGCCAGTGCGGCCACCCGGCCCCGTCGCAGCCGGGCCCACCGCTGCTCGTCCATCGCGTGGATCCAGGCGTTCACCCGGCTGGGGTCCATCGGCCGGTCCGACCGGGTTGCTCCCTCCACCTCGACCTCGGTCCCGCGCTCGCTGTGCACCTCGTGGAAGGCCAGCAGCCGGTCCGACCACGGCTCGTCCAGCCACCTGAAGAGGGGGCGCAGGACCGGCTCCGGCTGGGTCACCAGGTCCTCGTACCGGCACAGCACAAAGCGGTCACCGAGCAGAGAGCCCTGGTGCAGCAGCTCGAGGGTGTCGCGCACCCAGAAGCGCACCGAGTGCCCCCACGGGTGCCGCATCCGGCGGCGGGTCGAGTGCGCGACCGCGCCGGGATGGCGCACCGTCGCGATGAACACCGCGTCGGGAAAGACCCGTGCCAGCAACGGCAGGTGCCACACGTGGAAGGGCGTCTTGTCACCCCAGCGAGCCGCACCCTGCGCGGCAGCGAACCGGCCGAACAGGCCGGAGTAGAACGCGGCCAGCTCCTTCTCGAGGTCGTCGCGAGTCAGCCCGAGCCGCTCGTACCAGCGCCCGAACTCCCAGAACGGCACCCACTCGTTGGCCAGCACCGCCCGAGCGAAGCCCGTCTCCTGCGCGATCGCGATGTTGTCGTGGCTGTCCAGGACCAACCGCATCAGGGTCGTGCCCGACCCCGCCGCGCCGATCACGAAGATCGGTCCGTTCGACTCGGCTGCCACCACTCACCTCTGCTGGTCCGGGGGTCCTGAAGCAGGAAAGGATGTCACGACCGTGCGTGCGAGGATCGGCCGCGATGCCGACCTCGACGTTGCACGGCCCGATCCTTGGCTGGTACGCCAGCAACGCGCGCGACCTGCCGTGGCGCCGGCCGGGCACGACGCCGTGGGCCGTGCTGGTCAGCGAGGTGATGCTGGCCCAGACTCCGGTGTCCCGGGTCGAGCCGGTCTTCCAGGCGTGGCTCACGCGCTGGCCGACGCCCGCCGACCTGGCCGCCGAACCGGCCGGTGAGGCGGTCCGGGCCTGGGGCCGGCTCGGCTACCCCCGGCGGGCGCTGCGGCTGCACGCCGCCGCGACCGAGGTGGTCGCGCACCACGGCGGCGTGCTGCCCTCGACCTACGGCGAGCTGCTCGCCCTCCCGGGCGTCGGCACCTACACCGCCGCGGCGGTGATGTCCTTCGCGCACGGCGGTCGTCACGCAGTGCTCGACACCAACGTCCGGCGGGTGCTCGCCAGGGCCGCAGCCGGGCAGGCGCTGCCGGGTCCGGCCTTGACCGCCGCCGAGCAACGCGCCGCCGAGGCACTGCTGCCCGACGACCCCGCTGTGGCAGCGACGTGGGCGGTTGCGGTGATGGAGCTGGGCGCCCTCGTCTGCACTGCGCGAGCACCGCGCTGCGACACCTGCCCGGTGCGCACGACGTGTGCCTGGCAGCTGGCGGGCCTGCCCGCGTACGACGGGCCTCCGCGGCGGCGGCAGGCGTTCACCGGCACCGACCGCCAGGTGCGCGGCCTGCTGCTGGCCACCCTGCGCGACGCGACCGACTCCGTGCCGCGCGCGGACGTCGAGGCCGTGTGGCCGGACGCCGAGCAGCGCGAACGTGCGCTGGCCGGGCTGGTCAGCGACGGGCTGGTCGAGCTGGACGGGGACCGCGTGGGGCTGCCGGGCGGCTCAGCGGGGTGATCCGGTCGCAGCGGCCGCGACCTCGTCCAGGGTGCGACCGACGATGTCGGGCTCGGTGAAGTGCGCGGGGTACGGCGTGCCCTTGCGGTCCAGCCACGCGGCCAGCATCCCGGCCCGCTTGGCACCGTCGGTGTCCCACGGGTGCACCGCGACCAGCAGCATGTCGGCCAGCTCGGTGCCGCACTGCTGGGCCGCGTAGGCGTAGGCCTCGGCACCTGGCTTCCAGCGTGGCGCGTCCTCGACGCTGAGGAACCGCTCGAACAGGTTGCCCACCCCGGCGTCGGTCAGCAGCCGCTCGCCGACGCTGGCCGCACCGTTGGTCAGCGTCACGAGCCGCAGGCCGGCGTCCTTCATCGCCCGCAGTCCGGGCACGACATCCGGATGCACCTCGAGCTCGGCGAAGCCGCCCATGATGTGCGCGACCGCGTCCCCCGGCGACCTGGTCAAGCCGTCGACGGTGGC
>JBBRVP010000072.1:0-5070 GCA_038246785.1 Jiangellales bacterium
GCTGGCGGTCCAGCTCCTTGGCCGTGGCCGGCTCGGAGGTGAAGTTGACGACGGCGTAGATGCCCTCGGACTTCTTCTTGATCTCGTAGGCCAGACGACGGCGGCCCCAGATGTCGACGGTGTCGACGGACCCACCATCGGTGGTCACGACCTTGAGGAACCGCTCCAGCGACGGCTGAACCGTCCGGTCGTCGAGCTCTGGGTCGAGGATGACCATGAGTTCGTACTGACGCATGCGTTAACCCGCCTCCTTTGGTCTGTGGCGGTCACGGTCTCTCCGTGACAGGAGGGTATGCACTGCTGCCGACACCGCCCGTGGAGTTTTCCACAGGGCGTGCTGAGGGCAACTTCCACAGGGTACCGGCCGGGACGGCATCCCCCCAACTCGCGCCCACCCACGCCTGCCGGGCGATCCACGCCACCGCGAGCAGGCGCCAGCCCAGGGCCGCGGCGTACCAGCCGGGCGGCAACCCGGAGGCCGGGTCGGCGAGGGCGTCGAGGTGGCCGAACATCGCGACCGCGTGCACGGCCTCGGCACCCGCCCACAGCAGGTGGTCGCGCCAGCGGATGCCGGCCAGCGCCACGAACGGAACCAGCCACAGCGCGGCCCACGGCGGGAACGCCGCGGCCGTGGACAGGGCCGCGCACAGGCCCACCAGGGCGACGGCCGCGAGAACCGGGCGCGGGCGGCGCCTCGCGTGGAGCGCGACGAGCGCCACCGTGAGCACCACGCCGAGGCCGACGATGGCCGTCACGGCGCCGGCGCCGATGGGGTACCCGGCCAGGGTGAACAGGTACCACGGCGACCCGGGCCCTGCTCCGGCCAGCCGCCACGCGCGAAACGGTGCGGTCAGGAGGTCGGCGTCCACCAGCGCCACCGGCACGGCGACCGCCGCGACGGTCACTCCCGCGGTGACGAGCAGGCGACGACGGGCGTCCGGGCCGCCGCGGCTCGGCACGAGCGCCAGCGCGAGCAGCACGACCGCCGCCAGCGGGCCCGCGAGCAGGGCGAGCCCGGCGAGCGCGCCGGCCAGCCGTTCGCGGTCGCGACTGCGGGCCCAGACCGCCACCACCGCGAGCGCGAGGGGCAGCAGGTCGGTCGAGCGGTAGACCGTCAGGGCGAGCACCGGCGACAGCGCGAGGGCCACCGGGTCGGCATCCGGGTGACGGCGCACGGTGCCCACGGCCACGACCAACCCGGCGAGCACGGCCGCGGTGAGCACCACCCACAGCGCGAGGAACCAGCGCTGCTGACCCGTCGCGACGCCGGGCGCGATGCTGCCGAGCAGGGAGGAGACCGTTGCTGACAGCAGCGGCTCGGCGACCCGCAGGCCGGAGCCGAGGTGGGCCGCGAGCCCGCTCCCGAGGTCCCCCGTCGGCAGCGCCTCCACCACGGGTGCGGAGCACTGGCGCCACACCGGCACGCTGCCACGCCAGCCGTCCGCGAGGCAGCCGGCCTGGCGCAGCGCCGCGGCCGAGAGCGGAAGCGCCAGCAGCAGCACCACGGGGGCGAGCCGGGCCAGCGGGCCGCGCGAGGGCGACCTCAGCCGGCGTCCGGGCGGGCCGCCGATCGCCGTGCGCAGGTCCGGGGGCAGCACCGGATCGCGCACGACGTCCACGCGACGCACCCTAGCTCCGAGAGCCGCCGGTCACCCGTTGCCGGGCGGCGCGGACGACGCCGGCGGGCTGGGCGGGCCCTTCGTGGGGGTCTTGGTCGGCTCGGGCAACGAGGGCTCGGCCGTCGGCGGCGGCGCGGACGGCGCGGACGTCGTCGGCGGCGCGGACGTCGTCGGCGGCACGCTCGTCCTCGTGGGCCTGTCCCTGGTGGTCGTGGGCGGCGGCGGGTCGGCATCCTTGTTGACGCCGGCCGGCTCCGGGAACTGAACCACCTTGGTGCCCTCCAGGGCGGCCTTCATGTAGGCGGTCCAGATGCGCGCCGGGTAGGTGCCACCGGTGATGTTGCCGGCGTTGGGGAGGTCCTCCATCGCGAGCTCCTCGCCGTCCTTGCCGGCGCGGTAGAGACCGACCGCCGTCTCGAGCTGCGGGACGTAGCCGTTGAACCACGCCGAGCGGAAGCTCTCGGAGGTGCCGGTCTTGCCGGCCGCGGGGCGGTCGAGGTTGCGGCCGACATACCGGGCGGTGCCGCCGTCGACCGGGTAGGTCATCGCGTCGATGACGTCGGACATCAGGTCCTTGTCGAAGACTCGCGCCTTGACCACCTTGGCCTTGATCGTCGGCACGCTCTTGTCCTGGAAGCGGATCTCCCTGACGACGTACGGGTCGGCTCGCACGCCCTGGGCGGCGACGGTGGCGTAGGCGCTGGCCATGTCGAGCACGGTGACGTAGTCGGTGCCGAGCACGTTGGCCATGTTCGGCTCGAGTGGGCTGCGCACCCCGGCATCCTCGGCCGCCTTCATCGACATCTGCGGCGTGGCATCGATGTTCAGCGCCGCGTAGACGGTGTTGACCGAGCTGCCGGTCGCCTTGCGCAGGTCGATGGTGCCGAAGGACTCGTTGCCGAAGTTCTTCACCCGGCCGCGACGGCCGTTGGCGGTCGCGGCACCGGGGTCGGCGAACTCGTCGAAGTACTGCGGGCTGGCGCCGGACAGGCGCGACCTCAGGCTGTAGTCACCGGACTGCAGGGCGGCGATCAGCGTGAAGATCTTGAACGTCGACCCGGCCTGCATCTTGTCCTGGGTCGCGGCGTTCTGCTGCCGCTTCATGTAGTTCTCGCCGCCGTAGAGCGCGACGATGGCGCCGTTGCCCGGCGCGATCGAGGCCATTCCGACGTGCACCGAGGGGGTCTTCTGCGGCCGTTCGTCCCTGACCGCCTTGACCATGTCGGCCTGCTTGGCCTTGTCGATGGTGGAGACGATGCGCAGCCCACCGCGGTCGATGTCCTCCTGCGCGATCTTGTACTTGTCGACGACCTCGTCCTTGACCATCTGGGTGAGGTAGCCGGTGGGGCCGCTCTGGGTGCGGGGCTTGAACGGGTGGAACTTGGGGAAGGTGGCGGCGTCGCGCTCCTGCTGGCTGAGCCAGCCCTCCTTCACCATGGCGTCGAGGACGTAGCCCGAGCGCTCCCTGGCGTTGGCCTCCTGCTTGTCGCCCAGGGCCGGGTCGTACAGCGACGGACCGCGGATGACGGACGCCAGGAACGCGCTCTCGGCCACGGTCAGCTTCGAGACGTCCTTGTTGAAGTACGCCTTCGACGCGGTCTGGATGCCGTACGCGCCGCGCCCGTAGTAGATGGTGTTGAGGTAGTTCTCGAGGATCTGCGCCTTGGTCTGCTGCTGGTCGATCTTGACCGCGATGAGGATCTCGCGGGCCTTGCGCGACAGCGTGCGGTCGGCCGTGAGGAAGTAGTTCTTGACGTACTGCTGGGTGATGGTCGACCCGCCCTGGGTCGCCTGGCCGCCCTTGACCGCCACCCAGACCGCCCGCGCGATGCCGGTCGGCGAGATGCCGTTGTTCTGGTAGAAGTTCTGGTCCTCCGCCGCGAGCATGGCCTTCTGCATGTGGTCGGGCACCTTGCTCAGCGGCACCGACTCACGGTTGCCCTGGGCGTCGGAGAGCCGAGCCATCTCGGTCTTGCCGTCGGAGTAGTAGACGATCGAGGCCTGCGCCGTCGCCAGCTCGTTCGGGGCCGGGGGCTGGATGCGCGCGTACGCGATGCCGACCGCGACGACCGCGAGCAGGAAGAGCGCGAGCACGGCCCACAGGACGCGCAGGAGCCACTTCCTGCCGCGCGAGCGGCCGGCGGATGCCGGAGAACGGCCGTCGCTCGACCCTCCGGAGCCGCCGGAGCGGACCGAGGGGGAACGGGTGGCCGGAGCCTGCCGGGACTCGGGTGTGGCGGCTGGTCTGCGTGGCGTCATGCTGCTTCCGGGAACGGGATCGGGGGGTGTCACAGGGAGTGCGGGCGGTGGCTCGGGAGCACGAACCCAACGGCCAGTATGGCGCTCTTCCTTCGAGAAACCTGAATCCGAGGCCGCCGGGGCGGGCCGGCGACGGCATCCTCGATGTATCGGGTCGATATATCTGTGTTAGCGTCGCATCCTGCCAAACGCCCCGTATGTCAGGTCCGTTCCCGCTCGCAGGAGGTCGCCGTGGTCACCCGCCGTGCCCGACTGCTCGAGTTCGCGGTGCTGGGCCTGCTCCACGAGGGGCCGACCCACGGCTACGACCTGCGCCGCCGGCTCAACTCCGCCCTCGGGCCGTTCCGCGCGCTGTCCTACGGCACGCTCTACCCGGCGCTGAAGGGCCTGCTCGACTCGGGGCTGATCGCGCAGACGACCGACCCGGCCGGCCCCTCCGGCAGGCGCCCGCGCGTCGTCTACGAGCTCACCGCCGCCGGCAAGGAGCACTTCGCCGACCTGGTCGCACGCACCGACGCCTCGGCGTGGGACGACGACGGCTTCGACGTGCGCTTCGCCTTCTTCGCCCGCACCGAGCGCGAGGTGCGCATCCGCATCCTCGAAGGCCGCCGGTCACGGGTGGAGGAGGACCTCGAGCGGGTCCGCGACGCCGCCACCCGCAATCGCGAACGGATCGACGCCTACACCTTCGCCCTCCAGCGCCACGGCGAGGAGACCACCGAGCGCGAGGTGCGCTGGCTCAGCGAGCTCATCGACGCCGAGCGGCGCCACCCCACCGACCCCGGCCCGCAGCCGTAGGTGCCGGTCGCGCTCCCCGGCGCGCCCGGCACCGCAGTTCCACCCGTCCACCCAGCACCACCGAACCACCAGGAGAAGCACATGGGTTCCATTCGCGTCGCCGTCGTCGGCGTCGGCAACTGTGCGTCGTCGCTCGTCCAGGGCGTGCACTACTACCGGGACGCCGACCCGTCCCAGACCGTCCCCGGCCTGATGCACGTCATGTTCGGCGACTACCACGTCAGCGACGTCGAGTTCGTCGCGGCGTTCGACGTCGACGACAAGAAGGTCGGCAAGGACCTCGCCGAGGCGATCAACGCCTCCGAGAACAACACGATCACGATCGCCGACGTCCCGACCACGGGCATCACCGTGCAGCGCGGCCACACCCTCGACGGCCTGGGCAAGTACTACC
>JBBRVP010000073.1:0-4500 GCA_038246785.1 Jiangellales bacterium
CAATACTCATAACTTAGAACTACACCCGTGGTATTCTTGGTGACATGCCACGGGCGGGACAGGTGCGGGTTGAGCCGGGTCAGCGGCTCAGTGATCGGGTAGCGCTGGGGGTGTTGACCGCGACGTTCTCGCGGCAGCTGGTCGATGAGGTGATCGAAGCGACCGGGCGGCGTGAGAAGCGGAACCGGCTGCTGCCGGCGCATCTGACGGTCTATTACGTGTTGGCGATGACGCTGTTCTCCTCGGCTGGCTATGAGGAGGTGATGCGTAGCCTGACAGAGGGGCTGACCTGGGCTTCCGATGGCGAGGATGAGTACGAGATGCCGTCGCAGGTAGCGATTTCCAAGGCGCGGGCGCGGCTGGGTCCGGAGCCGTTGGCCGAGCTGTTCAGTCGGGCCTGTGTGCCGCTGGCGACGCCGGCGACCCGCGGGGCGTTCTACCGCCACTGGCGTCTGGTGAGCATGGACGGCACGACGATCGATGTGGCCGACACCGCGGCCAACGCGGAGGTGTTCGGTCGCGCCGGGACCGGCCGCGGTGAGGGCAGCGCGTTCCCGCAGCTGCGGATGGTCGCGCTCGGTGAGTGCGGCACGCACGCCGTCATCGCCGCGCAGATGGACTCCTACGCGGTCGGCGAGGTGACGTTGGCCAAGAAGCTCGTGCCCGGGCTGCAACCGGGGATGTTGTGTCTTGCCGACCGCGGGTTCACCGCCCACCCGCTGTTCGCGGCGGCAGCGGCCAGCGGCGCGGACCTGCTCTGGCGGGCCAAGAGCAACGCGGTGCTCCCGGTGCTGGAACGTCTGAGCGACGGGTCTTTTCGTTCTGAACTCGTCGCCAGCACCGACAAACGCCAGCGCGAAGACGTGCTCACCGTCCGGGTCATCGAATACGCCCTGGACGACGCCGGCCGGCCCGCGGCAGCCGGCACCACCTACCGGCTGCTGAGCACCGTGCTGGACCCGGTGGCCGCGCCCGCCGACGAGCTCGCCGCGCTGTACGCCCAACGCTGGGAAATCGAGTCGATCTTCGATGAGCTCAAGACCCACCAGCGCGGACCCCGCACGATCCTGCGCTCCCGGACCCCCCAGGGCGTCTACCAGGAAGCCTGGGGATACCTGTGCGTGCACTACGCGCTGCGCGCGCTCATCCACGCCGCTGCGGACTCCGGTGGTCTGGACCCAGACCGGATCAGCTTCACCAGAGCCATGCACGCCGCCCGGCGCAGCGTCCGCACCGGCCTGACCGGCGCAGGCAGCCTCGGCGCCGCCCTGCGCCGCGCCACCACCGAACTGCTGCACGCACTGCTGCCCGAACGCCGACTACGGGCCAACGCCCGCGTCGTGCGCCGCAAGATGAGCAACTACAACGTCAAACGCGCCACCCACCGCTCGTGGCCGACACCAACAATGCCCAGCAGCGCAGCCGTCCGCATCCTCAGTCCGCCCTAAGTTATCGGTATTGGGCGTAACCCGGCTTGATGACGGTGTCGATGATCTCCAGTCGCTCGTCGAAGGGCAGGAAGGCGCTCTTCATCGCGTTGATCGTCAGCCACCGGAGGTCGTCCCAGCCGTAGTCGAAGGCCTCGACCAGCGCGGCCATCTCCGAGCTCAGCGTGACGCCGCTCATCAAGCGGTTGTCGGTGTTGACCGTGACCCTGAACAGCAGTGACCGGAGCAGGCCGATCGGGTGCTGGGCGAGGGAGGCCGCCGCGCCCGTCTGCACGTTGCTGGAGGGGCACATCTCCAGGGGGATGCGCTTGTCGCGGACGTACTGCGCGAGCCGGCCCAGGGTCACGTGGCCCTTGGTGTCGACGTGGATGTCGTCGACGATCCGCACGCCGTGGCCGAGCCGGTCGGCGTTGCACTCCTGCAGCGCCTCCCAGATCGACGGGAGGCCGAAGGCCTCACCGGCGTGAATGGTGAAGTGGCCGTTCTCCCGCTGCATGTGCTGGAACGCCGCGAGGTGGCGGCTGGGCGGGTAGCCCGCCTCGGCGCCGGCGATGTCGAAGCCGACGACGCCCTCCTCGCGGTGGCGCACGGCCAGCTCGGCGATCTCCAGCGAGCGGGCCGCGTGCCGCATGGCCGTGAGCAGGGTGACGACCTGGATCGGCCGGCCGTGGCAGCCCTGCCGGTAGCCCTCCTGGACAGCATCGACGACCGCGTCCAGGCTGAGCCCGCCCTCGAGGTGGAGCTCGGGGGCGTAGCGGACCTCGGCGTAGACGACGCCGTCGGCGTCGAGGTCCTCGGCGCACTCACGGGCCACGCGGGTGAGCGCCTCGGCGTTCTGCATGACCCCGACGGTGTGGGCGAACGTCGACAGGTAGCGCGGCAGCGAGCCCGCGTCGGCGTTCTCGCGGAACCACTGCCCGAGTTCGGCGACGTCGGTCGTCGGCAGCGCGTCGTAGCCGCTGGCCTGCGCGAACTCCACGACGGTCGCGGGCCGCAGACCGCCGTCGAGGTGGTTGTGCAGGAGCACCTTGGGGGCCCGCACGATCTGCTCGAGGGTGGGGCGCATCAGTCCTCCCGGTTGACGGTGTCCGGGGCGAAGGCCGGCCGGCAGACCGCGACGTACTCAGCGCCGTCAGGGGTCGTGTAGCGGACCCGCTCGCCGGCCCTGGTCAGCACGGCCTGTCCGGCGCCGACGACCAGCACCCCGTCGGCGTGCTCGACGTGGACCGCGCCGGCCAGGACCACGGTCACCTCGTCGAACTCGGGCGTCTGCGGGGGCTCCTCCCAGCCGGGAGGGGAGTGCATGTGGGCGACCGAGAGCTCGGACGACCCGGTGCTCGCGTGGCCGACGTACTCCTCGATCTGCTTGCCCCCGGGCACGGGGATGCGGACGGGGGCGTTCACCAGTTGGGGCACTCAGACCACCTTCTCGAGCACCAGCGGCGTCGTTGCCGCCGGAATGTCCGTGATGTCGTACGCACCGTCGAGCGCGGCGCGCCCTTCGGCCAGGCGCGCGGCGGACGACGCGTGCAGGGTCAGCAGCTGCTGGCCAGCCTCGACCCTGTCACCGAGCGCGGCACCGAGCACCACCCCGGCGGCCGGATCGACGGCGTCCTCCTTCTTGGCCCGGCCGGCACCGAGCCGCCAGGCGGCCGTGCCGACCGCGAGGGCGTCCAGGCGCGACAGCCAGCCGTCGCGGGGAGCCGGGACCACCTCGACGTGCGAGGCGAGGGGCAGCGGGGCGTCGGGGTCGCCGCCCTGGGCAGCCACCATCGCCCGCCAGACGGCGTAGGCCCGGCCGTCGTGCAGCGCCGCCTCCGGGTCCTCGGCGCAGCCGCCGAGCTCGAGCATCTCGGTCGCGACCGCGAGGCACACCGCGCGCAGGTCGGCCGGGCCGCGGCCCTGGAGCACCTCGACGGCCTCGGCGACCTCGAGCGCGTTGCCGACGGCGCGGCCGAGCGGGGCCTGCATGGAGGTCAGCAGGCAGACCGTGCGGACACCGGCGTCCCGCCCGAGGGCGACCATCGTCTCGGCCAGCTCGCGGGCCGGGCCGAGCTCGCGCATGAACGCGCCGGCGCCGACCTTGACATCGAGCAGCACCGCCTCGGCGCCCCCGGCGATCTTCTTGCTCATGATCGAGCTGGCGATGAGCGGGATCGACTCGACGGTGGCGGTCACGTCGCGCAGCGCGTAGAGCTGCTTGTCCGCGGGGGCGAGGTCCGCGCCCGCGGAGCCGATCACGGCGCCGACGTCGCGCAGCTGCGCCAGGAACTGCTCGCGCGTGAGGTCGCCGTGCCAGCCGGGGATCGCCTCGAGCTTGTCGAGCGTCCCGCCGGTGTGGCCGAGGCCCCTGCCGGACAGCTTGGGCACGGCGACGCCGAGTGCGGCGACCAGGGGGGCGACCACGAGCGACACCTTGTCGCCGACGCCGCCGGAGGAGTGCTTGTCGACGACCGGCCGGCCGGTGCCGGACAGGTCCATCCGGTCGCCGGAGGCGACCATCGCGCCGGTCCAGGCGGACAGCTCGCGGGGCGACAGCCCGCGCCACACGATCGCCATGAGCAGCGCGCTCATCTGCTCGTGGGCGACCTCGCCGCGGACGTAGGCGTCGAGCACCCAGGCGATCTGGTCGTCGGTGAGCTCTCCGCCGTCGCGCTTGGTGCGGATGACGTCGACGGCGCTGGCGGTCATGCGGGCAGGTCCCGCGCGCCGAACGCGTCGGGCAGCACCTCGGTCATCGGGACAGGGCCCCGCGGGGAGTCGATGACCAGCTCGGGTCCGCCCTGCTCCCAGAGCAGCTGGCGGCAGCGACCGCACGGCATGAGCAGCTCGCCCTCGCCGGAGCGGCAGGCCATCGCGACGAGCCGGCCGCCGCCGGAGGAGTGCAGCTGCGACACCAGCCCGCACTCGGCGCACAGACCCAGGCCGTACGACGCGTTCTCGACGTTGCAGGCCTGGAGCAGGCGCCCGTCCTCGACGATGGCGGCGGCACCGACGTGCAGGCGGGAGTACGGCGCGTACGCGTGGCCGGCGGCCTCGACGGCCTTGGCTC
>JBBRVP010000074.1:0-4287 GCA_038246785.1 Jiangellales bacterium
GCCCGACCATGCCGCCGTGCGGGCAGCGCCCGACCATGCCGCCGTGCGGGCAGCGCCCGACCATGCCGCCGTGCGGGCAGCGCCCGACCATGCCGCCGTGCGGGCAGCGCCCGACCATGCCGCCGTGCGGGCAGCGCCCGACCATGCCGCCGTCCGTTCGATCGCTGCGCAGCGGCGGTGGGTTAGGGCCGCAGGTCTTCTGGCCAGCCGCGAGAAGCATCCGAGCGTGGCCGCCGGATCCGTCCTGCCGGTGGGCCGGCGGCGCCGGCTTCGCGCTACTGCGCCGTGGACTCCGCTTATGGGGTGAGCAATCCGAGTTGTGTCAGCAGCGGCAACTGGTCGTAGTAGGTCCGATTCTGTGTGGTCGTGCCGTCGACGACGCAGAACACGCTCACCGCGGCCAGAGTCAACCCGCCGCCCGGTGGGCGGCAGCTCGGCACCGTCCGGCATCGGCAGCGGCCCGGCGTGCGTTGCGGTCCACTCGTATTCAGGATCACTGTCTCACCTGCTTCAGTCCAGCGCACAGGTGTGATCCGCGGGTCAGCGAAAGCGGTCGACTCGCGACGCAGCCGCTCGAGGATGGCTTGACGGCCGGTGAAGCTGCCCCTGGGATTGATCTCGACGGCGTTGTCGGCGTATCGCTCGGCGAGCTGCTCCAGTTCACCGACGTTGTAGAGGGCAACGCCGCTCTCAACGTGGGCTCGTGCCGCGCCCATCATGACCTCCCCGCGGGAGCTTCGGCAGCTGGGACCGCTGGATGGCTCGTCATCCGCGGGTGCGTTCGGGAGAGCTGATCGTCGGCGGCCGCCTTCTCCGCGTCTGGTGAGCCCTGTTGGGCCAGCCACTCCTGCTCCCTTGCTGAGGCGCGTGCCACGGCATCGTCGACGACGAGCGGCGCCGCGGGATCGACAGCGGTGTGCGATTCCATCGAGTAGAAGCGCACCTCATGGCCGTCCGGATCGTGCAGCAGCGGAAGGATCCATCCGATGGTGGCGAAGTGCAGCCCGCCGTGCGGCTCACCGAGCCCGGTGAGGTGGTCGGCGAGCTGTCCCAGACGCGCCCGGTCCGGGACGCCGATCGCGAAGTAGTCGAAGCCGGCAGACGCGCGTGCCTTGTCCGGGTCGAGCACCAGGGCAAGCCACGGCCCACCGTCGGGGTGGACCATCGTCACCCCGGCACGACGCCCGTGCTGGCGGAACTCGATCACCACCCGGTAGCCGAGGCGGTCGGCGTACCACTGGATCGAGCGGTCCAGATCGGTCACCGGCAGCTTGAGGTGGTGCACTCCCGCCAGCGTCGGAATCATCGAGGCCCCTTCCCGCGTGAAGGTTGCAGACAAGCTGCAACGTTGCAGTTAGACTGCATCTTCGTGGCGGACAGTGTCAACCTCCGAAAGCAACGGGTGGCCCGCACCATGGACCACCTCACCGAGGCAGCCCACGCGCTCTTCCTCTCCCAGGGGTACGTCCCCACCACCCTCGCTCAGATCGCGCAGCGCGCCGGCCTCGCGACCCGCACGGTCTACGTCCGGTTCGGCACCAAGGCCGCGCTCTTTCGCCGGGTGGTCGACCTCGCGTTGGCCGGCGACGCGGCTCCGGTCGATGTCGCGCACCGGCCGCGCACCCGCGATGCCATGAGCGCCAGCACGCTCGCCGAGCGGATCGACGCCCTCGCCGACGTCGCCGTCGGGATCGCCGAGCGGGCCGGGCCACTTTTCGAGGTCGCTGCCCAGGCGGAGGGCATCGAGCCGGAGCTGGCCGGCGCGTTCGACGCCGGGCGCCGCGCCACCCGAGACCTGTGTACGTCCTTCTGGCAGCACGCCGCCGAGGACCGCAAGGTGCACGACAGAATCGACCTCGAGCAGCTCGCCGTCGTCACCGACGTGCTGATCTGCGCCGACACCGTCGTCCACCTGCAACGCACGCACGCTTGGTCGACCACGGCGCACCGCTCCATCATCGTCGACACACTGACGGCGATGACGAGGTCGCACCCGGCGCAGAACCGCTCAGGAAGCTCCCGATCCCCGGCACCCAGCAGCGCCCACCGAGCTCGCCAGTCGTCCAGGCGCAGATGACACCCACCAACATGCGTTGCCGACGCTGCGCTGCAGCGCGCCACGAGCGGCTGGTCCCCCTGGACGCAATGACGTCAACTACCCCACGCACGGACATTTCCGGGCGCGCCCGAACGCGCGCATCTGCCGCACTGCGGGCAGCACCCGACGATGCCGCGCTGCGGTCGTGCGGCGCGCGGCTGCGCAGCGCATACCGAGCGATCGTTGAGTGCGGTGTCTGGCGTTGCTTTCGTCGCCGCCGGACCGCGCGAGTGAAGCAGCCCGACGGTCTGTAGCACGCCGGGGGCGGGACGCCGCTGAAAGCATCGGGATTGGCCGTTCCGGTGGGCCGGACGTGGCGGCTCGATGCCCACGGGAGTGGTCCGGACGATCGAGGGACGCGTTGCCCTACCTGCGCTTCCCGCGACCGGTGAGACTGGAGCCACAAGAACAGCGCGCGTCCGATGAGGAGGACGGCGGTGCTGCATCGGTCGACGGTCCGCGACCGTTTCGGCGAAGAGGCCGCGGGAGCGAGGTCGGTGACAACGGCGAGGCGGCAGCGGTTCTGGCGGGGCTCTGGGTGGAGCAGCGTGCTCGCGGCGCTGGTTGCCGGCGCTCTGCTGCTGGCCGGCTGTACGTCGTCGCTGTCCCCGCCTGCGTCTCCGACGTCGGAGGCGACCGCCACGGCGACGGCCGCGGGTGCACCCCCGGGCGGCGGGGCGGCGATGCTGCCCGACACGCCG
The DNA here is from genome assembly GCA_038246785.1 of Jiangellales bacterium. Lineage (GTDB taxonomy): Bacteria > Actinomycetota > Actinomycetes > Jiangellales > Jiangellaceae > JBBRVP01. The sequence goes on from JBBRVP010000074.1 coordinate 2,800, forward strand.
GCCGGGGCGCAGGCCCGCTGGCTGGTCGCGGCCACGCGTCGGCTGCCGATCCCGGAGGCCGAGCTGCGGGCGCACATCAACGCCGCTCTGCTGTCGGTCCTCACCCCGGCCGAGATCAACCAGGCTCTCGAGTCTGTCGGCCCGCTGACCCCGGTGGCGATCGGAGCGAGCCTGCCCTGGCTGGTCGTCTTCGAGGCGAGCACCGACTCCGCCGAGGGCGTTCCGCCACGCGTGGGGGTGGGCATCGCCGTCACCTCGAACGGCTCGATCGGCGACCTCTCGTCGTCGTCGACGCCCCCTTCCATGGCGCCGGCCTCCCCGACGACCTGGGACGGGGTGGACGCGATGCTGCGATCCGTCGCCCCGCAGGTCCGGCTCCTCGTCGCCGACGTCACCAGCGGAGCGTGCCGCCCGATCCACGCGATCGACTCGGCCACGGCCGCGCCCATCGCCTCGGCGTTCAAGCTCTACGTGCTCGCCGCCCTCGCGACGGCCGTCCGATCCGGGCGGCTCAGCTGGGACCAGCAGCTCACGCTCACTCCGCGGGTGAAGAGCCTGGCCGGCGGGGTCCTGCAGTACGAGCCCGACGCCACCCGCGTCTCCGTCCGCGACGCCGCCGCCCACATGATCGCGATCAGCGACAACACCGCCACCGACCTGCTCATCTCCGCGCTCGGGCGGCCCGCGGTCGAGGCTGCGCTGACGGCGACCGGCATGGCCGACCCGTCGCCGGACGAGCCCTTCCTGACCACCCGGGAGTCCTTCCTGCTCTACCTGCACCAGTGGCCCACCCTGGCCCGCCGCTACGTGGTGGCCGACGCGGCCACCCGGCGCAGGCTCCTCGCCTCCGTCGTCGATCCTGCCCCGCTGCCCGACCGCGCCGCGGTGACGGCGCTGCCCGCCCGCGCCCCGATGGCCAGGGTCGGGTGGTTCGCCACCATGCAGGACGTCTGCCGGGCCTACGTGTGGCTCGCGCAGCAGGCCCGGCAGCCGGGGCTTGCTCCGATCGGCAGCGTGCTCGGCGCCAACGACGGCGGCCTCGCGCTGGACCGCGCGACGTGGCAGCGCACCTGGTTCAAGGGCGGGTTCGGCGGAACTGTCATCGCCATGACCTACCTGGCCACGACCCGAACCGGGCGCAGCTACGTCGTCGCCGCCGAGGCCGAGGACCGCTCGTACCCGCTCCCCGACGCCGCCGCCGCCCCGATGCTCGCGGCTATACGCGCAGCCTTCACCCTCGCCGCCACGGCCTGAGGCACCCAATGCCCCGACCCGGGCGGGCCCCCAGCGGCGCAGCGGTCCTGACGCGCTGCGGCGGCGGCCTCGGCGCGGCATCGTCCGTCCGCTTCTGCCGCCGTGCGGGCTGCGCCCGACCATGCCGCCGTGCGGGCTGCGCCCGACCATGCCGCCGTGCGGGCTGCGCCCGACCATGCCGCCGTGCGGGCTGCGCCCGACCATGCCGCCGTGCGGGCTGCGCCCGACCATGCC
>JBBRVP010000075.1:0-3820 GCA_038246785.1 Jiangellales bacterium
CCCCTACTATCTTGTGCACCCCCCGGCCCCCCCGCGGGCCCGGCGTGTCGGCGGGGCTTTCCACCCGCGCGGGGGGTGGGGACGGGGGGGCGGGCGGTCAGGGCGCGAGCCGTTCCAGGATGAGCTCGCGCACCCGGGCGGCGTCGGCCTGGCCGCGCAGCTCCTTCATGACCGCGCCGATGAGCGCACCCGCGGCGGCGAGCTTCCCGTCACGCACCTTCGCCGCCACGTCCGGGTTGCCCTCGATGGCCCGCTCGACGGCCGCGCCGAGCGCGCCCTCGTCGGACACCACGGCGAGCCCCCGAGCGGCCACGATCTCGTCCGGGCCGCCCTCGCCGGCCAGCACCCCTTCGAGCACCTGACGGGCCAGCGGGTCGCTCAGCGTGCCCGCAGCCACGAGTGACTGCACGCGCGCCACCTGAGCCGGCGTCACGGGCAGCTCGGCCGGCTCGGTGCCGTCCTCGCGCGCCCGCCGGGCCAGCTCGCCCAGCCACCACTTGCGGGCGGACTGCGGCGCGGCACCGGCGGCCACGGTCTCCTCGACCAGGCGCAGGACGCCCGCCCCGACGGTGTCGCGCATCTCCAGGTCGGAGAAGCGCCACTCCGTCTGGAGCCGGCGCCGACGCGACGCCGGGTCCTCCGGCAGCTCGGCGCGCAATCGCTCCACCCATCCCGGCTCCGGGGCGACCGGCACGAGGTCGGGCTCGGGGAAGTAGCGGTAGTCCTCCGCCTCCTCCTTCGAACGACCGGGCGTCGTGACGCCGGTGTCCTCGTGCCAGTGGCGGGTCTCCTGGTGCACCGTCCCGCCCGAGCCGAGCACCGCGGCCTGGCGGCGCACCTCGAAGACGACCGCCCGCTCGACCGAGCGCAGCGAGTTGACGTTCTTGGTCTCGGTGCGGGTGCCGTACGGCCGGGCGCCGCGCGGGCGCAGCGACACGTTCGCGTCGCAGCGCAGCTGACCCTGCTCCATCCGCGCCTCGGAGACCTCGAGCGCGAGCAGCAGGTCGCGGAGCTGGGCGACGTACGCCCGGGCGACCGCCGGCGCGACGTCGGCCGGCACCTCGACCGGCTTCGTGACGATCTCGACGAGCGGGATGCCGGCCCGGTTGTAGTCGACGAGGGAGTGCTCGGCGCCGTGGATCCGACCGGTCGCGCCGCCGACATGCAGGGACTTGCCGGTGTCCTCCTCCATGTGCGCGCGCTCGATGCCGACCCGGTACGACTGCCCGCCCAGCTCCACGTCGAGCCAGCCGCCGACGGCGATCGGCTCGTCGTACTGCGAGGTCTGGAAGTTCTTCGGCATGTCCGGGTAGAAGTAGTTCTTCCGAGCGAAGCGGCACCACGACGCGATGTCGCTGTGCAGTGCGAGCCCGATGCGTACGGCCGACTCCACCGCCACCTCGTTGACCACCGGCAGGGCGCCGGGCAGGCCGAGGCAGGTGGGGCACACCTGCGAGTTGGGCTCCGCGCCGAACGCCGTCGAGCAGCCGCAGAACATCTTCGACCGCGTGCCGAGCTCGACGTGGACCTCCAGGCCCATCACCGGCTCGTAGCCGGCCACCGCCTCCTCGTACGCCGGCAACTCGGTCGACACGGTGGCGTCGACGCTCACGACGACGCGTCCCCCAACGCCTCGGCACCGCCAGCGGTGTGCTCGCGGATCTCCCGGACGATGATGGCGATCGCGGTGAGCAGGGCGAGCGCGTTGACGACCGCGTCGAACAGGCGCAGCTTGTCGCGGTCCTCGGTGGCCTGGCGCACCTGTCGCACGACCGTCGTGATGGCAAGCGCCTGGGCGCCGAGGCGGGCCCAGCTGCGGGTGGCAGGGTTCATCGGGAGACCTCCGGTCGGGGACTGGCTGGTCGGGCGCCGGCCAGATCGGGCACATGGTCGAGGAGCGGGGCTCCCCACGCCTGCTCGAACGCCGCCTCCAGCGCGGCGCCGACGCGGTAGAGGCGGTCGTCGGCGAGCACGGGAGCCATGACGTGAAAGCCGACCGGCAGCCCGTCGTCGGGCGAGCGCCCGCACGGAAAGGACGCGGCGGCGTTGCCGGCGAGGTTGGCCGGGATGGTGCACAGGTCGGCCTTGTACATGGCCAGCGGGTCGTCGGCGCGCTCGCCGAGGCGGAACGCCGTCGTCGGCGTCGTCGGTGACACGAGCACGTCGCAGGTGGCGTAGGCGCGCTCGAAGTCGCGGGCGATGAGCGTGCGAACCTTCTGTGCCGAGCCGTAGTAGGCGTCGTAGTAGCCGCTGGACAGCGCGTAGGTGCCGATCATGATGCGTCGCTTGACCTCGGCGCCGAAGCCAGCGCCCCGGGTCAGCGCCATGACCTCTTCGGCGCTGCGGGTACCGTCGTCGCCGACCCGCAGGCCGTAGCGCATCGCGTCGAAGCGGGCGAGGTTGCTCGACGCCTCGCTGGGCGCGATGAGGTAGTAGGCCGGCAAGGCGTAGCCGAACGACGGGCAGGAGACGTCGAGGACGTCGGCGCCGAGGGACGCCAGCAGGTCGACCGTCTCGCGGAACCGCTGCTCCACACCGAGCTGGTAGCCCTCCCCGCCGAGCTCGCGGACGACGCCGACCCGCAGCCCGCGTACGTCGGCGGACCGTGCCGCCTCGACGACCGGTGGCACCGGCGCGTCGATGCTGGTCGCGTCGAGCGGGTCATGGCCGGCGATCACAACGTGCAGCAGGGCGGCGTCGAGCACGCTGCGGGCGCTGGGGCCGGCCTGGTCCAGGCTGCTGCTGAACGCGACGAGTCCGTAGCGGCTGACCCCGCCGTACGTCGGCTTCACCCCGACAGTCCCGGTGACGGCGCTCGGCTGGCGGATCGAGCCGCCGGTGTCGGTGCCGATCGCCAAGGGGGATAGGTGCGCGGCGAGGCTGGCGCTCGATCCTCCGCCGGAGCCGCCGGGCACGCGGTCGAGGTCCCACGGATTGCGGGTGGGGCCGAAGGCGCTGTTCTCGGTGGAGGAGCCCATCGCGAACTCGTCCAGGTTGGTCTTGCCGAGGATCACGAGACCGGCATCCTTGAGCCGGCGGACGACGGTGGCGTCGTACGGTGGCACCCAGCCGTCGAGGATGCGCGAGCCGCACGTGGTCGGCACGGCCCTGGTGACCAGGATGTCCTTCACCGCCACCGGGACGCCGGCCAGGGGGCCTAGCCGCTCGCCGGAGCGCCGCGCGTCGTCGACCGCGTGCGCGGCAGCCATGGCGCCGTCGGCGTCGACGTGGAGGAACGCGCGCACCTCGCCGTCGACGGAGGCGATCCGGTCCAGATGAGCCTGCGCGATCTCGGTGGCGCTCACGTCGCCGTGGGCGATGAACGCGGCGAGCTCGGCGGCGCTGCGGTGGACGAGGTCGTTCACGCCTCCTCCCCGAGGATCCGGGGGACGCGGAAGCGGCCGTCCTCCGCGGCCGGGGCGCCCGCCAGCGCGGCGGCCTGCCCGAGCGACGGGCGCAGCTCGTCGCGGCGGGCGACGTTGGTGAGCGGCAGCGGGTGGCTGGTCGGCGGCACGTCCTCGGCGGCGACGTCGGCCACCGCCGCGACGGCGCCGAGGATCACTCCGAGCTGTCCGGCGAGGTGGTCGAGCTCGTCGGGGGCGAGGTCGAGCCGGGCCAACCGCGCGAGGTGCGCGGCCTCCTCGCGGGTGATCGACGCCATGGGGGCATGCTACGGAGCGCGGCGCGCCCGCCTGCCGCCGCGGCTGCGGCTCCCGCCCCTCCCCGCGGCCCGCCCCGCCCGCGGCTGCGGCCCGCCCCTCCCCGCGGCCCGCCGCTCCCCGCGGCCGCCCCTCCCCGCGGCCCGCCCCTCCCCGCCCCG
>JBBRVP010000076.1:0-3700 GCA_038246785.1 Jiangellales bacterium
CGCCGTGGTCCGGCAGACCCTTCGTGGCGTGCGAGACGAACGACACGTACGCGCCGTGGTTGGCTGCGCCATCGCAGGCCGCCTGGTCGTAGACCAGCGCCGGCACGGCAGCGGGGTCGGGGGCGTCCTCGCCCTGGTCGTCGACGTCGTCAGAGGTTCCGGTCGCGGTGCTGGTCACTGAGGACTCGGCGCCTGCGGGCACCGAGGAGGAGTCGGAGACATTCACCACGGTGGCTGCAGCACCGCTGGCGCCGAGGACGACGGCGGCAACCGCCACCGAGGCGAGGCGCGTGTTGCGCGCCAGGACGTCGACGATTGTGCTGAGCACGAGAGCCTCCGAAGGCGACGGGTGGCGCCCGCCGGTGCGGACGACCGTACATCGCTCAACGTGGTGATCTCGTTACACTTCGTGACAAGAATGCAGCCCCGCTGGGAACGGATCAGGCCTTGAGCGCGCCCTCGGCCATGTCCTGGGCGAGCTGCACCAGGGTTCGCACCGCGAACCCGGTGCCGCCCTTGTGGGTGTAGCCGTGCGGGGCACCCTCGCACCACGACGGTCCCGCGATGTCCAGGTGCGCCCACCGCGTCCCGTCGGGGACGAACTCCTTGAGGAACAGCCCGGCCACCAGCATGCCGCCGTACTTGTCGCCCATGTTGGCGATGTCGGCGACCTGGGAGTCCATCGACGGCCGCAGCTCCGCGGGCAGCGGCATCGGCCACATCTGCTCCCCGCACGCACCGGCGGCGGCGGCGATCGCCTCGCGCACCTCGTCGTCGTTGGACATGATCGCGGAGGTCCGGCTGCCGAGGGCGACGAGCTGCGCGCCGGTGAGGGTGGCCACGTCCACGATCAGGTCCGGCTCGTCCTCGGCGGCTCGTACGATCGCGTCGGCCAGGACCAGCCGGCCTTCGGCGTCGGTGTTGAGCACCTCGACGGTCTTCCCGCCGTACGTCGTGAGCACGTCCGACGGGCGCTGCGCCGTGCCCGACGGCATGTTCTCGGCCATCGGCGCCCAGCCGGTCACGTTCACGGCCAGGCCGAGCCGTGCGATGGCGGTCACCGCAGCGATGATCGCGGCGGCCCCGCCCATGTCGGACTTCATCCACTCCATCGCGGCCGGCGGCTTGAGCGAGAGGCCGCCCGAGTCGAACGTGATGCCCTTGCCGACCAGCGCCAGGTTCGGCTTGCCGCGGCCGGCGGAGTAGGTCAGCTTGACCAGCCGCGGGGGACGCGAGGATCCCTTGCCCACGGCGAGGATGCCGCCGTACCCGGCCTTCTTCAGCGCCTTCTCGTCGAGGACCTCGACGCTGACGCCGGCGGCCTTGGCTGCGGTCACGGCCTCGTCGGCGAACTGCGCGGGGGGCAGGTCCTGCGGCGGCACGTTCACCCAGTCGCGGGTGAGGTGGACCGCAGCGGCCACGTGCTGCGCCCGAGTCACGGCGGCCTTCGCCGATCGGTCCCGGGGCGAGTCGGTCACGACCGTGACGGTCTCGACCGGGTCCTTGTGCTGGGCCTTGGAGCTCACCCGGTACCGCCGGTAGGCGTAGGCGCCCAGGAGAGCGCCCTCGGCCACCGCGCCGACCGACTCGGCATCCTCGGCCGGCAGCGCGAGGCCGACGGACTTGGTCCCGGCCAGTGCGCGGGTCGCGGCTCCGGCGGCCCGGCGCAGCACCTCATGGCCGTACGCCGGACGCTTGCCGCGTCCGCGTCCCTCCTTGACCGCCGCCTTGCCCAGGCCGACCGCGACCACGACCGGCGCGGTCGTCGCCCCGAGCGTCGACACCTTGGTCACCTCGCCCGCGGCCCCCGTGCCGCCGAGCGCCGCCACGGTCGCGGCCAGCCGGCCCGTGAAAGCCTTGTCGACGTCCTCGGCGCCCGCCGCGAGGACCACCCCGTCGGGACCGATCTCGACGCCCACCACGAGGGCGTCGACCTTCAGTCCGGCGGGCTTGCTGCTGCTCAGGGAGACCGTGGCCACAGGTAGAACCGTCCTCGTGCTCGTCGAAGGTGGCGAGATGTCGCCGGGACTCGCGATGCTAGCGTCCGCCAGATGGCCGACTCGACCGACGTCGCATCGCTGCGTCGCTCTCCTGTCCACGACCGGCACACCGCGCTCGGTGCGAAGCTCGCTGACTTCGGCGGCTGGCTGATGCCCATCGAGTACCCGGGTGGTGGAGTCGTCCGCGAGCACACCGCGGTCCGCGAGGCCGTCGGCCTCTTCGACGTCAGCCACCTGGGCAAGGCCGTGGTCCGCGGCCCGGGAGCGGCAGAGCTGGTGAACGCGTCCCTGACCAACGACCTCGGGCGCATCGGACCCGGCCGCGCGCAATACACGTTGTGCTGCGACGACGCGACCGGTGGCGTCGTGGATGACCTCATCGCCTACTACCGCAGCGACGACGAGGTGTTCCTCATCCCGAACGCCGCCAACACCGCCGAGGTCGTACGCCGGCTCGCCGCCGCAGCGCCGGCCCGAGTCGAGGTGGAGGACCTCCACGAGCGCCAGGGCGTGCTTGCCGTGCAGGGACCGCGTAGCGACGAGGTGCTGCAGGCGATGGGTCTGCCGACCGGGGGCAGCGGACTGGGATACATGGCGTTCGAGGCGGCCACCTGGCGGGACCGGACCGTGATCGTGTGCAGGACCGGCTACACCGGCGAGCGTGGCTACGAGCTGGTGCCGCGGTGGGAGGACACCGCCGAGCTGTGGGACGCGGTCCTGGAAGCGGGGGCGGACGTCGGCATCCGGCCGTGCGGGCTCGGAGCTCGCGACACGCTGCGCACCGAGATGGGCTACCCGCTGCACGGGCAGGACCTCTCGTTGCAGATCTCGCCGGTGATGGCGCGGTGCGGCTGGGCCGTCGGCTGGTCCAAGCCGGCCTTCTGGGGGCGCGACACCTTGGTGGCCCAGCGCGAGGAGAAGTCCGGTCGCCTGTTGTGGGGGCTCGAAGGACTCGAGCGGGCAATCCCGCGCGCGCACATGGTGGTGAGCCGGGACGGCGCGGTCGTCGGCGAGGTCACCAGCGGCACGTTCTCCCCGACCCGCAAGGTGGGCATCGCGCTGGCGCTGCTGGACCGTTCGGTCGCCGAGGGCGAGGAGGTGTCCGTCGACGTCCGCGGGCGCAGTGCGGGGTTCCGGGTCGTGAAGCCGCCGTTCGTCGACTCCTCGCCGACCGGCTGACATGTCGGCCAGCGACATGAGGCAACGGATCCTGCTCCTCGGCATGATGGGCGCGGGCAAGACGACTGTCGGCAGCGAGATCGCCACCCGTACGGGGTGGGGCTACCGCGACAACGACTCGCTGGTGGTCGAGGTCGCGGGCACCGATGCCGCCACGATCCTCGACCGGGACGGCCTCGAGGCACTGCGTGACGCCGAGTCCGCCGCGCTGCGCCGGGCCGCGTCCGACCCGGGCCCGCTGGTCGCCGGTGTGGCGGGCGGCGTCGTGGAGCGGGCCGGGGACGTCGCGCTGCTCAGGGAGACCGACGCCCTCGTGGTCTACCTGTACACACCGCTGGACGTGCTCGTCGAGCGGGTCGGGGACGGGACCGGTCGGCCCTGGCTGGCGCCGGACCCGGCCGCAGCCATGGCCAAGCTCTACGACGGACGTGACCCGGTCTACCGGCAGCTCGCCGACCTGGTCGTCGCCACGGACACCGGGTCGCCCGCCGAGCACGCCGACCAGGTGCTGGCGGCGTTGC
>JBBRVP010000077.1:0-3517 GCA_038246785.1 Jiangellales bacterium
GGCTCGCCGGTGACGACGCCGATGCCGGGCTCGGCGGCGAGCCAGGCGAAGACGCGAGCGAGGCGCTGGAAGTGCGGGTCGCCGTCGAAGAAGGTCTCGCCGGAGGCGCCGCGCGGGAGCGGCGGGCCGGACATGTTGAAGCGTTCGCGCCAGCTCATGCGACCTCCTCTTCGTCGTCGTCCTGGTCGTCCTTGAAGCTGGCGACGAGCTCGCGGTACTCGTCGGTGATGTGGTCGAGCGGGCCCTTGAGCATGCGTGGCGGCGGCGGCACCTGGCGCCGCGTCATCGGCTTTCGGCGCGCCACGATCGAGGATGACTTCGTCCACACCGACTACGCCGCCGACGCCGGCTACACGCTCCGCTTCGGCGCCGACGAGTTCGGCATCACCCCGGCCGACGGCACCCACTTCGCCGTCACCTACCGCACCAACCCGGGCACCGCCGCCAACGTCGCCGCCGCCACGATCACCTTCCTTCGCCACCCGACCACCCACGAGTCCGACTTCGGCGCGCTGATCCCCGCCTATCCCCCGGTCCTGGACCCACCGCTGCCCGCGATCGTCGCCGTCACCAACCCGCTCGCGGTCATCGACGCCGTCGACCCGGAAACCCTCGACGAGACCCGCCAGGTCGCCCCCGAGGAGTTTCGCGCCGTCACCCACCGCGCCGTCGCCCCCGTCGACTACTGCACGATCGCCGGACGCCTCGACTGGGTGCAACGCGCCGGCGCCCGCTTCCGCTGGACCGGCAGCTGGCAGACCGGCTTCGTCACCCCTGACCCGGTCGGCGCCTATACCGTCACCGACACCCAGCGCACCGAACTCGCCGACCTCATGAACTGCGTGCGCCAGGCCGGCCGCGAGATCCACGTCCTCGACCCCCGCTTCCGCGCCATCGACGTCGAGGTCACCGTCTGCGTCAAGCCCGGCCACCTCCCCAGCGACGTCCGCGACCGCGTCCTGTTCCGCCTCCGCGGCGACGGCGTCACCGCCGGCTACTTCGGCATCGACACCTTCACCTTCGGCATGCCCCTCCAGCGCCTCACCCTCGAGGGCGTCATCGGCGACGTACCCGGCGTGCTCGCCGTCCGCAGCATCATGATCGCCGCTCGCGGCATCCACCTGCCCCGCGATCTCGAACCCCTCTACCTCGTCCCCGACAACCAGATCCTCCGCCTCGCCAACGACCCCCGCACGCCAGAACGCGGCGTGCCCGCCTGCGGCCGCCGAGATGACCATGAGCGCACCGCCGGCCGCCGAGAGCGTGCCCGCTGCGCAAACCGAGGCGCCCATCGTCGCAGCGGATTCCACCCCGCATGTGGACGATCCACCGCCCGCCGAGGACGCCGCCATGTCGCTCGAGGCGCCGCTTCTCGCCGATCCAGACAACAACTTGCCGCCGTCTGCCGGTCCAGACAACAGCTCGCCGCCAGCGGGCACCGACAAGCGTGGCGTCTCGACCCGCACCGCGGCCTACCGTCGCGCGCTCGCGGGTCGCACCCCCGAGGTCCAGGCGTGCGCCAAGGTGGCCGCGGGCGGCCTCGACGAGCTCACCGTCGCCGTCCACATAAAGCCGTCGGGCCGGGTCTCCGCGAGGATCGTCGGCGAGCCCGAAACCCCGCTGAGCCGCTGCGTCGATGCAGCCCTGCGGCAGACGCCCGTCGCGGCTCCCTCCGCGCCGGTCACCTTCAATCAGACCTTCACCCTGCGGCCGACACCGCACCGACCGTGACCGCCATGCTTCTTTCGCTTGTCCTCGCGCTGGCCCTCGCACCTGAGCCGACCGTCCTGTCCTCCGAGGCCGCCGAGCACAACAAGAAGGCCATGATGTTCTACGACAACGGGCAGCTCGCCCCGGCCTTCGAGGAGTTTCACGCCGCGTATGCGTCGATGCCCGACGCGCGGGCCGACCGTGCGGGCCGCGAGAGTTTGCTCGGCTCGATGCGCGCGACGCTGCTCGAGATGCACACGGCCAGCGGCGAGACAGCGCCGCTGTGCCGGCTCGCAACAGTCTTGCAGGCCCACGCGGACGCCCTGGCGGCCGTCTACCCGGAGTCCCCGGACATGCTCGAGATCCGCAGCGCCCGCGCCCGCCACGACGAGGTATCGGCGCAGCTCGCCGCGCTCGGCCCCGACGCCTGCGCCGCGCCGCCACCATCACCGCCCGCGCCCGCCGCGTCGGAGCCCGTCGCCACGCCGGCCCCGGCGCCCGTCGTTGCCCCCGCCGGGCCCCCGTCGCCTCGCTCCGCGGACTCGATCCCGCCGCGACATCTTCGCATCGCGGGCGGCGTCACGTTCGGGCTCGGTGTCGTGCTCCTCGGCGTGATGACCTACGGCATCGTCGGCGAGGCCCACCACGAGACCGCAGTCGATAAGATCGACGCGGGGGCAGCAGGCCGTCCGCTCACCCTCGACGAGCACGCCGATCTACTCGACCATCGCGGCGAGGCACGATCCGCCCGAACCCTGGCGATCGGGACTGGCGTCGCCGCGGGCGTGACCACGGCGCTCGGCACGACGCTGTTTCTGCTAGCGCGCCGATCTGCACGCACACAGCGTTTGTCTGCCGCGCCCTGGTGGTCGCCCGTGGGCGCGGGCTTGACAGTACGCGTACAGTTCGGTATCGCACGTTGACCCCCGGCTGGAGACACTGGACGATCCTCGCGAGGTCTCTCATGCAGCTCCACCGATCACCCCGCGTCTGGCTCCTCTCGCTCTCCCTCGTGGTCGCCTGCAATCAGGGCGGCGAGGCCGTGGCCGGGCCGATCGACCTTGGCGGTAGCTCCTCGTCCAGCACGACCGCCGACCCCACGACGACGACAAGCACGCCCACCAGCGCCGCGCCGACGACGAGCGCCAGCACCACGACGAGCACCTCCACGGGTCCGGGTGACTCGGCGACAACTACCGACGACGACACGAGCGGCTCAAGCGGCGCGGAGGCCAGCTCGACCAGCGGCGTACCCTCGCCGGGCTGTGGCGATGGTCAGCTCGATCCAGGCGAGGAATGCGACCCGGGCATTTCTCAACTCAGCCAAACCGGCGCCTGCACGCTCGCCTGTGAGACCGCGAAGTGTGGCGATAATTTGGTCTGGGAGGGTGAAGAATTTTGCGATAATGGGCCCGGGAACAATGATGATTTGTACGGCGGTTGCACGACCAAATGCCAATTTGGACCTATGTGCAATGATGGCAAGATCCAGGGTCCCGAGGAGTGTGATATGGGTACGGACAACGGCTCCGGCGAGTTTCCAACCAGCGGCGTACCTTGCGACAACGGTTGCAGATTTCAGGCGAGACTTTGCTTTCTAAGCAGCACCGCCTACAAGGGCGGCGAGATCGGCGGTGTCGAGGGCGCTCACATCAAGTGCCAGAACCTCGCCAAGCAAGCCAAGTATGATAATGCGGCGAAGTTCATGGCCTGGATCAGCGACGCGCAGCACAGCCCCTTCCAGGAATTCACCAAGACCGCCGGCCTGCCCTACGTGCGCCCGGACGGCGTGCGCGTCGCCGATGAC
>JBBRVP010000078.1:0-3453 GCA_038246785.1 Jiangellales bacterium
CGACCGTCTCCGGGACGAGGGCTGCGTACTCCAGGGCCCGTCCGCTGGTGGCGGCGGCGGCCAGAGGCAACCGCAGCATCAGCTCGGCGGCTGCACCTGCGTCACCGCCCGCCGTCCCGCCCTCGCCAGCCAGCAACAGCCCGCGGGCGAAGTCGGCGGCCGCCGCGATGACCGGATCGGACGCGGCGAACGGCGTCGCGGCGATCTCGTCGGCATCCTCGGCGGCCGCCGGGTTGCCACGGCGACCGAGCAGGATGGCGCGACGGACCAGGGCGACCACCCGCCAGTAGTCCCGTGCCTCGCCCAGGGCGGTCCCCAGCAGCCGGTCGGCCACGTCCCACTGGCCGCGGCGGATCGCGAACTCCGCGCCGAAGATGTCCAGCTGCGCGAGCAACCCCTCGTCCCCCCGGCGGTCGGCGGCTTCGCGCTCGGCGTCCAGCAGGGCGGCTGCCGTCGCCCAGTCGCCACGCCACCAGCAGACGTGGGCGTAGGCGACGCGCGGCGTATGGTCCCCCGCCGGCCGTTCCAGGTCGCCGACCAGGTCCAGGGCCCGCTGAAAGTGCATCTCGGCCTGCGGGTCACCGGCGAAGGTCCCGAGCAGACCGGCCGTGGTGAGCGTCGACACGAGGACCGGGGGGTCGTCGAGGAGCTCGGCGAGTGCGACGGCGGCTACGGACTCGGCATACGCGGCGGAGATCTCGCCGAGCCAAGCGCCACGTTGCCACGCCAGCTGGGTCAGGGTGCGGGCGGCGAGGAGCGGGTCGTCCATAGGTTCGCTGCTGGCCAGCTCGAGCTGGGACACGGCGGTGCGTGCGTCCGGAGCGAACAGCGCGGTGAGCACGAGGGCGCGTACCCGAACGGCGCCCGCCGCCCCACCGGCGAGGACCTGCTCGACCGCCGCACGAGCAGCCGTTTCGTCGCCCCCGACGAGGCGGTAGTCAGCGAGGTCGGCCAGCCGACGCAGGCCGGCCGACTGGTCGAGGTCCGGGGTCAACCGCACGGCGTGCTCCGCCAGGTCTGCGGCCGCGTCGGGTGCGCCGCGCGAGCCGGCCAGTCGAGCCGCGCCCTCGATCAGCTGGGCCGCCTCCGCGTCCGGACCGTCCGTGGCCAGGGCCAGATGCCGGGCCTGCTCCTCGAGACCAGGACACGAGCCGGCCGCCCTGGCGTGCAGCGCGCGCCGCCGCGCCGGCCCGAGCCGTTCGTAGGCGGCCGCCGCGAGGATCGGGTGGGCGAACCGGACCTCGTCGTTGTCGGCCACGAGGACGCCGTCGAGCAGGGCCGCGTCGAGCCCGGCCCCGTCGGCGAACGCCCTGACCGGCGACGGCCCGAGAATCGCTGTCTGCTCGACCGCGACGGTGGCAGCCGGGTCGACCGCGTCCAGTCGGGCCATGACGACAGCGCGCAGCGACGGTGGCAGGTGCTCGGCGTCCGGGCGCCCGGCCCGCTGCAGCGAGTAGAAGGGGTTACCGCCCGAGCGCTCGTGGATCCGCTGCACCGTGCGGCGTGGAGTGCGGGGATCGACCCGGGTCCGGAGCAGATGGGCGGTTGCGCCCAGACCCAGCGGTCGAACCGAGACCCCGACCGTGCGGTCGCCGAACGCGCCGCCGCAGTCGAGCGGCTCCCTGTGTCCGTCGCGCACAGATACCGCGAACCCGACGTGCTCGTGGGTGAGCCGTCGAGCCGCGAACGCCAGCGCCCGCGCTGTCGCGGGGTCGAGCCAGTGCACATCGTCGATCGCGATCACGAGCGGAGCGGGCCCGGCCAGCAGCCGCAGCGCCGCGAGCACTGCTCGCGCGACGACCAGCGGGTCGGCGGGACCGTCCGACCCGCGCAGCAGGAGGGCACCGCCCAGAGCCGCCGCCAGCGGATCGGGCAACTCGTCCAGCACGGACTCGGCGACGGGCTCCAGCAGATCACCCAGGCCCGCGTACCCCATCGGCAGCTCAGCCTCGGCGGGCCGACTCAGGAGGACCTGGGCGCCCGCCTCCCGGGCCAGGCCGACGGCCGCGGCCCAGACGCTGGACTTCCCGATGCCGGGGTCGCCACTGATCAGGAGGGCGGCGGGGCCGGTGCCGACCAGCCCCAGCCAGTCCCGGGCCGCTCCCGTTTCCCACTCGCGGCCGATGAGCTCGTCGGGCCCCAGCACCCGCACATCATGGTCGCTGGCCCGGCGAAGTGTCGGGGTTTCCCGGATGCGCGAGCTCGGCCGTCCCGGCAGCGTGGCGGCAGGCGGCAGTCCTGCCGTCGCCAGCTGAGGAGGAACGCGTGAACGCACCGTCAGATGTTCGGCAGCGGGCCCGGTCCAGGGTCGTTCGACGTACGTCCGTAGCTGCCGCTGCAGCCCTGGTCGTTGCTGTCGCCCTTGGCGCACCAGCCGCCACGGCGCACGAGTCGCACGGGCGCGCCGAGCGCGCGGTGCGGGTGCTCGCCTCCGGGTTGACCAACCCGCGCGGGGTGGCGGTCGGCACCGACGGCCGGGTCTACGTCGCGGAGGCTGGCACCGGGGAAGCCGGCACCGGTCGCGTCATCGAGGTCCGCCACGGCGACGTCCGGGCACTCGTCACCGGGCTGCCGTCCGCGGTGTCACCCGAGGGCGAGGTGACCGGCCCGACCAACGTGACCGTCTTCCACCGGCGACTCACCGCCGTCATCGGGGCCGGTCCACGGGCCCTCGACGGCCGATTCACCACGCTGCGACGGCTGCGGCCCGGCTCCGACCGGACGCTGGGCGACATCGCGGCGTTCGTCGACGCGCACCCGGACACCACCGATGTCGACCAGCCGCCGAACCCCACCGACTCCAACCCGTACGGCGTCGCCCGGGTCGACGAGACCCACTACCTGGTCGCCGATGCGGCGAACAACACCCTCCTGATGGTCGGCCCGGCCGGCAGCGTCCGGCGGGTCGCGAAGTTCCCCAACGAGATCGTGTCGACGGCGCATCTCCCGTTCCCGTTCCCGGCGCCGGCCATCCCGGCGGAGGCTGTGCCGACCACCGTGGCGATCGGCCCCGACGGCTACGCCTACGTGGGAGAGCTCAAGGGATTCCCCTTCACCCCTGGTTCGTCGCGCGTCTGGCGCGTCGCGCCGTGGGCGAACGACGTCATGTGCGATCCCGGCGCCACCAGCGGGCCGTGCACTGTCTTTCTCGGCGGCATGACGTCCGTCACCGGGCTGGACTTCGGTCCGGACGGCAGTCTGTACGTCCTGTCCATCGTGAAGGCAGGCGTCTTCTCGTTGTTCAGCGGAGGGGACACCACCGGTGCCCTGTACCGGGTCAAGAACGGTGTCACTACCGAGCTGGCACCAGGGCAGCTGCCGGTGGCCGGCGATGTCGCGGTCGGACGGGACGGCACCGCCTACGTGACGGTCGACAGCACGTCCAGTGGCGGGGGCCGGCTGGTCGCGGTCCGGCCGAGGAGGCACGACGGCTGAGCGACCTTGGGGGGCGCC
>JBBRVP010000079.1:0-3428 GCA_038246785.1 Jiangellales bacterium
GACCCGAGGCCGTCGCGTCAGAGCGTCTGCATAGCGACGATCGGGTCGAGGCGCGCCGCCCGCCGCGCGGGGTAGTAGCCGAAGAACAGCCCGACCGCGAGCGCGAGAAGGAACGCGACCGCCAGCGACGGTGGGCCGACGACCGTCTGCCAGCCGAGCACGGCGCCGATGGTCCTGGTGGCCGACAGCCCGGCAACCACACCGGCGATCCCGGCGAGCGACGTGAGCACCGCGGCCTCCATGAGGAACTGTGCCTGCACCGTCCCGGGCGTGGCCCCCACCGACTTGCGGATGCCGATCTCGCGGGTCCGCTCGCGCACCGACACCAGCATCATGTTCATGATGCCGATCCCGCCGACCAGCATCGAGATCCCGCCGAGCGCGAACGTGAGCGCGCGGAAGGTCGTCGTGGCCTGCTGCGCCTCCTTCACCGTGCTTGCCTGGTCCTCGGTGGAGAAGTCGTCGGCGTAGGTAGCCGGCAGGTTGTGCTGGCGCCGCAGGATGACGCTGATCCGATCCTGCACCGGACCGATGTCGGCCTCGGTGCTGACCTGGACGGCGACGCTCTTGGTGTTGGCACCCCCCAGCAGGACGCCGGTGACGATCGGCAGCGGTACGAAGACCCGGTTGTCGAGGTTCTCCCCGCCGCTCTTGCCCTTCTTGGCCTGCACGCCGATCACCTCGAACTCGTGGCTGCCCACCCGCACGGTCTTCCCGAGCGGGTCCTGGCCGGGGAACAGCTTGTCCGCCGTGACCAGCCCCAGCACCATGACGCTGCGACCGAAACTCACGTCCGCATCGGAGATGAGCCGACCCCGCGCCGCGGACTGGTTGTAGAGGCCGGAGTACGAGCGGGTGATGCCGAGCAGGTACGTCGTCGTGCGGTCGCGGCCGGCCGACACGGTGAGGCTCTCCATGTCCTGGCTGCGCGCGACGGCGGTGACCATCGGGAGTGCCTCGATCGAGGTCACGTCGGCGGCGGTGATGGTCCGCTCGGTGGCGGACTGCCCGCGGCCTATGTTGATGAACTCGCCGTCGACCAGCACGACGTTCGCGCCCAGGCGCCGGATGCTCTCCGACACCTGCTTGGCAGCACCGGCGCTCACCGCGTTGACGGTGATGACGGATGCGACACCGATGACGATGCCGAGCGCCGTCAGCACGCCCCGGAACCAGTTGGCCGCCAGGGCGCGCAGGGCGATGCGCAGGTTCTCCCGCAGCGTGGTCACGGCTGGCTCACTGGTGCGGACGACATCGGTCGGTCGCGCGTCTGGTCGCTAACGATCGCGCCGTCACTGATCCGCAGCCTGCGCGCTGCGCGATCGGCCACCTCGTCGGAGTGGGTGATGACCACGATGGTCGTCCCGTCGCCGTGCACCCGGTCGAGGACGGCGAGGACGTCCGCGGCGCTCCTCGTGTCCAGGTTGCCCGTCAGCTCGTCGGCCAGCAGCAGTGCAGGCCCGACCACGAGCGCTCGGGCGATCCCGACGCGCTGCTGCTCACCGCCGGACAGCTGACCCGGTCGGTGCTGGGCGCGTGCGCCGAGTCCGACCTGCTCCAGGGCGTCCAGCACGAGTCGCGGTCGCCGGCGGCCGGCGATGCCCGCGTACACCAGGGGCAGCTCGACGTTCTCGTACGCGGTGGAGCGCGGCAGCAGGTTGTAGGCCTGGAACACCACGCCGATCCGGCGACCTCGCAAGCGGGCGCGCACCGTCTCGTCGAGGCCGGCGACCTCGTCACCCACGAGCCGGTACGAGCCGGTGGTCGGCCGGTCCAGGCAGCCGAGGATCGAGAGCAACGTCGTCTTGCCCGACCCGGACGGGCCGGTGATGGCGACGTACTCGCCCTGGCGGACCACGAGGCTGACGCCCGCCAGCGCCTGGACCGTGAGCTCGCCGACCCGGTGCGTCTTGGTGACGTCGGTCAGCTCGATGACCGGGACCGACGGGGAGTCACCCACCGCTGCCGCCCCCCCTCGTCAGCACGAGCTTCTCGCCAGCGCGCAGGCCGTCGACGACTTCGACCGACTTGTTGTTCGCCAGTCCGATGGACACGCTGCGGCTGCGCAGGCGGCCGTGGGTCAGGACGGTGACCTCGGCCTTGTCGGCGCTGCCGCGGCGGACGGCTTCGAGAGGCACCCGGATGACGTCACGTCGTTCGGCGACGACGATCCGCACGCTGACGTTCATGCCGGGCTTGAGTCCGTCGGCCGTGGACAGGGTGACCCGGACGGGGAAGGTCACCACACCGCCGTTGTCGGTGCCGGTGGGTGACGCGTACTGCACGGCGCCGCGGAAGGCGTCGCCGCCCAAGGCGTCCACGTTCAGCACGGCGGGCATGCCGACCCGGATCTGGGCGGCGTCGAACTCGCTGACGTCGACGTCGACCGCGAGCCGGTCGAGGTTGCTGACGGCGGCGACGGGAGTCGCCGGGTCGACCGGAGAGCCACGGCGCGTCAGCAGGCTGGTGACCGTGCCGTCGACGACGGCGCGCACCACGAGGAGGTCCTCGGCGACCCTGGCCGCGCGCAGCCGGGTGCCGGCGGCGGCGAGGGCCACCTGGGCGGCGTCGATGTCTTGCGGGTTCGTCGGGTCGACGAGCCGGGTGCGGGCGCTGGTGATCTGAGCCCTGACCGCGGCCAGCGCCGTGGCGGAGGGGCCGGACCGCAGGGTCTCCAGGTCCGCCCGGGCGCGGGTCAGCTCCAGCCTGGCTGCGGCGACGTCAGCAGCGGTCGGCGGCCGGCGAAGGTTGTCCAGCTTTGCCCAGGCTGCGCTGACGGCGGCGCGGGCCGCCGCGACGGCGGTTGGCGTCGGCGCCGGAGGTGGGGTCCGCAGCGCTTCCAGGTCGGCCTCGGCCTTGCGTACCTCGGCCTGGGCTGCGGCAACCTCGGCGGGGTCGGGGGGCCCGAGCAGCTTGTCGAGCCTGGCCTGTGCGGCGTCCCGGGCGGCGACCGCGGACGCGATCTCGGCCGCCGACGCGGGTGGGTCTTGGGCCCGGACAGCGGCCAGGTCGGAGTCGCCCTTGGACACATCGGCGCGAGCGGCGCTCACGGCGACGGCGTCGGGTGGGCCGGTGAGCGCGGCCAGACGGGCCTGCGCCGCGGCCACGGCCGCCTGACCCGCTGCGAGTGCAGCCGGTGTCGGAGGCGGTGGCGGGGCGAGGAGAGCGGCGAGGTCGGCCTCGGCCCGGCTGAGCTCCGAGCGGGCGGCCGCGACATCCGCCGCGGTACGGGGATGCCGGACGAGCGAGAGGCGGCGCGCCGCCTGGGTCACGTTGCGCCGAGCGACCCGCAGCGCACGAGCCTGGTCACGTGGGGTGCCGCCGCGCAGCGTCTCCAGATCGGCCCGCGCCCGGCGGGCGTCCAGCGTCAACGCGCTGACGTCAGCGGGCGTGAGCGGATCGCGGGCGCGCTGGACGCCGATGCGCGC
>JBBRVP010000080.1:0-3136 GCA_038246785.1 Jiangellales bacterium
CCGACCTCACCACGGCGATCGAGACCTACATCGACAGCTGGAACGACCGCTGCCAGCCCTTCGTCTGGACCAAGAGCGCCGACGACATCCTCGCCAAAGCCCGACCCCGTCCAACGACTTCAAACACGAGACACTAGCGAGGAGCCGATCAAAGGAGGGCGGACAGCGGCGGTCAGCCGGCGAGCGTGAGCAAGTCCTCGACCGCGTGCTGCTCCCCGTCCCGCGTCCAGGCCAGCCGCGCGGAGCCGGCGGCGGCGTCGGCGGACAAGTCCACCCGCTCGTCGCCGAGAGCCCAGGACAGCGCGAGCCGCGAGCCGCCGCCGGTGCAGCCGAAGGTGCCTTGGAACGCCGGGTGGCTGTTGCGCAGCCGGATGAGGCCGCACAGGGCACGGACGACAGGTCGGCTCAGGTCCGCAGCGATCTCGTCTGCGGTGTAGCTGTGCCGGTTGACGTCGCGGCCGACGTGGGTGCGGGTGAGCAGGTCCATGTCGTTGCCGCCAGCGAGCAGCCCGACGTAGTAGACCTGCGGGACCCCGGGGGCGAAGAACTGCAGCGCCCGCGCCAGCAGGTAGCGCCGGTCGTCGCGCCCCAGCGCGTCATAGAACGTGCAGTTGATCTGGTAGAGGTCGACGTTGGACGCCGCCGCGCCCGTCGCCTGTCGTGAGGTGCCCCCGGA
Organism: Jiangellales bacterium; assembly: GCA_038246785.1. Lineage (GTDB taxonomy): Bacteria > Actinomycetota > Actinomycetes > Jiangellales > Jiangellaceae > JBBRVP01. Next base: position 677 of record JBBRVP010000080.1, read on the forward strand.
GCCGGCGTGGATCGCCTCGACCAGCCGGTCGATCTGCGTGGGGTTGAGCAGGCCGGCTGCGCTCGGGTCGAGGGCGTCGGCGCCGACATCCACGACGCCGATGCCGTCATGGGTGTCGAGCACAGTCACCGCGTTTGTCGGGCGGATGCGCATCCACCCCAGCAGCGGCTCGGCGTCCCCGGCGGTCAGGGCGTGCAGGACCAGCGGCGGGATCGCGAAGTCGTAGACCCGGTCGACCCGGCCGGCGATCTCGATCTGGCGCTGGTAGTGGGAGTGCACCTCCACAAGCACCTCGAGCCCGCGCGCGCGGCACCACTCGGCGATCTCGTGGATGAACGCGAAGGTCTCCGGCGTCATGAACGACGTGGTGCCGGGGGTCTTCACCGCGTAGCCGACCGCGTCGAGCCGCGCCGTCGAGACGCGCGTCTCGGCCAGCCGGTCGAGCACCCGGGCGAAGTAGTCCCGCGTCGCCGGGTGCTGCACGTCGACGTCGACCTGCCGGGCGGTGAACGTCGTCCAGACCAGCCGGCGCGAGCGGTCGGCGAAGGCGTACGCGGTGAACGGCAGGCCCGGGCGGGGGCGGTAGAGCGTGAGCAGGTCGTCCTCGCGGGCGCCGTCGGGGAAGCTGCCGCCGAGGGTGAGGAACATGCCGTCGTACGGCGAACGCGAGCCGCTGGCCAGCCAGTCGCGGAACTGCGGGCTGCCCGCCGACACGTGGTTGACGATGAGGTCGACCATGACGTCGCGGTCGGCGGCAAGCGCGCGGACGTCGTCCCAGGTGCCGAGGCGGGCGTCGACCTGCGTGTGGTCCTCCGGGTCGAAGCCGGCGTCGGCGCCGTCGTAGGGCCGGAAGAACGGCAGCACGTGCACGCCGCCGAACAGCCCGGCCAGCGGACCGTCCAGGAGGTCGCGGAGCCCAGCCAGCCCGCCACCGAGGCGGTCGGCGTACGTGATCAGCTGCACCTGGTTGCGCATCCTCGAGCCCCTTCCCGGTGAGCGGCAAGCGCGGCCGGCTCCCGGCGTACGGAGCCGCGGGCGGCACTGTGCCAGCAGGGGCGCTGTCCCGCGCTGTCCGGGGTCCGGGGCACACTCGCGCCGTGAATGACCTCGACGCCGCCGTGCCGCGCGCGGCCGGAGCCGGGCAGGCCGCCGGGGAGCACCTTGGCCGCGTGCTCGCCGGCATGGCGGGCCTGGGGGCCGGCCCGCGACCCGACCAGGTCGAGGCGGTCGCCGCCCTCAGTGTCCCGGGCCGCCGGGTGCTGCTCGTCCAGGCGACCGGCTGGGGCAAGTCGGCCGTCTACTGGGCGGCCACGTCCGCGCTGCGCGCCGCCGGCCGCGGGCCCACCCTGGTCGTGTCGCCGCTGCTGGCGCTCATGCGCGACCAGGTCGTCGGCGCCGGGCGCGCGGGGCTGCGGGCGGCCACGGTCAACTCCGCCAACCCCGACGACTGGCAGCAGGTCTTCGCTGCCCTGGACCGCGACGAGCTCGACGTGTTGCTGGTCAGCCCCGAGCGGCTGGCCAACCCGGCCTTCGCCGACCGGGCGCTGCCGCTGCTCGCCGGCGCCGGCCTGCTGGTCGTCGACGAGGCACACTGCATCTCCGACTGGGGCTTCGACTTCCGTCCCGACTACCAGCGGGTTGCCCGCCTGCTGATGGGGCTGGGGGAGGGCACGTCCGTGCTGGCCACCACGGCCACTGCCAACGCCAGGGTCACCGCGGACGTCGCGGCCCAGCTCGGCGCCGACACCCTGACGGTGCGCGGGCCGCTGGCCCGATCGTCGCTGCGGCTGTCCGTCGTGCCCGGGCTGAGCGGTCCCGAGCGCTTCGCCTGGGTGGCCGAGGCACTGGATCAGCTGCCCGGCTCGGGCATTGTCTACGCCCTGACCGTCGACGCGGTGATAGCTCTGGCCGGGTTCCTCACCGCCCAGGGGCACTCCGTGGCCGCCTACACCGGGCAGACCCCGCCGGAGGAGCGCGCGGCCGTCGAGGAGGCGCTGCGCCACGACAAGCTCAAGGCGGTGGTGGCCACCTCGGCGCTGGGCATGGGCTACGACAAGCCCGACCTGGGGTTCTGCGTGCATGTGGGCTCACCCGACTCCCCGGTGGCCTACTACCAGCAGGTCGGCCGGGCCGGCCGCGCCCTGGACACCGCCGTCGGCGTGCTGCTGCCCGCGCCGGAGACCGACGAACGCATCTGGGAGTGGTTCGCGACTGCCACGGTGCCGGATGCCGGAGCCGCGCGCAGAGTGCTCGCCTTGCTCGCCGCCAGCCCGGGGCCGGTCAGCTTGGCAGCGATCGAGGCCGACACCGGGCTGCGGCGGGGGCGGCTGGAGGCCCTGCTCAAGGTGCTGCGGGTGGTGGGGGGCGGCGACCGGGTCGGCGCCGGGGGGGGGGGCACCCGCAGCGGCGGGGGCGCCGACGACGCCCAGAACACCCCCCGCCGCGCCGCCCGGCGGGCCG
>JBBRVP010000081.1:0-2931 GCA_038246785.1 Jiangellales bacterium
AGCCGCTCTTCGCAGAACGACCGGCTCGACTCGTAGAGGTCCTCGTGCGACGGCGACGGTCCCAGGGTCATGCCGCCCGACCGTACTGACGACGGGGATCCCCGTCGATCCCGCCAGCCGCAAAAAACACCAGCCACCTAGCTGCTCGGCAGCCTTCCTGCGTAGCGCGGCGGCGACCCGCGCGAGCTTGCCGGTCGGGAGGCAGACGATCTCGCGGCCGACCGTCGCGCCCGGCCGAGCCGGCACGGGCTCGCCGAAGATGTGGGAGACGATGTGCTCGACGTTGCCGTCGACCGTGAACACGTCGACGTAGTCGGGCACAAAACGAAGGTGTTGCTCGTCGACCAGGTCGCCGGCGCCCGGCCTTCGTAGTCGGTCCTGTCGACGCCTGAGGTGAACGTACTTCTCCAGGTCTCCAGCCTTGAGCGCCGACGCAGGAGCCTCGCCGAGTAGCTCGAGCGCCGCGGCAACGTCGTCGGGGGCCATTGATGCTCCTGCTGACCGCCGCCGCCTGCAGCAAGGCGACCAGCCCGGGCGAGCCGAACCGCGAGGCCGCCTCGACGACCGCGAAGCCGCCGAGCGGTCAGGTCGAGGTGGCGATCATCGCCGGCGGCTGCTTCTGGGGGATGGAGGAGCTGCTCCGCAAGATCCCCGGCGTGCTCGACACCGTGGTCGGCTACGCCGGCGGCGACGCCGAGGCGGTCCAGGTCACGTTCGATCCGACCCAGCTGCGCTACGCCTACGATCTCGAGCGCAAGGTCGGATACGAGTACGTCACCGAGGAGGCCGGAGGGACGGCCGGCCGGTGCTGCGCATCGCGGTGCCCTCGCATGACAGCTTGCCCGCGCTGTTTGCGCCGTTGTCCGCGAAGCTGCGCGACGCGCTCGGCCCCGACGAGCGCATCCTCCTCGCGTTCGATCGCGCCGGCGCGCACGCCGCGCCGCTCGCTAACACATGCGCGCCAGGAGCTGGTCGAGCCGCTCGTAGCTGCGCTCCAATGCCCTTCTTGAGCATGGCCAGGTAGGCGTCGACCTCGTCGAGGGCGCCGGGGGCGAGGCGGCACGGCCGGTGGGCCCCGTCGACGCGTCACAAGATCAGCCCGGCCTGCGCGAGCACCCGGAGGTGACGCGAGATGGCCGGCTGCGAGATCGCGAACGGCTCGACGAGCCGGTAGCCGGACGGTGGCGTCCGGCAGGCGGACAGTGTCCGGTAGCCGGACGGCGGCCCGCGGCCATCCCGGCGGAACCACGACGGCCGGCCCTGGCCCGCGCCGTGCTGCGCGCCCGCCTCATGGCCGAGCCCGGCGCGACCGGTTACGAGCGACGGCGGCCGGAGGCGACGGTGCTGCACGCGGTGGTGCGCGACCACCTCGAGAGCTTCCTCGCCGACGCCCGAGCCCGCACCGCGCATGGCTTCGGCGTGCCCCGCCACGTCGAGCGCGAGCTGCGCGGCTACCTCGCCTGTGGCGTGCTGGCCCACGGCTTCGTCCGCGTCCGCTGCGCCGACTGCGGGTTCGATCGACTGGTGGCCTTCGCCTGCAAGGGCCGCGCGGTGTGCCCGTCGTGCCGGGGCCGCCGCATGACCGACCTCGCCGCGCACCTCGTCGATCGAGTGCTGCCGCCGGCGCCGTACCGGCAATGGACGTTGTCGGTGCCCTGGCGGTTGCGGGTGGTGCTGGCCCGCGACCGCCGGCTGCTGTCGCGCGCGCTGGGCTGCTTCGTGCGCGCGGTGTTCCGATGGCAACGCGCGCAGGCCCGGGCCCGCGGCGTCGTCGGCGCGGCCCCCGGCGCCGTGACCGCCATCCAGCGGTTCGGTTCCGTGCTCAACCTCAATGTCCACTTCCACACCCTCGTTCCCGATGGCGTGTTCGTCGCCAACGGCGCGGGCGGTGCGCGCTTCGTCCCCCTGCCGGCGCCCACCGACGATGAGGTGGCGGAGGTCTGCGCCCGGGCCGCGCGCCGCATCCTGCGTCTGCTCGACGACGGCGACGACGGCGACGACGGCGACGACGACGACGACGACGACGACCACGGCACCAAGGCGCTCCACGCCGACGCCGCGCGGGCGCCGGTCGGCACGCTGCCGCTGGCGCTGGCGCTCCCGCCGTCACCGGGCCGACGTCGAACCGCGTCCGTCGACGACTTCACGCTCCACGCCGACACCGCCGTGGCCGCGCACGATCGCGACGGCCTCGAGCGCCTCGCCCGCTACGGCGCCCGCCCGCCGTTCGCCCACCGCCGCCTGCGGCTCACCGGGTCGGGCCAGGTCGCGTATCGGCTGCGCCGGCCGTGGTTCACCGGCCAGACCGAGATCGTGCTCGCCCCGGTCGCCTTCCTCCGTCGCCTCGCCGCGCTGATCCCACCGCCGCGCCAGAACCAGACTCGCTACCACGGTGTGTTCGCCGCCCACGCCGGCCTGCGCGCTGCGGTCACCGCCCTGATCCCGGGCGGCCCCGGCCCCGGGGCGCGGTCGCCGCACAACCACGACCGGCCGGGCGACCAGCCCGCGCCCGTCGCCCGACCTTCGCGCCTGCCCTGGGCCGAACTGTTCCGCAGGGTGTTCCGCGAAGACCTTCTCGTCTGCCCGCGCTGCACCGGCCCGATGCGGGTCCTGGCCGCCATCACCGAGCCCGCGGTCATCGACGCGATCCTCACCCACCTCGGCCTGCCCACCGCGCCCCCGGCGGTCGCCGCCGCTCGCGCCCCACCCCAGGTCGCCATCTGGCCCGGCGCCCTCGACCCGCCGCCCGACCTCGACGCCTTCGACCCCGCGTGATCCCGTCCCGACCCGCCCGCCGACCCGCCCCACCAGGTCGCAGGCCCCAGGTCCGTCCGCTGCCGCCCGGATTCTCGTGTTTCCGTGAGGTTGCCTACGATCCCGACCGCCGTCCACGGCCTTCCCGGGCCCGGGCCTGCCCCGGGCGGCCGCGAC
>JBBRVP010000082.1:0-2834 GCA_038246785.1 Jiangellales bacterium
CGACGCCGGGGGAACCTGGGTGGGGGGCGCCGCCACGGACGGCGATCGGCACCCGCCGGTGGAGTCGCCCCACGCCGCGGCCCCCGACGTCGTCGACGTCCACGACGACGACGAGCAACCGGCCGCCCGGCTGCAGCACCCGGGCCACCTCGGCGAGCACGGCGCGCTGGTCACCGACCAGGTGCAGCACGTGCACGGCGACGCAGGCGGCGACGCAGCCGTCGGCGACCGGCAGCCGTTCGACGTCGCCGACGACCACTCGTCCGGGAATCCGGCGGGCGGCGTGATCGAGCATCCGCGGCGAGAGGTCGACGCCCACGACGTCGCGCCCGGTGGCGGCCAGCGCCCCAGCGACCAGGGCGGTCCCCACTCCGAGCTCGAGCACCAGCCCACGGGTCGGCAGGTGCGGCAGCAGCGCTCGCGCCGTTTCCGCCCCGCGCGCCTCCCCGCCGCGGGTGTCGTCGTAGCGGTCGGCCATCCGGTCGAACGACACCGATCCGCGGTGCGCGGCCGGTCCGGTCATCCCGGCATCGTCCTCCACAGCACGGCTCGCGGGGCGGCGGGGCGGCGATGACCCACCCCGGTGCTGAGATGTCGGGTGTGGAAGGGCCGGGCGCTCACGCGGGTCAAGCCGGTGACCAGCTCCCGCTGGTCCGCGCCAGCGTGCGACGGTCCCGGCCGAAGCCGCCCGACCCGCCCGCGGCGGTGCTGCCGGTGGCCCGCGTCGCCGTCGACGTCCCGCTCGCCCACCTCGACCGGCTCTTCGACTACGCGGTCAGCGAGCGCCAGTCCGCCGCCGCCGTCCCCGGCGTGCGGGTGCGCGTGCGCTTCGCGGGGCGCCTCGTCGACGGCTTCGTGCTCGACCGCGCCGCCACCACCGAGCACCCGGGCAGGCTGGCCCGCCTGCATCGGGTGGTGTCCGCCGAGCCGGTGCTGACCCCGCAGGTCGCCCGGCTGGCCCGGGCCGTGGCCGACCGGTACGCCGGCACGCTCGCCGATGTCGTCCGGCTCGCCGTGCCGCCGCGCCACGCCGCGGTCGAGGCGGCGGCGTCCACTGGTGGCAAGCTGCCGCCCACCGCCCCCGAGCCGGGACCCTGGGCCGCCCTCAGCGCAGGGGAGGCGTTCCTCGCCGCACTGGCCGCCGGTGGGTCAGCGCGGGCGGTGCTGCAGGTGCCGCCGGGGGCCGGCACGGTCGCGGCCGACTGGCCCGATGCCCTCGCCCGCGCCGCACTCGCCACCGCCTCCGGCGGCCGCGGAGCGCTGCTCGTCGTCCCGGACGCCCGCGACGCGCAGCGGCTCGACGCTGCGCTGCGCACGATCGCCGGTGCCGGGTCCCACGTGCTGCTCTCGGCCGACCTCGGGCCGGCCGAGCGCTACCGCCGCTGGCTGGCCGTGCTGCGCGGCGCCGTCCGCGTCGTGGTGGGCACCCGGGCTGCGGCGTTCGCCCCGCTCGCCGACCTGGGACTGGTCGCGGTCTGGGACGACGGCGACGACCTGCACGCCGAGCCGCGCGCCCCCTACCCCCACGCACGCGAGGTGCTGCTGCTGCGTGCCCATGACACCGGCTGCGCGGCGCTGCTCGCCGGCCACGCCCGCACCGCGGAGGCCCAGCACCTAGTCGCCTCGGGATGGGCCGCTGCGCTCGAGGTTCCACGCGCGCAGGTGCGGCGGCTCGCACCACGCATCCGGCCCGCCGGAGAGGACGCTGAGCGGGCCGGCGACGCCGCCGCCCGGGCCGCGCGGCTGCCGTCGCTGGCCTGGCGCACCGCCCGCGACGGCCTCGCCCGCGGCCCCGTACTCGTCCAGGTGCCGCGCAGCGGCTACCTACCCTGGATGTCCTGCGCCGCCTGCCGCGAGCCCGCCCGCTGCCGGCACTGCCACGGGCCGCTCGGCCTGAGCGGCAACAGCGGTCACCCTAGCTGCGCCTGGTGCGGCCAGGCGCACCCCGACTGGACATGCCCGCACTGTCGTGGCTCACGGCTGCGTGCGCCCGGCGCCGGCAGTCGGCGCACCGCCGAGGAGCTCGGCCGGGCGTTCCCCGGCGTGCCGGTGCGCACGTCGTGGGCCGACGGGACGCTCGAGACGGTGCCCGGCGAGCCGGCACTCGTCGTCGCAACCCCGGGCGCCGAGCCGGTCGCGGCGGGCGGCTACGCCGCGGCCCTGCTGCTCGACGGATCGCTGCTGCTGCAGCGACACGGCCTACGGGCGGCCGAGGAGGCCATCCGACGGTGGTTCGCCGCCGCGGCCCTCGTCCGGGCCGGCGACGCGGGGGGCACGGTGGCGGTCGTAGCCCCCGCCGGCACGCCGGTCGTGCAGGCGCTGCTGCGCTGGGACCCGGCGGGAGCCGCCGAGCGGGAGCTCGCCGAGCGGCGCGAGCTCGCCTTCCCGCCGGCGGCCCGGCTCGCCGAGCTCAGCGGGGTCGCCGAGGACCTCGTCGACCTGCTGGCCACGCTGCACCTGCCGCCGGGCGCCGACGTCCTCGGGCCGGTCCCGGCGCCCCTGCCGTCGCCCGGCACGGCCGGGGGCGGGGGCGTCGCCGACGCCGGCGACCACGGGGACCGGGCCCGTGCACTGATCCGCGTGCCCCGCCGCCAGGGGGCGCAGCTGTCCCGGGCCCTCCAGGGGGCGCAGGGCGTGCGCTCGGCCCGGCGCAGCGGCGGCCACGTTCGCGTCCGCGTCGACCCGGTCGACCTGGCATGACACTCCCTATGTCAACCTCATGCCGCCAGTGGGGCGTTCTTGATCTTGTTAGCGTTGCCGTGAAGAGCGGGGTCGTAGGGGACCTTGTCTTGCCAGCAGCGCCAGATGACGCGGGTCCAGGCGCGGGCCAGGAC
>JBBRVP010000083.1:0-2115 GCA_038246785.1 Jiangellales bacterium
CGGTGCCGACCGATCCGCCGCGGGCCGAGCCGCCTGCGGAGCCGGTGCCGACCGATCCGCCGCGGGCCGAGCCGCCCGCGCAGCCGGTGCCGACCGATCCGCCGCAGGCTGAGCCGCTGCCGCCAGTCTCGCCACCGCCTTCCGCACCCGCGCCCGCGGGACCGCCCGAGCGCGCCAATCCGTCGCACCGCACCCGGCGGCGCGCACCCCCGATCCTCGCGCTCGGCGTTCTCGGGCTCCTCGGCGCCGTGGTCGCCGCGCTGCTGCTCACTCGCGGTGGCGAGCCGCCCGCGGGGACGCAGGCGACCGCGACTGCGACTGCGACCGCCACCTCCGGCCCGCCCGCCGGCCCATTCGCGACCGGCGAGGGGCCCGACGGCGTCGCCCTCGGGGCCGGTGCGGTGTGGGTCGCCGCGAGCCGCAACGACACGGTCACGCGGATCGATCCCGAGACCGGCGAAACCGCGAGCGTGAAGGTCGGCGGCAACCCGGACAGCGTCGTCGTCGCCTTCGATGAGGTCTGGGTCTCGCTCACCGACGACGACCGCGTCGTCCGCCTGAGCACGGGCCCGAAGCCCGAGCGGGTCGGCTCCGTGAAGGTCGGCTCTCGGCCCGAGGGCCTGGCCGCGTCGCAGAACGCGGTCTGGGTCGCCAACGCGGGCGACGGGACGGTGACGCAGATCGTCGCCTCGTCCCGCGAGACGCGCACCGTGGAGGGCGTGGGCGCCGAGCCGGTCGATCTGGCGATCGGCGCCGGCGCGGTCTGGGTCGCCGACAGCGCGAGCGGAAGCGTCGCGCGTGTCGACGGCGGGCGCCGCGTGCTCGCGCGGACGATCACCGGCATCGGGCCCAACCCCCGGGCGGTCGCGATCCGCGATCGCGAGGTGTGGGTGGTCACCGCTGACGACGGTCGCGCGTGGCGCATCGACGGCGACGCCGGCAAGGTCACCGGCAGCGTCCGCGTCGGCGGCCAACCGCGCGACATCGCGGTCCACGGCGATCGGTTGTGGGTGACCGATCGCGAGCGCGACCGCGTGGTGGAGATCGACCCGGACGCGATGAAGGTCGTGGCACGCCGGCCTGTTCGCGGCGGACCGCTCGGGCTCGCCGTCGACGACGCGGCCGTGTGGGTCTCGGGCTTCGACCGCGGCGAGGTCTCACGCCTGCCGCTCAGCGGCGGCTCGCTGGCGCGTTGAGCCCGCGGCGGTCGGGCGGCCGGAGCGCGATCCCGCCCCGTCGTACGCGCAGGGTGCGCCGTCGACTTGGACGAGACTCGGCGGTCGCGCGCCTCGGACAGCCGCGGCTCCGCAGAGCGATATCGGCGCACTTGGAAAGCGCCTGGGGCGAGCGGGCGTCGACGTCGGTCGCGATCGCGTCAAGCGGCTGATGCGCGCCCACGGCATCCGGGGCGCCAAGCGGCGCGGCAAGCCATGGCGGACCACGATCGCTGACCCCGCGGCGACGCGGGGCGACCCGCATCGCGCCTCTAGGGAAATCTGCCGGGGAAATCTCCTGGCCCGCGATCTGTCCGCCGGATGCGAATATCGTTGCTTTCCAGGTGTTTCTCTAGTGCCGGAGGAGGGACTCGAACCCCCGACACGCGGATTATGATTCCGCGCTCAGAGACCACGGAAAGCGAACATGCCTGCAAATGGGCGCTTTCGTAAGACGCGGTAATACCGCGGAATACCCCGTTTCGGGCTTACTCGGGGTAGATCCGTGGTCGTTTCGGCCCGGACGGGCGGAGCGGATCTGAGATTGGGCGTTGATGATTCACGCCACGCGACTCAGCTTCGTCGCAGCGACTTCTCGTTGTCGTGTTGCAGGCCACCCAACAGGACGAACCTTCTGGGTCTTCCCAGGCCCGCCTTGGGACAGACGAGGGTCATTCTCGCGGGTCGTCTTCTGTGCCGGGCCCGACTCCGACCTCGCCGAGGTTGCCGGCCACGCCGTCCAGCCGTCCGGGGAGGACTGGTTCGAGCCCAGTACGCGGGGAGCCGTAGACGCCGCGGCGCAGCGTGTGCAGCACCGCGATCCGCGCGGTCAAGCGGGCGTCCTGGGCCGCGCGAGCGCTCGGCGAGCGCCCGACCCAGGCGTGATAGCCCGACCGGCTGA
>JBBRVP010000084.1:0-1553 GCA_038246785.1 Jiangellales bacterium
CCTGCGACGGCCGCCGCATGGCCGACACCGCGGCGCACCTGGTCGATCGCGTCCTGCCGCCCGCCGGCTACCGGCAATGGACGCTGTCGTTCCCGCGCTGGCTGCGCATCCGCCTGCTCCGCGACCCGACGCTGGTGTCCGAGCTGCTCACCGCGTTCGTGCGGAGCGTGTTCGCTGACCACCGTCGCCGGGCGCGCGCCCTCGGCATCCCGCGCGCCGAGGCCGGCGCCGTGACCGCGGTGCAACGCTTCGGCTCGTTCGTCAACGCCAACCTCCACTTCCACACCGTGATCCCCGACGGCGTCTGGCAGCAACAACCCGACGGTGCCGTCACGTTCCACCCGCTGCCGCCGCCGACCGACGCCGAGGTCGAGGCGATCACCGCGCGCGTCGTCCGCCGCACGGCGCGCCTCCTCGCCCGCCGCAACGCCGACCTCGCCGGCGACGACGAGCCCGACGCCCTCGCCCACGCCCAGGCCGAGGCCGTCCAGACGCACCTGGCCCTCCCCGTGCCCGCGCTCGACGCCCCTCGGGCGGGGCGCAGCCGCTGCGCCTTCGTCGACGGCTTCTCCCTCCACGCCGACACCGCCGTCGCCGCCGCCGACCGCGCCGCCCTCGAGCGGCTCGCCCGCTACCTCTTGCGCCCCGCGATCTCCGCCGACCGCGTCGCGGTGCGCCCCGACGGCCGCGTCGAGGTCCGGTTCCGCCGCCCCGATCCGACCGGCCGCACCGCCTGGGTCACCGACGGCCCGACCCTGTGCCGCCGCCTGGCCACGCTGATCCCGCCACGCCGCTGCCACACCGTCCGCTACCACGGCATCTTCTCGTCGGCGCATCGCCTGCGCGACCGCGTCGTGCCGACGCCACCCGCCGACGCCTCCGACCCCACCGCGCCCGTGACCGCCTCGATGCTCGCTCGCCGCCTCGACTGGGCCGCCCTGCTCGAGCGCGTCTTCGGCGCCGACGTCACCACCTGCCCGCGCTGCGGCGACGACCTCCTCGTGATCGCCTTCCTCACCGCCCCCAACATCGTCGCCGGCATCCTCGATCATCTCGGCCTCCCCGCCGCCGTCCCGTCCGTCGCCCCCGCCCGCGGTCCGCCTGCCGACGACCTCGCGCTCGAGCTGCCGTTCGCCGACTTCTGATCCCCGCTCCGGTCACGCCCCAGGCGTGGCAGGCGACCCGTGCGCCCATCGCTCGCCATCGCCGCGCTGGTTGGTACGCGCCCTTACGCCCGGCCTCGGTCGTCGCGACCGCCGCAGCAACCGACCGCCCCGGACCCTACTCGCCCGCCGCCCCAAGATCCGCATCGAACGTCCTATCCGCTCAGCGGCTCAAGTGGATTGGATCGCGTGAACGTCGTAAACATGGATGGAACTTTGGTGGGAAGTATTGAAACCCAGAGCGGTACATGGGTTGTCATTCGCTAGCCCTACTTTCGCATCGAACGTCGCCAGAACGGGATGTCACCGACGGAGAGAGTCCATGCGTGGCCTACATGTAAGAAGTACAGAAATCGAGTTGATCCGAACGCTGGCAGAACTCGGCTTCCG